>NZ_JRGL01000028.1 GCF_000764655.1 Aeromonas aquatica
GTATCGGCCATGGCCTCCGGGTCATTGCCGTTTACGTAGCCGCCCAGGAAGCTGGCCCCGCTGAACATCACATCGATGGTGCTACCATCCATCGCCAGGGTCTTCTTCACCCCACGAATAGAGCCAATAACCGGCTTGAAGCCATCCTTGCTGATTGCCCAGCTGGAGAGGGAGTCGCGCAAGAAGTTGCGCAGCATGAACTCAGGTGACGCTGTGACCCCAGCCGTCAGCAGGCGCTTGGCTTTGGCGGCCACGTTGACCATGGCGCCGAACGGCTGGCGATCGAAGAAGGTCATGGCGCGATAGAGGTCCGGATCCTCAACCCGGATCATGTAGTCCTCCCCCTCCAACTTCACGGTGATCAGGTCTTTCCCGTTCTTGAGGGCGCGCCAATCCATCATGTTGGGTTTGGCAACTACCTCGATGATGCCGGTGTCAGCCAGGTTCCAAACCGTCTTCTGGGCCGCCATGTTCTTCATGGAGGCGTCGATCAGCTTGCTGGTACTGGTGAAGATGTTCTCGAGCAGATCGTTGGTGTTGGCCTCCCCGCCCTTGAGCTTCTTGATGCCGGCGTTCTGGTTGGCAACGCCCCTCGGCTTGAAGGGGGCAATAACATCGCCATCGTCAGATTCACGGAAGAAGGGGATGTACCACTCGCTTTCAAACTCAGCCCGCGCCTCTTGGGTAAACAGGCCAGCCTC
Organism: Aeromonas aquatica; assembly: GCF_000764655.1. Lineage (GTDB taxonomy): Bacteria > Pseudomonadota > Gammaproteobacteria > Enterobacterales > Aeromonadaceae > Aeromonas > Aeromonas aquatica. The sequence continues at coordinate 702 of NZ_JRGL01000028.1, forward strand.
CTGCGCCAGATCCAGGGTGGCGGCGTTGAGGCGGTTCCAGCGGGCCTTGGCCTCCATGAACTTGGCCTCTTTGCCTTTGCCCTGGGCTTTGAGCACAGTAATGTCATTGGCATCGAGCAGGTTCTCGCGTCCCTGAACCAGCAGTATCTCCGCCCGGTGACCAGCCATCCAGCCAAGCCAGTTGTGAAGGTCACTCCCCAGATCCGAGAAGATACCGAGCAGGGCATCTTTTTCGCCAGTGCCGGCCTTACGCTGGATCACTCCATCCTTCCACTCCGGCAGGCCATAAAGCATGGTGGCCTGCATAGAGGAGGCCGCCCCGGTCGCCATACGCGCAGCCACATAGCCGGAGTCTGCCGCGTCAGTTATGCCTGCGGCATCCTCGGCATACTTGATGGGAGCCAGGGCATCGAGCACCTCGGTGTTGGCCTTCTTGATGAAACGGTCCACCCAGGAATTGACCACTACGCGATCCACTGCGCGCAGCTTGTCCAAGTTGGCCTTGGTTTTGTCGATAACATCAGGCTTTGGCCCTAGGTTGAGCTTTTCCATGGCCTTGTCTGCGGCGGTGGCCGCCTGACTCATCTTGATGCCACCCTTCTTGGTCGGTGGCTGCGCCTCCTCCTGGCTGAACTTCTTGCCTCCATCGGGGCCGTCGTCATCAGGGCCTTTGCGCTTCATCTTCTTGCCCAGCCCCTCGATAAGGCTTCGTGTCTCGGCTGCGGTAATGCCCTCTGGCACAAAACCGATGGCGCGCAGTGCCCGAGTAATCCAAGCAGCCACGCTATCCCAGCCACGGCGCCAGGCGCTCTGCTCCAACTCTGCAAGATGGGCAACAACCTCCTCGGCCTTGGTACCGATGTCCTCGTCGGCATAGTGAGTGTCTACCCAGTCCCACACCGCCTTCATGCTTGGATCTTTCTTGGACTGGATCAGGCGGCTCATCAACTTGGTGTATTCCCCATCGCCAAGCACGTTGGCCAAGCCATAGTGGGCCAGCACTTCATGCCGGAGGATCTCGCGCATCCGCTTGGGGTCTGAAATCGTATCTGCGGCCACATGCAGAGTGCCGCTATCGTCATCAAACGCTGCGCGCCGGATCAGACCCTCTTTGGCATTGAGCCCCAGAGCCTGCTCAAGCTCGCCTTGGGTGGTGTGGATCTGCACATCGATACCATTCGCACCCTGATACCGTTTGAACCAATCCTTGGTGATCAGTTCAGACTCCTTTTTGGATAGATGCTGTGATGGCTTATCCCCTTGGGCCATGGCCTGCTTGGAGAAGCTGACCGTTTTTGCCGATTTAATCGTGGGCTGGTTGGCAATAGGCGATGTAGTGTCTCCTCTCTTCACCCAGCGTTTGAATTCCTCCACCGGCATAGCCTTGATGGAGCCCAACCCTTCCCAACCCTGTTCGTAGTTCGCTAGATAGCCGGCACGGGCAGCCTGCTCATCGGCAAATTCCATCATCACTTTATGCTCGTCAAACTTGCCGGTGCCGGGGTCCACCTGATCCACCACATAGACCATCTCGCCATCTGGCTGATCACCAATGAACACATCAACGTGATCACCGTCCGCCCCTAGGGTGCGTTTGATGTAGCCGTAGTCATGGACCATGGTTGACTGCCACGCCTTGCCATCCCGATCGGTACCGGAACGGATGGATCCCCTAGGGTTCTCAAGCGCGATTTCCAGTCCCTGCAGCTTGAGGTGGCCCTTCTTGTAGTTCCCCGCCTCCTTCTGCGCCTCGGTGGGCTCCGGCGCTACGTCGGCACGAGCAGCTTCGAGCTGCTGCACCGGCTCACTGGCGACAGCCATGGCGAGCTCCCGCACCTTGGCCACAGACGCCTTGGCCACCAACATGCCATCCCGCCGTGGGATAGCCTTCACCCCGCTATCCTTGGCCCACTGCATGATGGCGGGCACCTCCCCCCTCAAGGTCAGGGTACCGTCAGGGTTATCGACCATCTCTGTCCAGGGCGTCGAGGTTGCGGGCCCAGAAACAGCAACCCCGGCATCAGTGGCCGGGGTTGTCAGTGTTGGGTCATTCTGCTGCTGTCCATCTGGTGCAGGTAGAGCAGGAGGGAGATCTGTCGGATCTCCGGTTCCAGTTCGCTTGGTGAGTCCGGCAGGGGCTGTTCCAGTGCCCGCTGCAGCTGGTTCGCCTGCGCTAGGCTGATCACCTTGTCGTTCACTGCCGATTGCAGGTACTGGGACAACTGGCTCATTGCTGACCTCTGCTTGTGGTTGGTTGGCGGGGATCACCTCGCGGTATCCGGTATCGATAGCTGACGCGAGTTGCTGCTGGTTGGCATTTGCCTGAAACGGGGGGGCCGCCGCATCATCACCGACGTCTTTTGCTGTCAGATCTGACAATTGACCCAGCTCTCCGGCATTGATGTCGCTGAGCTGTGATTCGACAACGCCTTGTTGAGGGGCTGTGTTTACGGGGTTGGATGGCGTTCCACGCACCTGTTCCACTTCGGCGATCTCGGCCACGCCAAAGCCGCCGCCATTGAGGGGGACCGGGGTCTCCTTGCCCTTGCGGCTGGCCATGGCAGCCTCTTTCTCGCTGGCAAAGGGCTTGCCTTTGCGGGTAATGCGCAAGGTCTGGAGCGGGCCAAAGATGCTGTCAGTCTCAGCGCCGACCGGCACATCTCCCTTCATCTGCGTAGCATCGGGCTGTCGCTGATCGCTGCCATAGATCACATCGCGGTGCGGGAGCTCGGTGCCAACCTCGCGCCCATCCCCGTCAATGGTCGCCCTAGGCAGCGCGATATTTTCTTGCTCCGCAACCGCTTCGGGCGGGAGCAGATCCCCCTCCTGCCCGCTCTGCCACCGGGTGCGCTCGCTGCCTCGAAACTGAGGACCGGGTCCGGCCTGGCGATCATCGTGGTCACCCGGCGCGGCCACCCCGTCCCCTTTGTGCTTGGCATTGGCGTCACCGGCAAAGATCACATCTTTGAGCGGCAAGGCAGGGCGCTGCCCCTCCACCGCCACCTGCAGGGCGCTCTTGTTGCCAGCAAAGGGGTCAGTCCCCAGCTCACCACCCTGCACACGCTCATAGAGGCTCTTACCCTGCTCACCCCCCTGGACCTGGATAGTCACCAGCTCCTGCACTGAGGGGCCAAACTCACCAGCCAGGGCACGCTGCACCTCGCTCTCTGCGGCAATGCCCTTGAACCGGTCAGCAGTATCGTCCTGTCGTAGGTATGCTGGCACATCCCTCATTTCGTCGAACTGGCTTGGGCTGGGGCCGAGTGGGTTTTGCTCGCTGCTTGCCTGCTGTGGATCCGCCAGACCATCCACGGCAGCGGTCAGATTAGGCTGCACCATCTGATCATGCTCAGTGGTCGGAGTAAGATCAGCTGTAGGCATGGGCTCCGCAGCTGGAGTAGAAGCCCCATCATCCATCATCACCGATGCGGGGTCAGCGAGCGGATCTTTGGTGCCCTGCTCCTGACCACCGGCATGCTTACCGCTTCGCAATCCACCAACCGCCCCCACCGCTCCGCCGGTACCCATCCCGATCATGCCGCCTTCGAGCGCACTCGACACCACGCCTTTCATCGGGTCGATGTCGGCAGCGGCTACCTCGTTCAGCGCCTCGTTCACTGCGTATTGCTGAGTACCCTCTTCAAGGGTCTCACCGATCCCCTCGCCAAGCGCCCCTTTGGCAGCCCCTTTCAGCATGCCGCCAGACGCAGCCTTACCTGCCAGCATCTTGAACAGCATGGCGTCACCCATCATGGACCCCATGGCAGCCGCGCCCCAGGTCTTGGCATCGCTCATGGTCGCGCGACTGGCAACGTTGGCCGTCTCCTCCCGGGCCATTGCCAGCTTCTCCTCGTCGGAGAGGTGTGCCGTTTGCTGATCCTGGTCGATGCGGGTGAAGGATTGGCGGAAGGTGTCGCTCGCTGCCAACTCGTCATAGCCCATCGTGAGCACGGACTCTTTGGCGTTCACCCCCGCACTGCCAACCGACCCGGTCGCACCAGTGGTGACGGCTGCGCCGGTGGCAAGCTTGGAGACGGCCTTGGCTGCTACCGCCTCGGCAACTTCCTTGGTCGCTCCACGTTTGACCATGGAAGCGGTGACAGCGCGGCCAATTGAGGCTTTAGCAGCCAAACCAGTGACTCCACCTGCCGCCAGGGTCGGCAGCAGGGATCCAACCCCTTGCGCCATTTTCATGGCCCAGACATCGATATCCCCCGAGCCATCCCCCAAGGTCAGGCGCCCGTCAGGCGTTTCATCAACCAGTCGGCGGCTCATGGCCTCTTTGGCATCTGGGCTCATGCCTTCGGCAAGTGATTCGGCGCCAGACTTTGCCAGGTCACCCGCCCCAGCAACGAAGTCCAGCACGGGACTGAGTTTGCTGGCCAAGTTGGCACGCGACTGATCCAGGTAGTCACCTCCCTGCTTGCCGGCATTCTCTTTGCCAAATTCGCTGGCTTGACCGGCCAACTCACCGATCCCGCCTACCAGATCCAGCGCGCCAGCACCGACGCCGCGGGCAAGGTCGCCAAGCCCCACATCAAGATTGCGAGCTGGGGCGGCGGTGGAGAGGGTCTGGGCGGCAGAGGTGGCAGACAGGCTGCTATCAAGGTCGCCCCAAAATTGATCGTTACGGGTGTCGGATTGTTGCGGCTGTGGCAGGGCGTCACGCAGTCCAGGCTTGTCCATGGTGTCCTCGGCTTTCGGGCAAAAGAAAAGCCCCGAACGGCGAACCGATCAGGGCTTTGTAGGATGGGGCGGCCAGCATGCAGACTGACCGACTATGGGGAGATGCTAACGCTGGGAGTGAGTTATGGCAACTACTGGCGGGCCTGCGCCAGACTCATTGCCTGATAGGCATTGGTCTCTGTGTCACGTAGTCGGTTCGCAGTGACAGTGGCCTGCTCTGCCGCCTTCTGCTTGGTTGCCTGCTGGCGCCACAGCTCAAAGGCGGTGTTCATCCTGGTCGGGTTATCCAGTAGGCTGCCCAGCTTGCCATGCTGGTTCGCCTCTTTGATGAACTGGAGTCGGTCAGGATCACCGCCAGTCCACTCCTTGATGGGTGCGCTGGCAACCGGTTCATCACGCTTGTTGGTCATGCCATAGGTGTCAGCCAGCGCCGCCTTGCTCTGCTCCAGTTGGGCGTCCAGTGCTTCCAGCTGCATATCCTTGTCCTCTGCATTACTGGACGAGATCCGCGCCCTGTTCTGGCCGTGTTGATTCTCAAGATCGGTCACCGCCTTCTTGTAGCCAGTTTGGTCTGGGCCTGCGGTCAGCCCAAGTGAGGTGCGCAACTGATCAGCATTACCAACCATGTGCTTTGCCAAGGCAGCACGCTGATAAGCTGGCTTCAAAAAATCATTGATGGGTATCACTTTGGGGTGATCGTCAGGAGATGAGGTGCGATTACCGGTAACGGGGCGAACATCGGTGCTGCCGTCGTCATAAGTAACCGTAACCCCCAGCACAACACCGCGCCCATCTGGGCTCACCATGATGTTGCTCAGTTGCTTGCCAGTGATTGTCTTCCCGCTCTCCGGGTCGATATCCCCAACCCCTTTGGATACTTCGTCCCGATAGATAGTACCCGCAGCTTTGATGAACTTCGGATCATTGATGAGTGCATGCCCTTCAGGGGTTGAAGGATCTAGCTTGCCATCCTGAGCCTGGCGCACCAGGTTGCCCGCATAGGTGACAAAGGTCTTGCCGGCCTCTGCATATTCCGGCTCGAGGTACCGCTCCGGATTGAATGAGCCGGCCCGTTTGTCCCGCACGACAGACCAGAACTGCTGCCCGGGATCCTTTCCTTCTGAAACCGCCTGCCAACCAGATTGGATGATCGGCATGTTTTCCTGTTGGAAAAGCTGCTTGTCTCGCTGTTCCGTCTGCCACTGATACTCCTGCTGTTGGCGGGCCTCGCCGGCAGAAGCCCGGCGTTCAGCCGCATTTGCCCGAGCTTCAGCCGACTTTGCTTGCCGCTCATTAAGCGCGAACTCTTTCTCGTAACGGGCATCCCCAAGGCCATCCCGCTCTTTGGCGTAATCAACACTTTCTTTATACCGCTGATCCGCAACCTTCTGGCGGCCCTGCTCGTTCTGCCACATGGCATCCCGCAACCCCATCTCCTGGTCCCTGCGTTCGTCTTCTTTCTGCCCTCGCTGATACCGGTCCATTGTGCTGAACCCAGCCAGAAAGCCCTCTGCCAATCCTGAAACACCCATCCCCTACTCCCCCTTAAAACAGGCTGTCTGCCAGAAAACCAACACCTGCACCAATGGCAGTGCCGATTCCCGGCATAACCATCGTGCCCACTGCCGCCCCCGTGCCTACTGCACTCATCGTCTGCTGCTTACGAGCTGACTTGAGGTTTTTGTTGGCCATCTCTACCTCTTCTTCTCGGTTAGCCGCATCACGCAGCCCAGCCATTCCCTGTTGGCGCGTTTGGGCGCCAATGTCCAATATCCCGTACCCCATTACATACCCCCACCGGTTTTGATTGCCTCACGCAACCCGGCATCGGCGCCGGTCAGAATGCCCATCTGGCGTGCCTGTTCCTGCTCGCGCAGGCCGTTTTCAGTACCGGCGGTCATCAGGGACATGCGCAACCCCTGGCCGTTGTCGTCGGCACTTTGGTTCGTGGATACCCCCATACGAGCCATCCGGTTATCGGTGGCTTGCTTGGCAGCGGCCAGAGAGTTCTGGTTGTTCAGGTCTACCCGGCCAAGCTGATTCCGTAGCAACTGGCCATTTGTCGCCAGTTCCATCAGTTCCTGTTGCTTTGGGTAGAACCTGTTTTTCCAGTCCTGGTAGCTATCCCTGGTGATCGTGGCAAATTTGTCTGCGGCATATCCCATGACTAACCCCTTAATAACCTTTGTTCTGCAGCACAGATGCCGTGGGGCTGATCTTCTTGCTACCAGCTGCAACGGGTGCTTTCATCTGTCCAAGGCCATACGCAGTAGCACCGCCAGCCAAAGTACCGACCAGGCCGGCGGTCGCCTGCTTGTTTTGAAAGGAGGTCTGGGCATCATTGGTGGCCTTGCGCAGGCTGGTGTTTGCCACATCCCCCATACCAGCAAGGGATTCAGCCTTTTGGCCCGCGCCAATGCTCACCACATCTTTGAGCCCGGCCACGAACTTGTCTTGCTGGCTGGACTGGGCCCGGTTGGTCGTGTCGGTCTGGCTCAGGGCTTGATCGGTTTCCAGTGCCCCCATTGCCTCTTGGTACTTGCCACTGGTTGGGTCCACCCCGCCCGCCGCAAGGCTGTCAGCTAAGCCAACTCGAGCATCACCAAAGGCCTGTGCAGTACCAAGTGCAGCAGTCCCGGCAAGTTTGTCGTATTGCTCTTCATCATTGAGGTCATCCACTTTGTCCATGAAGATGTCCTCATATTGCTGCAGGTCATTCTTGTAGATGTCCCACTGCTCTGTGGCCACATCTGCCGCAGCCTTCTGGGCCTCGGTTTCCTTGATCTCGTTTGAACCACCCTTACCCATCACCCCACCTCACAGGTTGATCTGAAATACATACAGGCCATCAGCATCGTCAGGCTGACGATCCCACCCCATCTTGGGCGCCACTTTGAGCCACCCTTTGCGCGCCGAGTGGAAGCGCAGCCAGCGAGCGCCTATCAGGCGAGCCAGCCGCTTCACCTCAGGCAAGTGCCGCTCCGGTGCTCCACCATCACCCCATCCGATCCACACTAGAACCCCGGTAATGCCCTGCTCCACCACCGGTTTCAGAACAAAACCATCTGCGCCGCGCACAAACAAAAACGCCACCCCGTTACGGATGGCGTCTTGCAGTTCGACGGGTAGGTCTGGGTTGCTGGTGTCCCTTGATATGCGTAGGAGTGGACTCAGCATCAGAACAGGCCCATCAGCCAAACACTGCCACTCTCTACGTACTGCTCGGAAATGTTGCTCACGCTACCGTATGGGACAATCTCGAAGGTGATGCTTGCATTGATATTCCCCGGGATAACAAACGCCTCCTGCAGTGATACCCGCATTGGTATCCGGTTTATGCCAGCAGGGTAGCTCCCTTGGTACATAGATCGGCCCTGTTCCACCCCGTTCATCTTGCAGATCAAGATGATCCCGATGGTCCCGGAGCCAGAGACAACCGCATTACCGGCAATCGGCTTGATGCATACAATGTTGCGGGCGCGCTTGTAGGCCGCAATGCTGAAATTCCCCGACGGTTTTATCAGCGTGGTGACATCCCCAACTATGCGATCTGCATCCAGTGTTCCCCTGATAATGCAGTTTTCGTTGATCGTTACATTGTTCAGCACACCACTATTCGCGTTGACGGTACCGGTAAATGTCCCATTCGCGGCATAGAGGCGATCGGTATAAATCGAACCGTCTGCATAGATGATGGTGTGCCATGTCCACGACCAGCCGCCGTATGGCCCCCCTTTACCAAAGCCGGCCGCCCCCCCTGACATGTAGCCATTACCCATGTCGATCACTGCACCACTAATAAATGGCGCAGACAAGCTCACGCCTGCCTTCACATAATCGGCGGTGATCTTCTCTGAGTTCAGGATCTGAATGGTGGCCTTGCGGATAATGGCTTCAGCGATGACCACCTGCCCATTGTCGATCGCAAAGAGCGGTGCCATCGGGGTTGCGCTATTGGGGTTGAACACAAACACCTGGCTGGCCGACATAGCGATTTGGCTAGTGCCGTCATTCTTAGCAACGATGCCAATACCAGCCTTAATATCACCGGCTTGCGCCTTAGCAGCCCACATTGCCTGGGCCCCGCCTTCAAGGGTGGAAATAGCCTCGCTCTGCTGCTGCACGGCTGCTTCCAGATCGCCAGCCTTCGCGGTGACAGTATCTATGCGCTTGCCGAGAGCTCCATCGGCGGTTGCCCGAGCCTCCGACTCACTGGTTATTTGGCCAGTCAGCTGCTTATCTGCCGACTTGAAGTCAGAAGTAACCTGTTCAATCACCCGCGATAGAGCTCCATCTGCATCAGATCTGGCTTGTGCCTCTCGATCTATCCGCCCGGAAATAGCACTATCGGCATCCTTGTAGGCCGCTTCCTGTCGGGTTACCCGCTCTGATAGCGCAGAGTCTGCATCGCTTCTTGCTCTAACCTCATCAGATACGGCGGAATTGGTGACCTTGTCAGCCGCTTTAAACCCAGCATCTACAACGCTGATCCGCTGAGACAAGGCTTCGTCTGCAGTGGATCGAACCAACTGCTCATTGGTGATCTGCGCTTTGATGTCTGCATTGGCAGCGCCGAACTCGGCCGTCAGCTGCTCGACCGTTCTCGCTTGTGCTTCCTGCTGGTTGGCAAGCGTGCTCTGTTGCTGAAGGATGACACCGCGAGCCTTCCTGTTCTCCCGATCGCGCTCATCGCCAGCAAGTGCGCCCTCAACCTGACTGATAGCCCCGACATCGACCTCGGATTCCATCTTGTCCTGGCGCTGGCTGAGCGACTCTTCATTGCTGACCACCACACGCTGCAGTTCGGTAATGCTGGCCGAGTTCTCTCCGACCTTCACATCAATGGTGCTGATCCGCTCACCAAGCGCTTTGTCGGCATCAGCCAGGGCCTTGCTCGACTCGGAGAGTGATGCAGACAGCGCGGTATCAGCGGCCTTGAACTCGGCATCGACAGTATGTATCTGCTGGGCCAGCGCTTCGTCCTTGGTGGTCCTGGCCAGCTCTTCGGCCGAGATCCTCGCATTAGACTCCTCAAGCTCGCCGCTGAACTGGGCCACAACCTCGGTTACCCGTTTCGATATCGCCTCATCAGCGGTGACCCTGGCCGACCCCTCCTGAGAGATGCTGGCGGCCAGTTCTGCTGTGGTAGTCGATAGCTCGGCGGCCAGCTGATCCTGCCGTAAAGACAATGCCTCATCTGCTGACGCACTCGATTGCTCCAGCGCCTTGATACTGGCGTTCGCCTTGGCATCGCCATCCTTGTAGTCGGCAGTAATGTTGTCGATACGCTGAGAAAGCGCGGAGTCTGCATCTGAGGTCACTTTCTCGACGGTAGAGATCCTGGCTTGGGTGGTGGCATCCTTCGCTTCAAACTTCACATTCATGTCCGTGATGCGCTGGGCCTGAGCCTGCTGCTCAGTCAGGATCACCTTCTGCTCTGTGCGGATGGAGCCAAATGCTTTCCTGCTCTCCCGTTCCCGTTCATCACCCGACAGGGCGCCCTCTATGGTGGCAGATGCATTGTCATCATCCTGCCCACGCTGCAGATCAAGCTCTGCGGTAATGGAATCAAAGCGACCGGCAGTGATGCCGCCGTCATCCTCAATGATCTCCTCGAGCGCCTGGATCTTGGCCTCTGAATCACCCGCCCTCACCTCGAGGCCACTGACTCGCTGAGCGGTAACCCGATCACTCTCAGCAGTAACCCGGGCGAGATCGGTGATGCTCGCCTGCAGCGTTTCATCCCCCTGCTTAACCTGAGCAGTCAATCCATCAAGACGCTGCGCCTGTGAACTCAGCTCATCGGTATGCACTGTCAGCTTGCTTTCAGCGTTAGCCAGCCGTTCGCCCTGGGCATCTACCTCTTGCTGTGTGGCCTTCTGGCTCAACTCCCCTTTGGTGGCGTTGAGTTCTTGCCCGATCTCGGTGACCTTCTTCTGCTCTTCGGTGAACTCGCCCTTGGTAACGGTCTGGCTCAGGCTGGCATCAAGGCCATTGATGCGCTGTTCTGCCTCAGTGATGCGCTTGCCCTGGCCATCAACGGTGACATTGTCAGCCTTGCTGGTTATCTGGCCGGCTACGGCATCCAGTCCTTGATGTACTTCGGTGATAGAGGTGTGCAGCTCATCTCGCACTGCATTGACGGCATCCATCGTGATGCTGCCCGTCTCGGGATCGACAACGAACACCGCGTCGCGGAACGAGTCAAAATCACCTTTGTACTTATCCAGCTTGGCATTGAGGCGATCTTGCACCAGACCAATTTCGATGCTCGAGTTTCCTAGTTGCTGCTGTGCATCATCCAGCAGGTCCTGAGCAACCTTCTGCCGCTCATCCAGTCCAGCCAGCTCCTGCTCGATACTGGGGATCTTGTTCTCGATGGCATCAACTTTGGGGCGGATCACCTCAATTTCATCGACTTTGGGTTTCAGGATAGTGACATCAAGCTGTAGCTGTGGGACAGCCTCAATGGGCTTGAGCAGCTCCTGTACGAGATGACTCTTTTCTATCTTGCCCTGGAGCTCGTCCAGAATGTCCTGCACATCCCGGCTGGTTTCGGCCACAACACCATTCACGCCCTGAAATGGGCCACGGTCATCCTTACCGTTTACAAAGCGCACCCAGTAATAGAACTTTGCCCCCTTCCCAATCGCATCAGAGAACAGGTTTGCAGATGTTGTGCCTACCAGCACTGCATCGGCCGGGTTGTCTTGCTCTGCCCGCCAAATCTCGGCATGGGAATGCCCCCGGTACCGCGGCGAATCCCACTCCACCAGGACAGTGTGAAAAGCACCATTGGCGATCACATTGACCGGGGCATGGGGAAACTCCATCTGACCAGGAGGGAAAAGGTCTGGGTTCTTGCCGGGGACATATACGCCACCAGGACCTGGACGCAGAGTAGACAAACCCAAGGCGGTCAACTCCCGGAAGGTAACAGCCTTGTCGAGCCGGTCACCACGCTGCCCAGTGAGTAGCTCTACGTTTTCAGCGGTTGCGGCTTGGTCCCGGCCGGCGCGGTATGCGGGTTTCTTGGCCATCAGTTCACCATCTCCGCCATGCTGCTCGCGAGGGTGATGCGACTCACCACCGAGGTACCGAAGACCTCTATCTGCCAGAGCCGGCCGCGCACAGGGGGCAACCTGAATGCCCCGGGTACCAGGTTGCCAGGGGACAACTCCATCACCTGCTCCCCGTCAACAAACAGCCTGATCCCGACCAAGCCAATGTCTTGAGCCAACACCCTGCAGCTGCTGAACGATGTTCCCTCGGGCGTCATGAAGAGTTTGGATCGCCACACGAACTGGCCGTTGCTGGCACTGCCGCCGCGCCAAATCTGCAAACTGCGGCCCTTGGCCACGAAGAGGGAATCGCTCTCCATATCAGATACCGCGGCATTCCACCTGTTCGTCAGCTCACGGATATCGCCACTTTTGGGGTCAAAGATGAATGCGTGGGTATCAGTTAGGGCCACATACTTGCCTTCGTGGTGCCATGCCCGCATGGTTTCCGGTTTCATGGCGCGCCACTGTTTCCGGGTGATCACCTGCTCGGTGACCACTTGCCCGCCGTTGGCGCCAACGCCTACCAGCCCATCAGGAGAGGCATAGAGCACCACCCCATCCATGGCGACCATAGAGCGCCCGCTGATGCAGGCCTGTGGCAGCTGGCTCAGCTTCTGAGTAGTTACAGAAGCCGGGCTCACACCCTGTGCCAGATAGGGGTATCCCTTGGTCCCAATCACCAGAGTTGTGTCGATGGCGGCGATCGCAACGATGTCGTGCTCTGTGGTCAGCCGGTACTTCTCCGGCCAGGCATAGGGTAGATACGGCTCGCACAGGTAGAGGGAGTTACCAGCAAACCCGGCACACATGCCGTTGGCCATTTGGCAAAGCCCACGCAAGCCATCGGGCGGCATGGTGTAGCCGTAAGTCTCCAGCACGGCGCCCAACTCCCCATCCGCCCGGTTATCGACAAACGACGCCTGAGCAATGGGGATTTCGGCCACCAGCAGGTAATCGGCGATTCCGCCACCGGACACAGACCGGTAAATCCGGCGCTTGGTGATGTTGCTGTTTTGGGATGTCGGCTGAGTCAGCAACAAGGCAACAGACGATCCTGGGATCGTGATTGTTGCTTTTCCACTTGCCGGCCCAGGTGGCCCCTCCTCTCCCATCGCAGTCACGAAGGTGTCCACATAGAAGCGGGTTTCGTCATCAATGAGGTCGTCATCGACACCACCGGATGGCGGCGTAATTGCGCCCACTCCAACAGGAACACCTGGGGCAGGAATGCCAAGCCGGTACCACGCCGTTGGCTTGTTGGCTCCGCCGGTGGCGATCTGGGCATGAGTCACCTTGGGGTATTCACCGTCCGTGTAGTAAACCCGGCCGTATGGATCCTGGGCAATTGGCGAGCGCATGGCCTCCACCACTTTGTTCCAGGCGAACCAGTGCTGGCCATAGTGAAAGAGCGTGGTGGGCACGATAGGCAACTCCACGCCCGCGCTGGCGTCATCCTCCAGCGGGGAGATAACGCCATGGTCAAAATGGCAGTCACAGGCAATCACGGCGACTTCATCAGACAAAAGGTGTGGCTCCACGCGCGGCATAGTTCCTCGCATGGTGACGATATCGAGTACGGGCATGGGGATCTCGGGGAGGCAGAAACGAAAAAGCCCCACTCGGGAGAGCAGGGCCATGATGGGTAAATCCTAACGCCGGGCGCGCCAGGAGGCAAGCTCTGGACTCATGCCCACACTCGCACGGGCGTATCGGGGTAGAGCCGCAGGGCATCGAGGGCAGTGGCCAGCGCCTCCGATGTGGTGCGCACGTTGGCATGGTAGCCAGGGACTGGGGCTGTCACCGGCACCTGCTCGCCCTCCACCATGGTGGTCTCGCCGGTCGGCGCATAGATGGTGCCGATCACATCGAGCGCGGCGGCAGGATGATAGAGCGCCCCGCCGTCGGGATCCTGGCTAAAGCCCGCCGCCTTGAGGGCCGTGGTCATGGCAGACTTGCTGCCGGCCTTGAGGTAAAGATCAATCATGGGCCTTGTCCTTCCAGAAATACCAGCCGCCCACGCGGCAGGCGGCCCAGAACAGCCAGGCCATCACCGGCTTGCCCTGGGCAATCATGCAGTGGCGCAAGCGCCTGTCAGCCTCGGCACGGGATACCGTGCCCTTGGCACCATAGTCGTTATCGTGCTGCTTGCAGCAGCGCTTGGCTCCCGTGGTAACGGAGCCAAGCCCCGTGCAGTAGTGGCGGGTCATGACGTGGCAGCCTGACACTGAATATCTGTGAGTGGTGAGTTCCAGATAGTGAAGTTGCGCAGGTGGCCATTCAGGCAGCGGTCAGGGGTCAAGGCATAACCAATCCGCAGGATATCAGGCATTCCTGGGGCGTTTGGGGATGCTGTTATCGTAGAGCCGACCTTCGCACCGTCTACGAATAGATCGCACACATTGCGGTTAATGCGGTAGCACACGCGGTATCTGCGGCGCGGCAATACAGGAAATGAATGGGCGACACCAGGGCCACGTAAAACTCGCCACGTTCCCGGCGCATCAATCCGTTGCATGAAGTTACCAAACCCGCCGCCGCCGCTATAAAAAATGCTATGTGATGAGGGGGAAACGGGGAGCCCAACCGTATCGAACTCAACTGCGATAGTCAGTTCCTGCCAATCAGCAAGCGGGTGCATGTTTCCTGGCCACGGGATGTCACACTTAGTTGTCGCCGGACGGGTTGTTTGCGCTGATGTGGCATTCTCGATGTAGGGTGTGGCGAATGGCTTTTGCTCCACCTGAATGCGGCGATAGGTCAGTGTCCCCGAAGAACCAGGATTGGCGCCAAATGGATAAATGCGAAATAGCCTGGTGGAGGGGCTTGAGAAACTCCTGGTACATTCAACGCGCCAATAGCTCCCCATATCCAACACATCACCCGCGCCAGCCCCGGAAACTGTGGCATCATTCAGTGATATATCAATGCCTGTTGCGCCTGCAGTCATCCCATAGGCGCGAATCCGAAGGTTCATCCCGGCCGTTTTTTTGATGTCCAAGCTGAATGTGTAGGGAGCGTCCACCACAGCTATCCCAGCAAAATCCTTATAAATTCCTTCCGTCTTAGATGGATCTCCGCTACCGGACACAGTCCTCCAACCTTGTTCATCAGGCGCGGAGTGTACCAGCGGACTACTGGCCAAAGCACCTTGGCTTGCTGGCCAATCGATTGACTGCCCCCCAACGTTCGTAGACTGATCGAAAATGGCCAGTCCCTGCTGATCTATGGCCATTTCACCCGCTGGCACGGTTACCAATCGCCCCGACTTGTCGATCATGGTCTGGGCACCCAGGCGCTCATAGGTGACAAGCTGGGCAACCGGGGTTGTACCAACGAGCACGGGAGCCCCCTTGCCATGCTTCATGCGTCCGTCAGTCGTGAACGGGATTGATACATCCGGCGTAGGCAATCGCGCCGCCAGCACTGCACTTGTTGCCGCCGCCGCGCTGGCCGCCGCCTTGTCGGCCTCCACCTTGGCGCGGGCTGCTTGACCCTCCCCCTCGCTGGTAACCCGCTTCCACGGGATCGCGGTGTGCTTGGTGCCATCCGGGGCGGTTATCTCGATAGTAGCCGCATCACTGGTCAGCAGTGCCTGGAAAGCATCACTCTGCTGCTGATATGCCCCCAGGGTGGCGTTCAGTCGGCGGGCAAACTCCGGGATGGAGTCTGTCCGAGATGTGTCGATGGCATAGGCCTTACCGGTGACGGTATCTCCACGGTAAGCCTCTACCAGGTAAAACACCGAGTTCGACTCCGAGTAGTCCACCTCATACAGGTCTACAGCAGTGCCAGTCACCATCACCAAGAGGTGCCCTTTTGCTGCAGCATTCTTCGGATCGGCAAAGGTGGTACCCGTGCCCACCACCTTCTTGCTCCCTTTCGTGACGGCAATGGTGCCGTTACGCTTCCACACTCCAGCCATACAGCCCCCTTACTGCCCGGTCACGCGAGAGAAGCCTTCGGTCTTGCGCTGCTCCATGTTGGCATCAACCTGGGTCTTCTCACCGAGTTGCTGCAGGTAGGCGTTGTAATGACCCACCGCCCGATTGGAGTTGGCGCTGTATTCAGAGTCCTTCGAGAAGGCCCGGTACATGATGAAGTCGATCAGCGGGTTGATGTAGATGTCATCCAGATCAGCCAACGCCGGGGTACCTGCGCTCTCGACATCCGTCAGCACCTTGGATTGCGGGGCAACGGAGTAGATCACATCCACTTTCACCGTGGCAGCTGGGCCAGGGTAGAGATAGAAATTCTTGGGGTCACGGTCGTCATAGGTGTAGGCCGCCACACTGGTGCCATCCTTGCCCGCATGCCAGTCCGGATAGCTGTCATCCAGCGCACGGCGCGGCACGAAGCGGATCACCTTGCCATCGGCATTGCGAAGTACCTCGATCAGCCTGAGGGCATCAGCCGGCAAGCTCTGCTTGGTACCGGCGACACAGTTAAATTGCACGTTCTTGGTATGGGCATCCGGACGCATCAACACGATCGCCTTGGCGGCGTCGTTGTAATAGTCCAGCAGCTCCTGCTTGGGCCAACGAACCCAAGTGCGATCGTTGAGCAGGGTGTTTACTCGCTTGAGGATCGAGTCAACGGTAACGGTTGCCATGTGTGGGGTCCTTTAAAAAAATGAGTGCTTACGGGGAGGGTTGTGGAACTCGACCTGAGTCGGGGCACTGTGCTGCTTGCGGAAGCGGCCAGCACGGCGCCACCCTTCAACAAACTCGGCGCGGTGGTAACCCGCACGCTTGGGGTCAGACCAAGGGCGGTCTGGCTGGGCATAGAGCAGCGCGGCCACGCCATGGGCAATGGACTCGGCATGATCGGCGTAGAGCTGAGCCGGCAGCGTCTTGCTCCCTTTGAGCGGGGCAGCTGCAAACCAGACACGCACGTTGTCCAGGTCGGTCAGCACGCTGATCTCGTTGGTCGAGATTGCGAAGTAGTCACGCCCGCTGATAAAGGGCGCGCCACCCTCACCGGTCAGGTGCAGCACGTTGCAGGAGGTCAGGCCATCGGTATCGCATACCGTCTCCAGGCTCCCTGCTGATGCCGAGCGAATAAACCGGTCCAGGGTGATGAGCTCTGACTCGCGGCAGAAGGTAATGGCCGCCTCAGTGACGGCCTCCTCCAGCATGATCTCCAGCGGGCCAGTGATGTGCATCCTGACGGTTGGTAGGAACTGCTCACGCGGCACCATCTGCATGGTTAGCCCTCCAGGCTGGCAGCCAGCTTGGCTTTCAGCGCATTACGCACGCGCACCCGGTAATCGGGTACCTTCTCTTGCGGGCCCTGCGGCTCGATATCCAGATCTTCCCCCTCCACCAGGGTGGCCAGTTGAGCAGAGGTGAGCTTGGCCAGATCACGGTCACCGACAACCATGCTCTGCTCTTCGGCCTGGCGAGCTTCTTCCGCAGCCAGGCGCTCAGCCTCTTCAATCGCAGCCTGTTCCAGCGCTTCTTGTTGAGCCTTCACATCCCCCAGCTCTTCGGAACGGCGCCACACAGAGGGGAACTCCAGCAGTTGCATGGCGATGTGGCTCTCCACATCCACCGGCTTGTGACGAGGGAACACCAGGCGGGAACCGGTGACGGTGTCTTTCTTGCTCGGCTTGTCGCCGATGTAAACCACAGCAATCTTGTCGCTCACGGTTGTCTCTCCAATCCAGAAATAGAAACGCCCGGCACAGGGCCGGGCGCAGCATGATGGGCAGCCTTAGAGGTTGCCGATCACTTCGTAATGCAGTTTGAGCTTGACGGTACCGGTTGCGACACCGCCGCCCACCGTGAGAGTGAGATCCTGACCCTCATCGGTCACATAGTCATCCACGGGGATGTACTTGGCCACAGCAGCAACCGTGTTCTCGGCATTCACAATAGTGGTGGTACCGACCTTTACGGTCAGCGTGGTACTTGCACCCAGCGCGCCGGCAATCAGGGACACACCCACCACCTTGAGGTTCGGCTCCACCTTGTCACCAAACACAATCACATCACCGGCAGGCACGGCCGCCAGCTTGGCGATGAAGGTCGGGGAAATTGAAAGGTTGCCGAAGGTACCGACGAACCAGCGTCGGCAGGTGGCGATCAGGTTAATTTTGGCCATGATATGGTCCTTCTTTCAGACTTGAATGGGGTAAAGCGAGCCCAAGACTAGGGCTCGAATCGATTAGCGGCCTACCGGGCTCACTGCGGTATCCAGTGCCATGCAGCCATGATCCTGAACGTTGCCGTTCTTCTGCTTGAAGCGGATCTTCTGCAGACCGGACACCCAACGGATAGAGATCTCGTTCGAGTTGCCGTGGTCGGTCGGCTCTTGGTGCATGCCGAAAGAGCCGCCCTGCTCGCCAGAGCCGAAGGCATTAGCCAGTGCCTGGCCTCCTAGCAGTACGGCACGGTCGATCAGGGTGCCGGCAGTCTTGTCCACTTCCACGCCGGTCGTGGAGTTGGCCGCACACACCTTGACTGTGCTGCCTTGGTTGAAGCGGATAGGCATGCCCTTGTACTGCTTGACCAAGATGCCACGCCACATAGCACCTTCTCCGCGGAAGATGGGGTGGTTCCAGCCTTTGGCTCGTTCTGCCACGGCGGCCAGCATGGCGTTCCAGTCTTTACCGGAGCTGGATGTGTAGAAATCGTGCCACTGGCGCGGGGTAACGTAGAGCACATAGAGCGGCTCGCCACCGGACGGGTCGGCTACCATTCGGATCGGCTGGATGGGGTTGGCCATCTCCGCCAGGTAGAGCGCCATGTTGTCCACGCAACCGAGATTGAACCGATCAGCTGCATCAATGGCTTCGAAGGTAGTCGCATCCCCACCGAAGAAGTGGCGATCATAGGTCGGCGCAGTCAGCGGGTTGATCATGATCTCCGCAAACTCAGGATCATCCGCCAGTGGCAGGATGATATCGTGGGCAGCGTAGTCACCACGGGACCCAGCCAACTGAGCGAAGCCGCGTTGGTCAACCAGACGGCCGTAGTACCCATCCGCCAGCAGGGCACGAGCAGTTTTGATGAGATCGTGCTTGGTACGCTTTTGGCTCATCTTGCCGCCAGCATCCACACCATGGCGGGTCTGGCTGATTTTGAGCGAGAAGTCGGCGAAGGACATGCTTTCGAGGCGCCCGGCCAGCTTCTTGTCGCCCATGGTCGGACGGCCAGACAGTTGGTGGAACAGCTGCATGTCCACTTCATCGCCAGCACCCTTGCTGAGATCTGAGATACGAACAACGGGGGCGCCATGGTGAGTCTGCTTTCCGTCATTAATTTTCACGCCCTTCGGCGCCTCTTCAGTCAGCATGTTCACCAGCGACTGAGAACGGTTGGCAGACGTGAACAGTGCCGCCTGCAAAATCTTGTTGGCTTGCACCGAGGTGACTTGGGTCATGGTCCTCTCCTACATGAAAACAAAAACCCCGACACAGTGGTCGGGGTTGGCTTGTATAAACGGGTTGTTGGTTAGTACCCGGCCTGTTCCAGCAGCGCCTCCATTTGGGCTTCTGTCATGGCGCCCATCTCGCCGATAAGCTCGGCTTGAGACATGGCGCCATAGCGCTCCACTCCGGTTGGTGCTGCATGATGGGTCTGGCCGAGAGCCGAAGGGCTAGACGGGATAAAGTCAGCAGGCTTATCTGCTGCCTTGCTGGGTGCCTTGGCGGGCGGTGGAGCAGTATCCACAGCATCACCAAAGGCCAGCTTGGTGCGACGAGCAGCCTCTGCAAATCGCTCATCCAGTGACTTACCTTGCCACGTTGGATCAACCTGGAGCTTTTCATCAACGATGATGGCGAAGTCGAAGCGGTCTTGGTCCTTCTCCCGCCAGTCCACCAGGTCAGGTACCGCCTGCAGTGCGGCCTGCACCGGATTGGTGGCAGGTTGAACCGGTTGAGCAGCAGGCTGTTCCAGTCGATGGATCTTGTTGGCCATCGCTGTCAGGGCTTTACCGATTTCCGGGTAGTCCTGCGCCAGTTGCTCCACTTCTTGCAGGTCGAGCTGGTCCGGATCTGCATCGGGGTTAATCCCGTGCTTCTCCAGCAGCGCCTGCAACTTGTCCCGTTCGGCCTGAGACTGCTGCGAGTTGGCCAACTGCTCACGCAATACCTTGGCCTCATTGCGTGCCTGCTCCAGCACCTCATACGGGATGGTGTGTTGACCGCTCTTGGCCAGGATCACCTTCTCAGGCTCCGTGGCCACTTCACCTTCCTGATGGACGTTGGCTTGTTCGGTACCGGCTACTACTTCGACCGCCGACGGCGCGGTGTCTACGTCCTTTTCCTCGGTAGCAGTGCCATCACCTAGCTCGGTATCGGGCTCTCGCTCGATCTCGGCCAGCATGGCTTCCAGTTCATCCAGGCTTTCAGTCCCGGTCAGGTTGTCGATGTTCGTATCCATTGTTGTCCTCGTGGGTTTTCAGTGGGTGGTATCGCTGCCCAAGCGGGGGAATGCTCTCGGGGATAGCACTCCCCGGCTTGGGCTGGGCACAAAAAAACCCGGCACAATGGCCGGGTCTGGAAATGAAAAAGGCCCAATCTCGAGAGACTGGGCCATGTTGGGGAAATCCTAACGCTGGGCGGTGAGGAAAGCAACTATCAGAGAGTGATGGCGTCAATCTGCTGCTGAATGGTGTCCAGAAGCTGGGTTTGCAGGACTGCCTGCTCGGCCTGGATCCCCTCTTGCTCAGCAACCAGTAGCTCCATCTCCTGCAAGGTCTTGCCGGTCTGAGCCTGCTTGAGCGCATCCTCGAACCGGATAGAGTCGGTCAGCTTGGTTATGCGCTGGGCCTCCGCTTGCCACTTGGCGGCCTTACCCTCAAGCTCTGCCAGCTTTGCCTGCATCTCGCGCATGGCCAGCTCCTGCTCCATCTGTTGCTGCTGGGCCTGCTGTTCGGCGGCGGCGCGCTCCTCGTCGGTCATTTCCTCCGGATCCTTCTGGATGTTCAGCGCGTTGCGGATCCGCTCCACGAACTCGGCCTTGCGCGGTACATCCATCAGCTCGACCAGCAGGTCAAAGCATGCGCCGGCAGCCTCAGGCGGAAGTTGCGACATGGCCTGGGTCATCCGCTCGGCCAGTTGCTGCTTGTAGGCGGCAGTCTGCTGGATCGGCGCCAGTGCGATATGGGCCCGCAACCGTGTCACATCGTTGGTGAGCTTGCCGTCCTCCTGCTCCACGTTGATCACAACGGCCTTGCGGCGGCGCGGATCGTCGCGATTGACGGTAACCTTGTAGTTGCGCTTACTGGCCATGTCTTCCAGCAGATACGAGAGCGCCAACTGACCCACCTGCTGGCAGCCCATCCGGTAGTTGTCGTTGATCTCGGAGAGTGTGGTGGCCCCCTGCTCTACCAGGTTGCTGATAGCCACACCCGATTGACCGGTGGAGCCCTGCCCCAAGAAGGCTGCATAAACCCCCATGGTGTCCTGGATCAGCTTCACTGAATCCTGCATCACCTGGAACTGCTGGGCGGCGACGTTGAAGTCCTGCTCCACCTTGAAGGCATCACTCACGCTGGTCTTGTTCGCTCGGTCTGGATTGAGCTCGATATAGCCATCAGGGCGCTCTACCTGTTCCAGCACCTGATCCCGGCTCATGTTGGTGGCGTCCTTGTCCATGATGACGCGCTTGGCCTGCAGCAGGAAGGTGAGCTTGATACGGCGCAGGTTCACCTCGTCCTGCGCTGGCATCGCCCGGGCAATCAGGCCATACGGCTCGCCGGTGCGGTCTTTGCGGTAACCCCAGAACGGGACCAGCGGATACATGTTGTGAGGGGCTGTGCAGGGTCGGTCCACCAGATGATGGGGGCCGACGAACCAGGACTCGCGGATCACGGCCACCGGGCAGCGTTCCAGCTTGGCGCGCCCCATGGCCACAGCAGCCAGGTGCAGCTGATTGGTCTTGTCATACTCCAGCGCCCGGCCAGAGTCGAGCATCAGCACCTGACGCATGGTGTAGGTGCGGTAGTAGACCACCTGCAGCAACACACGATCCCGATTGCGACTGCACCACTCGACCTGTTTGCGGTCGAAGTGTCCCCACTCCTCAAAGGCGCTGGCAAGGTTGGGGTCCATCCCTTCTATGGTGTTGAGGCTGACAAACCCGTCCCAGTCGTTCACCCCCCAGGTGAGTGCCTCGACCTTGCTTGGGAACATGGTCTTTGCCTCATCCAGATCCACCCAGCGGCGGCGCATCAACCATCTGTTATCACTAAAATCGGGCTCACGGCTATGCCAATCCCAATAAACCTCGTCTCGCGGCACATTGCTGAACCGGTAGCGTGGGCCGAAAGGGTCATCATTGCGGCGCACCTCCACCCAGCCGATGCCAGTCTTGATCTGACCTGCGTAGGCTTCCCCCCGGGCGCGATCCAATCCACCAAGCCGGCACATGTCGGCGTATTCCGCATTGACGGCCTCGGCCATCTGTTCCAGCTCATCATCATGGTCGTCGGCAATGACCATCAGATCGGTGCGGCTCTTGGCCTCCATGCCCAGCACACCGTCAATGGTGGGGGCGATCAGGTTGTGAATGGTGATGGGCTGCCCGCGCTCCTCGAGCACCTTGACGACCTCGGGCGGCAGCTGGTCACCGTCATAGTAGGCGCACGCTCTGTTCGCCATGGTGCGCCAATCTGGCTGGCCATCAATGTCGCTCATCAGGTTGAGCAGGCGTGAGGTATCGAAGCCTCCCTGTTCGGGGGCCTTGCGTTGGGTCTGGTTCATCAGTTGGCCATCCAGTGCTTGGGTTTACGGGTGGTTTCGGATTTGACGATGCGGGCAGGCATGCGGGCTCGCATCTCTTGGGCGATCATGTAGCTCATCAACTGGTCGTCGTAACAACCGGTCTGGGCGTTCATGCTGCCGCTTTTGTCGTAGACGTAGGTGGTTGCCTCGTGAATTGTGCCTATCCAGCGGATCCCGGACTGGCCGGCACGCATCAGGTCTTTGAGGCCATCAACCACGATCGGCTTGGATTGCCGGGTTGTGAGCCAGCCAAGGCGCGGCGTCTCGTCGTCGCGGTCCCGGTCGATGTATTCCTGGGCATAGATGCGGCGCACCGGGTAGTGATCCCGCAGGGCCAGCAACACGGCGTGGCCGTGGTTGTTTCGCTCTGGGCCAATGAAGGCTGGGCCATGCTCGGCGGTGCCGTACAACTTGCCCACATGTGCTAGCAGTTGGGCAAACAGCCCGGGATCCAGGTGCCCGAACCAGTGGGCCACCTGCCGGCCGTCACTCTTGGCCACAACGTCAAAGGATGAACGGTCACCATGTTCCAGACCTTCAGCCACATCGGCGCCGATGGCGTAATCCTCGTCGGGATCTGGCAGCTCCCAGACCAGCAGCATGTTCTCGAGCGAGCGCTGTCCCTGCTCGTCCAACTTCTCCGGCTTGCGAGCCTTCTCGCGCCTGCCGGTAACCGGGTCCATGTCATAGACGATGAGCGGGGCCATGCAGTCGCCCTCTGCCTCCATCGTAACGATGGGGTCGAATACCCTACGCCCAGAGGTCAGAAACGCCTCCAGCGGCGTGCTGGGGAACTCCTGTTTCATCTCTGCGCCCTGGTTCGCCTCCTTGAGTACGTACCACTGGCGCTGTTCGTCGCTGATGGTGCAACCCATCGCCTTCTCGACAGCGGCGAAATACTCGGCTTGGGTCTTGCTCATCACCACGCCAGACGCGGGAACGTCGGCGCGATACTTGGGGTCTTGCCACCAGGCGAAGAAATGAAACTTCCAGTCGAGCTGGCTCAGCTCACCAGAGGCTCGCGCCAGCTCCAGAGACTTCATGCTCATGCTGTGAAAGTCGCCGCCCACCCCTTCCGCTGTGCTCTCGATAAAGGCGATCGCCCCAGGGTGAATGGCGTTGAGGGTACCGGTGCGCACCTCCTTGGCCTTCTCGGGGTACTTGGCGCAGATCTTCCCGTGCTCGGAGACATGCAGGCGCTGGACGGTACCGGACCGGAAGGAGGTGGCCACCTGGATGCTGGAGCCATGCCGAAACAGAATATGGCCGCCGTTCGCACCGCCGCGCCGGGTCACCACCTTGAACTGGGCCTTGAGCCAGCCCGGCAGGTTATCGAAGGGCACTTCAATCTTGGTGCGGTATATCTCGCCGGCCGCCGTCAGATCCTGAGCGATGATCCCGCACTTGAGGTTGTTGTTGAACAGCGCCTCGTCCAGCAGGTAGATGTCGATGGCCGTGGAGAACCCGAGCTGACGCGCCTTGAGGACGATGTTCAGGTACCACATGGTCCGGAACAGCAGCTCCTGCGCCGGGCGCAACCGGAAGCGCACCAGCTTGCCCTGCTCATTCTCGATCATGTAGAGGTTGTTCATCCGCCACCACTTGTCGCTGAGCTTCGAACGGATGTAGGCCATCTGCTCCTGCTCAGTCATGGCGGAGGTATCGATGGCGTCACTCACGACATCAGCCCCCCAGTCCCCATCCCCTGCAGCTCTGTGACCATCTCGCTGACCGGAGTAGCCTCGCTGCCGCCATCCTTCTCCAGCCTGTCGGCTTCGGCGGTCAGCTTGCGGGCTGCAGCCCGGATGCGCCGAGTATCTTCCTCAATCTTCGGCACGCTCACCTCGTCGATCCGTAGGGCACTCAGGGTCCGCTCGATAGACTCAATCCGCTGGATGTTGCGGTCGAGGGCCTGCTCGGCTTTCAGGATCTTGTCGTAGAGCGCAATGCGGTCAGCCATCTCGCTGGCTGTGGCCAGGTCCTGCTGCAGCCCCTTGAGCAGCTTGGTGACGGAGATGACACGAGCTCGGGTGAAGTCGAGCTCGTCCCGCAGTCTCAGCTCGCGGGCCTCGTCGAACAACTCCTGTGAGTCGAGGAACTTGGCATAGCCGCCGTGGGTCAATGCCGGCCGGTCGCCGGGATTCCACTGGTTGGGCGGGTTGGGATTGCCAGGGTTCCCCTCGATGAAGCGGCCACCATTGTCACGGCCGTTGGTTTTCGCATCCTGGCCTGAGTCAGCTGGGGTCTGAGTGGATGAGGATGACCTTCCCCCTCTTCCTTCTCCCCCTTTGGTCTTGGCCTCATTCCCCTTGGGTTGCGCACTTTGCGCAGATTGCGCAGTTTTGCGCACTTCTGGATGCGCAGATTGCGCAGCTACGCGAGATTTATCGGGTTGCGCAGGGGATTGCCCCCGAGATTTCAAATAGCGACGCGCCGAGTTGTAGTTAAGGCCGCGGCTATCGCACCAGTCTTTCGCACTGATGCCGGTCGCTTCATGCTCCTGCAGGAATTCTGCATTGAGCTCTGCCCAGTCGGTCTTTGCCATTTAGAGAGATAGCTCGCCTTCAACGATGGTGTCACCAGGTACCGGCTTGTGAGTAGCCGGTACCACAACGGAAACACCGGAGGAAAGAACAACCAGGGCCTCGCCTCCGTCGTAGTGCTCTACGCTGGCGATCACCCCAGTCACGTCGATACCGTTTATCACTTCACTGCTCCAGTTCATCTGCATCACCTTCTCCCCTTCCCCAGAAAGACAAACCCCGCCGTTATGGGCGGGGTTTCATGGTTGCGGTGCGCAGGGAGTCATAGGCTCGTTCACAGGCTAGTCCTGATGCTCGAGCTCTGTCATACGCTGCTGCCAGCTCACCCGCTCTTTCGTCAGCCCGGCTGAGCAGGTCGGCGAGCACCATTGCAGGCTGTTCGGCTGCCTGGCCTCCTTGGGCAGTGCCGGAATAGCTGGCGCACTGACTTGCTCGGGCTGCCAGGCGGCGGGCTTGCTCACGCAGCCGGCCAGACTCAAGGCCAGCAGTAGCGGCATCAGCTTGTGCTTGGGCGATTTGTTCTTGTGCATGGTCTCTCACCTCATCGATTTCTGCCTGGCGGCGCAGCTCTTCTTCCCGGGCCTCCAGCTCTGCCTTGGTCCTGGCCGTGGCCAGACGGGTAGCCTCTTCATCCCACTTCGCCTGCCAGGTCTTGCGCTCCCCTTCCTTCCCATCGGCTTGACCGGACCAGTAGAGCGCCCCCCCACCACCGGCCAGGGCGGCTATCACCAGGGCGCCGGCCAGGAACGGCAACGCCCTGCTTTGCGGAGTCGTCACCATCACTCCCCCTTGCACTTAGCATTGAGGCGCAGCCGGTCTTTCCACAGCCCGGGACATACCCGGTTCCCGGGTGCCGAGCAGTCTTGGTTGCCAGCACGCTTGAACAGCAGGATCGCCTCACAGGCCCCTGGGTAGTCGCCAACGTTCAGGCGCTTCACGATGGTGGAGCGACAGAAGGCCCCAGGGCCGATGTTGTGGGAGAGCTCGACATAGGCGTCGAACTCATACTGATGGAGGGGAGCCTGGATGCAGGCCTTGAGGGAATCCTCGAACACCCGCACCTCCCGAAGGCTCCTGTTCACCGCAGCGACGGGCGTGATGGTGTCACCCATCTTGACCCCCTCGGTGCTCCCAAAGCCGATAGTGGGGAGCTTGGTACCGTGTACCGGGTCGGGGTAAGCCGTTGGTTCAAACCCCTCCCGATTCAGGAGCCCCACAAAGCCCGCTGCACTCAGGCTGAGCGCGGCAATGGCAATGCGGACCTTGTTCATTCTGCACCTCCCTGCTGGCGGCGTGGCTTGATGATATTCGACCAGATGAACCAGCCCATCTGAACCGCTATCCACATCAACGTGGCAGCCAGCACCCAGTCATTGAGCGAGTACCCGGCCAGCGTCATGCCGGACACCACTACCGGCGGTGCGCTCTTTGCCACCCCCGCAGCGGCCGCAGCCGTCGCGAGCTCTTCTTCTTTCCCCATGCATCGCCCCTCCAGAAACGACAAAGCCCGCACGAGGCGGGCCAGAAACGAAAAAGGCCAGAGTCGGTGAGACTCTGACCATGATGGGTAGATGCTAACGCTCCAAAGCAGAACTTTCAACAGATACAGGGGGACACCGAACTAGCAACTACAGCAGCAGAGACGGATCCAGCTCCTTCCACTGCACAAGCTCTGTTGGTTTAAAACCGACAGTAGTTGCTCTCTGTTCTAAGTCATAGCTCAGCAACATACTCACCTTTTTCCCTCCCTTCTCGAGGACATAGTGATCTGTACCACCTTTCTTGCGATTTATAAGCCTGTAAGGTGGGAGGGAGTTTGCAGGTACACCAAACTTGGCTCTTACATCGGAGCGCAACATAACACTCCAGAGAGGAGAAGGTACCTCATTAGGGAATACATACTTATCATCCCCCTCTCTAATCAGCTCAAGATCGACCTCGATGAGTTTTCTCGACACTCGGTCAAATGTCAAAAACACCCCTTCCTTTGCCATGTTCAGCGTAATATACGGACTACCTGAATCCCCTTTTGGCTTCGTCTTATAGGGTATCATCTCGGCTTCGAGCATGGCCTCATATGTGAGTCCAAGGCCATTGATTAAAGCTTTAGCATCCACCGTCATTTGTACCACCCCTGTTCTTTATTCACTTGGTGCATTTCCTGCCTTGCCCGCTCGATTTCAGCATTGTCATACCCTTCATCCAGCAAACACTTCTTAACCATATCAAAGTTGCTGTCTACGGCTTTTTTTAAGTCCTTCGAGTCTTTTTCAATCTGCGAAGAGGTATTCCTTCCACCATAGGTTTCACTACATTTCTGGTGAACCGAGGCAGGAATTATTAAGGCTGCAACATCCTTCTTAAGCCCTCCTATTTCTGAGGATGTTAACCCCGGAAAGGTCTCAAGCAAATAGCGCTCAATCGCCGCTGCTGATGGCATGTGATCAGCATGAGTGCCTGCCCTTGGTCTCCCCTGAAATCCTCTGTAGGTATCGACTTCCAGTAATTTCACCGGCGGCTTGCTGAAAACCAGATATAGCGGTGGAACCCCTGATGATGCAGGGAAGGTTATGATGCAATCTTCCAGGTCATCCCCGCTGGCCGGGAATGTTTCAAGCTCTGCATCAGGGGCTTCGGGGATGGGGCGAACCAAAATGTTCGATACCTCCATGCCATCCCGCTCCGGATAGTAACTGCTGGCATCCGGCACT
The DNA here is from genome assembly GCF_000764655.1 of Aeromonas aquatica. Classification (GTDB taxonomy): domain Bacteria; phylum Pseudomonadota; class Gammaproteobacteria; order Enterobacterales; family Aeromonadaceae; genus Aeromonas; species Aeromonas aquatica. Next base: position 28,438 of record NZ_JRGL01000028.1, read on the forward strand.
TCGCCACTGCTATCCGGGTACCAGGTCAACGTCGGTCCGCCCGGAACTGCTGCCACCAGTGTGCTCCCCTCATGCCGGGCTTGCACGATTGGCACTGAATCCATTCCAGAGGCGGCGCTGGTATGAATCCCATACACCTGCATCCGCCCCTGTTCATCCTCAATGAATCTGAAACGGACCCGCGTGGCAGCCCGGCTCATGGCCTGCAACTGCGCATCCGTGTAGAGCGTTCCATCACCTAAGTCTGATGGCCAAAATGCCATCAGAAACGCCCCTGAGGCGGCCCCACTAGAACGCAGAGCCCAGGCCCCTAATTCACTTGGCAAGGCGCCAGATATTCTCCCAAGTGCGATTTCTGTTGTCGCACTTGCGGTTGTGGCTCCAGACATCAGCATCTCCTCACTTGGCTTTAGATGGCATTGGAGCCAGTACCACGGCTCTACCGAACATCGCGAGAGGCTCTGCACTTGTAGCCGCCTCAATGGTTGTCGGCGGCACCGAGCTAGACTTCGCGAAAATGAATGGGGTTGCTTTCTCTACCACCACTGGCTTGAAGCTGGATTCAACCTTCTCGAACTGATCGCCAACTATCACAGTTCCCGAACCGATGATCACCCCACCACAGTCAACAGAGCCACCTGTGATGGCCAGGGGCTTACCGTTCACGAATACTGTTGATGAGCCTGATGCGATCTTGCGAGGGTGCGGCGGATGGTTCGGCTTGTCATGTGGGGCCAGTGGGTCCCCGACCCTAGCGGCGGGGATGCCATCGATGAAAACGTCAGGAGAACCGGCCGTTATGGGCGTAGGATGAAAACCTTCATGGTCGGTTCCTATGTTACCGACCTTGGCTGCATGCTTAGACATAATATGACTCAGGTGATGCTACTACGTGGCATGCTGATCTTGTTCAAAGCATACCGAGATTGCCCAAAAATGGAAAAGGCCAGGATCATATTGACCCCTGGCCATTCTGAGCAGAAGTAGCAAGGATTCAACCGGCAATTTCACCAGTTGTTTTTTGATAGTGATTGTGCCTTGAACTCAGTCCCCGCTTCACCACCTGTATCAGCGAACTCCCCGAGGTGAAGGCATAGCCTTGTAAAGGCGGGACGGATACGAAAAAGCCGGGCTCAAAAGGATTCCGGCTATGATTGGGCGTTTTTGTGCCACTCAACTACAAATAGCAAGCAATCGCAGATATTGGCGGACGTCGGATCATTGACGATCTGAATTTCTCAGCATCCGCCCCATCCCCGCCAGCGCTGCTGACTTTACATCGGTGTTACCCAGCTTCGAACTATCTTCCAGCGCATTCACCAGCTGATGTTCGTCAATCAGGCCACTTTCTCCTATGGCGAGCAGTGCCGCACATTTCACATCCGTATTTCCATGCTGAACACCAGCCAGCAGACTCTGTACCAATCGTTCCTTGTTCGTCATATTCCTACCTCGTCCTTATGTTTACTTGACCTTCCGATACCGCTCTACCTGTTGCAGGAAGTAGGCCTGCATCTCCCCCTTGTAGTTCCCAGCTTCACTCTCGGCTGGCACCTTGATCTCGGGGTTCCGCTCCTTCCACACCGCATAGGCGGCGGCCTTCTCTACCTCGACCTTCTCCTGCTCTTCTTTCGGCAGGGTGCACAGATTGAATGACATTGGCGGCTCCACGCATAGGGGGCTTGCCGATATTACCTGAATCCGGAGCCAATCGCTCCACGGTGATCTTCACCACGGGCATCGCTATACTGTGTTTATATACAGCCTTGTGAGCCAAAACTATGTTTGCAGTTCCTGACCTCGACGCTCCGGCGTTAGAAATCCCCTTGTTCCTCTCCCCTGCCGCCTGTGGCTTCCCGTCCCCCGCTCAGGACTATGTGGAACAGACCATCGACCTGAACCAGCTCTGCATCGCGCACCCGGCGGCCACCTACTTCGTGCGGGCGGCCGGTGACAGCATGGTGGAGCACGGGATCCGCGATGGCGACCTGCTGATCGTGGACCGCAGCCGCAAGGCGCGTCACGGCAGCGTGGTGGTCGCCGCGATCGATGGCGAGTTCACTGTGAAGGAGCTACAGCTTGATCCCATGGTAGCCTTGCTCCCCGGCAACCCTGCCTATCGCCCCATCCATTTCAGTGAAGGGCAGGAACTGGAAATCTTCGGGGTGGTGACCGGCGTCGTACACCTGATGCCAACACCATGAACAAACACTGCGCCGTTGCCCTGGTCGATGTGAACAACTTCTACGCCTCCTGTGAGCGACTGTTCCGCCCTGACCTCAAGGGGATGCCGATCGTCGTACTCTCCAACAACGATGGCTGTGTGGTTGCCCGCTCGGCAGAGGCCAAAAGGTTGGGGATCAAGATGGGCGTGCCCTACTTCCAAATCCGCCAGTTCTTCGAGGCCATGGGTGGGGTATGGTTCAGCTCCAACTACGCCCTCTACGGTGACATGTCGAGTCGTGTGATGAGCATCCTGGAGGGGATGGCCCCGGCGGTGGAGGTCTACAGCATCGACGAGGCGTTTATCGAGTTGAGCGAGAGCTGGGCTGGCGACCTGGTGACTTATGGCCGCCAAGTCCGCGAACGGGTGCAGCAGTGGACCGGCCTCACCGTCGGAGTCGGCATTGCGCCAACAAAGACCCTGGCCAAGCTGGCGAACTACGCCGCCAAGAAGTGGCCGGCCACCGGCGGAGTGGTAGATCTGCGGGATGAAGCGCGACGCGCCAAGCTCATGGCGATCACCCCGGTGGACGAGATATGGGGTATCGGCCGGCGGCTGTCGGCCAAGTTAGAGACTCAGGGCATCAAGACGGTGGCGGAACTGGTCGCTGCTGACCCCAAGAGCCTGCGCCGCCGGTATGGCGTAGTCGTGGAGCGCACCGTGCAGGAGCTGCGGGGGATCCCCTGCGCCGAGTTGGAGCAAGAGGCCCAGGCCAAACAGCAGATCATCTGCAGCCGGAGCTTCGGCGAGCGCATCACCCAGATCGGCCCCATGCACCAGGCGCTGGCCGGCTACATGGAGCGGGCGGCCGAGAAGCTCCGGGCAGAAGGGATGTGCTGCCGCCATGTGACGCTGTTCATTCGTACCAGCCCGTTCAGCGACCGGGAGCCCTATTACGGCAACCAGGTG
>NZ_JRGL01000029.1 GCF_000764655.1 Aeromonas aquatica
CTCCAGATAGTGATACCGCCGATGGTCGTTGGGACTGGCATGTGGGCTCATTAGGGCTGACTCGCGGTGAATTTATTTGAATTTAAACATGATTATCGACCCCGCTATCTCACGAGGCAAACCCTTTTCTGAGAGGTAGCGCAATTGTTTCCCCCCGCATGGCGGGGTAAGATTCTCCCGCTATTTAAACAGGCCCCCTGGGCGAGGTTGTAATGAAGATCTACATCATGCGTCATGGCCAGGCTGGCATGAATGCAAAAACCGATGAGCTGCGCCCACTGACCGAGCAGGGTATCGAAGAGTCCATCCACATGGCTCGTTGGCTGGCTCCCCAGCTGGCAGACTCCCTGAGCCTGGTGCTCCACAGCAACTACTTGCGAGCCAGACAAACCTGGCAGGCCATCGCCCCCGAGCTGCCCGAGGCCGCCATGGTCGAGGAGAGCGGCGAGATCACCCCCTATGGCGATCCGGTGTTCATCGCCAGCTACCTCGGTGCGCTCGCGGCGCAGCACGACAGCATCCTGCTGGTCAGCCACCTGCCACTGGTGGGTTATCTGGTGCAGAGCCTCTGCCCGGCGGCGGGTGCTCCCATGTTTGCCACCTCGGGTCTTGCCTGTATCGAGTGGCAAAATGGCAAGGGGGTATTGCTCTGGTTGGAAGGACCACATACAATACGCTAAAAGTTAATAAAAAGTTACGAATTGGTTTTTTTGGGATGAGATAGGCGGTATTTCCGGTTTTTTATACAAATTTAACGGAATTATTTCGCAGAAGCTGCTGTCATACGGATACAACTGCAAGAGGTTGCAAACGATGAGAGTATTCAAGAAGTACCTGCCGCTGATGGTGGCAAAGCATGTCAAAACCTTCTTCAAGGGACGAATTTACATCCACGGCAGGGGGCGCTTCGATTTCCAGTCGGGCTTATTGATGATGCCATTGCAAGCCGACATTCCCCACCGCCAGACGGTGCTCGAGGTGAACGAACTCATTTCGAGACTGCACATGGACGCGGCTTGATCCCCTCGTCAGCAGGATGATCCTCCCCATGCCCGCCTCAGTGCGGGCATGATTGTTTTTGGGCCCTGAACGAGGGTTATGGCTCTGTTTGATGCCGTTTTTGACTGACTTTGTCGACCCCCGTAGGTGATGCTTGCTTATCCCGTTTGCCTCTCTATACTCCCGCGAAATACCCGCTATTTCGTTCTGGATATCGCAATGCCCCTTGCCTTTCTGTTTCCTTTCTCCTGCATGGCTATCTGGGCCGGCAACGGCATCGTCAGCAAGCTGGCGGTGGGGATACTCTCGCCGGCCGCGCTGGCCTGGTCGCGCTGGATGGTGGCGGCCATCATTCTCACCCCCTTCCTGGCACAGCGGGTCTGGCGTGAGCGCGCCAAGCTGCGGGCCGGTTTTTACCAGCTGGCCATGCTGGCGCTGCTCGGCATGGTGCTGAACCAGACCTTCGGTTACTACGCAGCCCAGACCCTGGGGGCCACCGAGATCGGCTTGATGATGGGCCTGACGCCGCTGATGACGGTGCTGCTCAGCATCTGGCTGCTGCGAGAGCGCCCGACCTGGGGCGCCCTGCTCGGGGGCGTCATCTCCCTCTTCGGGCTGGCCATCCTGCTCGGGCAGGGGGATCCTGGCCGGTTGTTTACCCAGGGCATCCACCAGGGTTACGTCTACATGCTGCTGTCGGCGGCGACCTATGCGCTCTACAGCGTGCTGCTCAAGCGCTGGGATCTGGGGCTCGACAACTGGTCCATGCTCTACGGCCAGGTGCTATGCAGCCTGCTGTTCCTCACCCCCTTCTACCTGCTGGTGGATGGCCACTGGCCCGATGGCAGCGCGCTCTGGCTCATCCTCTATGCGGGGATCCCGACCTCGGCGCTCTCTCCCTGGCTCTGGATGCAGGGCATAGCGCTGCTCGGGGCGAGCCGCACCGCCATCTTCATGAACCTGCTGCCGGTGATGACGGCGGCGCTGGCCATCAGCTTGCTGGGCGAAACGCTGACCAGCTATCACCTGATCGGCGGCGGCATGACGCTGTTGGGGGTCTTGCTGGCCCAATTGCTGGTCAAACCCGTGGTGGTGCGGCGACGGGCCAGGCTGGCGGTGGCCACTTGCCGGGAAGATTGAACGAAAAAGACCGCCTTGGAGGCGGTCTTTTTGGATCCGGGTCTTGGGTCCGGATGCCGGGCTATTGCGCCGTCAGATAGAGATCTTTCGAATACACCAGATCTTGCGGGTTGTGGTAGGGGTAGCCCTTGACGTTGGGCTTGAGCAGCCGTGACTTGACGTAGAAATAGACGGGGGCGATGGGGGCTTCCTCGTCGATCAGCGCCTCGGCCTGCTGATAGAGCCGGTTGCGCTCGGCCGGATCCTGGGAGTCATGGGCCTTGGCCAGCAGGGCGTCATACTGCTTGTTGAACCACTTGCCGCTGTTGGCGCTGCTGCTGGAGGTCATGATGTCGAGGAAGGTGGAGGCATCGTTGTAATCCCCGTTCCAGGCGTAGCGGCTGACCACGAAATCCCCCTCGTTGAGCACCGACACCATGGTCTTCCACTCCATGTTGTTGAGCTCCGCCTTGACCCCCAGGTTGCGTTTCCACATGGAGGAGATGGCCAGCGCTATCTTCTTGTGCCCCTCGTTGGTGTTGTAGAGGATATCCACATCCAGCGGCTTGTCGGGGCCGTAGCCCGCCTCCGCCAGCAAGGTCTTGGCCCTGGCTATCCTCTCCTCCTTGCTCATCAGCTCGCTGGCGGGGCGCTTGAGCTCGAAGCCGTCTACGCTCGGCGGTGTCAGGCTGAAGGCCGGCAGTTGCCCCTGTCCCAGGATCTTCTCGGTGATGGTGCTCCGATCGATGGCCAGGGAGAGCGCCTTGCGCACCTTGGGGTTGTCGAAGGGTTTGCGCTGGGTGTTGAACACGTAGTAATAGGTCGAGAGCAAGGGGGCGCTGACCAGCTCTTCGGGGCTTTGGCTCTTGAGCTGCTGATACTGCTCGAGCGGATAGGTGGTGTAGTGCAACTCGCTGGCGCGGTAGCGGTTGTAAGCGGCGGTCTCGGAGACGATCTCCAGATAGACCACCTTGTTCAGCACCGTATGCTGGTTGTCCCAGTAGTGGGGATTGCGCTCGGCAACCAGTTGCTCGTTCGGGGTCCACTCCTTCAGCACGAAGGCGCCGTTGGAGACGATGTTGCCCGGTTTGACCCACTCGTGGCCGAACTTCTCGATGGTCGCCCTGGGGGCCGGGAAGGTGGTGTAGTGGGCCAGGGTCTTCAGGAAGAAGGGCACCGGCTTTGCCAGGGTGATCTGCAGGGTGTGGGCATCCAGGGCCTTGATGCCGAGGGTCTCGGGCTTGGCCTTGCCCTGGATCACCTCGCCGGCATGGGCCACCCCGGTCAGCTCGATGAACCAGGCGTAGTTGGAGGCGTTTTTGGGATCCGCCGCCCGCTGCCAGCCATAGACATAGTCCGCCGCGGTGACCGGCTCACCGTTTGACCACTTGGCGTCGGGTCTGAGCTTGAAGGTATAGACGGTGCCCGTGGGATCGAGCTCGTAACCGAGGGCCCCCGCAGCCAGCAGCTTGCCGTTGCCATCCAGGGTGTAGAGCCCCTCGAACAGATCGTTGACGATGTCGCTGCCAGAGCTCTCTTCCACCATTTGGGGGTCGATGGAGCCTGGCTCTGCGCCGATATTGCGTACGAAGGTCTGCTGCGCAGCGGGGAGTAATTGGGTGCCGGCAGGCACCTGGGCCCCCAGAGCGGGGAGGGAGATCAGGGCGGCAACCGTGCCGGCGATGAGAGTCCTTTTCATTGAATATCCTTATGTTTTTTTGCTTCCAAAGCCTGGCCAGTGTGCGGGATCGATGGGGAGATCTCAAGGGGGGCGGGCGCGGGATCCCCTGGCTCGACCGTATGGGGGGAGGCGGGTCAAACGGTGTGAGCGTTGTGCATTCTTGTCACGAATTAACATACAAAAAGAGGTCGATTGAGCCCTGTTTTTTGCCAGTTCATCCCGCTTTCAGGAGGCAAACTGGCGATTTATACGCCGTCTTAATTCGCTGCAAAAACAAAAAACAACCGTTACATTAGGTTACAAAATGACGCTGCCGAGGTTCGGCACTTTTTTTGCCGACACTTGCAAACGTTTTCAACGCCAACGGAAACGCTCCTAAAGGAACAAGAATGCGAAACATGATCACCATGGGCGAGTTCATCGTCAAAAAGCAGGCGGACTACCCTACCGCGACCGGCGAGCTGACCTCTTTGCTCAGCTCCATTCGTCTGGCTGCCAAGGTGGTGAACCGGGAGATCAACAAGGCGGGGCTGGCGGACATCATCGGCTCCATGGGGGCCGAAAACGTGCAGGGCGAGGTGCAGCAGAAGCTGGACGTCTACGCCAACGAGCGCTTCAAGGCGGCGCTGGAGGCGCGCGGCGAGGTGTGTGGCATGGCGTCCGAAGAGGAAGAGGACTTCGTCTCCTTCGATTCCGAGCTCTCCCGCCACTCCAAATACGTGGTGCTGATCGACCCCCTCGATGGCTCCTCCAACATCGATGTCAACGTCTCGGTCGGCACCATCTTCTCCATCTATCGTCGGGTCAGCACCCCGGGTGCCGGCGTGACCCTGGAGGACTTCCTGCAGCCGGGCAACCGTCAGGTCGCCGCCGGTTACGTGGTGTACGGCTCCTCCACCATGCTGGTCTACACCACTGGCTTTGGGGTCAACGGCTTCACCTACGATCCCTCCATCGGTTGTTTCTGCCTCTCCCACGAGAACATCCGTATCCCGGAGGAGGGCAAGATCTACTCCATCAACGAGGGCAACTACATCAAGTTCCCGGACGGGGTGAAGAAGTACCTCAAATACTGCCAGGAGCGGGACGAGGCGACCCACAGGCCCTACACCTCCCGCTACATCGGCTCCCTGGTGTCGGATTTCCACCGCAACCTGCTCAAGGGCGGCATCTACATCTATCCGTCCGGTACCAACTCCCCGAATGGCAAGCTTCGCCTGCTCTACGAGTGCAACCCCATGGCGTTTTTGGTGGAGCAGGCGGGCGGCAAGGCGTCAGACGGTTTCGGCCGCATCATGGATGTGCAACCCACCGCGCTGCACCAGCGCACCCCCTACTTCGTCGGCTCCACCAAGATGGTGGAGCGGGCCGAGGCCTTCATGCGGGAGTTCTCCGCCCACGAGGATCCGGCCAACCAGGGCTGATCTCCGGCTGAGAGCGGTGCGCATCGCATAAAAAACGGGAGCCATTATGGCTCCCGTTTTGTTTCGTGCTCGTCGACTACAGGCTGTTGTTGGCGAGATCCGTCAGCAGGCTGTCCACCAGCTTCAACCGCATGGCCCTGTCCTGGTTCGGCACCAGGAAGCGCAAGCGGGTCGGCCCGTCCATCTTGTAGATGCGCGGTTGCTCCGAGAGCAGCCTGACCAGGTAGCCCGGGTTGACCCTGGTGTCCTGGTTGAAGTCCAGATAACCGCCGCGCTCGCTCATCTCCACCCGGCGAATGCCGAGCGCCGTGGCACGCTGGCGGAAGGCCGCGATCTCCATGAGCGTCTTGGTCGGCTCCGGCAGCAGGCCGAAGCGGTCGATCAGCTCCACCTTCAGCTCCCGCAGCTCCTGCTCGTCGGCGGCGCTGGCGATGCGCTTGTACATGGAGAGCCGCATGTTGACGTCCGGGATGTAGTCGTCCGGCAACAGGGCCGGCAGGCGCAGCTCCACCTCGGTGTGCTGGCTCATCAACTGCTCAAGGGACGGCTCTTTGCCGTTCTTGAGCGCCTCGACCGCCTGCTCCAGCAGCTCCATGTAGAGGGTGAAACCGATCGACTCTATCTGGCCGCTCTGATCGTCGCCGAGCAGCTCGCCCGCGCCGCGGATCTCCAGATCGTGGGTGGCCAGCGCGAAGCCGGCGCCGAGATCCTCGAGGGAGGCGATGGCTTCCAGCCGCTTGATGGCATCCTTGGTCATCAGCTTGGGATGGGGGGTGAGCAAATAGGCATAGGCCTGGTGGTGGGAGCGACCAACCCGGCCCCGCAGCTGGTGCAACTGGGCCAGTCCCAGGTGATCGGCGCGATCCATGATGATGGTGTTGGCGCTCGGCACGTCGATGCCGGTCTCGATGATGGTGGTGCAGACCAGCAGGTTGAAGCGCTGATGGTAGAAGTCCGACATGATGCGTTCGAGGTCGCGCTCGCGCATCTGGCCGTGGGCGATGCCGATGCGCGCCTCCGGCACCAGCTCGGCGAGATCGCCGGCGCACTTCTCGATGCTTTCCACGTCGTTGTGCAGGTAGTAGACCTGACCACCGCGCTTGAGCTCCCGCAGCACCGCCTCGCGGGTGACCGCCGGCTCCTGCTGGCGCACGAAGGTCTTGATGGCGAGCCGCTTGGCCGGCGGGGTGGCGATGATGGAGAGATCCCGCATGCCGGACATGGCCATGTTGAGGGTGCGCGGGATCGGCGTCGCCGTGAGGGTGAGGATGTCCACGTCGGCCCGCAGCGCTTTTATCTTCTCCTTCTGGCGCACCCCGAATCTGTGCTCCTCGTCGACGACGAGCAGCCCCAGATCCTTGAAGGTGAGCTCGGAGCCCAGCAGCTTGTGGGTGCCGATGATGATGTCCACCTTGCCCTCGCGCAGCTCTTTGAGCACGGCGGTCTGCTCCTTGGCGGAGCGGAAGCGGCTCAGCACCTCGACCCGCACCGGCCAGTTCGCGAAGCGATCGCGGAAGTTGTCGTAGTGTTGCTGGGCCAAGAGGGTGGTGGGTACCAGCACCGCCACCTGCTTGCCGCCGTGCACCGCCACAAACGCCGCCCGCATCGCCACCTCGGTCTTGCCAAAGCCCACGTCGCCGCACACCAGTCTGTCCATGCTCTTGGCCTGGCACATGTCCCCCAGCACCGCATTGATGGCGTTGAGCTGATCCTCGGTCTCCTCGAACGGGAAGCCGGCGGCAAACTGACGGTAGGCCTCCTTGTCGTGCTTGAAGGCAAAGCCCTTGCGGGCGGCGCGCAGGGCGTAGACGTCCAGCAGCTCGGCCGCCACGTCGCGGATCTTCTCCGCCGCCTTGCGCCGCGCCTTGGTCCAGGCCTCGCCGCCGAGCTTGTGGCTGGGCGGATTGTCCGACCCGGTATAGCGGCTGATCAGGTGCAAGTTGGTGACCGGCACGAACAGCTTGTCGCCACCGGCGTATTCCAGGGTCAGGAACTCGGTGGGCAGGCCGCCGGCATCCAGGGTCTCGAGGCCGAGATAGCGACCGACCCCGTGATCCAGGTGCACCACCGGCTGGCCCTGAGTCAGCTCGCCCAGGTTGCGGATCACCGCATCCGAGCTCAGGTTCTTGCTCTTCTCCCGCTGCCGTTTGCTGCGGATCTTGCCGCCAAGCAGCTCGGTCTCGGTGATGAGCGCCAGCTCATCCTGACCGGGTTCTTGCAGCAGGAAGCCGCGCTCCAGCGGGCTGACCAGCAGACCGTGGCGGGCCTGGCTCGCCAGGAAGGCGTCCAGGGAGGGGAACTCCTTGGGTTGCAGCGCGATGCGCGCCAGCAGATCGCCGAGCACCTCGCGCCGCCCCTCGGACTCCACCGCAAACAGGGTGCGGCCGCTAAATCCTTGCAGGAATTTATCCAGCGTCAGCAGCGGCAGCTCCTTGCTGTGATCCAGCTGCAAGTCGGGCAGGGGGGCCGTGGCCAGATTGTGCTGACCGGCGCCGCCGTCGGTGGGCTCCGCCTGCAGCCGCACAGCGCCGTATTGGCCGAGCGCCGCAAACAGCTGCTCCACCGGCAGATAGATCTGCTGGGGTGGCAGCAAGGGACGGGTGTTATCCCAGCGTCTGTCCTCGTAGCGCTGGCCAATATCGTTCCAGAAACGCTGGGCGGCAGGATAAATCTCTCCCACCGTGATCAGCAGGGTATTGTCCGGCAGGTAGTCAAACAGGCTGGCGGTCTGCTGGAAGAAGAGCGGCAGATAGTATTCGATGCCGGCGGGCCAGCGCCCCTTGCTCACCTCCTGATAGACGGAGCCCTCGACACGGGACAGCTCGAACTGCTCCCGATACTGGCCACGGAACAACTCGATGGCCCCTTCGTCGGTGGGAAACTCCCGGGCGGGCAACAGGCTCACCGACGTGACCGGCTCACTGGAGCGCTGGGTCTCGGGATCGAAGGGACGGATGGAGTCCACCTCGTCATCGAAGAAGTCGATACGATAGGGGCTGTTGCTGCCCATGGGGAAGAGATCCAGCAAGGAGCCGCGGGCGGCAAACTCACCGTGCTCCAGCACCTGCTCCACCGCCACGTAGCCGGCCTCGGCCAGGCGTCCCCGCAACTGTTGCAGGTTGAGGCGTTGGCCCGCTTTCACCAGCAGGCTGTATTTGTCGAGATAGACCTGGGGGGCGCAGCGCAGCATCAGGGTGGAGATGGGCACGATCAGCACCCCGTTGCTCATCTGCGGCAGCTTGTAGAGGGTTTCGAGCCGCTGGGAGATGATGTCCTGATGGGGGGAGAAGGTGTCGTAGGGCAGGGTTTCCCAGTCCGGGAACAGCAGCACGGGGCAGCCCTTGTCGGCCAGCAGGTGCTGCAGTTCCTGCTCGAGGCGCAGCGCACTCGGGGTATCGGCGGTCACCAGCAGGACGGGGCGGTCGGCCTCGGCGGTGAGGCGGGCGGCAACCAGCGCCAGGCTGCTGCCGGCCAGCTGGCCGAGCGTTAACTTGTGGCCCGCTTTGGCGGGCAAGGCGGGGAGTGTCATTGGCATCATCGGATTCTTTTAACGTTGATCTTGGCGGTTGTTAGCGCTGACGCTCTTGGGCACGCAGCTTGAGCTGTTTCGATTGCACATGCAGGCTGGCGCGTACCAGCAGTTCCCGGTCATCTTCACGGATGCGGGCATAGTCGAGCAATACATGGGTGCCGTGTTCGCCAGACTCAAGGTGTTTGACTTCGGCATAGCAGTAGACGGCGGCCGCCTCTTCCCGCAGGAAGATCTTGAGCCGCACTAGCTGGTGGAGCTGTGGCAGCTCGCCGTGGCCCTGGCGCGGGTGCAGATAGGTGAGCTGGCCGGCGCCAAAGCGCAGGGTGTGGAAGCGATGCTCGGGGTGATCCTGCGCCGCCAGCACATAGCCCATGATCATGTCGATCTTGCGGGACTGCTGGTTGATGATCTCCACCAGATCGTGCATCGATTCGAGCTGGTTGCGCAGCAGACGGCTGTTGACCAGATCGATAGAGGTGATGGCGGAGGCGATGCGAAAGGGCTCGGGCAATTCGGCGTCCAGCGCCTCCAATGTCGGCAGGTGAAAGTCGGCCGGCATGGGGATCACATTGACCGGCGTGGCGTGGGTGACGCTGAAGAACTGTTCCTGCATGGAGGCTATCCCTTGTTGTCATAGTCTGTTTGGCTTTATTATCCGGCATCTTATTTTGTTGGCAACGTAGATATCCTTGAAGACTGGACTTTTTCAGCCACTATCGCTGGCCATAGGCCTTCGCTACGCAGGCTCGCGACGCAGTAACCGCTTCGTCTCCTTCATCTCCCTGTTTTCCACCTTCGGCATCGCCATCGGGGTCGCCGCCCTGATGGTGGTCATCTCGGTGATGAACGGCTTCGAGGGGCAGCTCAAGGGCCGTATCCTCGGGGTGATCCCCCATGTGGTGGTGACCAATCCGGCGGGGCGCATCGATGCGGCGCCCGCAGGCCTGCCCGACTTGGCCAAGCTGCCCCACGTGGTCGCCCATGCCCCCATGCTCGACAGCGAAGGCATGTTGCAGAGCCCGGGGCAGCTCACCGGCGTCAGCGTGCAGGGCATAGATCCGGCGCATTGGCCCAAGGATGACATCCTCCATGCCCAGATGCTGGGGGGGCGCCTCAACAGCCTGCAGCGCGGTGAATACCACATCGTGCTGGGGCAGGGGGTCGCCAACCGTCTCAAGGTGTCGATCGGTGACGAGGTACGTCTCATCCTGACCGAAGGCACCCGCTTCACTCCCTTTGGCCGGGTACCGGCCCAGCGTCTGTTCACCGTCTCCGGCATCTTCGGGGTCGGCGCCGACGTGGATAGCCAGGTGGCGCTGATCGCGCTCGGCGACGCCCAGCGCATGCTGCGCCTGCCCGAGGGCACCGTCGGTGGCATTCGCCTCTGGCTGGATGATCCTTTCGCCGCCGATCAGGTGATCAAGACGCCGTTGCCGGACGGGTTGGAGTGGCAGGACTGGCGCCGCGAGCGCGGTGAGCTGTTCCAGGCGGTGGCCATGGAGAAACGCATGATGGGGCTGATGCTGGTGCTGATCATCGCGGTCGCCACCTTCAACATCCTCTCCGCCCTGGTGATGGTGGTCACCGACAAGGAGGGAGAAGTCGCCATCCTGCGCACCATGGGCATGAGCGAGTCTGGCATCGTCAAGATCTTCATGGTGCTGGGTGCATCCAGCGGCGTCATCGGCGCCCTGTTCGGTGGCCTGGCGGGGCTGGCGCTCTCCCTGGGTCTCAACCCCTTGCTCGATGCGGTGGGTCTCAACCTCTATATGGCCGCCGGCGGCTCGGGCCTGCCGGTCATCGTCGAGCCCGCTCAGGTCATCACCATCCTGCTTGGCGCCGTGCTGCTCAGCTTCAGTGCCACCCTCTATCCGGCGGCCCGTGCGGCCCGGGTGAAACCGGCCGAGGCATTACGTTATGAATAGCGCCCTGAACAATTCATCTTCTGTTGTAACATCCCCCCGAAGTGGAGTCCTCTCTATGAATGAACCTTTGCTGCGCTGCGAGGCCCTGAATCATGTCTATCAAGAGGGCAATCTCGAGACGCAAGTGCTCAAGGGGATAGACTTGTCCGTGGCCCCCGGCGAGATGCTGGCGGTGGTGGGCAGCTCGGGATCGGGCAAGACCACCCTGCTGCACCTGATGGGGGCGCTCGACAACCCCTCCAGCGGCGCCGTGCTGTTCAAGGGGCAGGACATCCATCACTGGGACAGCCGTACCCAGGCGAGATTCCGCAATCAGGAGCTGGGGTTTGTGTATCAGTTCCACCACCTGCTCGCCGAGTTCACCGCGCTGGAGAACACCGCCATGCCGCTGCTGATCGCCGGTGAATCGGTGGCCAGTGCCAGCGAGAAGGCGACCCGGATGCTGGGGCGGGTTGGGCTCTCCCATCGCCTGCATCACAGACCGTCCGAGCTCTCCGGTGGCGAACGCCAGCGGGTGGCCATCGCCCGTGCCCTGGTTAACGAGCCGAGCCTGGTGCTGGCGGATGAGCCCACCGGCAACCTGGATCACGCCAGTGCCACCGCCGTCTATGAGCTGCTGTGCGAGCTGAACCGGGAGCTGGGCACCGCCTTCGTGGTGGTCACCCATGACTTGAGCCTGGCCGCCAAGCTGCACCGGCGGGTGACCCTGGTGAGCGGCATCATGGCGGAGGTCGCCTGATGTTCAAGCCGCTGCCCCTGTTTCTGGGCCTGCGTTACAGCCGCTCCCGCCGTCGCAACGGCTTCATCGCCTTCATCTCGGCCTCCTCCCTCATCGGCATCGCCCTCGGGGTGATGGCGCTGATCCTCGGCCTCTCCGCCATGAACGGCTTCGAGCGCGAGCTCAAGAACCGGGTACTCTCGGTGGTGCCTCACGGCGAGCTCGTGGGCATGGAGGCACCGCTGCCCGATTGGCCCAGGCTGCGAGATTACCTGCTGGCCCAGCCCGGCATCGAAGCCGCCGCCCCCGTCATCCGTCTCGATGGCCTGCTGGAGCACGGCTCCGCCTTGAAGGGCGTGCAACTGCGCGCCGTGCTGCCGGAGCTGGAGGCGAACCTGTCGGACGCGGGCAAGTACATGACGGGCCGCGGTCTGCGCGAGTTGCAACCGGGCGAGCAGGGGGTGATCCTCGGCAAGACCATCGCCGACAAACTGGGCGTCGCCATTGGTGACACCGTCGCCCTGCTGCTGCCGCAGGGGGGGGATGCCGCGGGCATCAAGAACCCCAAGCGGGAGGCGCTCAAGGTGGTGGGGCTGTTGGAGATCGGCGGCCAACTCGACGGCCTGCTCGGCTTTATGCACCTGACCGATGCCCAGGCCATCACCGGCATGGGCAGCGCGGTGGAGGGCTTCAGCCTCAAGGTCAATGATGTGCTCAAGGCGCAGTCCATCACGGTGGCGGCGGCGAGCAAGTTCCCGCACTACGTCTACATCAGCAGTTGGATGAGCCGTCAGGGCTACCTCTATCAAGACATCCAGATGGTGCGCACCGTCATGTACGTGGTGATGCTGATGGTGGTGGCGGTGGCCTGCTTCAACATTGTCTCCACTCTGGTGATGGCGGTGAACGAGAAGCGCAGCGAGATCGCCATCCTCAAGACCATGGGGGCGAGCCCCGGCCAGATCCGGCTCACCTTCGTCATCCAGGGCATGGTGAACGGGGTGGCGGGCGCCTTGCTCGGGGCCCTGCTCGGCGGCCTGCTGTCGAGCAAGCTGACCCAGATCCTGAGCGTTATCGAAAAGCTCATCGGCCATCGCTTCCTCAACCCGGATATCTACTTCATCGACTTCCTGCCAACCGAATTGCACCTGCAGGATCTGGTGATTGTGACCAGTGCCGCTATCCTGATGAGCCTGCTGGCGACCCTCTACCCCGCCTGGCGGGCGAGCGGTCTGGTGCCGTCCCGGGAGTTGGGGCACTGAATGCCAGTGGTGACATGACAACAGATGACATAACAAAAAGGGCCCGTCGGGGCCCTTTGTTTTGGATGAACAAAAGAAGTTTGCTTTGCGTTTAGGCTACCTGAAGGCTCGATTCAATGCAGGAATGCTTAAAGGCAGTGTTAGTGCGCATTCAATTCATCGAGAGGCAGTGAGAAACTCGCCACGAACACATCGATAAAGTAGCGCATGGCCGGGTTCATCCGTGCGTCCAGCATCTGCTCAAGCCGCTTGCGGGCGGGCTCAAACTCCCGGTTGCCGGCATTGATCTCCTCCAGACACTTGGTATAGGCGCAGAGGGTATCCGCATCCTTCACCAGCTTCGCGAGATCGCCGTCCTGGGCGTCCGATTGTACGCGAGAGTCGAGCAGGGGACGAAAGTCCTCGATGAGCTCCGGCGGCAGCATCCCCAGCAGGCGCTGCTCGGCCGCGAGCTCTATCTTCTTGTATTCACGGGCTATCTCGGGGTTGAAATACTTGACGGGGGTGGGAAGGTCACCGGTCAGCACCTCGCTGCTGTCGTGGTAGAGCGCCATCACGGCGGCGCGGTTGGCATCGACATTCCCTTCAAACAACCGGTTGCTGATGACCCCGAGGGCGTGGGCTACCATGGCGACCTGCAGGCTATGCTCGGCGATGTTTTCGGGCTGGATGTTGCGCATCAGGGGCCAGCGGTAGATGAGCCGCATACGGGCGAGGTTGGCGAAGAAGTGGCTGGGCAGCATGAAGACCTCGAGAGATGACAATGAAAAGGGCAGACCCTAGTCTGCCCTTTTTTTCACGTCGGTTCACGTCTTGGCTGTCAGCGGATATAGCGACCGGATTCGGCCTCGTGGTTGGTCACTATCATCTGGCCGATGGGGGCCAGCGCTATCAAGGCGAGCTTGAGGTGCTGGATGCCGAACGGGATGCCGATGATGGTGACGAAGCAGGCGAGGGCCGAGGCGATGTGGCCGATGGCGAGCCAGACCCCGATCACCAGGAACCAGAGGATGTTGCCGACGAGCCCCAGGGCGCCGGTGCCGATGTCGCTCTGGCCGGTCATGGACTTGCGGCTCACCGCCTGCTTGCCGAACGGGAAGAAGGTGAAGGTGCCGATGACGAAGCAGGCGCGTCCCCAGGGGATCCCGATGAGGGACACGAAGCAGAGCAGCCCGGCCAGCCACCAGGCCAGCCCCATGAAGACGCCCCCCAGCACAAACCAGATCAGGTTAAACAAGAAGCGAAAAAAGGACATTTGGGTCACTCCAGACTCATAAGTTGGTTGTCACCATAGCGATCCGTACTCGGGGACGCAATGGCTGATGCGAGAAGGTAGACAATTTGGGTCGCAGCCCCCCAAGAGAGGGGGGCTTGGTGGCGATGTGGATGAAAAAAACCGGGACTTGGCCACAAAAGAGTGAGCAAGTGCAAAATATTGCTAATCCGTTACTTGAACTCGGCGCCCGCTTTCCCCATATAGAGGGCAGTCTTGCGCAAATTGTGCTGTCTGTGCCCCGGATGGGGGATGTGCGGCTCGACGCGACCAATGTGCGCCGCTATAATGTCGCGTCATATTTTCTCATCACAAAGACAGTCGTTGTCTTTATAAACAGGAAGACTCCGGGCTTTGCCCAGGGGCAATAAAGGGTCAGCACACAGTGCTGAGTTGAACGAGGTAAAAGAATGCAAGTTTCTGTAGAGACAACCCAAGGTCTGGAACGCCGTCTTACCATCACTGTACCGGCTGCTACCGTTGACGCTGCCGTGCGTAAAGAATTGAATGGCCTGGCCAAGACTCGTCGCATCGACGGTTTCCGTCCTGGCAAGGCTCCGGTTGCCATCATCAAGAAGATGTTCGGCGCCATGGCTCATGCCCGCGTTGCCGATGAAATGATGCAGAACAACTTCATCAAAGCCATCATCGAAAACAAACTGAGCCCGGCCGGTGCGCCGACCATGGATCCGAAAGAGATCAAGGAAGGCCAGGATTTCGAATTCACCGCCACTTTCGAAGTGTACCCGGAGTTTGAAGTTGCAGGCCTCGAGACCATCAAGGTCGAGAAGCCGGTTGCGACCGTCAAGGATGAAGATCTGGCCAACATGATCAACACCCTGCGCAAGCAACACGCTACCTGGACCGATGTTGACGCCGCTGCCGCCAATGGCATGCGTGTCACCCTGGACTTCGTCGGTTCCATCGACGGTGAAGAGTTCGACGGCGGCAAGGCCGAAGGCTTCTCCCTGGAGCTGGGCGCTGGCCGCATGATCCCGGGCTTCGAAGATGCCATCCTGGGCAAGAAAGCGGGCGACGAGTTCACCATCGAGGTGACTTTCCCGGCTGACTACCACGCCGAAAACCTGAAAGGCAAGGCGGCCAAGTTTGCCTCCAAGCTGATCAAGGTGGAAGAGCAGGTTCTGCCTGAGCTGACCGAAGAGTTCGTCAAGCGTTTTGGCATCGAGAGCGGTTCCGTTGACGAGCTGAAGGCCGAAGTGCGCAAGAACATGGAGCGCGAGCTGGCTCAAGCCCTGAAAAACAGCGTGAAAGAGCAAGTGCTGAACGGCCTGGTTGAAGCCAACCAGATCGATCTGCCGAAGGCTGCCGTTGCCCAGGAGATCGACACCCTGCGTCAGCAAGCGCTGCAGCGCTTCGGTGGCTTCCAGGGCGGTAACGCTCCCGAGCTGCCGGCCGAGCTGTTCCAGGCGCAAGCCGAGCGCCGTGTGCGCGTTGGCCTGCTGCTGGGTGACGTCATCCGCACCAACGAGATCAAGGCTGACGATGCCCGTGTGACCAGCATCATCGAGTCCATGGCTACCGCCTACGAAGATCCGAAGGAAGTGATCGAGTACTACCAACAGAACGAGCAAATGCTGAACGGCGTGCGCAATCTGGCGGTGGAAGATCAAGCCATCGACCTGATCCTGTCCAAGGCTCAAGTGACCGAGAAAGAAGTGGCCTTTGACGAAGTGATCAACAAGTCCGGTGCCGCTGCCTAAGAACATTTGACTTAAGGTCAAAACTGTTAAGTATAATGGCTCGTGTGATCTCCACTCGGGCCATTTTATTTTAGGGACAATGCCTTATGTACAAGAACTATAACGATGTGACTGAATCCCCACGCAATGCGCTCATCCCTATGGTGGTCGAGCAAACGGCTAAGGGTGAGCGTTCTTACGACATCTATTCCCGTCTGCTCAAAGAGCGGGTGATCTTCCTGACCGGTCAGGTTGAAGATCACATGGCGAATCTGGTGGTGGCTCAGCTGCTGTTCCTGGAGTCCGAGAACCCGGATCAGGACATCAGCATCTACATCAATTCACCGGGTGGTGCCGTCACTGCGGGGATGTCCATTTATGACACCATGCAGTTCATCAAGCCGGATGTCAGCACCGTCTGCATGGGGCAAGCCTGCTCCATGGGGGCCTTCCTGCTGGCCGGTGGTGCCAAGGGCAAGCGTTTCTGCCTGCCGAACGCCCGCGTGATGATCCACCAACCGCTTGGCGGTTTCCAGGGCCAGGCATCTGACATCCAGATCCATGCCCAGGAGATCCTGAAGATCAAGAATACCCTGAACGAGCGTCTGGCCTTCCATACCGGGCAGGACATGGCCACCGTCGAGCGTGACACCGACCGTGACAACTTCATGTCGGCCGAGCAGGCTGTGGCCTATGGCCTGGTCGATGGCATCCTGAGCCAGCGTGGCTGAGCAGGGTATTCCGGACTGTTGTAAACTCAACAGAACGATCCATCCTCTATTGATAGAACGAGGTTGCTGAATGACAGAGAAACGCAAGGGTGAGGGCGACAAGCTGCTTTATTGCTCTTTTTGCGGCAAAAGCCAGCATGAAGTGCGCAAGTTGATCGCGGGCCCTTCCGTCTACGTATGTGATGAATGTGTCGAGCTGTGCAACGACATCATCCGCGAGGAGATCCGCGAGATCTCCCCCAAGCGCGATGGTAGCGAACTGCCGACCCCTCATGAAATTCGTGCGCACCTGGATGACTATGTGATCGGGCAGGAGTACGCCAAGAAGGTGTTGGCCGTGGCCGTTTACAACCACTACAAGCGTCTGCGCAGCGGCAGCGAAGCCGGTGGTGTGGAGCTTGGCAAGTCCAACATCCTGCTGATCGGTCCGACCGGCAGCGGCAAGACTCTGCTGGCCGAGACGCTCGCCCGCCTGCTGGATGTGCCCTTCACCATGGCCGATGCCACCACCCTGACCGAAGCCGGTTATGTGGGCGAGGACGTGGAGAACATCATCCAGAAGCTGCTGCAAAAGTGCGACTACGACGTGGAGAAGGCCCAGCGTGGCATCGTCTACATCGATGAGATCGACAAGATCTCCCGCAAGTCGGACAACCCCTCCATCACCCGCGACGTGTCCGGGGAAGGGGTGCAGCAGGCGTTGCTCAAGCTGATCGAGGGCACTGTCGCTTCCGTGCCGCCGCAAGGAGGCCGCAAGCACCCGCAGCAGGAGTTCTTGCAGGTTGATACCTCCAAGATCCTCTTCATCTGTGGTGGCGCCTTCGCCGGCCTGGACAAGGTGATCGAGCAGCGTTCCGTCAAGGGGACCGGCATTGGTTTTGGCGCCGACGTCAAGTCCAAGAATGCCAAGGCGACCTTGAGCGAGAACTTTGCCAAGGTGGAGCCGGAAGATCTGATCAAATACGGTCTGATCCCCGAGTTCATCGGTCGTCTGCCGGTGGTGGCAACGCTCACTGAGCTCGACGAGGCTGCCCTCATCCAGATCCTGAAAGAGCCAAAGAACGCGCTGACCAAGCAGTATGCTGCCCTGTTCGCGCTGGAAGAGGTGGAACTGGAATTCCGTGACGACGCCCTGAACGCCATTGCGCGCAAGGCGATGGAGCGTAAAACCGGTGCCCGGGGTCTGAGATCCATCGTCGAAGCCGTGTTGCTCGACACCATGTATGACTTGCCCTCCCTGGAAGGGGTCAGCAAGGTGGTGATCGACGAGACGGTGATCAAGGGGGATTCCGCCCCGCTGATGATCTACGACAATCCCGAGACTCAGGCTGCCGCCTCAGAGTAACTGGCTGATCTTTAATCACATAAAGGGGCTTTTTGCCCCTTTCATGCTTTTTACGGCCAAGGCGATTGAATCTCATCTTCGCGCCCCCATATACTCAGCCACGTGCTTTGCCAACGGTATAACAAGCCGAGAGGACATATATGAACCTAGAGCGTTCAGAACGCATCGAGATTCCCGTCCTGCCTCTTCGTGACGTGGTGGTTTACCCCCACATGGTCATTCCACTCTTCGTGGGGCGGGAAAAATCCATTCGCTGTCTGGAAGCGGCCATGGAGCAGGACAAGAAAGTCCTGCTGGTGGCCCAGAAAGATGCGTCGACTGACGAGCCAACGGTGGAGGAGATCTTCTCCGTCGGGACAGTGGCCAATATTTTACAGATGCTCAAGCTGCCGGACGGCACCGTCAAGGTGCTGGTGGAAGGGGGCCAGCGTGCCCGTCTTGAGCGGATGATCGATGACAAGGACTTCTTCGTCGGGGAGGCGCAGTACATAGCGTCTGCCGCCATCGAGGAGAAGGATCAGGATGTGCTGGTGCGCTCCGCTATCGGTCAGTTTGAAGGTTACATCAAGCTCAACAAGAAGATCCCGCCCGAGGTACTGACCTCGATCTCGGCGATCGATGACGCTGCGCGCTTGGCCGATACCATGGCCGCGCACATGCCGCTCAAGCTCGAAGACAAGCAGAAGGTGCTGGAAATCGCCTCTGTGTCCGAGCGCATCGAGTTTCTGATGGCCATGATGGAGTCGGAGATTGACCTGTTGCAGGTCGAGAAGCGCATCCGCTCCCGGGTCAAGAAGCAGATGGAGAAGAGCCAGCGCGAGTACTACCTCAACGAGCAGATGAAGGCGATCCAGAAAGAACTGGGTGAGCTGGAAGACAGTCCGGACGAATTCGAGGCCCTCAATCGCAAGATTGAAGAGGCGGGAATGCCGGACGATGCCCGTGAGAAGGCCCTGGCCGAGCTTGCCAAGCTGAAGATGATGTCCCCCATGTCGGCCGAAGCCACAGTGGTGCGCAGCTACGTGGACTGGATGGTACAGGTGCCTTGGAAGGCCCGCTCCAAGGTCAAGAAGGATCTCGCCAAGGCACAAGAAGTGCTGGATTCGGATCACTATGGCCTGGAGAAGGTCAAGGATCGCATCCTCGAGTATCTGGCGGTGCAGGCGCGAGTCAACAAGCTCAAGGGCCCCATCCTCTGTCTGGTTGGGCCTCCCGGTGTGGGCAAGACCTCGCTCGGTCAGTCCATCGCCAAGGCGACCGGTCGCAAGTATGTGCGCATGGCGCTCGGTGGTGTGCGTGACGAGGCGGAGATCCGCGGTCACCGCCGCACCTACATCGGCTCCATGCCCGGCAAGCTCATCCAGAAGATGGCCAAGATCGGCGTGAAGAACCCGCTGTTCCTGCTCGACGAAATCGACAAGATGAGCTCGGACATGCGCGGCGATCCCGCCTCAGCCCTGCTGGAAGTGCTGGACCCGGAGCAGAACAACAGCTTCAACGATCACTATCTGGAAGTGGATTATGACCTGTCGGACGTGATGTTCGTGGCCACCTCCAACTCCATGAACATCCCGGGTCCGCTGCTGGATCGGATGGAAGTGATCCGCCTGTCCGGGTACACCGAGGACGAGAAGCTCAACATCGCCAAACAGCACCTGGTCGCCAAGCAGATCCAGCGCAACGGCTTGAAAGAGTCCGAGATCACCATCGAAGACTCGGCGCTGATCGGCGTGATCCGCTACTACACCCGCGAGGCGGGGGTGCGTAGCCTGGAGCGCGAGATCTCCAAGATCTGTCGCAAGGCGGTCAAACGCATCCTGCTGGACAAGAGCATCAAGCATGTTCAGGTCAATCAGGACAACCTCAAGGAATTCCTCGGGGTGCAGCGTTTCGACTACGGCAAGGCCACCGACCAGAACCAGGTAGGTCAGGTGTGCGGGTTGGCGTGGACCGAGGTGGGGGGCGATCTGCTCACCATCGAGACCACCAACGTGCCGGGCAAGGGCAAGCTCACCTACACCGGTTCCCTCGGTGACGTGATGCAGGAGTCTATCCAGGCGGCCATGACGGTAGTGCGGGCCCGTGCCGAGAAGCTGCGCATCAATGCCGACTTCTACGAGAAGCGCGACATCCACGTGCACGTGCCGGAAGGGGCGACCCCGAAAGATGGCCCGAGCGCCGGTATCGCCATGTGTACCGCCCTGGTCTCCAGCCTGACCGGCAACCCGGTGCGCGCCGATGTGGCCATGACCGGGGAGATCACCCTGCGCGGTGAGGTACTGCCCATCGGTGGCCTCAAAGAGAAGCTGCTGGCGGCCCACCGTGGCGGTATCAAGCGGGTGTTGATCCCGTTTGAGAACGCCCGTGACCTGGAAGAGATCCCGGCCAACGTCAAACAAGATCTTGAAATTTATCCGGTTCGCTGGATTGATGAGGTGTTGGCGCTGGCGTTGCAGGACAATCCGCAGGGTTTCGAACGCGTTTCTGTCGTGTAAATGTTGATGCGCCGCAAATTTGGCGCATTCGGGAGGTGGTAAAGGCTTGCATGCGCCGGATAACGGAAGTAGCCTTGACCACCGATCGGGTACTCATGATGAGTCGCAATGCGTGATGTGGCGCGGGTTTGCGCCAGATTGTCACTTGCAACTGATCAGGAGGCTTGCTATAAAACCTCCACTTGTTGTGGCCAGGGAAATCAGCGCCGCAGCGATGTTCGATAAAAGGGGAATATAAGAGTGAATAAATCTCAACTGATTGACAAGATTGCAGACGGTGCTGATATCTCCAAAGCCGCTGCTGGCCGTGCGCTGGATGCCTTCATCGATGCAGTAGGTGAAGCTCTGAAAGAGGGTGACCAGGTTGCGCTGGTTGGTTTCGGTACTTTCGCAGTTCGCGAGCGTGCTGCTCGTTCTGGCCGTAACCCGCAAACTGGTGCGACCATCGAAATCGCCGCCGGTAAAGTTCCTGCCTTCAAAGCCGGCAAGGCCCTGAAAGACGCGGTCAACTAAGCCGGGCGCTGATTTCACATCGGCCACCGTCCTTGGTCGCAGACCAGACAAGTGAGAGGGCTCTCCCTCATACTGATTGACCAAGGCGCATCGCAATCGGTGCGCCTTTTCATTATTTACGCCCATCGAGTTCGGGAGCATAAGTACAAACATGATGTTGGATAAACTACGCGAAGGGGCGCAGGGCAAGGTAGCCAAGGTTATCTTGGGCCTGATCATCCTCTCCTTTGCCTTGGCCGGGGTAGGCAGCTACCTCAATGGCCCGGCACGTACCGCCCCCGCTACCGTCAATGGCAATGACATCAGTGCTCCCGCACTGGAGAATGCCTATCGCAACGAGCGGGCCCGCATGGAATCTCAAATGGGTGAGGCCTTCAATCAGATGGCTGCCAACCCCGATTACATGAAACAGTTCCGCCGTGGGGTGCTGGACCGGCTCATCGATCAGGCACTGATCGATGGCAAGGCCCGCGAACTCGGCCTGCGCGTCAGCGACGAGCAGATCAAGCAGGCCATCGTCGCCATGCCGGAGTTTGTCGAAGAGGGCAAGTTCAACAACGAGCGCTATCTGCAGCTGATCCGCCGCGCCGGCATGACGCCGGAGATGTTCCGCGACTCCCTGCGCCAGGACATGGTGCGCCAGCAACTGATGGGTGCCCTGCTGGGTTCCGAATTTGCGCTCAAGGGTGAAGCCGAACAGCTCGACAGACTCTATAACCAGACCCGCGATCTGCGCCTGGTGCGCCTGAGCGCCGCCGCCTACATGAATGAGGTCGAGGTGACCGACGCCGAGGTAGAGCAGTTCTACAAGGCCAACAGTGCCCGCTTCATGAACGACGAGAAGGTCAAGGTCGACTACCTGCTGCTGGACGCGGCCAATCTTGGCAAGGAAATCAAGGTCAGCGAACAGGATGCCCAGGATTACTACGATCAGCACCAGGACCAGTTCCAGCGTGCCGAGCGTCGCCAGGTAGCACACATCCTGATCCCGTTTGGCAAGGATGAGAAAGCTGCCGAGCAGAAGGCGAGCGAGTTGCTGGTGAAAGCCAAGGGCGGTGAAGACTTCGCCGCGCTGGCCAAGGCCAACTCCTCCGATACCTTCTCCGCCAAGAAGGGCGGCGAGCTGGACTGGTTCGAGAAAGGGGTCATGGATCCCACCTTCGAGAAGGCCGCCTTCGAGCTGGCCAAGGCCGGCGATCTCTCCGCCGTGGTGAAGAGCCCGTTTGGCTTCCACATCATCAAGCTGCTGGCCGTCGAGCCCGCTCAGACCAAGCCGTTTGCCGATGTGATGAGCGAAACCATCAGCCGTCTGCAAGCCGACAAGGCCAAGGAGCAGTTCTTTGCCCTGCAGCAGAAGATGGCCGACAGCAGCTTCGAAAACCCGGACTCGCTGGATCTCACCGCCGAGACCATGGGTCTGAAGGTCATCTCCTCTGACTACTTCAGTCAGGCCGATGCGGCTGCACCGCTCAATGATCCCAAGGTGCTGGCGGTGGCGTTCTCCGAACAGCTGCGCGATGACAACACCAACTCCGATGTGATTGAACTGGCAGATGGCAAGGCGCTGGTGCTGCACATCATGGGTCACCAGCCGAAGGCCGCCAAGCCGCTGGCAGACGTCAAGGAGCAGGTGGTTGCGGCCATCAAGCACGACAAGGCGAGCGAAGTGGCGCGCAGCAAGGCGCAGGCCCTGCTGGACAAGCTGCACGCGGGTGAAGACATCCAGGCCGACTTGACCGCACTGGGTGCCAAAGTGGAGACCCATGACGGCGTCGCTCGCTTCACTCAGGACATGGATCAGAACCTGCTGGCCCAAGCCTTCCGCATGCCCCATCCGAAGGATGGCAAGCCGAGCGTGGAGCTGGTTGCCGAAGCCAATGGCGATCGGGTCGTGGTGGCGCTGGACAAGGTCAACGTGACCAAGGAGCCGTCCCAGATGGTCAGCCTGCTGCAAGGCCAGCTTGGCCAGGGCAAGGCACAGGCCTCCTACAAGTCGCTGATCGACGAGCTGCGCAAGACCGCGAAGATCGAGTACTTCACCGACGTGGAAGCGGCCGTCGAATAAACCCGACATCGCACTCCATCGAAAACGGCCCCATCATGGGGCCGTTTTTTTATCTGCAAAATAGGGCTGTGGTAGTGTGATATGCCACCCAACCCCGCTTTATGCACAGCCTCAACTGCCAGTTGCAAACAGGTCGGCAGTGTCTGTGGTGGGGTTCCAGAGCAATAAAAAAACCGGCGCCTTGGCGCCGGTTTGCATTGGATGAGTGCGGGGCAGGGTGCTTACACCACGCCCTGAGTGCGCAGGTAATCCTCGTAGGTACCGCCGAAGTCGCGGATGCCGTTCTCGGTCAGCTCCATGATGCGGGTCGCCAGGGAGGAGACGAACTCGCGGTCGTGGGAGACGAAGATCAGGGTCCCTTGGTACATCTCCAGCGCCATGTTCAAGGATTCGATAGATTCCATGTCCAGGTGGTTGGTCGGCTCATCCATGATCAGGATGTTGGGGCGCTGCATCATCAGCTTGCCGAACAGCATGCGACCCTGCTCGCCACCGGACAGCACCTTGACCGGCTTCTTGATGTCGTCCTGAGTGAACAGCAGACGACCCAGGATGGAGCGCACCGCCTGCTCGTCTTCGTTGGGCTGTTTCCACTGGGTCATCCAGTCGAACACGTTGAGATCGGTGTCGAAGTCTTCGGCGTGATCCTGGGCGTAGTAACCGATCTGGGCGTTTTCGGACCACTTGATGGTGCCGCTGTCCGGTGCCAGTTCGCCCATCAGGGTCTTGATCAGGGTGGATTTACCGATGCCATTGGTACCCAGAATGGCGACCTTCTCGCCCACTTCCAGCATCATGCTGAGGCCCTTGAACAGCGGCGTCTCACCGTAGCCCTTGGACACCCCTTCCACTTCCAGAATGTTGCGGTACAGCTTCTTCTCCTGCTCGAAGCGGATGAAGGGGTTCTGACGGCTGGAGACCTTCACTTCCTCGATCTTGATCTTGTCGATCTGCTTCAAGCGGGAGGTCGCCTGGCTGGACTTGGAGGCGTTGGCGCTGAAACGGGAGACGAAGGATTGCAGATCGGCGATCTGGGCCTTCTTCTTGGCGTTGTCGGAGAGCAGACGCTCGCGAGCCTGGGTGGCCGCGGTCATGTACTCGTCGTAGTTGCCCGGGTAGACACGCAGCTCGCCGTAGTCCAGATCCGCCATGTGAGTACAGACGGAGTTCAGGAAGTGACGGTCGTGAGAGATGATGATCATGGTGCTTTCACGATCGTTGAGCACCTGCTCCAGCCAGCGAATGGTGTTGATATCCAGGTTGTTGGTCGGTTCGTCCAGCAGCAGGATGTCGGGATTGGAGAACAGCGCCTGTGCCAGCAGCACCCGCAGTTTCCAGCCCGGTGCCACTTCGCTCATGGGGCCGTTGTGCTGTTCGATGGGGATACCGGCGCCCAGCAGCAATTCACCCGCGCGCGCTTCGGCGGTGTAGCCGTCGAATTCGGCGACGGTGCCTTCCAGCTCGGCGGCCTTCATGTAGTCGTCGTCGGTGGCTTCCAGGTTCGCGTAGATGGCATCACGCTCGGCGATGGCGGCCCACAGCTCGACGTGGCCCATCATGACCACGTCCAGTACGCGCATCTCTTCGTAGGCGAACTGATCCTGGCGCAACTTACCGATGCGCTCGTTGACGTCCAGGCTCACATTACCGCCAGTGGGCTCAAGGTCGCCGCCGAGGATCTTCATAAAGGTGGACTTGCCACAGCCGTTGGCGCCGATGAGGCCGTAGCGGTTGCCGCCGCCAAACTTGACGCTGATGTTCTCAAACAACGGCTTGGCGCCGAACTGCATGGTGATGTTATTGCTGCTTAACATATGATTGTAAAAAAATCCTTAATTATCAGTGCGCTATGTCACTGGTTGAAAATTCTGGGGCGCTATTGGGGCAAATGCCCATTCTTTTGCATTGCACTCCAGATCAAGTCGGCCTCACTGCGGCTGGCGGATTCGATCCATTTTCCATAGACCTCTTGCAACATCCTTGCGGAGTTGTGGCCCATCTGTTCAGCTATGAACGCAAGATTTCCGTGAGCAGTAATGTTCCAACTGGCAAAAGTATGCCTAAGTTGGTAGGCACGACGATATCGAACCCCAGACTTTTTGATTGCTGCTTGCCATGGTGCCACCAGGAAAACTGCGGAGTAAAACGGTGGTCTACCTGGCACAAGCCTGGTTGGACGAAAAACTGGACGCAATGTTTGGCGCACGATCATGCCACCTGGTAAGTGCATGTCAATCTTTGCGTCCGAAAGTGCCCCAGTTATCTTAAATTGTTCCTGTAATGCGGCCAGAGCCGGGGGCATCAGCTGCACAATCCGAGTACGATTTGTCTTTGGCAGTTTGAACTGCATCTTCTGTTGAGTGATGTTGCGCCGGATGTGGATCACCCGCTGCTCCATATCGACATCCTCCCAACTTAGGGCCCGTAGCTCACCGGGGCGGATTCCGGTATAGGCCAGTACCAACAATATGTTCTTGAATTGCTTGTTAGAGGTTACCTCCAGCAGCTTTTGAAACTCCCAATGCTCAAAAGGGTCTGCGCTCTTTCCTGTACTTAACTTTGCGGCATGGACGCGTACATCAAACTCCCTCTCGATAAGTTCATTCCTGGCTGCCCAGTGAAGTAAATTCCCCACGTGCCCCAGGTAGGTCTTGACTGATCTTGGTTGGCAATCGCCGAGCAAATCGTTGCGTAGCCTCTCGATATGCATGGGGAGCAGGTCGGCAATCGGCATGTCTTGGCCAAGGAACAAGGTCATTCTGCGAAAGGCGCTAAGGTATGAGCGCTTGGTTGAGATGCCGACGGTTGGACCTACGCTCTCCATAAATGCTGTGACGGCCTCAGCCAGGGTCATTCTGGTGGCATTGCTCATGCCTAGGCGCACGAGAGCCTTGGAGTTTGGGAAGTGTTTGGCATAGTCAAAATTGCCTAGTGCGATCTCGTGCTTAATCGCCGCCAGTTTGTTTGCTGCGAATTTAATATTCGCTTTGCTCAGGGGAATGTCGAGGACTTCGCGGCAGCGGTTACCTTTGTAGCTGAAGCAGAGTCGCAATTTGTTGCCGTGTACCTCTATCCCGGTCAGTCCTGCAACCAGGGTGGAAAGGTTGTCTATTGCGTTGACTCTACCCACTTGTCGTACTCCTCGATGCTGTAACGAACCTGTCCATCAGGACCATATTTCCAGATCACTCCTTCCGGCCATTCGCCTTTAAGGCGCCGTCCCTCGGCTGCTTTCTCAGTCATGCCAGTTAGTGCTTCAAAGAGGCGTGGTCTCACCCATCTTGCACAGGGGTAGATGTAGTTGCGTTGCATGTGGTCCTCGATTTAAGAATCTCTGCAAGCCGGTGGTGCCCGCAGGTGTTGTAGTAGAAGGTTTGAACTTGCTTGCGAGAGTGCGATGCCTGGTCAAGGCGGTACTCCCCAAGCTCTGGGGTTTTAAGGTTATGCAGGTTGGCGAGCCTGCCAATGGCTTGAGCGCTTACCCCCAACTCTTTGCCTAATTCGGTGGCACTCCAGAGCTGGCCGGCAACCCTGGGTGCTTCGATAGGCAGATCGAAGTGAGCCAGGATGCGGCCGATCTCGGCGAGCTTGGCCGATCGGGAAAGGGTGGGGGAGCGCACGGTGCTGACCAGGTCGTTGAGTAGCTGGCTATCCTGGTCGATGGTCAGTTGAAGTTGTTGCATGGCGTGGCCCTCCTGTTATTGAGGATGGGGCGCCAATGGGATTGAAGGAAGGGCCGTTATTTCTTGCACCCCAAATCCGGGGAGCAAGACTGGCTCGCCGGCTATGACCGCCAGCCGCGGTATCCGGAAAAGCCAGGATCCCGTACCCGCTGAAATGGCAGGACAGGGAGATGGGCTATCAGGGTCTTGAGCTGGGGGTTATCGGGTTGGCTGTCGATGGTGACTCGGGCGCCGGGGTTAATGCGGAGGTATCTGGCGCGGGTTTCTTCAGCTTCGGTACGGGTTAGGCCTTGTTGGATGATGGGCTGCCTGTAACGCATTGCTTACCTCCTTCAAGATGCGGCACTGATGTAGCTACCGCATTTACGGTCTTAAGCATGGGAGTCCTATGAGTTATCCACCGTTTCTGTGTGGCCAGCGGTGGATGAATTGGGGGTATCAGGCTACGGACTGCGCCAGCAGTGATGGTGCTTCATTGCCCCAGCAGTCCCAACCAGGGGCGGCAAGGCGGGCAAACAGCTCAATGCGTGGCACATCACCACATAGCTTCTCGATGGCCTCTCTGCACTCGCGCGGCTTCTCGCTATGGCGTCCAACCTTGGCTCGAATGACCGAGCGCACAGCCTTGTCCACTACCAGATTGCTGACTTTGCCTTTGATGCCGATCAGGGCGCACTCTGCACCTGCCCGCGTTGCCCACCCCATTCCAAAGTGGGGATTGTCGTTCACGGTGCGCTTCTCCCACACAAGGCCGGTCATGGTCATGACCCGGAACCCCCAGGCTTTGCACAGGTCGATGGCCTCCTGTGGCATGCTGCCGACCCACCACATGACCAGCATGCAGTTGTCGTCTGCCAGCCTTGCCACAGGAAGGGCTTTCATGTCCTCTACCGAGGTGACGCTGTACGCCTGTGCAGCCCCGCTTTTCATTGATCCGCCTGACTTCTTTGATTTGAATTGCCAGGCCGGGTCCGCGTAGATCACCCGGTACTTGCGGTTGGTGCTGTGGATGTCGATCTTCATGCCGCCGCCTTGTGCTGTTCAGCCTGTTGGCTGGCGGCGAACTGCTCCTCCCAGAGCTTCACCTTGAGCTCGCAGGCGTAGACGATCTGGCCGACCAGCTTCTCGCCGATCCCCTTGACCTTGTTCAACTGATTGCCCTGGTGACTCATCACCTTGTAGAGGGTGTCGATTCCGGCCTCCTCCAGCGGCTTGATGGTGCGCGGCGGCAGGCCGCACTCGTGGATGCTGACCGTCTTGGCCCATTCGGTGCGTGGCTGCAGGTGGGGATGGCTCAGCTCCAGAGCCTCCTGCATAAAGGCGAAGATGTCCCGGGTCATCTCGTCCGGGGCCCCGGCACCATAGGGCGTCGGGTAGATGGGGTTCATCCACTGGCTCAACATGACCGAGCAGCCGGAGCCATCGGACTTCATGGCGTGCAGCTTCCAGTTGAGGTCGTTGATGAGGTAGGGGAGGTTGGATTTCAGGCCGTGATCCACCAGGTAGACGTTCCAGAGCGTGCCATCCTCACCCTTGTAGGTGTTGGCGAGGTGCTTGTGCCAGACCAGCTTGGCGACGCGGCTGCTCTCCAGCTCCATGATGACAGTGTGGCGGCGCTCCAGCTCGCGATCCTGCTCGTTGATAGCGCCCAGCAGCTCGTTGATGCGGCGCTCCAGCGTCAAAACTTCAGCGCGGTAAGCGGCCTCGTTGCTCTTGTGCTTGGCGATCGCGGTGCGCTGATCCTCCAGCAGCTCGTTCTTTTCCTTGATGCGGCGCTTCATGCCGGCCGGGTCCATGGCGTTGAGGTCGGCCAGTTGGCGCTCGAGCTGGCGGGCGCTGTACTGCAGGGTGCTGTATTTGGTCCGGACGTCGTTCAGGGTGCGCTGCAGCTTGTAGAGCTCGGCGTCCTTGGCTTCCAACTCAGCGGCGCCTTCTTGTCGTGCGGCAGCGATGCGCTGCTCGGCTTCGGCGACTTGCTGGCTCAGCTCGTTGACCAGGGCCGCCTGGGTGAGCAGCTCGCCATCCCGAGCTTCCAGTTGGTCGATCAGCTCGTTGAACTCGTCGATGTGGGCATTGGCGGCCTCGCTGATCATGATCAGGTTGGCGTTGAGCAGGGTTTCGAAGCTGCCGATGGCGGCCTTGGCCGGGCCATCCGGCATCAACAGGATGTTGCGGATCTGGCTGGTGAGGGTGTTCAGGGCAAGGCTGGTCGCCTCGCTGGGGTTCAGCGTGGTCATGGTCTGGGTCCTGTTGGGAAAGAAAAAGCCCAGCAAGTTCTGGGCTTTGGTTGGTTAGTCGTCGTAGCTCTCGATAATGAGGTCGTAGTTGTGCTGGTGTTCACCCTGATCCAGGTTCACCTTGGATTTCATGGCGTAGGCGGCCATCAGCTTGCGCTCAGCTCCGTAGAATGGGCCAACACACTTCTTGGATTTAACGTTATCCTCGTCGATTTTCATGGAGTAAATGCAGCCCTCTTTGTCGAGGTCGAGCTGATATTCGCAGCGGTATTTATCCATATCCGCTTCTTTGCCGATGTAGATGTGACGATACCCATAGGAGGATTCTTCGATAATGAGCGTCATCTCCTCGTCAACGTGATCACCTTCGCCGTATTGGGTGATCGATTTGCGAACCGCATCGAGCACCCATGACAAGGTAATTTCTTCTGGAAGCTCGCTCATGATCTCCTGGATTTCCTTATCCAGCACCTCTGCCAGGCGCTGGTCATAGAACTCGGTCGCTGCCATGCGCAGGCGCTTGGTCACGAAGTCGTGATAGCTGGGGAAGTCGCTCAGATCATCGATGTTCGGCATGATGGCCTTGGTCAACGCCTCTTTCACTGCCTTACCAACATCGCCATATTCGCGTAAAACATCCCGAGCGCAGTCGTCGATCAACTTGTCGGCGTACTTACCGAGCGCTTGTTCAAGGGCGCCGCTCTGGATTTTCTGCTGCAGGACGCTACCGAACATAGTCTGAACGGTGGCGCTGCTGGGGTCTATTATGGGGGTAAACTCGTTTGCTTCGGTCATGGTTGGGTCCTTGGAGGAAGTGCCCGCCGGTTAGCGGGCATGGGAGGTGGTTTAAGCAGCTTTCTTGGTACTGAGCCCAAGGCGGTCGACGTTTTTCTGGTAGATGCCAGATGCTGACTTCTTCTGTTCAGTGTTAAGGCGGGGACCCAGCTGACTGACCTCGGTAACCAGGGTTTTCATCTCTGAACCAGACTGAGCGAGATCCATCTTGAACAGGATGTCGGCGAGGAGGTCTTCTGCTTCGAGGTCCTTTGGCTCACTTTGCTCATCGGTATCTGAAATGGGCTCCACCGCGGGTTCATTTCCTGCGCCGACGACCTGGGCTTCACCTTCGATAACTTGTCCTTTTTGCTGCTGGGCACGGCGCTCGGCCGCTTTACGGGTGAGCTCTGCTTTTGCGTCAGCACCGCTTTGCGGGCCGTCACTTGGAGGCGTCACGTCGATCTCCTCCAATTCATCGACAGAGTAAACTCCCAGGATTACATCCGGGGTGTAGAGCCTTGCCCAGCGTTTGACACCCAGATATGCAAGCTGTTGCTTGGGGTCATCTGCCCAAAGGGTGGAGTTTCGAGTGCGGGCCTGTTGGAGCAACAGGGTCACTTCACGGGATTGGCCGCTGGAAAGGTGTGCGATGATCTTGACCCCACAACCCGCCTCATCGGCAAAGGTCCAGTCAGGCACTCGATACTCGACAGGTTTCCCATCTTTCTCTTTTCGGATCACTTTGAATTTACCGATCACTCGCTCCCAGGGTCCGAAGAACTCGTAGTCAAAGCGTCCCTTGATTGCACCGGAGTTGACCACAATCGCGTTGACCAGCTGGGCTTCATAACCGAGCGTGCCATTGACCAGATGGGTCTTCTGCGCAACGGGGAACGGGTTCATCCCCCACTGGATGGCCTGCAGGCAGATTGCAAAGCAGTCAGCTTTGTTCCCACGTAAGTGCTGGGGAACGGTGGTCTTTCCGCTGGCCATCATGTCGGCCATCTTGTCGATGCTCGCCATGAAATCGACGTTCATCATCAGGTTCAGCATGTTGGCTTGCCCACGTTCATTGGCCAACACGGGGTTGGCTTCTTGGGTTGCTACTTGGTTATTCATCATGCTGCCTCGCTACCGAAGAGGTTGTCAGGAAGGGCATCAAGCGGCCGCTCAACGTCAGTGACTTGTGTGAGCGTGATACCACTCTCGTCTTCATTGAGGGTGTTGCGTTCGGCGTTGGCCTGGAACGAGGGGACGACAATCTCACCCATGCCATCGTGACCCGGCCAGTAGTTGTCTTGGCTCCAACGGACCACGTTACGCACTGCCATGTTGCGCAACTCCAGCGCACGGCGCTGGTCGTCCTGACCGTAGTAGTAGACGCCTACCAGAATGGGCTTGAACACATCGCGGCCCAGTGGACCATCTTTCTCAACGGCGATGAAAACGAAACTGGGCTTGTGGCCGGTCAGGATTTCATAGCCATCGGAGTAGTGGGCATCCTGCACGTGATAGTTGTGGGAGCTACCATCTCGTGCGAACCCGCTGGGGCTGGCGTTGCGCACGAACTTGAGGTCAACCAGAACGTGATCGGGGCGCATCCAGTCTGGACGGCACTTGAGCAGGGCTTTGGTTTCGGAGTGATGCCAGTAGAGACTGGACTCTGCAACTCCTTCATCCAGCAGCACAGCAGCTTCGGGATGAGCCAAGACGGCCTCTCGATAGCGGAGGGCGTGCTGATACTCGTTGGCCGTCAACACCTCGCGTCCGCCGGCCTCTTGCATGAATTGCTCTTTGAGCTCATCGAGGAACACAGCATCAGGGTTGAAAGTTCGGATCCGCTCGGCCATTTCAGCCTTGGTGCCATTCAAGGGGAGTGGACTGGGCAGGGCATTGATATGTGATGCGTGCTCCGCCTGCTGGATGCCCAGCAGGGCGTAGTTCTCGAGCACAGCTTGATAGCCGCCAGACGTTTTGATGGGTTTTGGCAGGCTGTCGTGGTAAGCCTTGATGCAGGCTTTGAGCGCAGCGCCAGTGCGCTTGTCATCTTCGCCCAGGGTCTGGAATGCTTCTGGCAGCAGCTCATAGGCAGCTTCGTGCTCACCCACTCCTTTTCCTGCATCAATGGGCTTTGGCAGCTTGCTGTTGTGTTCCTCGATGGCCTGGACCAGTTCCTCGATGGCAGGTTTCTGCTCGAGGCTCTCGTTGTATTCCTGAATGACGGCCTTCATCTGTTCGGCTCCAGCCAGGGCATGAGCAGGCCACTCAGGCTCAACGATGAACTCGCTGTTGAAGTCATCGAACTCAAGCACGATCTTATGCAGGATCTTGCCCTCACGCAGGGCTGCAGTTTGCTTCTGGTCGTTGCCTTCAACCTGGTAGTAGTGGTAGTGCTGGCCAGACACCAAAGCCCAATCTATGCCGCTCTTGGATAATCCAGGCCCACCGTGGTAGGCATCGCCGGGGATTCCGGGGTAAATGCCAGGGCCTGCCGGCTCGAACTTGGTGACAACGGCCTCGGCGATCAGGGTTTTCTGGTTGGAGTTTTCCATGGTTGGTCCTCGTTTGTTAAATAGTGCGTCCATGGCAGCCAGCGCCTTATCCAGAGCGATTGCTTTGGCGTGGTCCATGCGCGCCTTGGATTCGGTGATGATGCGAAATTGACGCAGGTTGATGATGTGAAGCGGAGTGGGTGGGCCAACGAGCTCCGGTTCTGGGGCGTTGCTTGTTACTGCTTGTTCAGGCTCAGGCCCTCGCTCGGAATAACGGTGTTCGATGCCTAGGTGCATTGCTAAGGCTCCCTTTAAGCCGCAGCTGCTGGCTCCGCTTTCTGGCCAGTCATCAGCCAAGCGAAGTGGGCGGAAAGCTCGGGGTGCTGCGCTATCAACAGCAGGGTGCCGCCGCTGATTTCCCGGTAGTTCAGCTCGTAGTTTTTGAGCGTGGTGGGTGGGATCCCCAACATGTCGGCGAACTTCGGCCGGCTGAGGCCTAGGTGTTCACGCAACTGGCGCAGGCGCTTGCGGCAAGCATCATTGAGCGGGGGGATGGTCAGGTTGCTTTGGTCGGTACGCTTTTTCATGGTCTGGGTCCTGTGGTGGTTATCCGAAGGCGGCCACGGCTACACCAGAGCCACCTTCGGATACCGGCTCGCAAGCCGGCACCGCGTCACCTTCTGGCCCCACATTCCGGATTGAACGGGTTAGCGGGGATCTGCCGGGCCAGCAGATTGCGTGCGGTGACTGCCCAATCCAGGTTGTTAAAGAGCGTGCTCAGCCGAATTTGGCGTGAGCGAAGCCAAAGCATCCTTGCGGTGCTTGAGAAAGAGGCTTTGGCTACGGCGCTATTAGGGAAGCGCCAGACCCGGGTCAGACGGCGTTGCGGTGGAACTCGGCGCGCCAGTGGAGGAGGGCGCTGTGCTTGGTAAATCCAGTGGTGCGCCTCTGGGCTGCTCGGGCCGCAACGATGTGGTGTTGCTCAGCGGCCAGCATGGCGATGACAACTTTTTGCTTAATCGCACGGCGGCGGGCGGTATTACCGTTCAACTTATCGGCGATCGACATCAGGATGTGGTCGGCGCGTTGTGCGGCTCTGGAAAAAATGCTCTCTGCCATGGTACATTTGCTCCTGTTGACGGGTTGGTCCTCGTTAACTCCTTCCTCGCTTTGGCTTGGATGGGTCCTGATTGTTGGGGTTGGTCCCCTGGCAATCTATCTTGGCCGGGGTGGTTCCCGGTCCTTCAAAGCCCGCCTTGTGCGGGCTTTGTCGTTCTTACGCGCTGGTCAGGCGCCTTCTACTTTTCCCTGGTTAGGGGCGGGTCCTGTTGCTGGTGGTCGATGATTCGTCTCAACCGGTTGAGCACTGCGGCAATGCTCATGCGGTTGAGTGCTCCCGCGCTCGGCGGGAGCATCTGGTTACGCTGCAGCTTGCAGGCAGGCTGCACGGGCCTTGTGTTCTATACCGGCCTCGGTCTTGACGGTGTAGAACAGGCCGCCACCGCGGCGTTTGCCGAGGTCAGTGATGTTGGTGATCACTGCCGGAACGGTGACGCGGGTCCGGGGGTTGGTGTACTGCACTGGATCGTTCACTTTCATGGTTGGTCCTCTGGTTTGGTTGAATGCGGTCCAATGTCCTACTCTGGCCATTTGGTTCGGAGGTATTACCTATGTCTGGATGGTTAGGCAAACCTTACGAAATGCATGATAGGAAGTAATAACTAACAATGCAATAGTTTGGTAAGTAATTTTTAACTAATGGGCACTGGTACGACTTTCATGATGAAAAATGGGTAAAAAAAACCCGCCAGGAGGCGGGTTGATCGTGTGAGGGTAGGGATGTTAAGCGCGGCGTAGCTCGATCATTTTTCCGAGGATAGTTGCGTCTTTTGCCTTGAGGAAGCCGAAGTGTGGATCGTCAGCAACTAAGTTCATACCGTCGATAGCGTTCTTTGCACGCAGCAACAAGAACTTATCTTTGTACTGGATTAATGCAATGTCACCACTATCCAGTTTGCGATGGGTCGGACTCATATCGACGATAATCAAGTCGCCCTTATGGATGCCACTTGTGGCTAGATCTTCATTTTCTGCGACAACCGCGCACAAATGTCCACCATCCTCCACAACAAGATGCCGGCCTGTGTCTATCAAGGGGATGGCATCGCTGGGTTGGCCAACCATGTCCTTCAATTCCCAGATCGGGACTTTAGAGACAGCAGTGCTGGATGCGTAGTCTGTGCTGCTCTTACCTACGAACAGCCATATCGGGTCACAACCCAATATTCTAGAGATGCTGAGTAAGCTACTGATTCTTGGGTCGCTGGTGTTGCCGTGAATGATGGCGCTCAAGGTCGGTTTGGAAAGTCCGGTTTTTCTTGCCAGGTCGGCAGCCGTAAATCCGCGCTCCTCCATTAACTGCTGGAGTCTTACGTTAAAGGAAGACATCAATTCCACCATATCGTTAGATTCAACAAACATACTGCATTATGCCTTGCCAGCTGTAAGGTTTGTTTTCGTTGACCAGTTAGTTTGTTCTTACTAATATTGCTTGGCATTTACCGGAGGACCAACCATGCACATAGATGAGCCCATCAAGTTTTTTGGCAGTGCGGCAAAGGCAGCAAGCGCCATTGGATACAACAGAGTTTGCTTCAATGATTGGCGGAAAAAAAACCGCGGCATTGTATCACCCAAGGCCGCAGCACTGTTTGTAGGTGCCAGCGATGGGAAGCTCGAGTTTGGTATTCATGACTACGCCAACCCCGAACAGAAAAATCAACAGGCCGCCTAACCACCGGCCTGAGTCATTACCAATAGAGGACCAACCCAATGGGACGACCAGCACTGTCTGATCACGAAAAAATGGATGCCATTTCTCCACTGCGAGTACGCGGCAACCCGGCACAGCGCCGAGTCTGGCAAGAAGTCGGTGCAGAGCTGCAGATGACCGAAACCGCATTTGCTCGCACCTCGCTACTGATCCTGCTCAAAGCCATATCTCAGCACGAACCCCAGATCCTGACGAGAGCCGTCAAACGGGCCAATCGGAGCCTCATCGAGCAGGGTTACCCACCCGTCACCGTGGAAGAGATCCTGGATGGCTCTGGCCTGCCTGAGCGCGGCCTGCTGCTGTTCACTCCAGAGGATGAAGCGGTATATGACGAGGAAAGGCCAAAGCGTCCCCTGCAAAAACTCATCAACTTCGTTCTCGGGAGGTAACCCCATGACTACGCAACCCAGGCCGCCGCGCCCAGCCTCAAAACATGTCTGCTATCGGGACAACATCATTCTGAAAGCGGTTATGCACGAGCTGGCGCTTGAGCTGGATACCGCGCTTATCCCGACTGCGCACGCCGCCGGCACCGATCGGCAGGCATTGCGCCTGGCCCGTGAGCTGCAGACCCGCACTGTTGAGCGTGCAGAGGCACAACCCAGCGCATAACCACTATCTGCCCGCCTGACCAGCGGGCGTTTTGAACCAGGACCTGACCAATGACCAATCCAACCATGGCCCGTGGGGGCCACCCCTTGCCGCACGATCTTGGCCACTGCCCGCAGTGTGGTAGTGAGCTGCAATCTGGTACCGACGACCGCACATTTGAGTGCCCCGCTTGTGAGTACACCGAGCAGGAGGTGGCAGCATGAGAGTACTAATAGCTTGCGAACGATTTGGTGTTATTCGCGATGCCTTTATCAATGCCGGCCACGATGCATGGTCATGTGACCTTGTGGATTCCGAGGTACCTGGTCCGCATATCCGCGGGGATGCTTTGAATGTGATGCGGTGGGGCTGGGATCTCATGATCGCCCACCCAGATTGTACCTATCTGACCTGCTCTGCAGAGTGGGCATATGGGGATGGTCCGTATCACCAGCGCGTCAAGCCAGGCACTCTCGTAGGTGAAGCCCGGCGTGCAGCTCGTGAGATGGCTTTGACCTTTGTTGATGCGCTGGCAGTGGCACCCATTCCATTCATCGCTATAGAGAACCCAGCGATTGGAGCTATCAACAAGCGCCTTGATTTAACCCGGTATGGGTTCCGCTCAAATTTCCCTACCCAAGTAATTCAGCCTCACCAATATGGGCACGACGCAAGCAAGGCTACAGGGTTGGCCCTCAAGGGCTTGCCGGATCTTTTACCGACACTCTGGGTAGCACCACGCATGGTTCTGCAACCCAGTGGAAAGTTATTGCCTCGATGGGGAAATCAGACCGACAGCGGCCAGAACAGGCTGAGCCCGGGAGATGGGCGCGCCATGGCTCGAGCCAAAACCTACCAAGGGTGGGCTAATGCAATGGCCACACAATGGGGGCCAGTCGTCGCGGCGGCGGTAGCAATGGGGGTGGCGGCATGAGCAACTTCTACAGCAAAACCAAAAGAGCCAAGATCTTCTCCATGTTTGGAGGGAACTGTGCGTATTGCGGCGACCAGATCATGATAGAGACATTTCACGTGGAGCATGTGGTTCCTAAGTCGAGTGGCGGTACGAATGAATACTTGAATCTAAAGCCGTCTTGCGAGGGGTGTAACCGCACAAAGCGCACATGGTCTATCGAAGAATTCAGGATCCGTCTTGCGATTAAGCAATCAGCCAATGGGGTCAGTTTCAACGCTGCACAGATCGAGTTGCTGAAAGCTACGGGATGTCTTGATTTACTGGGGGTAAATCAAAACCTACGGTTCTATTTTGAAACAATGAAGAATGATGCGGGGCAAGAATGAATATCAACTTTCTGGATCGCCCAATCGCATTCCATCGCCCATTTGTTGCCCTCACTGGTTCGGTAACTGCTGCTTTATTTTTGTCCCAGGCAATCTATTGGGCAAAGCGCTGTAAAGCACATGAAGATGGCTGCTTGTAGTGGTCTAATCATC
>NZ_JRGL01000003.1 GCF_000764655.1 Aeromonas aquatica
GGTTAAACTAGTTGCATTTCAACTGGGTAAATAGATGCATCTGATGCATCTTTCTGCGTGAATCATAAAATAGAGTCAAAATGAAAAAATTAACTGATGTGACACTGGTAAAGCGTGATGACATTCCATCAATACGAACAATTGAAGTCGACGGGGTAGAGCACTGGCTCGGTCACGTGAAAGATTTTATGAAACAACCACATCTGCTGGATTTCCTTCCTGACGATAACCGAGTGTCTATGGCATGGGTACGTTTAGAGGCAGGTGAAGAGCTGGAACCGCACATTCACCCGGTAGAGTCGATGATTCTGATGTGTGAGGGTGGTGCACGGACTACTGGGGATGTGCAGGCAGACATGAAAGCAGGTGATGCGCTTTTGGTTCCCCCTGGTAAGTTGCATGGGTTTAAAGGCGCTGAGCCAAATGGATTCTGGGGGTTGTCTTTACAATTTGATAGCCGCGGCTTGTATGAAGATTATTCTGACCCTTGGGCGACTTTCCTTCCCGACGATATTAATAAGAATTTTGGCGGCTCTGTGGCAGAACAACTGTTTGCTCGCAATGAGATCT
>NZ_JRGL01000030.1 GCF_000764655.1 Aeromonas aquatica
CGTAATTGGGACATAGCCAAAAAAAAGCCCCTCGCAACGGGAGGGGCCTGCTTGGTGCGAGTGGACTAGCGTCGCTGCCAGGTCTCGAAACGGTAGGGGTGCGGGTTCTTCTCGTCCGCCGGGTGCGCCTCGCGCTCTAGGCACAGCCACTCCCCCTCGTCGAAGGCGGGGAAACGGGTGTCCCCCGGGACCGCCAGCTCGATCCGGGTCAGGTAGAGGCGATCCGCCCTCGGCAGCAACTGGCCATAGAGATGGCCGCCGCCGATCACCATCAGCTCATCCACCGCCTCGCCGCTCGCCAGCAGCGCCAGCGCGGCCTCGACCGAATCGACCACCTCCACCCCATCGACCCGGTAATCGGGGTTGCGGCTGATCACCAGGTTGCGGCGCCCGGGCAGCGGCCGACCGATGGACTCGAAGGTCTTGCGCCCCATCAGCACCGGCTTGCCGAGCGTGACCCGCTTGAAGTGGGCCAGATCGGCGGGCAGATGCCAGGGCATCTGGTTGTCCAGCCCGATTACGCGATCCTGCGCCATGGCGGCAATCATGGAAATTTGCATGGGTTCAGCCTCTTGCAGCCTGTCTCAGACAATGGGCCGGTTACGGTACACGACCAGGGAGGGGATCGCCAAACCGAAACTGAGCGCACCCACGATAAACAGCACCTTGAGGCCATTGGTCACCGCATGATGGATAAGCTCGGTCGTCACCCCCGAGATGTTGAGCTCCACCACGGCGATCATGGTCTTGAACGCATAGACACCCGGGATCATGGGGATGATGGAGGCGACGCTGAACACCGGCCGGGGGGCCAGCAGACGCTGCGACCAATAGACGCAGACAAAGCCGACCGTGGTGGACGCCGCCAGGGTGGCCCACTCGATGGGCATGCCGTAATGGATCAGCAGGGTGCGCAGGCTGTGGGCCAGGGCACCGCCCATGGCGCAATACTTCAGCATGCGCGGCGGCACGTTGAACAGCATGGCGAAGCCCACCGCAGGGATGGCCGACCAGAACGCATCCCTGGCCAGCAGCAGGAGCAGATCCATCATGGTGTTTCCCCCAGCCGAACCGGCAACTGCTGGCGGCGGATAAGCGCTGCACCTAGGGGGAATGGCCCTGGCCCGCAGGCCCTTTCATTTCGCCTCATATCGAGTCCCACCACAGCTTCCAGCCCCAGATCCCGGTGACCGACATGGCCAGCACTATACCGATGACGGCGCTGACGGTGAGCAGGGTCGCCGTGCCCCAGCGGGCCAGCCCCAGATTGAAGTAGCCCTTCACCATGTCGGACACGGCGTTGATGAGCGGGAAGCCCGGCACCAGCAACAGCACGCTGGCCGCCATGGTGAGATAGGGTTGGTCTCCCCACTGGAAGTAGGTGGCGCTGGAGGCGATCAGGGTGGCGACAAACCCGGTCACGGCGAAGTTGATGAGCGGGCTGTGATGATGGCGGGCCATCAGCTGGCGCACCCGCATCGCCACCGCAGAGGCGACGAAGGTCACCAGGAAGATGGGCCAGTCGCCGCCGAACAGCAGGCTGAAGGCACCGCAGGAGAGCCCCACCATGGGCACCACCAGCCAGGGGTGATAGTGGAATGGCACTATGCCGTCGAGCCGCTGGCGTACCTCCCGCACCCCGACAAGCTCCTTCTCCGCCAGGATGCAGAGGCGCTGAACCTCGCACACCACCTGCATGTTGATGCCCTGATCCCGCACCCGGCGGGTGGTGGTGACGCAGTTGCCCTGATAGAGGCTGGTCAGCACTATGGCGCTGGCGGAGATGGCCATCTCGACGCTCTCCAGCCCGAGAGCCAACCCGAGCCGGACCGTGGTCTGCTCTATGATGCGCCCCTCGGCCCCATGTTGAGCCAGCAGCTGGCCCACCTTGACGATGATCCGGGTGATCTCTGTCTGTTGTTCCGATGACAGCACCCTTCTTGGCGTGATACTTCTCATAATCCCTTAGAGTCGTAGCAAAATAAAAGGTATCGGTATATTACCCCAATCATTAATTACCTTCATCTGGAACGGACGCTCGGCCCAATTAAGGCATTAATAAATCAGCCAGCACGGATTATTTGCAGCAAATAAAAAACAAGCCACCACATTGATTAACAACATGATGACTTGCTCTGAAAAAAACGCTGAAAATAGTGAGTAAATATCAATAAATTATTTATCTCTACGATGATCGGAGAGCCGAACAATATTATTTCCCGACAACATATTGCCGCCCCCAAATGGCGGCTCGTCATTAAGATGATTGAGCTGACTGCGCATGGTGAAGAAGGACTCGTGCATCATGTTGGCGATCCGGATGCAGCTGTCCAGATTGTTCTTGGCCAGCCGACGCTGACAGTCGATGCGAAATTGCAGGCCCCGCAGGCGCCGCTGCCGATCGGGCCCCACCTGCTCGATCAGGGCATCTATCTGCTGGTGCAGCAGCTCATCGAGCCGTTCCGGTTCGGCAAGGGCCCAGTGTTTCAGGGTATCGAAATCAGGCAGCTCCATATGCCCTCCTGGCCAGAGGCCTCATGTGTGACACTTCATGACTACGTTCAGCACATAATTTCACCGTCCGTAATGAAGGTTATATAAGATGGCGGCGGATCTGGTTCAGTCAGTACGCGTCACTGGAGTCCGGTTTTGAAGAAATGGCGGGATACTGCGGGGGAGTTAAAGATTTATTCTTTATGGATCATATGATTATCAACGGAGCATCGACGCTACTTTTTTTATAAATTTTATCGGCCCATATCATGGGCTTTATTCCCAAACCATCGACAAACGCAGGATTGTTTTCGTTCGAACCAGATTATCCTGTACACCTTGGCAAGGCTCGCCGTGGTTTAACATATCTCACTGATTATGTTATTTTATTTGCCACTTTCCCGAGCGATAA
This sequence comes from Aeromonas aquatica, assembly GCF_000764655.1. Classification (GTDB taxonomy): domain Bacteria; phylum Pseudomonadota; class Gammaproteobacteria; order Enterobacterales; family Aeromonadaceae; genus Aeromonas; species Aeromonas aquatica. The sequence continues at coordinate 2,906 of NZ_JRGL01000030.1, forward strand.
AGAGCACAGCATGAGCAAGGCAAGAATCGGCATCGTCACCGTCAGCGATCGCGCCAGTGCAGGCATCTATGAAGACCTGTCCGGCAAGGCCATCATCGACACCCTGAGCACCTACCTGACCTCGGAGTGGGAGCCCGTCTACCGGCTCATCCCGGATGAGCAGGCGCAGATCGAAGCCACCCTGATCCAGCTGGCCGATGAGGAAGGTTGCAGCCTCATCGTCACCACGGGCGGCACAGGCCCCGCCAAACGGGACGTGACGCCGGAAGCCACCGAGGCGGTCTGCGATCGCATGATGCCGGGCTTTGGCGAGCTGATGCGGGCGGAATCCCTCAAGTTCGTGCCCACCGCCATCCTCTCCCGCCAGACCGCGGGCCTGCGGGGCAGCAGCCTCATCGTCAACCTGCCGGGCAAGCCCAAGTCGATCCGCGAGTGCCTGGATGCGGTCTTCCCCGCCATTCCGTACTGCATCGATCTGATGGACGGCCCCTACCTCGAGTGCGACGAGAGCGTCATCAAGCCATTTCGTCCCAAGAAATAAGAAAATGGACGGGATGAACCCGTCCATTTTTATTGACGATCACTCGCTTTGATCCCGACCTTGTCCCTCGTGAATGGTCCTCTATTCCGATCCGCTTAATGGCGACCCGGATATCAAAACCCTGCCGGTCGGCTGTCACATCGCCTATTAGTTCCCGACTGAAATAGCTCCTCTTGCCAGCTGATTCTATGGTGCAGACACGAGATCAGGGCCTGGCACGCCGTGCCTAATTACCCCACATCGCCATCAATTGGGATTCCATGGCCTCCTCCTGCTCGTCCGGCAGGCTGGCGAAGAAGTCGAGCCCGGTCTGCTCCTCCACCGCATCCACCGTCACTATGTAATCCGCCAACTTGCTGGATGGAATATTTTGTTGCGGCAGGATGAAGGCGATGGCCTCCTGGTTCGCCACGTCCATCACCACCCGGTAATAAGCGTGGGGCACTGTCACACCGTTACCGATAGACGCGTCGGAGTTGGTGAAGATGGGGCCTGTGATCACATAGACATCCTGATAGGCGACGGCCCACTGGCGGGTCTTCTCCTCCAGGATGCGCCAGGCGCCCTGATTCAGAGCCGGCAGTTGCGGGGTCATGTTGGTCAGCAGGAAGCTCTGCTTCATGGTGGTGGTGGTGGAGCGCATGTCCGCCGCCGGCGCCTGATGACCGCGGTCATAGCCGGAGCCCTTGTAGTCCGCCAGGGTGGCACGGAACTGCACCGGCACCTCCTTGTCTTCGGCGAAGGCATCCTTGCGCGGTACCTGGCCCTGGGCGCTGGCCGCCGTCATCCGGTAGGAGACCCAGTCAGAGACCTTGGTGTCATAGTTGTAGCCGGCTGCATAGCCTTCCCGGCACAGCAGCTGGCTGGATTGGCTGGGCACTCCGAGGGTGACGTGGTCCCTGCACTGAAAACCCGCAGCCAGGGTCGGGAACGTGGTGAGAGTGAATCCGATAGCCAGAATTAACTTATTAATATTGTTCATTATTATGCCACTCCTTGTGTTAGGCGGAGTGATTTGACACCAGGTCTGACGAGTTAGGCAATTGCGCGAATAAGGAGCTTTTTGGAAACGTGAAGGAGGCGACAATCTGGCCAAAATCCTGCGGCCAGGTGGGGGATTGTCATCGCGATGTCATTGTGCTGAACATGGCATTTTTTCCATTTAATCAAACAGATGTAGGCATAAAAAGCGGGGCGACAGCCCCGCTCTGCGGCCCCGCCGATCAGCTCTTGACCTGGGGCCTGGGGGTATCGGCCTGGGACGGTGGCAGTATGGGCAGCACTATCTGTGGCTGCTCGCCGGTCAGGCTCTTGAGGAAGGCGGTCATGTCCTGTGCCTCCTGCTCGCTCAGGCGCTGACCCAGCTGGATATCCGCCATGATCTGCACCGCCTCCTTCAGATCCCAGACGGCCCCGTCGTGGAAGTAGGGGGTGGTCAGCTCTATGTTGCGCAGGGTGGGAACCTTGAACCAGCCGATGAACTGCTTCTCCCCGGTCACCCCGCCCCGGCCCTGAGCCGGGTTGCTGGTCTCGTAATGCTTGACCAGCCCCATCTTCTGGTAGGAGTTGCCGCCGATGGCGACCCCGTTGTGGCAGGCGGTGCAGCCCTTGTCCTTGAACAGCTGATAACCGGTCAGCTGCTGCGCCGTCAGCGCCTTGGCATCCCCCTTCAGCCAGCGATCGAAGGGGGCATTGGGGGTAACCAGCGTCTCCTCGAAGGCGGCAATGGCGTCGGTCACCTCGTCGATGCCAAAGTCCGGTTTGCCGTAGATAGCGTCGAAACGGGCGCGGTACTCGGGCAGGGTGTGCAGGGTCTCCACCGCCAGCTTGTGGGTGAAGGCCATCTCCAGCGGGTTGGCGATGGGGCCGGCCGCCTGCTCCTTCAGATCCTTGGCGCGACCGTCCCAGAACTGCACGAAGTTGAGGCTGGAGTTGAGCACGGTCGGTGAATTGATCGGCCCCTCCTGCCATTTGTGGCCGAGGGAGCTGACCTGATTGTCCACTCCGCCGGTCGCCAGGTTATGGCAGGAGTTGCACGAGATGGCGTTGGACTTGGAGAGCCTCGGCTCGAAGAACAGCATCTTGCCCAGCTCGACTTTTGCCGGCTCACCCACCTTGACGGCTTCCACCGGTTGTACCGGCTCGCTTGCCCACCCCAGTCCGGGCAAGGATAACGCCAGCAGCAGATAATATTTATTCATTATTCTCTCTCCCTTGAGTCTGCGAATGATCGCAGTCCCAGCCTGACGGAGAAATACCGGGTATTATTTGTCCAGGATCAAGAGGAAAACTCAAAAAACATAATAAAAACAATGACTTTAATTTTCACGGACGGAATGGGGGCGGGGCCTTGCGGGGAAAAAACAACTGAATTCTGATGCGTGAATTATGAACGGACGGGACCGAAACAACAGCCAATTAACTAGATTGGGGCCATTGAATAAAGCGATTATTAAATATTCAATGCCCGCTCCTCATTATTAGCATGTATATAAAATATATCATTCAATAATGTGCAACGGGTTCACCGAATATCGCTATAAATAACGCAAAGAGTTGCGGCGTTATCAATGAAAAAGAGGGCCTGGTGGCCCTCTTTTATCGCTTAGCACGCCCTCACAGGCTGGCGGCAATCTTTGCCCCCAGGGCGGCGTTGTTCAGCACCAACTGGATGTTGGCCGCCAGGGAGTTGCCACCGGTCAGCTCGCACACCCGCGCCAGCAGGAAAGGCGTAGACTCCTTGCCCTTGACGCCCTGCTCTTCGGCTTCCTGCAGCGCCTGTTTGATGGCGGCGTCGATGTCGGCCCTGGGCATGGCGAATTCGGTCGGGATCGGGTTGGTCACCACGGCGCCACCGGCCAGCCCCAGCTCCCACTTGAGGCGCAGGGCCTCGGCGATTGCCGCCGGGGTATCGAGGCGGTAATCCACCTTGAAGCCGCTCTCGCGGGTGTAGAAGGCGGGCAGCTCCTCGGTCTGGTAGCCGATGACCGGCACGCCCTGAGTCTCCAGGTACTCCAGAGTCAGGCCGATATCGAGGATCGACTTGGCGCCGGCGCAGACCACGGCCACCGGGGTATGGGCAAATTCTTGCAAGTCAGCCGAGATGTCGAAGGTCTCCTGGGCACCGCGGTGCACGCCGCCGATGCCGCCGGTGGCGAACACCCGGATGCCGGCCATGGCGGCGATGATCATGGTGGAGGCGACCGTGGTCGCCCCAAGCCCCTTGTTCGCCAGCACGAAGGGGATGTCACGGCGGCTGCACTTGGTGGCGGCATGACCGGCCCGGCCCAGCGCCTCCAGCGCCCCCGCATCCAGACCCACCTTGAGGCGGCCATCCAAGATGGCGATGGTGGCCGGCACGGCACCGTTGTCGCGCACGACTTGCTCTACCTGGCGCGCCGTCTCCACGTTCTGCGGATAGGGCATGCCGTGGGAGATGATGGTGGACTCCAGGGCCACGACCGGCTTGCCGGCGGCCAGGGCAGCGGCGACTTCAGGTTGGATATCGAGGTAAGCGTTCAACATGGGTACTCCTCCAGCATGCGTTCAACGGCGGCCTTGGATAGGCCGGAAAAGACGGTATCGGAACAATTGACGGTGAGGGCGGCGCAGCCGAGGGCGAAACGGGTGGTGTCGGTCATGTCGCTCTCCTGCAACCAGGCGTGGGCCAGCCCAGCCATGAAGGCATCACCGCCTCCGGTCACGTTGACGACAGGGCTGCCGAGCACGGGCAGATGGCCCTGGCACTCCCCGTCGCTGTAGAAGATCCCCTGATCGCCGAGACTCAGGAACAGCCGCTGCACCCCGGCGCGGTGGAACCAGGCCGCCGCCATGGTCCAGGTATCGGGACCGGCGATGCGGAAGCCGCACAGCTGCTCGGCCTCGCTGCGATTGGGTTTGAGGGTGTGGATCCGGTGCAACCAGGGGCGGATCTTCTCCACCTTGGCCACCGAGACGGTGTCGACGAAGATGATGTGCTCCCCCTGGCGCTCGAACAGCCAGTCGAGGGTGTGGGTCGCGAGGTTGGTGTCGAGCACCCAGAGGCTGGCCGCCCCGAGGAAGCCGCTGAGCGGGGTGAGCCTGGCCGGGGTGAGTTCGTCGATGATCCCCATGTCGTTGACGGCGCAGCTCATCTCGCCGCTGCCATCGTGCAGGCTGAGGTAACAGGAGGTCGCCTGGCCGTCCAACATCAGCACCTGGCGCACATCGACGCCGGCGCGCTGGGTCACGTCCAGCAGGTGATGACCGTATTGATCGTTGCCCACCGCGCTCAACAGCCGGGTATCGGTGCCGAGCCGTGCCAGGTTCTCGGCGATGTTGCGCCCCACCCCGCCGGCGGAGGTCCGCACCTGGCCCGGGTTGGAATCACCGATGCGCAGGTTATCGTGGCTGGCGCCGCAGATATCCATGTTGGCACCGCCGATCACCACGGCGTAGGGCCCTTCCCGCAGCACATAGCCCCGTCCCTGCACATAGCCCTGGCGCATCAGGCTGGAGATATGGCTCGCCAGCGCCGAGCGGCTGATCCCGAGGCGATCCGCCAGATCCTGCTGGGCAATCATGGGATCCTGGCGCAGCAGGGCGAGGATCTCTTGTTCACGCTCCGTCATAGACAAACATCCAGTTGTAAACGTTTGTCTATTATTGTCCAAAAACGTTTTCCCGCCATCGCCACATACAAAAAATGTCGGATCGCGCACAAAAAATCACCGGACATTGCCCGGCAATAAAAATGGTTTTCAGACGATTCCATTCAGCCCAGTAATCCCCGGATCTCGTCATCGCTCGGCATCAGGGGCCGTGGGTCAGGTGATGGCGCTGCTGGCGACTGAGGGCGACCTGCTCGCACGATCGGCTCATGATCACGCGCCGCCATGGGCAAACTGCGAGGCGAGGGTATAATGCGGCCGCCACAGAGGAGAGAGAGATGAAAGAGTCAGGCCATGACGGCAAAGAGAGGAGCATCCCCCTGCTGGAGCAGCGCACAGAGGCTGGCTATTGCTGCATCGGACTGGTCAACCCCAAGTCACCGGAGAACGTGGGGGCCGTGATGCGGGCCGCCGGCTGCTACGGGGCGGACGAGGTCTACTACACCGGCAGTCGCTTCGAGCTGGCGCGCCGCTTCGCCACCGATACCAAGCAGATGGTGGAGAAGATCCCCCTGCTCGGGGTGGACGATCTGCTGGCGTTCGTGCCCCGAGGTTGTACCCCTGTGCTGGTGGATCTCATCGAGGGCGCCACCTCGCTGCCGGACTATGTGCACCCGGAGCGCGCCTTCTACATCTTCGGCCCCGAGGATGGCACCCTGGATCCCGCCCGCTTCGCGGCGGTGAAGGAGGTGATCTATGTGCCGACCAAGGGGTGCATGAATCTCGCCGCCTCGGTCAACGTGATCCTCTACGATCGGCTGGCCAAGCGGCTGCGAGGCTAATAGGAAGTGATCTACGTATCCATACCCAAGGGGTGCATGAATCTCGCCGCCTCGGTCAATGTGATCCTCTACGATCGGCTGGCCAAGCGGCTGCGAGGCTAGTAGGAAGTGATCTACGTATCCATACCCAAGAGGTGCATGAATCTCGCCGCCTCGGTCAATGTGATCCTCTACGATCGGCTGGCCAAGCGGCTGCGAGATGGGCGTAGCGAATAATAGACGTGAGACACCAGTGAGGGAGGCCGCCAGGCCACGGGACCTTATTTACCCGCCCGCTTCTCCTGCTGCCTGACGAAGTCGCGATAGTAGTCGTAGAGCTCGTTGCGCCTGTATATCTCGGCCAGGGTGCCGCGCCGCAGCAGCTTGATCATGCCGGGATCCCATAGCCGCTGCAGATGCCGCCCCTTCTCGGTATCGGCGAAGATGGGGTAGGTCGGCACCCAGCGCAGGAAGAGGCGGGTCATGTCGGAGGGGATCTCCCCCTTCGGGTAGAGCACCCCGGCCGTCAGGTAGTAGCGGTAGCGCTCCTTCGCCAGCAGTAGCAGCGCCATGTCGTGACTGTCTATCTCATACCAGCGCATCGGTACCGGTATGAACTTGTCGAAGGCCCAGCCCCGCAGCCAGAGCACGTCCTGATCCCGCAAGCTCTCTTCTCCCTGCCACTCTGACCGCCATTTCTGCAGCATCAGCACAGTCACATCATCGGCCGAGGCCGGATAATCCGGCTGGTGTACTCCCGGTACCTCCCCCTGATAGACCCCCATCGCCATGTCGCCGCCTTTCTGCGCCACCACCGCCAACGCCCGCTTGTAGGGCACTATATGGGGATGGATGGCATAACCCTGCGGCTCATAGATGGCGCGCACTATGTCCAGATAGACGCCATGACCATCGGCCTGGCAGAAGCCGGGCCAGTCATCGCAGTAGACGTGTATCAGGTTGGCCCGGATGGGCCCGGCGAGCAGCAGACAGCACAGCAGGAGAAGCGGTCGAACCATGTACCAGTATTCCTCGGTGGCGGCGCCCTCTGCGAGGGATCACAGGAGGCCGGCACGTTAAAGCCTTAACACATCATAGGAAGTTCTCGCACCGGCTCCTATCTTTTCCCCGTTTTGCGAGCGGGTCGAGGGTATTTGCCGCCCCGATGGGTACTATGGACAATAAGATTCATTAGTGACCCAATCAGCGAGGAGTCTCATCATGCCAACCATCAAGTCACTACTCTGCCCCGTCGATTTTTCCGAGATGTCCAGGGCCGTACTCGACTATGCCGTCTTCATGGCCAAGAGTCATCAGGCCGAGCTCAAGCTGGTCCACGTAGTGGATCAACTGCACGGTTTCGACAGCTACAAGATCCTCCACATGACCGCCATCGAGATCACCCACGAGATGGAGCGTCAGGCCAAGACCCAGCTCAAGGAGCTGGTCGCCATGCTGCCCATCCCCGCCACCTTCGAGGTGCGCTTCGGCCGCGCCGCCGACGAAATCGTCATTCAGGCGAAGGAGGACAAGGTGGATCTGGTGGTCATGGGCAGCCACGGCCGCTCCGGCATCAGCCACCTGCTGGTGGGCAGCGTCGCGGAATCCGTGGTGCGCCACGCCCCCTGCCCGGTGCTGGTGGTACGCAAGTAACAGGTGACCCCCGACCGAAACAAGAAGGCCAGCGTTTGCTGGCCTTCTTGTTATTGATTGCCACGGGGCGTTCGCCTCAGAATCTGTTCACGAGCTGTGACGAGAGGTCGTCAGCAAGGTAAAGAGCAGCGCAGGAACCGGAGTTTATAGACATAAATGAGCCCTTGGTTTCACATAAGCGAGCAGCACATGAGCCTTGATCACGGCCTCGCAGTAAGATCGTGGACAGGTTCTCAGCCGTGGGCGTAGATGACGCTGCCCCCCTTGATGAGGTCGATGATGGCCCTCGACTGCTCCCTCGGCAGCGCGGGGCAACCCCAGCTGCGGCCCAGCTTGTCATATTTCTGCAAATGCCTTGGGCTGGCATAGTCCGCCCCGTGCACGACGATGGCACGCTTGCGGGCATTGCTGTTCTGGCCCGGGCTCAGGCCATCGAGGCGCAGCGAATAGCCGTGCTTGCCCTGATAGGTCTCGGCGGTGCGATAGACTCCGAGGGAGCTCTGTCTGGAGTTGAGTTGATTGGAGAACTGGCGGGCGGCCAGCTCCCCCGAATTGCGGCCGTGGCTGACCCAGGTGTGATAGAGCAGCTTGTGGCGTTTGACGTCGATGACGAACAGCCGGCGCATGGTCGAGGGCTTGCTGTAGTCGATGATGGTCAGAATGGGTTTTCGCTTGTGCTGCACCCGCTGATAACCCTGCAGGGCCTTGCGAAAGACCTGCTTGTCGAGCTTGCCCGCCAGCCCGAGCTGGCGGTAGAGATCCTGATCCCAGCTGGCGTGGCTGGCGCCGCTGAAACAGAGCGCCCCCAGCAGCAAGGGCAGGCTCAACCAGAGCCAACCCAGTCGGGCAATCCAGTCTGTGTGCTTCATCCTTGAAGTTGCTCCCGTTCTGGCTGGTAGCCGAGTGTCCGAAATATCGCCACTGCTTGCTGGATAGTTATATGCAAGCCCCTGATAGGCCGCAATAAAAAAGCATAAAAATGCCGACATGAGTCGGCATTTTTGATGATGGCGAAACAGCCTGACTCAGGCACGGCTCAGATAGTCCGCCAGCCCAACCCATTTGTAGCTGGTGAGCTCGGTCAGTCCCATGGGGCCGCGGGCGTGCAGCATCTGGGTCGACACCGCCACCTCGGCACCGAGGCCAAACTGGCCACCGTCGGTGAAACGGGTGGAGGCGTTGACATAGACGGCCGCCGAGCCGGCGCCGTTGACGAAACGCTCGGCGTTGGCAAGGTCGTTGGTCAGGATGGCGTCCGAGTGACCGGCGTTGTGCTCGCGCATGTGGGCAAGCGCCTCGTTCACGTCGGCCACCAGCTTGACTCCCAGGGTCAGCCCCAACCATTCGGTGTCGAAATCTTCCGCACCTGCCTCGCACAGGTTGTCGGCCCCTGCCAGCAGTGGCATGGCGTTGGCGGCCCCCACCAGGGTCACCTTGCGCTCATTCATCAGGGAGACCAGCTGCGGCAGGAAGCGGGCGGCGATCTGCTTGTGGACCAGCAGGGTGTCGAGGGCGTTGCAGGCGGAGGGGCGCTGCACCTTGGCGTTGTCGATGACCGCCAGGGAGCGCGCCAGATCGGCGCTCTCGTCCACGAAGATGTGGCTGATGCCGAAGCCCCCGATGATGACGGGGATGGAGCTGTTCTCCTTGCACATCTTGTGCAGCCCGGCGCCGCCCCGGGGGATGATCATGTCAACATAGCGATCGAGGCGCAGCAGCTCCCCCACCAGCGCCCGGTCCGGGTTGTCGATGTATTGCACCGCCTCGGCCGGCAGGCCGGAGGCGGCCAGCGCGCTCTGGATCACCCGTACCAGCTCCAGATTGGAGTGGAAGGTCTCGCGTCCGCCGCGCAAGATGCTGGCGTTGCCGGTCTTGAGGCAGAGGCTGGCGATGTCGATGGTGACGTTGGGGCGCGCCTCGTAGATGACGCCTATGACCCCGATGGGCACCCGGCGACGGGAGAGGCGCAGGCCGTTCTCCAGCACCCGGTTGTCGATCTCGGCACCGACCGGATCGTCGAGCACTATCACCTTGCGCACGTCCGCCACTATGCCGGCCAGCCGCTCGGGGTTGAGCAGCAGCCGATCCAGCATGGCCTCAGCCAGGCCAGCCTCGCGGCCCGCCGCGATGTCTTTCTCGTTGGCGGCCAGGATCTGCTCGCCGCGCGCCTCCAGCTCGTCGGCGATGGCGGCCAGCGCCCGGTTCTTCTGCGCCGTACTCATGCCGGTAAGCTGATAGGCCGCCTCACGGGCCGCCTGCCCCATTTTCTCCAGACTCATAAGTTGATCCTTATTGGACACCGCCTTATAGCAGCACCATATCATCTCTGTGGATGGCCCATGATCCCATAGCCGTAGGACCTATCGGAGCCGGCTGCTTTACAGCAGCACCATGTCGTCTCTGTGAATGGCTACGGCGCCGTAACCGTAACCCAGTACCTGCTCTATCTGATCCGAATGTACACCGCGCAAGCGATCCAGCTCGTTGTGATCGTAGCGGCAGATGCCGCGCGCCAGCTCGCAGCCCTTGGGATCCAGGATGCGCACCACGTCGCCGCGCACGAAGTCGCCCTTGACCGCGACGATGCCCTTGGGCAACAGGCTGGAACCTTTATCCTGCATGGCGGCGACGGCGCCCTGATCCACCTGGACCTCACCATGGGGGGGTGGGCCTGCCAGGATCCAGCTCTTGCGCCCTTCCAGCGGCGAGGCCAGCGCCGGGAACAGGGTCCCGACCCGCTCTCCCGCGGCGAGGCGGCCGATCACCTCGGGGATCTGGCCGGTGGCAATCACCACGTTGACCCCGGCCCGGCGCGCCACGTCGGCCGCCTGCAGCTTGGTCGCCATGCCGCCGGTGCCGAGCCCGCTGACGCTGTCACCGGCCAGGGAGCGCAGGCTGTCGTCTATGGTCTGCACCTCTTCGATCAGCTGGGCATCCGGGTTGCTGCGGGGATCGGCGGTAAAGAGCCCCTTCTGATCGGTGAGCAGGATCAGCAAGTCGGCATCGGCCAGGATGGCGGCGCGGGCGGAGAGGTTGTCGTTGTCACCCACCTTGATCTCGGCGGTGGCCACCGCATCGTTCTCGTTGATGACGGGGATGATGCGATGATCGAGCAGGGTACGCAGGGTGTCGCGGGCATTGAGGTAGCGCTCGCGGTCTTCCAGATCGGCGCGGGTCAGCAACATCTGACCGATGTGCAGCCCGTAGAGGTTGAACAAATCCTGCCACACCCGGATGAGCTGGGTCTGGCCGACCGCTGCCAGCATCTGCTTGTTCGGCAGGGTCGGCGCCAGCGGGGGATGGCCCAGATGTTCACGCCCGGCGGCGATGGCCCCCGAGGTCACCAGTACGACACGATGGCCGAGACGGTGCAAGGCGGCGCACTGCCTGACCAGCTCCACCATGTGGGCACGGTTGAGCCGGGCAGAGCCCCCGGTGAGCACGCTGGTGCCCAGTTTGACGACTATGGTTCTGTTTTCCATGGGAACAACGAGGTTAAAAAAGTAAGGAATCCCTTTATACCCACGGCCTTCTTGCCCTGCAAGGCAATTAAGCCTCGCAACTGTTGCTCGCAAGGAAGACGGTCCTGCGCGTCCATGACACGCAGGACCGGTACGGGTTAAGCGGCGGTCACGCTCAGCTCGGCGGTCACCTGATCGGCGGGGGAGAGCTTGCACTCCAGCGCGGTGAGTTTGTCGCTGATGAGCTTGTAGAAGTGGTTCAGGGTCCGCTCGACTTCGACCTGATGCTTCTTGGGCAGCGGCTTGTTGATCCACTCCCCCTCGGCGTTGTAGAAGCCCGTCTGATAGTGATAGCTGAAGTGGTGATCGTCCTGCTCCAGCACCAGCCACCAGCCCCAGAACTCCCGTTTGTCCGGCGCCGGTTTGGCGCTGATGCACACGGAGAGGCAGTCGAAACGGTAGCGCCCCTCCTCGCACAGATCTTCGCGCAAATAGGGGCCGATCGCAGCGAATTGCCGCAGCAGTCGCTTGTAGGTCACTCTCTCTGACATGCTAACCTCCCTGTTGAACAAGCCATAGCATCACAAGGTGATGTTACATTTTTAGTGTTATATCAAGTGCATAAATGCTTTTTGAGCCAATCTACCGTCTCTTTCAGCGCCTCGTCGTACACCTCCAGCAGAGGCTGTTTGTCAAACACCACCGCCTTGCCGTTGCGGCTGGCGGAGGCCAATGCCCGGACATCCTGCTCGGGGCAAATAAAATCTCGCTTGTGCCCGATACTCAATATCGGCACAGAGGTACGGCTCCCCAGCAAGCCTTGGGTCTTGAGGGAGAAGACCTGGCACTTGGCGCGCATCAGATCCCACTGGGCCGCATCGGCCCCCAGCCGGTTCGCCAGGCCATCGCGCATCATGCGCGGGCAACGGGCAAACATCTCCTGATTGGTAAACACCTGATTGACGCCGGCGCCGATGCAGACCACGGTCCGCAGCTTGAACGGCTCGATGAAGGCGAGCCGCGCCGCCACGTTGCCGGCCAGGCGGAATCCCACCATGGCGATGCGCTGATGATCGACCCAGGCTACCTCGGAGAGATAGTGCAGGACCGCCTGATGCAGCCGGCTGGTGTCCTGCACCAGCGGCCAGTGCTCGGCGTAGCCGATGCCCGGCATGTCCAGCGACAGCATGCCGATGCCGTGGGGTTCGAGACACTTGAAATAGAAGTTGAGAAAATCGACCTGCAACGAATCGATGCCACCGCTGACGATGACCAGGGGCACCGGCTTGTCGGTGGTGGGCAGGTGCAGATAACCCTGGATGGTCTTGCCCCGAAACGGTACCTGCAGCTCCTTGAGCGGCACCTTGAACAGCCGGCCCGCCTCGCGGTACGCCATGTTGCCAAGCAACTGGGCCTGATCCGCCAGCTCGTCATTCTTCAGATGGGGATAGCTGGCGATGGAGTAGTAACGCACCGACTTGAGCAGGTTTTTCAGCGCACCGGCCGAGTCGCCTTGCGCGACCTGCTCGCGCCCCTGATTGAAATAGCGGCCGCCCAGCTGGCTCCATTCATAGACCCAGTTGCCTGGCACATAGCCCTTGATGGTATCCAGGTAGCGCTCGTGTGTGCGTTCCCCCTGCCCCATGGCGATGCGGGCCAGGATCTGCTCTACCTCGACCGGATCGGCCCCTTGCCAGGCCCAGGTCGGCCTGCGCAGCAAGCGGTACCAGTGGGGGGACAAAGCACCGTCGATGAAGCTCTCGGTCAGGCTGCTGTCATGCTCATCCACCGGACTGGAGTTGGATATTTCGGAGGTCTCCAATACCTTTTTGATCCGGGTAAACAGCTTTTCCGTCAGGTTGGTATCGTCGTTTGGTTCCAAGATGGTGACTCTTCTGTCTCAAGCGATGGTCCATCTTAACCACTTTTCACGCCGGGCAGCCACATGAGAAAAAAGAAAGGGCCCCAAACAGGGGCCCCTTGAAACCATGTTCATCCTGGCGGCAACGGATATGACCCATGCCCGGCTCAGAAGGCCCGCGCCGTGCCCCTGCAGCGCTATTACTCTTCGTCGCAGATCGGGTTGGCAAATTCCAGCGCCATGTCCCAGGGCTGTTCAATCCAGGTGTCCTGCGGGATGGCCACTTCGAAATCATCCAACAGCTGCTCGCCCATGGGCTTGGCAAAGATGGCGATGAACTTGGCCTTGGGATAGAGCTCACGGATCGCCTTGGCGGTAGTACCGGTATCCACCAGATCTTCCACGACCAGCCAGCCTTCCCCATCACCGGCGGTGGTCGCCGCTTTGACGACCACCAGCTCGCGCTGGCTGTTGTGGTCATAGCTGGAGATGCAGAGGGTTTCGACATTGCGAATGCCAAGTTCACGAGCCATCAGCGCGGCAGGCACCAGACCGCCACGGCTGACCGCGATGATCCCTTTCCACTGGCTGACCGGCAGCTGACGACGGGCCAGGCGGCGCGCTTCACGTTGCAGGTTGTCCCACGATACGTAGAATTTCTTTGGCATAATATCGATCTCGAAGAGTTATATAAAACAATCACTTAAAAATCAGCACGAACCAAAAATGGGTCGGCGTCTGTCAATTCTGGCCCCCTGCTCGCCAAATTTGGCTTGCACTTCGGCCGCCTCGGGAGGAGACCCTCGGCAGCAAACGCTGGTGCAATGATGAAGCAGGATGGGCATCGCCGGCGGTCATGTCGATCGGAAGCAAGATCGCAGACCGGCTGTTGGGGCGGCATAATAGCATCGTTTGTACAGAAAATGCCTGACAAACGTATGCGAAAGCGGGAAAAATCAGTTTCATCCATAGCAGTCGAGCCATCTGGCACACCTTATTTTCCCACCCGGGCGACGGATGCCACCGGATAAAAAAATAGCAGGGGGAGGATGAAGACCTCGCACACCTGCTTATTTACGTTGCCTGTCAGCCGGGCTGACTGACCGTCTTAGCGACGGCTGGCGTAGGGGTTAGGGTAGCTGAAGCCCTGGGTATAGAGAGACTGGGCAAACCAATAGGTTGAATTGCTGCCTGACATAATAAAACTCCTGATTGCTTAACAAGTTACGTACCTTTATGCGGGCTCAGATCCTTGAACAAACACTCGGTTCCGTGGAGGCGCACTTGCTTTGCTTCGGTTCCCTGGAGGCATTCATTGTCATCCTGACAAGTGGTTGACCCACGGCGGCTAATTTACCATCCGGCCCCGAAAAAACAATATTTTTGTGATGCATGTCACACATTATCTTTGTGCTGGTCCGGGTCTATACGGTAGCTATCTGTACCGTTTTTGCTCTCTTTATCAGCATAAGCAGACCGCAATTTGCACTGCTCGCTCACATTTTTGTGTTTTTGGCTGTATTATCGTTAGCCTCTTCCTCGGCCCCCTGGGCCCGGTCCATTCCCGTGCTGGTAAGGAGTCCCAACGTGGCACAGCTTAGCTCTCTCTCCCCCCAACTGATTTGGCAATTCTTCGAACAGATCTGCTCCATTCCCCACCCCTCCAAGCACGAAGCCCAGCTGAGCGCCTGGATAGTGCAGTGGGCTCAGGGGGAAGGTCTGGCGGTCAAGCAGGACGCCGTGGGCAACATCATCATCAAGAAGCCAGCCACGCCGGGGATGGAAAATCGCAAGGCCGTGGTGCTGCAGGCCCACATCGACATGGTGCCCCAGGCCAATGCCGATACCCAGCATGACTTCACCCAGGATCCCATCGATGCCTACATCGATGGGGACTGGGTCACCGCCCGTGGCACCACCCTGGGTGCCGACAACGGCATGGGCATGGCCGGCTGTCTGGCCGTGCTGGCCGACAAGACCATCAAGCACGGTCCACTGGAAGTGCTGCTGACCACAGACGAAGAGACCGGCATGACCGGCGCCTTCGGCCTGGAAGCGGGCTGGCTGGAGGGTGAGATCCTGCTCAACACCGACTCCGAAGAGGATGGCGAGGTCTACATGGGCTGCGCCGGCGGCGTGGATGCCAATATTCGCTTCCCGCTGGAGCTGGTTGCCGCCACCGAAGGCGAAGGCTTCGAGCTGCAGGTGAAGGGGCTGCGTGGCGGTCACTCCGGGGTCGACATCCACCGCGGTCGTGGCAACGCCAACAAGCTGCTGGTACGCCTGCTCAAAGCCGCCGAGCCGCTGGGGGTGCGCCTTAGCGAGATCCATGGCGGCACCCTGCGCAACGCCATCCCCCGCGAGGCGCGCGCCAAGCTGCTGGTGCCCACCACCAGCGTTAACGAGTTCAAGGCCCTGGTCGACCGCTATGCCGGCATCTATCAGAGCGAGCTGGCGGCCACCGAGGCGAACCTGACCGTGCTGCTCAATGCCCAGGACAAACCGGCCAAGTTGATGAGCGAAGCCCTGCAGGCGCGCCTGCTGGACTCCCTGATGGCCTGCCCGAACGGCGTCATCCGCATGAGCGACGCCATCCCGGGCGTCACCGAGACCTCCACCAACCTGGGGGTCATCAAGACCCTGGATGGCGAGGTGTATGTACAGTGCCTGATCCGTTCCCTGATCGACTCCGGTCGCGAGAGCGTCGAGCAGATGACCCGCTCCCTGTTCAATCTGGCCGGCGCCAGCTGTGAATTCACCGGCGCCTACCCGGGCTGGGCGCCGAACGTGGACTCGCCGGTGATGGCGCTGGTACGCAACAGCTACCAGACCCTGTTCGGCGAGATGCCGAACGTCATGGTGATCCACGCCGGTCTCGAGTGCGGTCTGTTCAAGAACGCCTACCCGGATTGGGACATGGTCTCCTTCGGCCCGACCATTCGCGGCGCCCACTCGCCGGACGAGAAGGTACATATCCCGGCGGTCGAGCGCTTCTGGCAGCTGCTGGTCCACGTGCTGGAACAGATCCCGGCCAAATAAGCCGTATCAGTGACATCGATGCCCCGCCCAGTGCGGGGCATTTTATTGCGCCCTCCCCTTGCCCCTTCCCCTGGCCATGCGCCATTTTTCCCCTTTCACCGCGATGCATTCCGCCATCAGCCGGGTGGCCACGCACTGGCCTGCGGCATTGCTTTCTCTGAAACCGTATCCATAAGAAACTCTTTATTTGAAAACCCTTTCCATGATTTATGTAAATTTACAACACAAAAAGTTGATCCAGCTCACAAAAGCCCATAGGATAAAACCGTGACCCAGGTCACAGATAACAATCAGTAACAGAGCGATGAGGTGAGTATATGTTTGAGAACCTGGCAGTACTGTTCCACCTTAAGGGTGCAACCAGCAAGAAAGGCGTGGTAGAGAAAGACACTTATGCGCCTGCAACCCGTCACTACTACTTCCGCTATGGTGCCTGAACTTTTTTGGCTGAAAGTGAAACGTAGTAAAATTACACAAATAACGATCCACACAGCAGCCATCCCCTCAGAGGGGTGCTGTCCTGCCCAGGCCAGATGTTCCACGGCCGAACCTGAACTCCAACCATGAAGATGGGGCCCACAGGCCCCATTTTTTTATTGCTCGTTTTTCCATGACCCATCCCTGATGCCCCTGGCATGACAGGTAGCGGCCAGCCTGACTGCACCCGCCTTATCTCGCCTCGCCTTTGGCATCCACCGGCAAGGGGAAGTGGCAGGCCACCTGATGGGTGGGCCCGCAGCTATCCAAGTCAGGCGACTGGTTGCGACACAGCTCGGTGGCATAGGGGCAGCGCTGGTGAAAGTGGCAGCCGCTCGGGGGCGAGATGGGGGATGGCACATCCCCGCCGAGCGGGATGCGCTGGCGACGCCTGCGCGGATCCGGCACCGGAATGGCCGAGATCAGCGCCTGGGTATAGGGATGGCGCGGGTTCAGGTAGAGCTGCTGGGCCTCCGCCAGCTCGACGATCCTGCCTAAATACATCACCGCTATCCTGTCCGAGATGTGCTTCACCACCGACAGATCGTGGGCGATGAAGAGGATGGCGAGGTTCATCTCCCGCTGCAGGCTGAGCAGCAGGTTGAGGATCTGGGACTGTACCGACACGTCCAGCGCCGAGACGGCCTCGTCGCACACCAGCAGCTTGGGCTTGAGGGCGATGGCGCGGGCTATGCCGATGCGCTGACGCTGGCCGCCGGAGAACTCGTGGGGGTAGCGATCCAGCGCCGTGTGCGGCAGACCCACCTTGTCGAGCAGCTCGCTCACCCACTGCCGCCGCAGCGCCGGGCTACCCTTGCCGTGGATGATGAAGGGCTCCTCCAGGATCTGGCCGACCGTGTGGCGACTGTTGAGGGATTCTGCAGGATCCTGGAATACGATCTGCATCTCCTGGCGCAGGGAACGCATCTCGCGGGCGGACAACTTGGTGATGTCCCGCCCCTCGAAACTGATCTGCCCCGCCGTCGGCTCGAACAGCTTGAGCAGGGATCGCCCCAGGGTGGATTTGCCACAACCTGACTCCCCCACCAGCCCCAGCGTTTCCCCTTGTTTCAGCTCGAAGCTGATGCCGTCCACCGCATAGACGGTGTAACGCTTGCGCAGGAAGCCGCCCCCCATCCGAAAATGCTGCTTGAGATCCCGTACCGCCAACAAAGTGCTCATCGATCGCTCCCCTTACCGTCGAGGAGAGATAACGGCATAAAGCCAGCCCCCTCAGCCATTCCGAAGTGCTGCTTCAGATCCTGTACCGACAACAACAGGCTCATAGACTCAACTCCTTCCAGTGATGGCAGGCCACCTGGTGGCGTTCGGCCAGCTGTTCGCTCATGGGCACAGTCCCCACGCAGAGCTCGGTGGCGTGGGGGCAACGGTTCGCGAAGCGGCAACCCGCCGGCATCTCGCCGAAGGCGGGCACCTGACCCCTGATGGTCTTGAGCGGGCTCTTGGGTACGTCGTCGAGACGCGGGATCGAACTCATCAGGCCCTGGGTATAGGGATGGCGCGGATGGTCGAACAGCTCGAAGATGTCGGCCCGCTCCACCGCCCGGCCCGCATACATCACCACCACCTCGTCGCACAGCTCCGCCACCACCCCGAGATCATGGGTGATGAAGATGATGGCCATGCCGGTCTGGGCCTGCAACGCCTTCATCAGCGCCAGGATCTGGGCCTGGATGGTCACATCCAGCGCCGTGGTCGGCTCGTCGCAGATCAGCAAGTCCGGCTCACAGGCGAGCGCCATGGCGATCATCACCCGCTGACGCATGCCGCCAGAGAGGTTGTGGGGATAGGCATCGAAGCGCCGCACCGGCTCCGGGATCCCCACCTTCTGCAACATGGCGATGGCGGCGTCCTTGCGCTCGCGCTTGCCATAGTCGGGTCTGTGCAGGCTGAACACTTCCATCAGCTGGGCCCCCACCGTCTGCACCGGATTCAGGGCCGTCATCGGCTCCTGGAAGATCATGGAGATGCGGTTGCCACGCACCCTGTACATCTGATCCGCCGGCAGCGACAGCAGCTCCTCCCCCTGAAAACGGATGGAGCCCGCCACCACCTGGCCATGGGGCCGCGGCAGCAGCCCCATGATGGCGAGCGCGGTGACACTCTTGCCACAGCCGGACTCGCCGACCAGGCCGAGGGTCTGCCCCGGCGCCACGGCGAAGCTGACGCCGTCCAGTACCCTGATCTTGCCGCCATCGACGGCGAACTCCACCTCGAGATCGCGCATCTCGAGGATCGGTGCCTTGCCCTGATCGTCATCGACGATCATCGCCACCCCATCATCCCGGGCGCCCTGGATGGGAGCTCCGCTATTGGCCATGGTCGCTCCCCTCTCGGTGCCGTGCATAGGTCTTGTCGAGTTGATTGATGGGCGCCAGCGCCTCGCCCGCTGCTTTGGCTTTCTGGGTCTCTTCCTTCAGCTTGGGATCGAGCCAGAGCAGGCCACCGCTGCTGTGGGGATAGCCATCCATGGGCCAGTAGAGCAGATCCGGGGAATTGCGGGTGGCAGGTACCTCGGGCAGCCTCACGTAGCGCCAGCTACTGGCCCGCACATAGTTGAGCTGCACGCCGGGCACGAAGATGGCGAGATCATAGATACGCTGCTGGATCTGGCGGGAGAGCGCGGCCCGCTTCGCGGTATCGAACTCGACGTCGTAGGCGTCGATCAGGGTGTCTAGCTGCTGGTCAGCCACGTTGAACAGGTTGTTGGTCTGGGGCTTGTTGGCGTTATCCGAGTGGAACGACTCCCAGTACTGCGGATAGAGGCCGCCCCCACCCCAGCCGAGCCAGGCTGCCTCGTGCTTCTTCTCCAGCATCACCTTGAAGCCAGTGGCGCCGTCCACCAGGTTGAGCTCCAGATCCAGGCCCGCCTTCTTGGCCTCCTCCTTGAGCAGCGTCAGCCGCTTGGAATGCTCCTGGGTGGTGTAGGTGACGGCCAGGGTGAGCCGCTCCCCCTTGTCGTTTTGCAAGATGCCGTCCGGCCCCGGCTTGCCGTAGCCCCCCTTGGCAAAGTACTCCCGCGCCTTGGCCACGTCATAGGCCCGCTCGGGCAGCGCCATGTCGGTAAAGTCGCCATAGCCCGAGCCGAAGGTGGTGGCTCTGTCGTAGTCCCCCCGCAACACGGTGGCGATCATCTTGTCGAGGTTCATGGCGTGCTGGATGCCGAGCCGCAGGTTGAGATCCGCCAGCTTGGGGTTGCTGACGTTGAGGTGCAGCCCCTGCCCCCCTTGCTTGGTGTCGGTCATGGCCATCACCTTCTGCACATAGCCCTTCTTGTATTCCGGGGTCACGGCTTTTTCATGCCACCAGTTCGGCAGGAGCATCTCGAAGCTGTCCAGCTCCCCCTTCAGGAAGTGGCGAAACGCGATGTTGTGATCCCGGATGACCTGCACCCTGATGGTATCGACGTTGAACCTGTGCTGGTTGTAGCGATCCCCCTGGGCCCACCAGTTCTGCTGCTTGCTGAAGGTGATGGACTTGCCCTTCTTCACCTCCGTCATCACATAGGGACCCGTGGTGGGCACCAGGGCCCAGTTGTACTGCTTCACCCAGTCGGGCGTGAGCTTGTAGTAGTGCCTGGGCTGGGGCCAGAGCTCTGTGGTGTTGAGCAGGTCCAGCCTGGCCTTGCGATGGCCCAACTTGACCAGGAGGGTATGCTCATCAATCTTCTCCACCGCCACTATCTCGGTGCTGTAGTAGTTGTTGTACCAGGGGGCCCGGATCTCTTTTGAGCGCATCATCTCGTAGCCAAAGGTGTAGTCATCGGCGGTGACCGGCTTGCCGTCCGACCATCTGGCGCGGGGATCCAGCTTGAAGTAGACGGTCTGGCTGTCCGGCGCGATGCTCCAGTGGGTCGCGAGCGAGGGGATGGGGTTGCCGGTGTTGGGGTGAAAGCTGATGAGCCTCAGCTGGTTGTCCTGAATGAAGGAGCGAAACGAGCCGTTGGAATCGGGCCCCACGGTGCGAAAGGTCAGCGGGAAGCTGTCGATGAAGAGATTGAGGGTGCCACCGGGGATCGCCTGTGGTGAGGCAAACACAGGGTCTGTGTCGTTGGTCTCCCACTTGAGATCCGCGGGCAGAGCGACGGCCCAGGCCATGGCCCCCTGCACCAGCAGCAGGGCCGCCCCTATCCATTTGATCTTGTTGTTCATCTTTGACCTCCTGGTCATCAATTCCTGCGCTTATCCCTGCACTCAGGAACGCCATAAATAAGGCTATGTCCCAATTA
>NZ_JRGL01000031.1 GCF_000764655.1 Aeromonas aquatica
CTATTTCAGGACTAGACAGCTCATCAGGTCGGTGACCGCCTCGCGGAGGGAGTCACTGCCGCGGCATCAATAGTAGGAGTGATCGCCACGCTGGTGCTCGGTGGCATCTTTCACGCCGTTGAGCTCGCCCGGGAATTTCTCCAGCAGCTGCTTCTCGATCCCCTCTTTCAGGGTGTAATCCACCTGTGAACAGCCGTTGCAACCACCACCGAACTGCAAAATCGCCAGCTTGTCGTCGGTGATGTCAATCAAGGTCACCTTGCCACCGTGACCGGCCAGCATGGGGTTCACCTCGGACATCAGCACGTATTCGATGCGATCGGCCAGGGGGGCATCGTCGGCGACCTTGCGCATCTTGGCGTTCGGTGCCTTCAGGGTGAGCTGGGAGCCCATCTGATCGGTGACGAAGTCGATGGTGGCATCGACCAGGTAAGGGGCGCTCAGGGGATCGACCAGGCAGTCGAAGCCGCTGAAGGGCAGGTGTTGATCTTCCGGATCGACCGCGTCGGGTGGGCAATAGGATACGCCGCACTCGGCATTCTGGGTTCCCGGATTGACCACAAACACCCGGATGTTGGTGCCATCAGGCTGCTTCTCCAGCAACTTGCGGAAGTGGGCCTGGGCGGTGTCGGAAATGCTGATCATCACTATCCTCATAAACCTGAGTGTACGACTAGGGTATTCATGATAACTCGCTTGGCCTGGCTTGGGTAGCGTGTCGATGGCTACCCTATGTGACCCTGAGCGCAACAAGCTCATGACAAGACGCCAGACCGCTTTTTCCTCCTCTCCATACCGTCCCAGCTATTTGATGTGCCTCTGCGTGCGGCAAAGTGCCCACACTTCCACCTTCTCAATGCCACTTTTGTGGAGTAAACGGCTGAGCTGGCCGGCGGTGGCGCCCGTGGTGACCACGTCGTCGAGCAGGGCGACATGGCGATAGCTGTGGGGCCGGATCTGAAAGGCGCCGCGCAGGTTGCGTCTGCGTTGCCCCGCACTCAGGCTGGTCTGCCGAGGGGTCGCCCTGATCCTGCGCAACAGCCGGGTGTCGCAGGGAATACCGGTGATCGCGCCAAGGGCCAGTCCAATCTCTTCCGCCTGATTGAAGCCGCGCCACCACTGTCGCCACCAATGCAAGGGAACTGGGATGATGGCCTCGGGCGGATCGTCGGTATCCAGATGATCGACCAGCAGGCGGGCAAGCAGTGGTGCCAAAAGGATCTGACCCGAGTATTTCAGCCGGGGAATGAGCAGGGAGTAGGGGAGCTGATAGTCGCCTATCACCTGCAGCCGCTCCCAGGGCGGCGGCCTGCGCTGGCAGCGGCCGCAGACCTGCTCCGCTGCCTTTATATGTTCCGGCAGCGGCGCCGCACACAGCCGGCACCTGAGACAGGGTTGCTGCAGGGCGTGCCGGCACCAGCTGCACAGCAGCGGCTGGGTGTCGCAAGGCTGGCGACAGAGCAGACAGAGGCCCAGCCAGTCGGCCCGGTTGCCGAGGATCGGACTTGCTTTGGCGAGCAGCCGCTTTAACATGCAGACTCCAAGCAGATAAACAGGATCTTGAGTCTAGATGAGCGTATCGGTTGAGCGGTTTGGCCAGGGCCAGGACCTGGTGTTGTTGCATGGTTGGGGCATGAACGGGGCTGTCTGGCACGGCATCGTCCCCGAGCTGGCAGCCCATTATCGGCTGCACCTGGTCGATCTGCCGGGGTTTGGCAACAGCCCCTTGGCGAGCGGTGTCGAATACGGCCTGCCCTGGCTGGCGGAGCAGATCACAGCCGTCTTGCCGGAAAGATGCCATCTGCTCGGCTGGTCCCTCGGCGGCCTGGTGGCGAGCCAGCTGGCGTTGACTCATCCCGAGCGTTGCCAGAGCCTGATCACGGTGGCGAGTTCCCCCTGTTTCATGGCGCGGGACGAATGGCCCGGTATCGCCCCCAAGGTGCTCGCCGGTTTCAACCAGATGCTGGCCGGTGATTTCAAGCAGACCATAGAGCGTTTCCTGGCGATCCAGGCCATGGGCAGCGAACACGCCCGGGACGACATCCGTCAGTTGCGCCACTGGCTGGCGGAGCGACCAGCGCCCCAGCTTGCCGCCCTGGAGGCGGGCCTCGGCCTGCTGGCCGACGTCGATCAGCGCGACGAGCTGACGGCGCTCAGCCTGCCCTGGCTGCGGATCTATGGCAGGCTGGATTCCCTGGTGCCCAAGGCGGCCATTCCGCTGCTGGACGAACGCTATCCCCATAGCCAGAGTCGGGTGCTGGACAAGGCCTCTCACGCCCCCTTCATCTCCCATCCGGCCCAGTTCATCGCCATGGTACGGGAGTTTATCGGCTGAAAAGTGAGCGGCAGGCTTCAATAACGCCTCTAGGTGGTGGATAATCAGTCAACCATGAAAGGAGTGAGCCGA
Organism: Aeromonas aquatica; assembly: GCF_000764655.1. GTDB lineage: Bacteria > Pseudomonadota > Gammaproteobacteria > Enterobacterales > Aeromonadaceae > Aeromonas > Aeromonas aquatica. Next base: position 2,408 of record NZ_JRGL01000031.1, read on the forward strand.
TGCGTATCGATTCTGCCATGACCACGGGCGTACAGGGATTCCAGCGGGCGGAGCAGTTGGCCGATCGGGCATCGGGCCAGATAGCTCGCCTCAATACCCCGGCCGGTGAGCGGGTGGAACTGCCCGAGGAGCTGGTCAACCTCAAGGTGGCCGAGCTGCAGGCCGGCGCCTCCGCCAAGGTGATCCAGACCGCCAGCGACATGATGGGTACCCTGATCGACATCAGGGTGTGAGATGTACATCAACGTCAGCCTGCTACCCCATATACCCAATCAGCTGTACCCGCAGACGGCATTGATGGGTACCCTGATCGACATCAGGGTGTGAGATGTACATCAACGTCAGCCTGCTACCCCATATACCCAATCAGCTGTACCCGCAGACGGCATTGATGGGTACCCTGATCGACATCCGGGTGTGAGATGAACATCAACGTCAGCCTGCTACCCCACATACCCAATCAGCTGCGCTCGCAGACGGTATTGATGGGTACCCTGATCGACATCCGGGCGTGAGATGTACATCAACGTCAGCCTGCCACCCCACATTCCCAATCAGCTGCAACCGCAGACGGAAGCGGCGCACACTGCAATCGCCGTGCCGAGCTCGTCCCCCAGCTGCGCCAGAGCGAGGCCTCCGGTGCCGAGTCCGGCGTCGCCTCCCAGAAAGACAAATCCAAAGCGGCCCAGGCCAACCAGAATTCCCAACCGAGCCGGGAGGGCTCGTCCACCGGCCAGGCGACGCTGCCACAGCGTTTTGTCGAGGCCACGGATGAAGAGGGCAAGCGCAGGCAGCAGGAGTCCGGCCAGCAGGAGCAACAGAAACAGCAGCGCCAGGTCGAGGTGCTGGTCGAGCGGGATCTCGAGGTGCGCAAGCACGAGCAGGCCCATCAGGCGGCGGGTGGGGAACATGCGGGCAGCCCGGCCTATGAGTATGCCGATGGGCCGGACGGCAAGCGCTACGCCAGTGGCGGCGAGGTGGCCATCGATATCGCGGCCGTTCATGGGGATCCGGCGGCGACCCTCGCCAAGATGCAACAGGTGCGCGCCGCGGCGCTGGCGCCGGTCGAGCCTTCTTCCCAGGGCTTGAGCGTGGCCCGCAGCGCCACTGTCAAGGAGGCGCAGGCCCGCAAGGAGCTGATGGCGGCAGGGTCAGAGGGACAGTCGAACAGTCCGCTCGGCATCTATATGGACAAACGCAATCAGGTCATCGCCCACCACTATCAGCAGGCGGCCAGGCCTGCCCCCCGCCAGAGCTTCAGCCTGGATATCTGAGCGGGCGGACTCCACATCCGCCGTACTGCGATAACCGGCGCCAGCCTCCTAACAAAAAGCCCCTTGCGGGGCTTTTTGTATTTTCAGGCGGCTTACTTCCTGGTCTTGGAGAGGGCGGCGGCGAAGGCGTTGCCCATGGCGCCCCCCAGGGGGTTGGCTGGGGCTGGCTTGCTGCCAGACGCACTCTTGGGCCTGGTGTTGCCCGCCGCTGGTTGACGCGGCTCGGCCGGCTTGCGGGCTGGCTGCCCCGGCTTCTCGTCGAGGCGCATGGTGAGGCTGATACGCTTGCGCGGTGCATCCACCTCCAGCACCTTGACCCTGACTATGTCGCCGGCCTTCACTACCTCGCGGGGATCCTTGACGAAGCGGTCGGTCAGGGAGGAGATGTGCACCAGCCCGTCCTGATGAACACCGATGTCGACGAAGGCACCGAAGTTGGTGACGTTGGTGACCACCCCTTCCAGTACCATCTCGGGCACCAGGTCGCTTATCTTCTCCACCCCGTCCTTGAAGGTGGCGGTCTTGAACTCGGGGCGCGGATCCCGCCCCGGCTTGTCCAGCTCGCCGATGATGTCGGTGACCGTGGGTACCCCGAACCGCTCGTCGGTGTAGTCGGCAGGCTTGAGGCTCTTGAGCAGGCTGCCGTTGCCGAGCAGGCTCTCCACCTGTTGCTGGAGCCGCGCCAGGATCCGCTCCACCACAGGGTAGGATTCCGGGTGCACCGCCGAACCGTCCAGCGGGTTGCTGCCACCGCGGATGCGCAGGAAGCCGGCGCACTGCTCGAACGCCTTGGGACCGAGCCGGCTCACCTTCAGCAGTTGCTGACGATTGTGGAAGGCGCCGTTGTCATCTCTATAGGCGACGATATTCTGGGCCAGGGTCTGGGAGAGGCCGGAGACCCGGTTCAGCAGGGCGACCGAGGCGGTGTTCACATCCACCCCGACCGCGTTCACGCAATCCTCGACCACGGCGTCCAGTCGGCGGGCCAGCTGGCTCTGGCCCACGTCGTGCTGATATTGACCCACACCTATGCTCTTGGGATCGATCTTGACCAGCTCGGCCAGGGGATCCTGCAGCCGGCGGGCAATGGAGACGGCGCCGCGAATGGAGACGTCGAGATCCGGGAACTCCTGGGAGGCGAGTTCGGAGGCGGAGTAGACGGAGGCCCCCGCCTCGCTCACCACGATTTTCTGGGCCTTGGCGGCGGGGTAGCGCTCGAACAGATCGCTCACCAGCCGGTCGGTCTCCCGGGAGGCGGTGCCATTGCCGATGCTGATGAGTTCGACTCTGTGCTTCTGGCAAAGCTCGCTCAGGGTCTTGAGGCTCTGATCGACCTGACGCTTGGGTTCGAACGGATAGATGGTGGCGTGATCGACCAGCTTGCCGGTGGCATCGACCACCGCCACCTTGACCCCGGTGCGGATGCCCGGATCCAGCCCCATGGTGCAACGCATGCCAGCCGGCGCCGCCATCAGCAGATCCTTGAGGTTCATGGCGAACACCTTGATCGCCTCGTCCTCTGCCGACTCGCGGATGCGGCCGATCAGCTCGGTCTCCATCTGCAGCGACAGCTTGATCTTCCAGGTCCAGCTCACCACCCCTTGCAGCCACTTGTCGGCCGGGCGGCTCTGCAGATTGAGCTTGAGGTGATGGGCGATGATCCCCTCGCAGGGGCTGGCACTCTCGTCGTCGCCGGTGACCAGCGCCAGGTTGAGCACGCCCTCGTTGCGGCCGCGCAGCATGGCGAGCACCCGGTGGGAGGGGGCCTTGTGCAGGGGCTCGTCGTGCTCGAAGTAGTCCTTGAACTTGGCCCCTTCCTGCTCCTTTCCCGCCACTACCCGGGCACGCAGGGTGGCGTTGTGCCACAGGTAGTCCCGCAGCTTCTCCAGCAGGTCGGCCTGCTCGGCGAAGCGCTCCATCAGGATGTAGCGGGCGCCGTCGAGGGCGGCCTTGGGCTCGGTGATGCCCTGCTCTGCATTGAGAAAGGCCAGCGCCTCCTGCTCCGGATCCTTCATGGGATCGCGGAGCAGCATCTCGGCCAGCGGCTCGAGCCCGGCCTCGATGGCCATCTGCCCCTTGGTGCGGCGTTTGGGCTTGTAGGGCAGGTAGAGATCTTCGAGCCGGGTCTTGCTGTCGGCCTCGCGCAACTCGCGGGCGAGCTCTGGGGTGAGCTTGCCCTGCTCCTCGATGGAGCGAATGATCACCTGGCGGCGATCGGCCAGCTCACGCAAGTAGCCTAGGCGGCTCTCTAGGGTACGTAGCTGGCTGTCGTCCAGGCCACCGGTCACCTCCTTGCGGTAACGGGCGATGAAGGGCACGGTCGAGCCCTCATCCAGCAGGCGTACGGCGGCCTGAACCTGTTCTGGGCGAGCGTTGAGCTCGGTGGCGATCTGCTTCTCTATGACATGGCTGTGCATCGGGAGTCTCTGTGGTCGGGTCTGTCCAACTGGCCTGCCGTGGCGTCGAATTGCCATGGCTGGGATTCAGCGGCCTCTTTGCTGCATCTAGCGTCGCTGCATCTAGCGTCGCTGTGGCCGGTTTGCGCCTTGAGGCGCCGAGTGTGAGCACTATATGGGGTCGGGGCAGGGGATGCCACCCCGGCCAGGGGAACCCGTGATGGGCTCAGCGGCAGGGGATGGTCGTAAGGTGCCCCTGCCGGGATCACCTGGGATAGGTTATCTCGTTCACATACCAGCAGGCGTCACCCACTGGGGTGCGCACTATGGCCTCGTCACCGACTTCTTTCTTGAGCAGCGCCCGTGCCATGGGGGAGTCGATAGAGATGTAATCCTTGCGGCCGAAGATCTCGTCATAGCCGACGATGCGAAAGCGCTTGGTCTCTCCCTCTTCGCTCTCCACCTCGACCCAGGCGCCGAAGAACACCTTGCCCTCCTGAGACGGGGCATAATCGACGATGGTCAGCTCCTCCAGGCACTTGCGCAGGTAGCGCACCCGCCGGTCTATCTCCCGCAACCGCTTCTTGTTGTACTGGTAGTCGGCGTTCTCGCTGCGATCCCCGAGGCTGGCCGCCCAGGCCACCTTCTTGGTGACCTCCGGCCGCTCCTCTCGCCACAGGGTGTCGTGTTCCTGCCGCAGCCTGTTGTAGCCTTCACGAGTAATGAGTTTGGTTTTCATGGGGTTATCAATCCCTGGCGCCAGCTTGGCGGGTTAGGTTGTACTGCAAGGGATAGTAGAGTCTGTCGATGCCCCGACACAAGCCGCGTCGCTGTGTCAGCAGACCTTGAACCCGCCACCTGACGGTCGGACACCTCCGTGGCACTGGCGGCTCCTTGCCCGGTGGCTGGCAGGATCCATGGCCCGCGGTTGACCGGCTGGGGGTAATAACCGGTAACATATTTATGCTTTGCCGTTGCAGGGGGGCGCCCTAGTATTGGGGACAGAGAAAGAGGAGTGGCAAGCATGAGTCAGCAATACAAGGTCCTGGTGGTCGACGATGACCTGAAATTACGTTCCCTGCTGGAGCGTTACCTTACCGAGCAGGGTTTCATGGTACGGGGCGTTGCCAACGGGGAGCAGGCCGATCGCCTGCTGACTCGCGAGAATTTCAGCCTGATGGTGCTGGATCTGATGCTGCCGGGGGAGGATGGCCTCTCCATCTGTCGTCGCCTGCGCGAGGCGGGCAACCTGATCCCGGTGCTGATGCTCACCGCGAAGGGGGATGAGGTGGATCGCATCGTCGGGCTCGAGATGGGAGCCGACGACTATCTGCCCAAGCCGTTCAACCCCCGCGAACTGTTGGCCCGGATCCGTGCCGTGCTGCGTCGTCATACCGTCGAGCTGCCCGGCGCGCCCTCCGTCGCCGAGAAGATGGTGAGCTTTGGCGCCTATCAGCTCAATCTGGCGACCCGGGAACTCAGTCGTGATGGCGAGCCGGTGGCCCTGACCAGCGGCGAGTTCGCCGTGCTCAAGGTGCTGGTGAGCCATCCCCGTGAGCCGCTCTCCCGCGACAAGCTGATGAATCTGGCTCGGGGGCGCGAATACACCGCCACCGAGCGCAGCATCGATGTGCAGGTCTCCCGCTTGCGCCGGCTGCTGGAGCAGGACCCGGCCCAGCCCCGTTACCTGCAGACCGTCTGGGGTCTCGGTTATGTCTTCGTGCCGGACGGTGACGGCGAATGAAGAAAGTGAGCAGCATGTTCTCCCGCATGCTCTGGTTTCTGGCCGCCGTGCTGGTGGTCTATCAGTTTGTCTCCTATGCCACTTTCTATAACTACCTGCTGGCGCCCACCGTCAAGCAGATAAGCCACCTGCTGGCCAATCAGGTCAAGCTGATCTTCCCCATCGACAGCAAGCAACTGGCGCTCAGTGAAGATGCCGAGGCGCTGGTCTATGTGGCGACCGGCAGTGACATCTATACCCAGGCCGAGGCGGAGCAGCATGGTCTCAAGGAGTCCAAGCCTTACACCTACCTGGAAGAAAGCATCAGCCGCGAGTTGAAGGGGAAGGCCAAGGTCAGGGTCGAGATCCAGGATCACTACATCATCTGGATCCAGCCGCCCCAGGCCAAGAAGATGTGGGTGCGGATCCCCTTGACCGAGATCGAGGACGACGACATTGAGCCGTTGATCCTCTACATGAGTGTGTTGCTGGTGGTGACCCTGTTTGCCGCCTGGCGCTTCGCGCGCCAGCTGGTGCGCCCGCTGGAGGATCTGGAGGCGGGGGCCGTGGCGGTGGCCCGTGGCAACTTCCCCGATGCGCTGGGGGAGCAGGGCTCCCGGGAGGTGCGCCGGCTGACGCGCACTTTCAACCACATGTCGAGCTCCATCAAGCGGCTGATCGAGGAGCGCAACATGATGATGGCCGGGGTCTCCCACGATCTGCGTACACCGCTGACCCGCATCCGCCTGGCGACCGAGATGATGTCGTCCGGGGATGAATACCTCAAGGAAAGCATCAATGCCGATATCGACGAGTCCAACGGCATCATCGATCAGTTCATCGACTATATCCGGCCGGACGAAGGGCTGGATACCCAGCAGATCGATCTGACCCAGCTGATCCACGATGCCTTGCTGATGCAGACCGATCAGGGTCTGGAGGTGGAGCTGCTGTTGCCGGAGCAGGCGGTGCGGGTCGCCTGCAACCCCATCAGCCTGCGGCGCATCCTCAACAATCTGTCGGGCAACTCCCTGCGCTACGGGGCAACCCGGCTGCAGGCGGAGCTCAAGGACGACGGTCACTGGGTGCGGCTGAGGCTGTCGGACAACGGGCCCGGCATCCCGGAACAGGACTACACCCGGGTGCTCAAACCCTTTACTCAGGGCAATGTGGCGCGCACCGGGGGGGGCAGCGGGCTGGGGCTGGCCATCGTTGCCAAGATAGTGTCCCAGCACCACGGCACCATACGGCTGGGCCGTTCCGAGCTGGGAGGGCTGCTGGTGGAGATCCGGCTACCCAAGCACCAACCACTGGAGTGGGTGGATTGAACAGAGGGCGCATCGATGGATGCGCCCTCTGTGTTATCAGGCCTGTGGTTCGGCCTTCTTGCGGTAGCGTTTGCCGTATTTGAGTTGCTGAATGAGCAGGGCGGCCACGATCAGCGCCAGCCCTATGGGGGTGGCCGGATGTATGGCTTCGCCGATCAGCAGGTTGAGCAGCACCAGGGAGGCAAAGGGCGAGATGAAGATGAGGTTGCTGATGGGAGCCGTGTTGGTGGCGTGGCGCAGGGCCATCAGCCAGAGCACGAAGCCAAAGCCCATCTCGAACAGCCCCACATAGATGGCGCCGGCCCAGCCTTGCCAGGCGGTCATGTGGAAGTCGGCGAGCAGCCAGGTCGCCACGACGATGAAGGGCAGGCTGATGATGAAGCCCAGCAGCAGACTGACGATGAGATCCCCCTGATTACGGGTGTTGAGGATCCAGTAGCTGGCCCAGATGAAGGTAGAGACCAGCGCCAGGGTGACCCCGAGCGGGCTGTCGAAGTGTAGACCGAACACATCTCCCTTGGTGGCGATGACCAGGGCGCCGAAGTAACCCAGTACGATGGCAACACCATCGCGGCGGCGCAGCTTCTGGCCGAGGAAGGGCACGGCCAGCAGGCTGAGGGTGATGGCCCAAGTGTAGTTGAGGGTCTGCGCCTGCTGGGCAGGCAGCAGATCATAGGCCTTGAACAGCAGCAGGTAATAGAGGAAGGGGTTCAATACGCCCAGCGCCAGATAGTAGTAGGGGCGCGCCTTGATGTAGCTCAGCAGCAGGGGAAGCTTGCCCTGCCTGGCGACGATGAGCCCCAACGTCAGGGTCGAGGTGAAAGCCGCCACGAGCAGTAGCTGCACCGGCTCGAAGTAGGTGAGGGAGATCTTGAAGGCGGTGGCCACCGTCGACCAGAGGGCGACGGCGCAGAGTCCATATTGATAGGCTTTCTTCTGATCTTTGATCATCTGGGGTCGTTCCGCTGACAGAGGCAAGGGCGCAGTCTAGCAGCCCGCTCGGGGCCTTGTCGTCACCACCGCATGGGGGACAATCCGGTCGGCGGCTGCGAGATCCATCCGTCCCACACCATTGCGCACAATCTGTCCGCCCTCTCTTGCGCGAATTGAAAAAATCCGTATAATCCCCTCCGCTTACCCATGAGGTAGCCAGACGATATGTCTGCTTGCTGAGCTTCCCGTTTACGAGTCGCCAGCCTTACAGTCCTCCCGATATGGGAGGAAACGTGAAAAATCGCACCTCTGGCGGGAATATTCTCGGTCGGGCGGTGTTGATTTATGTTCTTTTATCTATTGGAGCTCTGTCAATGCAGAACCAAAGAATCCGTATTCGCCTGAAGGCTTTTGATCATCGCCTGATTGATCAATCCACAGCGGAAATCGTTGAAACTGCAAAGCGCACCGGCGCGCAGGTTCGCGGTCCTATCCCGCTGCCGACTCGCAAAGAGCGCTTCACCGTCCTGATCTCCCCGCACGTCAACAAAGATGCGCGTGATCAGTACGAGATCCGCACTCACAAGCGTCTGGTAGACATCGTTGAACCGACTGACAAGACCGTTGACGCTCTGATGCGTCTGGATCTGGCAGCTGGTGTAGACGTCCAGATCAGCCTGGGTTAATTACGGAAAGAGGTTGATAACAATGACAATCGGTCTTGTAGGTCGCAAAGTGGGTATGACTCGCATCTTCACTGAAGATGGCGTTTCTATCCCGGTGACTGTTATCGAAGTTGAAGCTAACCGTGTAACTCAGGTCAAATCTGTAGAAACCGACGGCTACAACGCTATTCAGGTTACCACTGGCGCCAAAAAAGCCAGCCGTGTAACCAAGCCGGAAGCTGGCCACTTCGCCAAAGCTGGTGTAGAAGCCGGTCGCGGTCTGTGGGAATTCCGCTTGAACAACGGTGAAACTTTCACTGTTGGTAGCGAGCTGAAAGTAGATCTTCTCGCTGACGTTAAGATGGTAGACGTTACCGGCACATCCAAGGGTAAAGGTTTTGCGGGCACTGTAAAGCGCCACAACTTCCGTACCCAGGATATGACCCACGGTAACTCCTTGTCTCACCGCGCTCCGGGTTCTATCGGTCAGAACCAGACTCCGGGTCGTGTATTCAAGGGCAAAAAGATGGCTGGTCACATGGGTGCTGAGCGTGTAACGACTCAGAACCTGGAACTGGTTCGTGTTGACGCTGAACGTAACCTGCTGCTCATCAAAGGTGCAGTACCGGGTGCAACCAACGGCAACGTGATCGTCAAACCTGCCGTCAAAGCGTAACGTCTGAGGAGATAGTAATGGAATTGGTAATGAAAGACGCCAAGAGCGCTCTTGAAGTTTCCGAGACTACCTTCGGGCGCGAATTCAACGAAGCTCTGGTTCACCAGGTCGTCGTTGCATATGCCGCTGGTGCCCGTCAGGGTACTCGTGCGCAGCTGACTCGCTCTGAAGTGTCTGGTGGCGGCAAAAAGCCGTGGCGTCAGAAGGGTACTGGTCGTGCCCGTGCTGGCTCCATCCGTTCGCCCATTTGGCGTTCCGGTGGTGTGACCTTTGCTGCTAAGCCGCAAGATCACAGCCAAAAAGTAAACAAGAAGATGTACCGCGGCGCTATCCGTAGCATCCTGTCCGAGCTGGTACGTCAAGAGCGCCTGATCGTTGTTGAGAAATTCGGCATCGAAGCGCCGAAGACTAAAGAACTGATCGCCAAGCTGAAAGAGATGGAACTGACTGACGTTCTGATCGTGACTGCTGAAGTCGATGAGAACCTGTTCCTGGCTGCTCGCAACCTGTACAAAGTTGACGTGCGTGACGTTGCCGGTATCGATCCGGTCAGCCTGATCGCTTTCGACAAGATTCTGATGACTGCTGACGCAGTTAAGCAAATCGAGGAGATGCTGGCATGATCCGCGAAGAGCGTTTGTTGAAAGTTCTGAAGGCTCCGCATATCTCTGAAAAGAGCACCATGGTCGCAGAAAAGCAGAACACTATCGTGTTCAAGATTGCTGTTGATGCCACCAAGGCGGAAGTCAAAGCTGCAGTTGCGAAACTGTTCGAGGTCGAAGTTGAGACCGTCCGTACCCTGAACATGAAGGGTAAAACCAAGCGCTCAGGTGCGCGTGTAGGCCGTCGTTCCGATTGGAAAAAGGCTTATGTGACCCTGAAAGCTGGTCAGGACATCGACTTCATGGGCGCAGCCGAGTAAGAGGAGTTCTGAAAAATGGCAATCGTTAAGTGCAAGCCTACTTCTCCGGGCCGCCGCCACGTCGTTAAGATCGTCAACCAAGAGCTGTACAAGGGTAAGCCCTTCGCCGCTCTGCTGGACAGCAAAAGCAAGTCCGGTGGTCGTAACAACAACGGCCGTATCACCACCCGTCATATCGGTGGTGGTCACAAGCAACACTACCGTCTGGTCGACTTCAAGCGCGACAAAGACGGCATTCCGGCCAAAGTAGAGCGTCTGGAATACGATCCTAACCGTACCGCTAACATCGCTCTGGTGTTGTATGCAGACGGTGAGCGTCGTTACATCCTGGCGCCGAAAGGCCTGAAAGCTGGTGATGCAATCGCTTCTGGTGCTGATGCTGCGATCAAGGTAGGTAACACCCTGCCGATGCGTAACATCCCGGTTGGTTCTACCGTTCACGCCGTTGAGATGAAACCTGGTAAAGGTGCCCAGCTGGCTCGTTCCGCTGGTACTTTCATCCAGATCCTGGCACGTGATGGTAACTATGTAACTCTGCGTCTGCGTTCCGGCGAAGTACGTAAAGTTCTGGCCGAGTGCCGCGCCACCATCGGTGAAGTGGGTAACTCCGAGCACATGCTGCGTCAACTGGGTAAAGCCGGTGCAAACCGCTGGCGTGGTATTCGTCCGACCGTTCGCGGTATGGCGATGAACCCGGTTGATCACCCGCACGGTGGTGGTGAGGGTCGTAACAAGGGCATGCAGCCTGTGTCCCCATGGGGCCAGAAGGCTAAGGGCTTCAAGACCCGTAAGAACAAGCGTACCGACAAGTACATCGTACGTCGTCGTAACAAGTAATTGTTAACATAGAGGAATCACCATGCCACGTTCTCTCAAGAAGGGTCCATTTATTGACCTGCACTTGCTGAAGAAGGTAGAGAAAGCGGTGGAAAGCGGGGATAAAAAGCCGGTTAAGACCTGGTCCCGTCGTTCAATGATCATCCCGAACATGATCGGTTTGACCATCGCTGTCCATAATGGTCGTCAGCACGTTCCGGTTTTCGTTACCGAAGAAATGATCGGTCACAAACTGGGTGAATTCGCACCGACTCGTACTTATCGCGGCCATGCTGCTGATAAGAAGGCTAAGAAGCGCTAAGGGATAAATGATGGAAGCTATCGCTAAACACCGTTATGCCCGTACTTCTGCCCAGAAAGCTCGTCTGGTAGCCGATCAAGTACGTGGTCTGTCCGTAGACAAGGCTCTGAACCTCCTGACCTTCAGCCCGAAAAAGGCTGCAGTTCTGGTGAAGAAGGTGCTGGAATCTGCCATTGCAAACGCTGAGCACAACGAAGGCGCCGACATCGACGCCCTGCGTGTTGCCACCATCATGGTAGACGAAGGTCCCTCCATGAAGCGCATCCGCCCGCGTGCCAAAGGTCGCGCGGATCGTATCCTCAAGCGTACCGCTCACATCACTGTAGTGGTATCCGACGCTAAGGCTGGGAGATAAGCAATGGGTCAGAAAGTACATCCTAATGGCATTCGCCTGGGTATTACCAAGCCTTGGAATTCTACCTGGTTCGCGAACACCAAAGACTTCGCTGACAACCTGTACAGCGATTTCCAAGTACGCCAGTTCCTGACCAAGGAGCTGAAAAACGCTTCCTTGTCCAAGATCACCATCGAGCGTCCGGCCAAGAGCATCCGTGTGACCATTCACACCGCTCGTCCGGGTGTCGTGATCGGCAAGAAAGGCGAAGACGTTGAGAAACTGCGCAAAGCCGTCGCCGTCATTGCTGGCGTGCCTGCTCAGATCAACATTTCCGAAGTCCGCAAGCCGGAGCTGGATGGCAAACTCGTTGCCGACAGCATCACTTCCCAGCTGGAACGTCGCGTTATGTTCCGTCGTGCTATGAAGCGCGCCGTACAGAACGCCATGCGCCTGGGTGCCAAGGGCATCAAAGTGGAAGTGTCCGGTCGTCTGGGCGGCGCTGAAATCGCGCGTACCGAATGGTACCGTGAAGGTCGTGTGCCGTTGCACACCCTGCGTGCCGACATCGACTACGCAACTTCTGAAGCCCACACCACTTACGGTGTGATCGGCGTCAAAGTTTGGATCTTCAAGGGCGAAGTTCTGGGCGGTCTGGCTGCAGTCAATGCTGCCGCTGCTCAAGAGCAAGCTCCTGCAAAGCCCAAGCGTGACAACAAGCGCCGCGCTGCTAAGTAAGGAGATTCGGTAAATGTTGCAACCTAAGCGTACTAAATTCCGCAAGACCCATAAGGGTCGTAACCGCGGTCTGGCCAACTCTGGTAACGAAGTATCCTTCGGTACCTTTGGCCTGAAGGCGACTACCCGTGGTCAACTGACTGCTCGTCAAATCGAAGCAGCCCGTCGTGCCATGACCCGTCACGTTAAGCGTCAGGGTAAGATCTGGATCCGTGTGTTCCCGGACAAGCCGATTACCGAAAAGCCCCTCGAAGTTCGTATGGGTAAAGGTAAGGGTAACGTCGAATACTGGGTATGCCCGATCCAACCTGGCAAGGTTCTGTACGAGATGGATGGTGTTCCTGAGGCTTTGGCTCGTGAAGCCTTCGCCCTGGCTGCTGCCAAGCTGTCCGTTCAGACCACTTTCGTAATTAAGACGGTGATGTGATGAAAGCCCAAGATCTGCGTCAAAAGAGCGTCGATGAACTGAACCAGGAACTGCTGGGTCTGCTGCGTGAGCAATTCAACATGCGCATGCAAGCTTCCACCGGTCAGCTGGCTCAGACTCACACTCTGAAACAAGTGCGTCGTGACGTCGCACGTATCAAGACTGTACTGACAGAGAAGGCAGGTGCGTAATGACTGATAAAATCCGTACTCTGCAAGGTCGTGTGATTAGCGACAAGATGGACAAGTCCATCACCGTCGCTATCGAGCGCAAGGTAAAGCACCCGATCTACGGTAAGATCATCAAGCGTACTACCAAGCTGCACGTACATGACGAAAACAACGAGTGTAAAGCTGGTGACCTCGTGGAAATCCGCGAATGCCGCCCGCTGTCCAAGACCAAGTCCTGGACCCTGGTTGCTGTCGTAGAAAAGGCCTAATCGGTTCTTTTTTGCCCAAACGGCCCCTTATCGGGGCCGTTTGTTTTTTAGGCTACCTTTTCGAAAATAGCTGTGTTATAGTTTCGCGCCTTTTGAAGGCAGCCAGATCCCCCAAAGGGATAAGAAGTAAACAAAGCGGAGCACTAAGATGATCCAGATGCAAAGTATGCTGGGTGTTGCCGACAACTCCGGCGCTCGCAGTGTAATGTGTATTAAGGTTCTGGGTGGTTCGCACCGCCGTTATGCCGGCATCGGCGACATCATCAAGGTTTCCATCAAGGAAGCTATTCCTCGCGGTAAAGTGAAGAAAGGTGATGTGTATAACGCGGTGGTCGTACGCACCCGTAAAGGCGTTCGTCGTCCGGACGGCTCTGTCATCCGTTTCGACAACAATGCGGCTGTGTTGCTTAACAACAACCAACAGCCAATCGGTACTCGTATTTTTGGCCCGGTGACCCGTGAACTCCGTAATGAGAAGTTCATGAAGATTGTGTCCCTGGCACCCGAAGTACTGTAAGGAGTCGAACGATGGCAGCTAAAATCCGTCGCGAAGACGAAGTGATTGTTCTTACCGGCAAAGACAAGGGCAAGCGTGGCAAAGTCACTCAAGTCCTGATTGCAAAAGGTAAGGTTATCGTGGAAGGTCTCAACCAGGTGAAGAAACACCAGAAGCCGGTACCCGCATTGGGTCAGGCTGGCGGTATTGTCACCAAAGAAGCCCCCATTGATGTATCTAACGTAGCGCTGTTCAACTCTGCCACTGGCAAAGCTGACCGCGTTGGTTTCCGGGTTGAAGACGGCAAGAAAGTCCGTTTCTTCAAATCCACCGGCGAACTTGTGAAGTAATTGGAGTTTAACGATGGCGAAACTGCATGATTACTACAAATCCGATGTAGTAAATGAACTGTCCAAGCAGTTCGGTTACAAGACTATCATGCAAGTCCCTCGGATCGAGAAAATCACCCTGAACATGGGTGTTGGTGAGGCGATCTCTGACAAGAAATTGCTGGAAAATGCTGCTGCCGATATGGCTGCCATTTCCGGTCAGAAACCGCTGATCACCAAAGCACGCAAATCTGTTGCGGGCTTCAAGATTCGTGAAGGCTACCCGATAGGTTGTAAAGTAACCCTGCGTGGCGAGCGTATGTGGGAGTTCCTGGAACGGCTGATTTGCATCTCCGTACCGCGTATCCGTGACTTCCGTGGTCTGAACGCTAAGGCGTTCGATGGCCGTGGTAACTACTCCATGGGCGTGCGTGAGCAAATCATCTTCCCGGAAATCGACTATGACAAGGTCGATCGCGTCCGTGGTCTGGATATCACCATCACCACTTCCGCGAATACCGACGAAGAAGGCCGTGCTCTGCTGGCTGCCTTTAACTTCCCATTCCGCAAGTAAGGTTAGGGTTATGGCTAAAACATCCATGAAAGCACGTGAAGCAAAGCGTGCGAAGCTGGTAGCCAAGTTCGCCACTAAGCGAACCGAGCTGAAAGCTATCATCGTTGATATGAACGCTTCTGAAGAAGCGCGTTGGGATGCTGTCTTGCAACTGCAACAGCTGCCCCGTGATTCCAGTCCGTCCCGCCAGCGTAACCGTTGCAATATTACTGGTCGTCCGCACGGTTTCCTGCGCAAGTTTGGTCTGTCTCGCATCAAGGTGCGTGAGCATGCCATGAAGGGCGAAATTCCAGGCCTCAAAAAGGCCTCTTGGTAAGAATCTCGGGAGTTAGACTATGAGCATGCAAGATCCGATCGCGGATATGCTGACCCGCATCCGTAACGGTCAGGCGGCGAGCAAAGTTGCGGTTTCCATGCCTTCTTCCAAGCTGAAAGTGGCAATTGCCAAAGTGCTGAAAGAAGAAGGTTACATCGCTGGCTACTCCGTAGCAGGTGATGTGAAGCCGGAGCTGGAAATTGAACTGAAATATTTCCAGGGCAAGCCGGTTGTAGAACTGATCCAACGCGTGAGCCGTCCCGGCCTGCGTATTTACAAGCGCACTACTGATCTGCCGAAAGTTATGGGCGGTCTCGGTGTTGCTATCGTGTCCACGTCTAAAGGTGTGATGACCGACCGTGCTGCCCGCAAGGCAAGCATGGGTGGTGAGATCATCTGCTACGTCGCTTAATTAGGAGGTCGGAAATGTCTCGCGTTGCTAAGGCACCCGTCACTATTCCTGCTGGCGTAGAGGTGACTCTGAACGGTCAGGAACTGTCCATCAAAGGTGGTAAAGGTTCTCTGGTTAGTTCCATCCACGCCGGTGTAGAAGTGACCAAAGAAGACAATGTACTGAAGTTCGCCCCGCGCGACGGCATCGCTGGTGCTGACGCTCAGGCCGGTACTGCCCGTGCATTGGTCAACAACATGGTAATCGGTGTTACCCAAGGCTTCGAGCGTAAGCTGCAGCTGGTTGGTGTAGGCTACAAAGCCTCCATCAAGGGCAATGCTGTCGCGCTGGCCCTGGGCTTCTCTCACCCGGTAGAGCATGCGCTGCCGGCTGGTGTCACCGCTGAATGCCCGACCGCTACTGAGATCGTTCTCCGTGGTGTGGACAAGCAGCTGGTTGGCCAAGTCGCCGCCGACATCCGTTCTTACCGCGCTCCGGAGCCCTACAAGGGCAAGGGTGTACGCTATGCCAACGAGCAAGTGCGTACTAAAGAAGCTAAGAAGAAGTAAGGTAACACTATGGACAAGAAAGCAGCTCGTCTCCGTCGTGCTACTCGTGCTCGGAAGAAGATGCAGGAACTGGGAGCCACCCGTCTGGTTGTTCACCGTACCCCGCGTCACATCTACGCGCAGGTTATCGCAGCCAACGGTTCCGAAGTTCTGGCCTCTGCTTCTACAGTAGAGAAAGCCATCAGTGAAGCGCTCAAGTCTACCGGTAATGCTGATGCAGCTACCGCAGTAGGTAAAGCCATCGCTGAGCGAGCTATTGCCAAAGGCGTTCAGAACGTATCTTTCGATCGTTCCGGTTTCAAGTATCACGGTCGTGTAGCCGCTCTGGCTACCGCTGCTCGTGACGCTGGTCTTCAGTTCTAAGCTAGGAGTCGAAGATGGCTAAAGTCGAATCTCAAGCCGGCGAACTGCAAGAAAAGCTGATTGCAGTCAACCGTGTTTCGAAAACTGTTAAAGGTGGTCGTATCATGTCCTTCACCGCGTTGACCGTGGTGGGTGATGGTAACGGCCGTGTAGGTTACGGTTACGGTAAAGCCCGTGAAGTTCCAGCTGCCATTCAAAAGGCAATGGAACAGGCTAAGCGTAACCTGAACAAAGTTGAGCTGAACAATGGCACTCTGCACCACCCGGTGCGCGGTGTTCACTCTGGCTCCACCGTGTTCATGAAGCCGGCCTCACAAGGTACTGGTATCATTGCAGGCGGCGCTATGCGTGCCGTACTGGAAGTTGCTGGTATCCACAACGTGCTGGCTAAGACCTACGGTTCCACCAACCCAATCAACGTTGTTCGCGCAACTGTAGACGCTCTGGTACAGGGTCAATCCCCGGCCCAGATCGCTGCCAAGCGTGGTCTGCGCGTTGAAGAAATTCTGGGGTAATGCGACATGGCTAACACTGTAAAAGTAACTCAAACTCGCAGCTCTATCGGCCGTCTGCCAAAGCACAAGGCGACTCTGCGTGGTCTGGGTCTGCGTCGCATTGGTCACACCGTTGAGCTGGAGGATACTCCTTGTGTACGCGGTATGATCAACCAGGTTTATTACATGGTTAAGGTGGAGGGCTAAGCATGCGTCTGAACACTCTGTCTCCGGCCCCAGGTTCCAAGTCTGCTAAGCACCGTCCGGGCCGTGGTATCGGTTCTGGTCTGGGCAAGACTGGTGGTCGTGGTGTTAAAGGCCAAACCTCTCGTTCCGGTGGCGGCAAAGTCCGCAACGGTTTCGAAGGCGGCCAGATGCCTTTGAAAATCCGTCTGCCGAAGTTCGGTTTCTTCTCTCGCAAGTCTTTGGTTTCTGCCGAAGTACGCCTGAACGAAATCGCCCTGGTAGAAGGTGATGTGGTCGATTTGAGCACTCTGAAGCAAGCCGGTGTTGTTACCAAGAACATCGTTTTCGCTAAAGTTGTTCTGTCTGGCAACATTGACCGTGCTGTGACCGTTCGTGGTCTGTCCGTCACCAAAGGTGCACGCGCAGCCATCGAGGCCGCTGGCGGTAAAATCGAGGAATAATCAGTACAATGGCTAAGAAACCAGGATTGGATGTTAAAGCACAGGGTGGTCTGAGTGAACTGAAGAGCCGTCTGCTCTTCGTTCTCGGGGCGATTATCGTTTTCCGTGCAGGCTCTTATGTGCCGATTCCTGGTATTGACGCCGCCGTACTGGCCGAGTTGTTCCAACAACAGAAGGGCACCATCATTGAGATGTTTAACATGTTCAGTGGTGGTGCACTCTCGCGTGCTTCTATTCTTGCGTTGGGGATCATGCCGTACATCTCGGCATCGATCATTATCCAGCTGCTGACTGTGGTTCACCCCGCTCTTGCTGAACTCAAGAAAGAAGGTGAATCCGGCCGTCGCAAGATTAGCCAATATACCCGTTGGGGCACGCTGGTTTTGGGAACTTTCCAGGCCATTGGTATTGCAACCGGTCTGCCGAATATGATGCAAGGACTCGTGAGTCATCCGGGTTTGGGCTTCTATTTCACAGCCGTTGTGAGTCTGGTCACCGGTACCATGTTCTTGATGTGGTTGGGTGAGCAGATTACCGAGCGTGGGATTGGTAATGGTATCTCGTTGATTATTTTCACAGGTATCGTTGCCGGTCTGCCTCATGCCATTGGCGCTACGGCCGAACAGGCACGTCAAGGGGAATTGCACATCCTGCTGTTGTTGTTGCTGGGCTTGATTGTTTTCGCAGTGACTTACTTTGTGGTGTTCGTGGAACGTGGTCAGCGTCGTATCGTCGTTAACTACGCCAAGCGTCAACAAGGCCGCCAGGTATTCGCCGCGCAAAGCACACACCTGCCATTGAAAGTAAATATGGCCGGTGTGATTCCTGCGATTTTCGCATCCAGCATCATCCTCTTCCCAGGGACCATCACCTCTTGGTTTGGTCAGGGCGAGGGCAAGGTAGCCGACGTGCTGCAACAGGTCTCTATGGTCCTGCAGCCGGGCCAACCCTTGTATGAGATGCTCTATGCAGCAGCCATTATCTTCTTCTGCTTCTTCTATACCGCGCTGGTGTTCAACCCTCGCGAGACAGCAGATAACCTGAAGAAGAGTGGAGCCTTTATCCCGGGGATCCGCCCGGGCGAGCAGACAGCACGTTACATCGATAAGGTTATGACTCGCCTGACATTGGCAGGTGCGCTCTATATCACCTTTATCTGTCTGGTACCCCAGTTCTTGATGACTGCTTGGAACGTACAGTTCTACTTCGGTGGCACTTCGCTGCTGATTATTGTGGTAGTTATCATGGACTTCATGGCTCAGGTACAAACCCATATGATGTCTCATCAATATGGCGACGTCCTGAGGAAGGCCAACCTGAAGGGCTACGGCCGCTAAAGGTCGGCGTAGTTACGGAGTTAAGCAATGAAAGTTCGTGCTTCCGTTAAGGCAATCTGCCGTAACTGCAAAATCATCAAGCGTCACGGTGTGGTGCGTGTGATTTGCAGCGAGCCAAAGCATAAACAGCGCCAAGGCTAATTTTTTACGGTTAGTACTTGCAACAAATAGTTGTGCTGGCTAATATAGCCAGCCAACTTTTGTTGTGTATTGGTTGACCGCCACGTATCCGCTCACGGGCTTTGTGGTGGTCGTTATCTACGCTACGTAGGAGTGAACAGTGGCCCGTATCGCTGGCATTAACATTCCTGACCATAAGCATGCAGTCATTGCGTTGACTGCGATTTATGGCGTCGGTCGTACCCGCTCCAAGGCCATCTGTGCCGCAGCCGGTATTGCTGAGAATGTGAAAATTAAAGACTTGGACGAAGCTCAGATCGAAAGTCTGCGCGAGCAAGTAGGTAAATTCACCGTTGAAGGTGACTTGCGTCGTCAGATTTCCATGAACATCAAACGCTTGATGGATCTGGGTTGCTACCGTGGTTTGCGTCACCGTCGTAGCCTGCCTGTTCGTGGTCAACGTACCAAGACCAACGCTCGTACCCGTAAGGGTCCGCGCAAGGCTATCAAGAAGTAACGGGAAGGTAGAAAATGGCTAAAACTCCGACTCGTGCTCGCAAGCGCGTTAAAAAGCAAGTGAGCGACGGTATTGCGCACGTTCATGCATCTTTCAACAACACAATCGTGACCATTACTGACCGTCAGGGCAATGCTCTGTCTTGGGCTACCTCTGGTGGTTCCGGTTTCCGTGGTTCCCGTAAGTCCACTCCGTTTGCTGCCCAGGTAGCTGCTGAGCGTGCTGGTGAGATCGCCAAAGAATACGGCGTGAAGAACCTGGAAGTCATGGTTAAAGGTCCGGGTCCCGGTCGTGAGTCTTCCATCCGCGCTCTGAACGCGGCTGGTTTCCGCATCACTAATATTACTGATGTGACTCCGATCCCGCACAACGGTTGTCGTCCTCCCAAGAAGCGCCGCGTATAACGCTGTAGCTACTTGGTCTAGGATTGTTGGAGAAAGAAGATGGCAAGATATATCGGTCCTAAGCTTAAGCTTAGCCGTCGTGAGGGCACCGACCTCTTCCTGAAGTCTGGTGTTCGTGCGATTGATTCTAAGTGCAAGATTGACACCGTTCCTGGTCAACACGGTGCGCGTAAAGCGCGTCTGTCCGACTACGGTGTGCAACTGCGCGAGAAACAAAAAGTACGTCGTATCTACGGCGTATTGGAAAAACAGTTCCGCAACTACTACCGCGACGCTGCCCGTCAAAAGGGTAACACCGGTGAGAACCTGTTGCAGCTGCTGGAAGGTCGTCTGGACAACGTCGTCTACCGTATGGGCTTCGGCGCTACCCGTGCTGAATCTCGTCAGCTGGTGAGCCACAAGGCCATCATGGTAAACGGCCGCGTTGTGAATGTTCCTTCTTTCCAGGTATCCCCTGAGGACGTGATCTGCGTTCGTGAGAAGGCTAAGAAGCAAGCGCGTATCAAAGCTTCCCTGGAAGTTGCTGGTCAGCGCGAGAAGCCGACTTGGGTAGAGGTTGACACTGCTAAGATGGAAGGTGCCTTCAAGCGCCTGCCAGAGCGTTCCGACCTGTCTGCCGACATTAACGAACAGCTGATCGTCGAGCTTTACTCCAAGTAAAGCTAGCTTCTAAAGAGAGGACACAATGCTGGGTTCTGTAACAGATTTTCTTAAACCGCGGCTGGTTGACATCGAGCAAGTTAGCCCGACTCACGCAAAAGTGACTCTCGAGCCGCTTGAACGTGGCTTTGGTCACACGCTGGGTAATGCCCTGCGTCGTATTTTGCTGTCATCTATGCCCGGTTGTGCGGTTACTGAAGTCGAGATCGACGGAGTACTGCACGAGTACAGCAGCAAAGAAGGTGTACAGGAAGACATACTGGAAATCCTGCTTAACCTGAAAGGTATCGCTGTGAAGCTGGAAGGCAAGGACGAGGTAACTCTGTCCCTGACCAAGTCTGGAACAGGCCCCGTTACCGCTGGTGATATCACTCACGGTGATGAAGTCGAGATCGTAAACCCGGAGCACGTAATCTGCCACCTGACTGGTGCCAATGCTGAAATCAGCA
The DNA here is from genome assembly GCF_000764655.1 of Aeromonas aquatica. GTDB lineage: Bacteria > Pseudomonadota > Gammaproteobacteria > Enterobacterales > Aeromonadaceae > Aeromonas > Aeromonas aquatica. The sequence goes on from NZ_JRGL01000031.1 coordinate 23,067, forward strand.
TGCGCCTGAAAGTTCAGCGCGGTCGTGGTTATGTGCCTGCTTCTGCTCGTGTTCACAACGATGATGAAGAGCGTCCTATTGGTCGCCTGCTGCTGGACTCCGCGTTCAGCCCCATCGTTCGCATTGCCTACAATGTTGAAGCGGCACGTGTAGAACAGCGCACCGACTTGGACAAGCTTGTTATCGACATGGAGACCAATGGTACTCTGGATCCAGAAGAAGCCATCCGTCGTTCTGCCACTATTCTGGCCGAGCAACTGGAAGCCTTCGTGGATCTGCGCGATGTCAGCGTGCCTGAGAAGAAAGAAGAGAAACCCGAGTTTGATCCGATTCTGCTACGTCCTGTCGATGATTTGGAGCTGACAGTTCGTTCTGCGAACTGTCTGAAGGCAGAAGCAATCCACTATATTGGTGATCTGGTACAGCGTACCGAAGTTGAGTTGCTTAAAACTCCTAACCTCGGTAAGAAGTCCCTGACTGAGATCAAGGATGTGTTGGCCTCCCGTGGTCTGTCTCTTGGCATGCGCCTTGAGAACTGGCCGCCCGCCAGCATCGCTGACGAGTAATCCAGATTACGGGTTTCACAGATTTAGTTAGAAGGATAAGGTCATGCGCCATCGTTTGAGTGGTCGTCAACTGAACCGGAACAGCAGCCACCGTCAGGCTATGTTCCGTAACATGGCCAGCTCCCTGGTTCGTCATGAGATCATCAAGACGACTCTGCCTAAGGCAAAAGAGCTGCGTCGTGTAGTTGAACCGCTGATCACCCTTGCCAAGACCGATAGCGTTGCTAATCGTCGTCTGGCATTTGCCCGCACTCGCGACAACGCGATCGTGGCTAAGCTGTTCAATGAACTGGGCCCGCGCTACCTGGAGCGCGCCGGCGGTTATACTCGCATTCTGAAATGCGGTTTCCGTGCAGGCGACAACGCCCCTATGGCTTATATTGAGCTGGTAGACCGCCCGGCCGCTGCTGAAGCAGCTGCTGAGTGATAAAGAAAAAGCCGGGCTTGTCCCGGCTTTTCTTTTAATGGATCCTGATACTGCCTCAACTGCCTCAA
>NZ_JRGL01000032.1 GCF_000764655.1 Aeromonas aquatica
TAAATTGTAATCCTGTGCTATCTGCCATGAAGGGGTTCCTTATCCTGCCTGCCCGCTGCCCGAGCCAATCACCACGCCACCGCAGCCGATGGCGGTGCCGGTCACGGCGATGGGCTTGCCGTTCACCAGCACCGAGCCGACGCCCCCCGAGATGCTGCGCGGATGGGGGGGATTGTTGGGTTTGACGTGGGGTGCCAGGGGGTCACCCTGACGGGCCACCGGTTTGCCATCGAGGAAGACATTTGGGCTGGCGGCAATCACCGGGGAGGGGTGGAAGCCGTCGTGATCGGTGCCTATGTCACCGAGCAATGCAATAGTGGGGCACATCTGAATTCTCCATGTGGGCAAAGAGGTTGCCTTGACGCATCCCTCTGCCATGGCCCGGGCCCACCTAGGTGAGCCTGAGCCGAGGAACAGCTCGAGAGGCTACTCAGCAGCCTCCATGCCAACGCCATGAATTAATAAACCTCTTTTAAATCATCGCATTACCTTTAGCCTTTCGGACCTTGGCAGATCAGGCTGCAACAACTTGCCCATAGCAGCATAAACGACATAAAAATCATGCCTAATGCAGCTTATTTATCTGCCATTTGCGCAATTTGTTGCGCGGGTCGGCACGATCACCCACCCCCGTTGCCCTGCTGCAATTGATAGAGACGGACATTGAGCGCCTTCAGGTCGTTCTCCAACCCCTTGAGATCCGCCGCCGTGATGGGCTCCTGGGCTGCCTTGCGCGCCTCGAGCTCACTCAGGCGCAGGCTGAACGGGATGTTCTGCATCAGGTTTTTCTGCACCTCGTAGAGCTGGGACTTGAGGTAGGAGATGGTCACCGTCTTGCGTTGACGCTCCAGCTCCAGCAACTGATCGAGCAGGGCATCCACTCCGGCACGGGCATCCAGATAGGTCGGCACGCTGATGGGATCCCCCTGCTGACCGGCCAGCGCGTTCTGCCATTGCTTGTCCAGCGCCTTCACCGCCAGGGAGTCGGGATAGAGCATCTGCAAGGAACTGCGCAATCCCTCGCCATGGCGATAGCCGTCGAGGGGAGAAGCCTGCTCGAGGCGGGCAAGCTGGGACTGGTAGCGGGCCACCAGCTCGCTCTCCATCCCCTGCAGGGCCTGCTCCCCCAGCACGATGCGCGCCTGGCGGATGTCGTCATAACTGAGCGCCTGCGGCAACGCGGTGGCCGGCTGCTGCAGGCGCTGGGCGGCCAGCAGCTTCGCCTCTTGCTGATGTTGCCAGCCAAACCAGGCCACCACCGGCAGGGCGCAGCTGAGCAGGCCGCAGCCAAACCAGAACCAGGCGGGGCGCTGCCTGCGGTGTTGCTCAATCTTGAGAACGGTCGGTTTGACCTGCCCCTTCTCCCGCCCTACCAAGATGCTGCCCTGGGGCAGATGGGGGGTCGCAGCGCCCGAGGAGGAGACTGTGTCGTGCTCCATATCGGCCTTGAAGAACACCATGGGGGGGATCTGCAGCTCATCCTTGAGGCCAGGCTCGTCGGAGACGATGACGATCTCGGCCTCATCGAACAGGTGGGTGTAACCCTCGATGAAGTGCACCAGGTTTTCGACCCGGGGAATACGGCTTAAACCCGCATTGTGCAGCTTCTCGTTGATGAGCTGCAGCGCCCGCTCGCAGCGATAAACCAGGCGCTTGTCCTCGTGGCTGATCTGGTACTGGCGAATGACGTCACTGATGCGGGCGATGAACCAGTCCAGCATCTCGATGCGAGCCCGCTCCTGCTGCACCGGCGGCCAGAAGCTCTCCCACTGGGTCACGATGAGGTTCGCCAGAAACTCGCACCCTTCGGTGAAGCCGCTCAAGCCCTGCAGGCGAGAGCGCGCCAGGGTGAAATAGATGGCGGTCTGCAGATCCACCCCGTGTTTTTCGAAGATCTGGCTGGCGAGCTGATGGATCCTGTGCCAGTCCACCTCGGGACGGGAGGCATGGCTGAGCTTGTTGATCTCCGCACGCAGCGCCTCGTATTCCGGCAACATTCTGGGGTCACGCCCCACTTTCAGCGCCTGCTGGCCTTGCTGGTTGTTTGACATAGCAGCTTCCAAAACGGCGGGGGCAAGCGATGCCCCCGGCTTCATCAATAAAGGGATTCAGGCAATCTGAACTGACTGAACAGGCCGCCGGTGAAGGGGTTTTGCGCGCTGTCGGTGTAGACGCGATAGGTCATGGAGCCCTGATCCACCGGGAAACGCACATCGAAGGTGGCCTCGTTGACCTGAGTCAGCTCCCCCTTGTCCATCAACCGGAACATGGCCCAGGGGCCGACGAAGCCTTCGCTGCGCGGGGAGCGCTCGCGGGCGGCCGGCACCAGGGTTATCTTGCTCTCAGCCCCGTCGCGCATGGTGTTGGGCCACACCAGCGGGATCTTGGTGCGTCGGCCGTGGGCGTATTCCAGCAGTTGGCCGTCCAGGTTCAGCACGCTGCGCCGCTTGTTGGCGGTGAGCTCGATGGGCTCGAGGGCAAACTGCACCTCCAGGTTGCCCTGCTGACTGAAGAAGATCTGACGGATGCGGGCGGCCCGCTCCAGCTGTTTAAGCAGCTCGTTCTGAATGGGGGAACTGAGCTCCCCCTCCATCAGGCCGCTCTCCACCATGGGCTTGAGGTTGACCTGGTAGAAGCTGTCCAGGGTCCCGCCCGGCGCGAAGAAGCGCTCCATCTCGGACAGCGGCACGTCCTTGGTCGAACCCGGTTCGAACGGATAACGACCCGCCAGCTGGCTGTTGAAGGGGGCCAGCACCTTGTCCTGCCACTCCTGATTGAGGGAGGACATGGCGAGATCCACCACCAGCCGCGAGCTCTGCTCGGAGAGCTGCCCCACCCAGCGATCCAGCGGCGCCGGCAGGCCGCGGGCGTACTGCTGCAACGCAAACACCGGGTCGGCGTACTTGTTGGTCAGCCGCAGTTGTACTGCTTTCAAGGCAGACTGGCCCGGCTCGGTGGCGTTGACGATGAGCTCCAGATAGTGCTGCAGCTCCACCAGCTTCTGGTTCACCTCCTGCACGAGGGGCCCCTGCTCACCACGACCGGCCAGCGCCGCGTTGGTGGCCATGAAGGGGCGGCCGATGCGGGCCGTGATGGCCTGGGCCGGATCCCCTTCCACATCGGAGATCTTGCGGATGCGGGTGTTGTCGTCGAGCGCTGCCAGCACCCGCTGGAACGGTTGATCGTTGCCCGTGATGGCGGTCAGCACGTCCAGCGCCTGCTCGGGGCTCTCCAGGGTCTGCACGTCCAGGTTGGTCAGCAGGTTCTGCCACTGGTTGACGTAATCGGTGACATAACGCTCATTGACCTGGCGGGTGATCTCCTTGCGATCCGCTTCACTCAGCTGACTCAGCTTGCGCTGGCCCAGCACCCAGGCATCCATGGCAGTGAGATCGATCAGTGCCTTGTCCTGTTTGAGGAAGAAATCGCTGAAACCTGGCCAGGTCAGCAGGCGCGGCACCTGTCCCGCCTGGTCGCTGCGCAGGGTGAAGACGGTGTCGAAGGTCGGCCCCACCTCGTCGCGCACGTTGAGATCCGGCGGCAACACCTCCCCCGCCTTCACCACCAGGTTCTGGTAGACCCGCTGGTACATGGGCAACTTGCCCAGCTCGCGCTGGGCGCCGTACACCGGCTCCTTGAAGGGCACGAAGGCGGTGATGGCCCCCTGATCCCGCGCCGCCCTGGCCCCATACCAGTCGGTGTGAGCCAGGGCATAGTCGAGGTGCCCCATCAACTGCTCCTGCACCGGCCCCTGGCCCGGGAAGGCCTTCTGCCAGCGGCTCGCCATGTATTGCGCCACCAGCTCCTTGTTGCGGCCGGAGGCATCGTCCAGCATCCGCATTACCCGCAGGATGGCGAGCTTCTCCTCGCTGCCAGCCGGCGCCCGCTCGAGATCATTCAGCAGCCCCTGCATCTGGGCGGGCAGGAAGCGCAGACTCAGCAGTTGCAGGTAGGAGCCTTCCACATAGGGGCCGATCTCGTCCCCCTGATAGAGGCCGAGATCCGCCACCAGCGGGGTACGCTCGCGGTAGTTGCCAAAGGAGAGGGTCGCCTCGCGAATCAGGTTCAGGCGCGGCAACTGGCTCACCCCGAAGGCGTGATCATCGGTCAGCTCCCGGGTACTGGTGAAGGCCTGGGCCTTGGTCAGCACGTTGCGACCGGCCTCCTCGTTGACCCGGTAGAAATGGTGCCAACCACCGATGAGGGCCGCCGAGAACAGGGACAGGCAACCCAGCCCTATGGTCATGCGACGACGGCGATAGAGGGTGTGCAGCCGGTTCTCCCCGGCCAGATGGGCCTCGGGAAAGATGATGCCGGAGAACAGCTTGCGCACGAAATAGGTGTTGGACTCCCCGCGCAGGGCCGAGTGGATGGGTTCCGGCAGGTTGTAGCGGCGGGAGGCCGCCTGGGCGAACGCATCGAACGGCACCCCCTGCTGATAGACGGAGCTGATGTAGACACCGCGCACCAGCAGCGGCTTGCTCTCTTCTATTGCCAGGGTTTCGTCCAGCAGGCTGGTCACATAATCCTTGAGGCCCGCCAGTTGGCGCACGAAGGAGAACAGGGCGCTGCGCTGACCGGCATCGAGGCGGGCCAGCATCAGCTCGGGCAGGTTCTGGTTGAGGTTGTCCACCCACTGATCCCAGAACTGGGCCAGCGCCTGCTGCCAGCCGTTGCCATCGGTCGGGTTGAAGGTCACCCCCAGCACGGCCTCGCGGGCCTCCTTGTCGAGCTGCTCGTATACCACGTCGAAGCCGCGCAGCAGATCCAGCTTGGTGAAGGTGACATAGAGCGGCAACCGGGTGTTCATGGTGGCTGACACCTCCTGCAGGCGCGCGCGCATCAGCTGGGCATAGGCCTTGCGTTCGGCCACGCTGGCGTGGGAGAGCCAGGCCAAGTCCACCGTCAGCACCAGGCCGTTGAGAGGCTGGCGGCGACGGTGCTCGCTGAGCCAGTTCAGCAGATGCAGCCAGAGCCGCTCGTGCTTGCGCGCCAGCGGATCCAGCTCGGGTTCGGACTGGGACAAGAGCTCGCCGGCGGGATCCAGCATCACCGCCTGCTCCCCCAGCCAGCAGTCGATCAGCTGATCCTGCGCCAGATCCCTGAGCTCGGTATCCAGCCTGGGATTAAGCTTGTTGGCCGGGTTGGCGCGGTGGATCAGGCTGCTCTTGCCGCTGCCGGGCAGGCCCAGCACCAGATACCAGGGCATGGCGTAGAGCGCCCCTTTGCCGAGGTGCTCGTCGAGGGCCTGCAACCAGCGATTGAGGAACAGCGCCTGCCGATCGAGCAGCCCCTTCACCGGATCCTGCTCCAGCACGACCTCGTGCTGGCGCTCGGCCTTGAGTTGCTGCATCTTGCGCCACATCCGCCAGGAGAGCCCCCCCAGCAGCAGCCAGAGCCACAGCAGGGTGAACACCACTCGACCCCATAGCGGCTCGAACGGCTTGGCATCCCGGATCGCGAGGCGAGGACCGAGCCACCACACCAGGATCAGGGCGACAACCCAGAGCACGGCACCGAGCAGGGGCCAGGAGGGTTTCAATTTCGGCAGCTGTTGCCGTAAAAAGGTAAAAATGGTTTTGAACATAAAATGTGATCCAGCTCCGACTCAATGACTCATTTCGACACTTATTTCGGCAATGCAGCCGCCTGTTGCTCCAGGCGACTGACCAATCCGGGTTCCCATTGCGCCAATCCAAGGCGACTCGCCTCTTGCCACAAGTGTTGATAGTGCTGGCGCGCCAGCGCCTCCATGCCTTCCTGCACCAGCAGCTCCGCCTGCACCAACTGGGCATGGAAGCGGGCTCTGGGCTCCTTCAACTGCGTCATCCGTTCATCCAGAAGGGTCAGGGCCGCGGCCATGCCCTGCTCGCCATGACGCAGGGCGACCTCTTCGGCCAAGCTGCTGTCACCGTCGCCACCCGCGCCGCCCCTGGCGGGTTGCAACCAGCGGCTGCACTCCACGCTAAGAAAGGGGCTGCCGTCGCTGAAGCCGAGATCCCGCAGGGCCGGCAGCCGCTGCAGAAAGCCATCGAGCTCCTGGGCGATGGCCTGGGCCGGTGCGCCAAACCCGAGCTTCTCCGCCACCTGAGCCGAGAGCCGATGGCCCTCGAACCAGTAAGGCGCCAGGGTCAGGCTCTGCTCGATGCGCTGCCAGAGCGCCAGATCCGGCGCCCCCATGGCGGCGCGGTATTCGTCCACCATGTCCACCGACATGGGCGCCAGCTGGGTTTTATTGCCCGAGGACGTCATGGGCGCAGTGGTGATACCCGCCCAGATGGCGTGACGGCGCAGGCGATAGCCCACCGCCGCCTCCGGCTGACGCTCGATGAGCAGTTGTGCCACCTTGAGCTGGGTCTGGCGCCAGGCCCGGTCGTTGGAGCTGTCGATCTCGATGCCCTGTGCCTTGGCGCCACCACTGAGCACCATGGCATCCGTGCCCTGGCCGACATGGGAAGCCGTGTTCACAGCGCCCGACACAGGAGATGAGGCACCATCGGCCTCTGCCTGTGCGGCCTGCTGGCGCTGGGCCCGCTTCAGCCCCATCAACAACGGATCGAGCAGTTCTCCCTTGTCCGGACACTGCACCAGCCAGCAGGCACCGAGCTGCTCGGCCTGAGCCAGCAACTGGGCCAACTCGGCCGCCGAGGCGCTCTCGCAGACGCGTGGCAGCGCCCCCTCGAAACGCTTGACGATCTGCACCATCAGCCGCTGCTTCTGGCTGGCATTGCCGGGCCAGGCCAGCAACCAGTAGGCACGGATCCAGGACTCCAGCAGGCTCAGCGCCGCCCCCATGGGGGTCGTCTTGGCCGGGTGTTGCAGGCAGCGCAGCAGTTGGGCCAGCACCCGCATGTCCTTGGTGCGCGTCTCCAGCAGGCTGAGGCAAGCCTCGGCCACCGCATTGAGATCCACCTGGGCGTGAGCCAGGGATCCCAGCTTGACCAGTTCGGTCTCCACATAGTCCCAGCGCGGCTCGTCGGCCAGCACGGCGTTCTTTATCTGTTCATCCGGCAAGTTGGCGAGCAGGCGGGCACACCAGGGGTGTTGATAGCTCATGGCGCCCCCTACCAGCGACACTGCTGACGCAGGGGGACCAGCGCCTCTTTCAAGCCGCTCAAATCGACCCGCAGCACGACGCCGTTAGCGGCCCGAGCCTGAGTGCCGTTGTCGGCTCGCAGTTGCAACTCGCGATGGCCCAGCCAGCGCTTGAGCTCCTCGATGGCCGGCAGGCCACGGCCATATTCCAGCAGCAACCCCCGATCCCGGATAAACCAGCTCTGGGCGCTGTTGCCGGGCGAGCCGTCGAGCTCAATCTGTACCCCCTCGCCGACCCAGGGCGCATCCAGCCGCAGCCGAATGTGGGTGATGCTGTCGACGCAGCCGATGGAAAGCGTCGCCCCACGCAGGGCCGGGCGGGTCAGGATCTCGCTGCCACGAGCGGGATCGCTTTGCAGCAGGAAGGGGGGGCTCTCGGGGGTGCGACTCTGCTCCTGATCCCGGATGGCTTGCCAGGCGGCAGACATAGCCCCGGCGCCTGACTCGGTGTCGGGGCCACTGCCGAGGGCGTCGTAGCAGGCTAGCCGGATCAGCGGGGATGGCTCGCGCCGGCACTGCTGCCAACCGGCCATGTCTGGCTGAGCGCCTGGCTGGGGCACGGCGGCGCTCGCCAGTAGCAGGGGCAACAGGGTGAGGACGCTCATCAGTTCACCTCCAGCTTCTGGCACTTGTGATCCAGGGTGCGCTTGGGAATGTTCAGGCTCTCGGCCACCCGCATGCGGTTGCCCTGGAAATAACGCAGCCGCGCCTCGATGACCGAGGCCTCGTACAGCTGCATGGCCTGGCGCAGGTCGCGAATGTGGTTGTAATTGTCCAGCATCCCCGGCAGCTCCACGCAGACCCTCTCCTTGAGCTCCGGCGGCAAGGCCTCCAGCACCACCTCTTCCCCGTGGCGAGTGTGGGCGCAGGCCACCTCCAGGAGGTTGCGCAGTTCGCGCACGTTGCCGGGGAAGTCATAACTCTGCAGCTGCTTCTGGAACTGGCGGTGCAACCCGCCAAGCGCCTTGCCATCCTGCTCGGCAAACTGGGCCATGAAGTGCTGGCACAGCATGGGCACGTCGTCCATGTGCTCGCGCAGGGGGGCAATCAGCAGCAGGCACTGGCAGAGCCGATGATAGAGATCGGCACGAAACTGCCCCTCCTCCACCTGGCGGCTGAGGGGTTGATGGGTGGCGGCAATGAGCCGAAAATCGGAGTGGCTCTCCTGCTCGGCCCCCAGAGGCCGGTAGCTGCGGGTCTCCAGCACCCGCAGCAGCTTGGCCTGCATGGCGGCGGGCATGTCCCCCACCTCGTCCAGGAACAGGGTGCCGCCGTTGGCCTGGGCCACCAGCCCGGTCTTGTTGGTCAGGGCACCGGAGAAGGCCCCCTTCTGGTAACCAAACAGCTCGCTCTCGATGAGGTTCTCCGGGATGGCGGCGCAGTTGATGGCCACGAACGGCTTGCCGGCACGATCGGAGCATTGGTGCACCAGCCGGGCGACCACCTCCTTGCCGCTGCCGGTTTCCCCCTGGATGAGCACGGTTAGCTTGTGCTGCGCCGCCTGATGGACCTGCTCGCGCAACCCGCAGATCACCGCAGATTGCCCTACCAACTGGTCTGCCAGCAGCTTCTCGTGCTGCTTCTTGACCTGCCCCTCCCCTTTTATCTGGCGCAATGAGTCTCTCAGTACGCTCTGATCCCGCCGGCTGCGCCCCAGATCCCGAATGAGGGTGAGCTGGTTGCAGAACACCTGGGAGAGTTGGGCCAACTCGGGACCCAGTGTCCACTCCTGCAGTTGCTCAGCGCAGTCCATCATGGCCAGCACGGCGAACGGCTTGCCGCCGCCGTCCAGCAAGGGGAAGGCGTGCAGGCCGCACTGCTGGCCGAGGTTGGAGAGCAGGGCACGAAACTCCTTGTGCTCGATGCGGGCGCCCCCGTGAAGGGAGTCCCAGGTGCGGGGCTGGGCCTTGTGCAGCACATAGGCAAGGGGGTGGGAGAAGTCATCCACCGCCAGGGAGAGGCTGACGGCCTGCCCCTTGACCCAGCCACTGCACGCCAGCTGGCGACCGCTCACCTCCAGCATGCCGAGCAACATGCCCTTTGGCTGGAAGCTGGCGTGCAACACCTGTGACCACCATTGGCACAGGTGCGGCTCGTCGCGCTGCTCGGTCAATGCGAGGGCAAAGGCGAGGGCTTGTTCCATGTTCAAGCCCCCACCTCGGCCACGAACTGCTGATCGGCCACGAAGAAACGCACCCGGTTGATGGGCTCACCGGCCGCCAGACGCTGTAGCAGCTGCAGCGAGACGGGCGGCAGCAGGGCACCGTCGATGACGGACTCGAGCATGCGGGCCCCGTTCTCGCTGCGATTGGCGCGGCGCAGAATCTCCTCGGCCACCTCCTCGTCCAGCTCCACCTCGGCACCGAAGCGCTCCTTGAGCAGCTTCACCAGACGGCTGAGCTTGCCACCCACTATCTCTACCAGGGTGTCGTGACCGAGCGGCAGATAGGGGATCACCTCCATGCGCGCCAGCAACGCCGGCTTGAAGAAGGCGGCGAGCTCGGGATAGAGCGCATCCAGCAGCGCCTCTGGCTGCTCGGCATGGTCGACGATGGTCTGGAAGCCGAGGTTGGAGGTGAGGAAGAAGACCACGTTCTTGCAGTCGATGATGCGCCCTTCCCCGTCCGCCAGCTCGCCCTTGTCGAACGCCTGATAGAAGAGGTTGAGCACGTCCGGGTGAGCCTTCTCCACCTCGTCCAGCAGCACCACAGAGTAGGGTTTCTGGCGAATGGCCTCGGTCAGCACGCCCCCCTCGCCAAAGCCCACATAGCCCGGCGGCGAGCCAATCAGGCGCGAGACCGTGTGCTTCTCCTGATACTCGGACATGTTGATGGTGGTGAGATACTGGCGGCCGCCGAACATCAACTCGGCAATTTGCAGCACGGTCTCGGTCTTGCCGACCCCGCTCGGCCCCACCAGCAGGAAGGCGCCAAGGGGGCGACCCGGGCGGCGCAAGTCGGCGCGGGCGGTCAGCAGGTGCTTGTGCAGATGGGCTACCGCCACATCCTGCCCCTTGATGAGATCCCCCAGGTACTCCGGCAGCCGGGTCACCACGTCGAGCTCCCCCTGGGAGATGCGATTGAGCGGCACCCCTGTCCACTCGGCGATCACGGCCGCGACCTGGGTCTTGTCCACGTGCGCCGAGACCAATACCGCGCCCTGCTGCAGGGCGGCCAGCTCGCGCTCGAGCCCGGCCAGCGCCTCGGCGGCGGCTTGCGGATCCAGGGGGGCATCCGCCAGATCCAGCGCCTCTCTGGTCAGCAACTCATCCTGCTCGTCTGCAAGCAAGGCGGCCCGCAGCGCCACTATCTGCTGCACCAGCCCCTGCTGCTGTTGCCACTGGGCCTCCTGCTCCACCAGCGCTTCGCGGCAGGCAGACTGGGCGGCGTGCAGCTCGGCCAGGCGTTCGGCGTTGTCACCCAGACCGATCAGGCTCTGGCGCGCCAGCTGGCGGATCTCCAGCTCGCGCTGACGCTGCGCGTTATGCATGTGGCTGACGGCGCGCGGCGGCGTGGTGAGATTGATGGCGACCCGGGCGCAGGCGGTGTCGAGCACATCGATCGCCTTGTCCGGTAGCTGACGACCGGAAATGTAGCGGGCTGAGAGCTGGGCCGCGGCCTGCAGTGCCTCCTCGTCGATCAGCACCCCATGTGCTTTTTCGTAGATGCTGCGCAGGCCGCGCAGGATCACGGTGGCCTCCTCTGCGTCGGGCTCACCCACCTTCACCAGCTGGAAGCGACGGGACAGGGCCGCGTCTTTCTCCACGTATTTCTTGTACTCCCCCCAGGTAGTGGCGGCGATGGTACGCAGCTCACCCCGGGCCAGCGCCGGCTTGATGAGGTTGGAGACATCCAGCCCACCGGCCTGGTTGCCGGCCCCGATCAGGGTGTGAGCCTCGTCGATGAACAGGATAACGGGGCGCACTGCGTCCTTGACCTCCTGCATCACCCCCTTGAAGCGCTTCTCGAACTCCCCCTTGACCGAAGCACCGGCCTGCATGGCGCCGAGATCCAGGGTCATCAACTCCACGCCGCGCAGCTTCTCGGGCACCTGACCCGCCACCATGCGCAGGGCCAGCCCCTCGATGAGGGCGCTCTTGCCGACCCCCGCCTCCCCCACGACGATGGGGTTGTTCTTGCGGCGGCGGGAGAGGATGTCGATCATCAGATCGATCTCGTGATCCCGGCATAGCACGGGATCCAGGGTCCCCTGGCGGGCCTGCTCGGTCACGTTGACGGTGAAGCGGGCCAGCAGGCTGGCATCGGTCGGCAAGGCCGCCTGGGTGGGGTTGCCGTTGGCAGGAACGATCACTTGCGTCTCTGAGGACTCTTTCACCCAGTCATCAAACTGCTGGCGCAGCAACTCGCGGTTGACGTTGGCCAGCAGCCGGGTGGCCGAGCCAGGCAGATAACGCTGGGGGGTCATCAAGAGCACCAGCAGCAACATGCCGCTGCGCAGTTGGACATGTTGCAACTCGGCGGAGGCCAGCAGCCAGCTGTCTTGCAACCATTCCACCAGCAGTGGCGAGAAGGAGGGGTAACCCTGACCATAGCCGCTGTCGGCATGGGAGGGTTGCAGCAGGGTGCGCAGCTCGTCCACCTCCACCTCGGCCCTTTTCAGGATCTGGCGCACGTCGGACAGCGGGGTGTCCAGCATCTTTAGCAGCAGGTGCTCGATGCGGATCTCGGCCCCCTGATGGTTGACGCAGAGGGCCGCGGCCTCCTCCAGCATGTGACGACAGATGGGATTGAGTCTTTCCACCAGTACCGGTAGCTCTATACGAATCAAGGCGTGCTCTCCTCAGGATATTATTTTAATAATTCGCCCAGTTGACGCAGAACGTCCTGGGTCTGGTTATTGAGTTGCTGGTGATAGAGGCCAAAGATGATGGCCAGCACCACGGCCCCCCCCATGAACAGGCTGCGCAGGGACACCTGCTTGCGCAGCTGGTAGCGGGAGGCCTGTTGGCCGAGGTCCAGGTGAAATACGCTGGGGGCCTCGCCATTCGCCTCGGGGGAAAGCTGCTTGTGCAGCTGTTTGACGATGCGCTCGAACTCGCCTTGCCCCTTGCTCATCACCTTGTAGCGTCCCTCGAAACCGAGACACAGGCACAGGTAGATGAACTCCAGGATGTCGCGATAACGCACCGGATCTTCCTGCAGGCGGGCGAGCAGCACGAACACCTTCTCCCCGCCCCAGGTCTCGTTGTGGAAGCGGGTCAGCAGGGAGTGTTCCGACCATTCGCTCTGGCTGCCCCAGTCGCGGCCCATCACGGCCTCATCGATGAAGGTGCAGAGGATGTAGCGAAACGAGAGCACCACGCCGTTCTCGTAGCCTTGGGCCATCAGCTCCTGCTCGATGGCCTGGATCTCGGTCACCACCCGCTGGTAGAGCTCGGGCACCCGATCATGACGTGACAGCAGGCGAACCCGCTGCACCAGCCCGAGCAAGGGGGTCACGGCATCGATCATGGGATTGATGCTCTGGCCCCGCAGGCGGAACCAATGGTCCGAGTCCATGTCCAGCTGCTCGGCATGATCGAACAGCAGATCGCTGAGGTGCTCGTTCTTGAGAATGTCCGTGGTCATCTGTGCTTATTCCTTGATGGATCACTGGCTGCGAATGGCCCAGAGCTGCATGTCGAGCTCCGGGAAGTCGCCGGCGATGTGGAAGGCGAGGGTGTTGCCCACCGCCAGCATCTGCCAGGCCGGGCTCTGCCTGTCGAGCTGGAAGTAGCTGTAACCGGCGTGATAGGGCAGCTGGCGCGGTGCCACCGGCAGCGGCAGCAGCGGAATGCCCGGCAGCTGCAGGCTGATGAGTTCGCGGATCTTGTCGCTCGACGCCACCTTGGTCTGCTGCAGCAACTGCTTGCGCAGCTGCTCCTGCGGCATGCGGGCCCGCACCGCCAGCACGAAGTCGGCGCTTTGCATCAGCTCGCTCTCCCCCACCACGGCCACCATGACGCCGTACTGGTGCTTGCGCAGCTGGATGGAGACGGCCCTCGGCGACAACACTGTGCTCAGAGCCTGACGCAGGGCCAACATCACAGGCTCGAAGCTCAACTGCTGATCGTCGTGGCGATAGGCGGCAAACTCCGGCGGCAGGCGGGACTCGTCGGTGAAGGTCATCAGCTCGCCGCAGATCTGCACCAGGGCCTCGTGCAGCCGCTCCGGATGCAGGGTGCCGAGGCGGGCAAGATGGGAGAGCTGGGGCTGGGCCCGGTTGAGCAGTTGCAGCATCATGAATTCGGCCACGTCGGCGACCCCTTGCTGACCGGGCGCCGCGATGCGCTGGGAGAGGCTGCGGGCCCGCTCGGCCACCAGGCCCGCCGACTCGCCGAGGAAGCGTTTGAGAGTCGGGATGGCGGAGACGCTGATGCTGCAGGGCATGAAGTTCGGATCCAGCACCAGGCCGCCGTCCGGGCGCTTGTCCAGGATGCGGGCGATGGCCAGGGAGGCATAGGCGCTACGGTCCTCGCGCTCCAGCATCAGCCGCAGACTGACCCGTCCCACCTCGAGGGAGACCACGTCCCCCCCTTCGCTATGCAGGTCGCGCACATCGTGGCGATGGGCCTGCAGTCGGGTGGCCACCTGGCCCCCCTGATTGACCTCGTTGACCCCGCTCACCGAGAGCGGCAGCGCCAGATAGACCTTCTGGTTCGCCACCGAGGCATCGGTGACTTCCAGCGGGGTCGGCAGCACATCGTCGTTGGGAATATTGAAGACGGTGCCGTCCGGCAAGATGCCGGTAGCCCCCACCAGGGCGATGCGGCCAAACCCCAGATAGTCCTCGTTGATGACCAGCGTCTGCAGCCCGTAGAAATAGTCGGACAGCGCGCTCAGGCGAGCGTGCAGCGCGTACTCCGAATGCCTTTGCTGTTGCTGGAAGTGCTGGGGCTTGATGAAGAGCCCCTCACGCCAGATAACCCGATTTCGACTCGACATGGTCATTCTTCTTCTTGTTGTAGTTCCACTTCATCCAGACGCAGATGAACCAGGATTTGATAGGCACGGCCCGTGCTCTTGACCTTGATGACCTTGCGCCATTCGGCGCTGTCCGGATCGGCGTAGCGGGCGATCACCCCGATGTAACGGGTCTTCTCGTCGAGCTTGATGGGGGGCAGATACTTGAACTGCCCCGGCAGCAGGGTGTAGTCCTGATGATCCAGGTAGTTCTTGCCGAGCGCCTTCTCCACATCCTCGGTCACCTGGTCGTAGTCGGTGGCGAGCAGCTTGGAGTCTTCCGCCAGCAGTACCACCTGAAACTCGACAGGAGCCGCCTCTCCGCTCTCGTTGGGATTGACGTCCGGCTCGGCCAGCAGGCTCAACCCCAGGGTCGAGGGTTGATCATCCTTGCTCCCCACCTGGATATCCGGGTTCATGGCCACATCGGCCATCTTGCCCATGGTGGTACAGCCCGCCAGGGCCAGCAGACAGGCGCCCAGCATCACCACTCGCATCATCAAATCAGTCCCTGTTGCTGACGCACGGCCTGGTCATATGCCTGGGCATAGACCTGGTGGAACAGCTTGTCGAAGCCTTGCTGACGGGCGGAGGTGAGCTCGCGGTAGTAGTGCTGGTACATGTTCCAGGCCCAGCCCTCGTCGGCCATGCCCGGGGTACCGGTGCGGCGGTAGTGCTCGAAACGGCCGACCAGGGCATCCGGCGAGAAGGCTTGCAGTATGCTGTCGAGCGCCGCGCCGATCGCCTGCTGGTTCGCCACATGGTGGATGCGCACGTTACGCAGGCTCTCGGCCACCGCCGCCGGGGCCGTCAGGTGTACCGGGCTCTTCTGCTCGGCGAACATCACCGCCAGGGTCTCGTCATAACCGAGCCCGAGCCGCAGCGGGTTGTCCTCGATGGGGCGCAGGTGCCTGTCCGCCAGCGCCGCCTGATCGCTTTGCAGCTTCAACAAGCCTTCCACCATGGCGCGCACCGTCTTGCCCATCTCCTCGAGCATGTCGTGGGCCTGCTGGGTATCTTGCAGTTGCAAGGGCTGACCCAGGCCGCGCATCAGCGGGGTCAGGGCAACGTGGTCGACCCCGTCCAATGGCGGGAGGTAATCGGGGTGATTCTCGATGGAGGGCATATCCAGAAACTCTTGGGTCATGGTGTTCTCGAGGGCAGAAAAGGGGGACAGGGACGGATGTTCCATATCCGGTTGCGGGTGGAGGTCGCTCTGGCGACGGGGGTCGACCAGGGGAGTCAGGGCAGAGCGCTCATGCTGCAGCGCCAGCAGAGGATCGAGTGCCAGTGCATGGGGATCGTCCTGGCGGATCCCGGGCTCATCGCTGGTCAGCCACTCGTCCAACTGCTCGGTGGGACGGTTGCCCAGCACCTGCTGCAGGCTCTGCTCCGGGGTGATGGCACCGAGATAGGCCTTCAACCTGAACGGGCCGACGATCAGCTCGTCCCCCTGCTCCAAGTGCACCTTGCGCGCCCGCCCTATGGGGGAGGTCGCGCCATTGATGTAGGTCTGGCCGCTCAGATCGCACAGGCAGAAGCGGCCATCATGGTGCTCGACTCGGGCGTGGGCCGGCATGACGGCACCCAGCCTGTCTCGCAGGTGCCAGTCATCCTGCTCGGAAGCCCCGAGGGAACCGCCCATTTCATCGAAGCGATACTGCACCTGCTGGTTGCCATCGAGCTGCTCGCTGTTGAGCACCACCAGGGAAAGTTGCTGGTTAAAATCGTCCACATTCACTCCTGCACTTATTCCTGCACACAAATGGTCACAAACGGGTCACTCGGCGGCTGGCCGAGGAAGGAGCTCCAGCCCAGGCGCGCACTCTGCTCCTCCCCCAATCGCAGCCCCCTGGCCTGCTCCTGGCCGAAGCCGAGTCGCAGATCCCAGGCCAGCTGGTCACGCAGGATGAAGGAGACAAAGGTCACCAGGGCATGGAAATGCTCCCCGTTCGGGAGAAACCCGAGAAAATGTCCAAAACTCAGGTTGTTGATCTTCAATAAAAATTTTCCCGCGCAGTCGTTCACCTTGTCGCCGATGACAAAATCTCCCCCCAGGGTGGCGCAGGCACTGCCCAGCCGGTTCTGCTGATCCTGGTGGATGGGCACCCGGCGCCACTGCCAGGCATTGACCTCCACTTCCGCCAGATCGAAGCAGTGCGCCACCAGACCTGCCACCACCTCGGGGGAGCGGCTGGGGCTGGCCAGCATGCCCGCGTAGGAGAGCATCTTGGCGCGGTTGACCGGCAGACTGCGGCAGACCGCCTCGTTGCCGAGCCCCACCAGGGCGAACATCAGGCGGGAGAACCCATCCTCGCCGTTGTCCTGAAAGCGCACGTGGTAGCGATACTTGCGCCAGATCCGGTGCAGCAGGGTCAGCAGCCTGTGATGGAAAAAGTCCAGGAACAGGCCGAGTTTCTGCTCCCCTTGCGCGTACTCCCACGCCAGAGAATCGAGGTAATAACCGGGCATGGGAGACTGGCTGCCATGCAGACCGAGGAAGGCCACCTCCAGCTCATGGCGACCCTTGTCGTCACGGCCAATCTGCAGCACGTCGCTGGTAGGAAAGCCCAGAGAGGCGGTCGCCTTGAAGCGGATCCCCTCGTCGCTTGGCAGGTAGTCGAGCCCCCGCTCCTGATCGGCGCCATCCAGCCGGTTGAGCAGCTCAACCAGCTGAAAAAAATTGAAGCGCGGCGCGTCCTTGGCGGACGTCACATCAGGGAGTGTTGACCGATCTGGACTGGCCACTGGTAACGCTCCTTGTTGTCGAGATTGACCACCTCAAGCAGGTGGAAGGCATTGACGCTGGCATACAGCGAGAAGAAGTGCGCCAGCACTGTGCTGAACAGATAGAGCTCCCCCTCGCTGCCAAAGGCGGATTGGCGAACGTGCAGCACCGACTTGAGCCCCCGCACCGGCATGCCGCGCACCAACCGATCGACCGGGGTGGTCTCAATTTCCTCGATCCCCGCCAGCCGCTTGCGCGAGGCCTGCTCGGCCTGCTTGTCGTGCAACGCCGGGAAATCATAGGTGCGCAGCACCTGCACCAGGGCATCCCGGCGCAGCAAAGAGACATAGTTCAGCGACAGGTTGGAAATGAGGGTCCAGTGCAGACTGCCATCGAGCGCCGGGCGCAATGGCCGGGTCGGCCGGATCAGGTTGCGGAAGGTGGCAAACGAGGGCGAACTGCCGGTCGGCACACAGATGTTGCCGACCTTGAGGGTGGCGGCGCGGGAGCGATTGGTGCAGGTCAGGGTGACGGAGATGGATTCATCCAATTCGACCGTGGTGGTCTCATCCCCGCGCACGAAGGAGAGGCTGTGCTCGAAGCCGTCCCCGCTGACCGCTTCCCTGACCCGCACCCGGTAGTAGAGCGCCAGCCGCTGTTTGGCCCGCTCAATCTGGTGCTGGAAGCTCTCGAACGGCTGATAGATGCGCGGCGTGCCACGAGAACGGCCCAGGTTGCCCTCCACCCAGCCTTCCACCTCGTCGACCGAGAAGATCTCGAAGCTATCCGCGTGACGGTAACTCGCCTTGAGCGGATACTCCGCCTGACGACCGTTGAGGTTGACCGGCTCGCTGTCGTGCCGGAACAAATTGATGGCCGGTACACAGTTGAGCATGAAGGAGTCGGGGCGGATCTTGAGCTCGGCGGGCAGCGGTTTGTCGAAGCAGAAGTGGATCTTGAACTCGCTGACCGGCAGAGGCTGCCTGGGCCAATCATCACCACTGAGCTCGAAGAACAGGAAGCTCTGTGGGAAGCAGAAATACTCCTGCAGGATGCGATAGCCGGAGTAGACGTTGTTCGGATAGGGCAAGAGCGCATCGTCGCGCTCGAAGCCGATGGGCTTGAGGGCCTTGGCCTCCTGGCGAAAGCGCTTGCCGTCTATCTCCAGCTCCATATGGGAGAGCTGGTTGGAGAGCCAGAAGTAGAGCTCATAGGCGGTATAACTGTCCCCGCCGAGGAAGAAGCGCAGCTTGTCGAGCTGCAATTCACTGAGCGGCAAGGGGGCATGGAGGGCGATATCCAGCGAGATGGTGGAGAGATCGTTGCCACTCTGAGAGGCGATATGGCGGATATCGGCCGGGTAGATCCAGGCGTCATGGCTGGTCTGGAAGTGACAGGTCACCTCGTCGATGGGCAGGCTGTCGAGCTGACAACCCTGCTTGACCAGCGCAGGTTGGGTGATGGCGCCCGGAATGACCGAGAACTGCATGATGGTCATGCTGGGCACGGGGCGCAGATAGTTGGGCCAGAGCATATTGAGCAGACCATGGGTCAGCTCGGGGAACTCATCCTCGATCTTGGCGCGCAGGTTGCCGGTGAGAAACGCGAAGCCTTCCAGCAGGCGCTCGACATCCGGATCCGTATTTTGCTCGGACAAGAAACGGGTGAGTTCGGGATAGGCATCGGCAAATTCGCGCCCTTGCAGGCGCAAAAATGCCAGTTCATCCCTGAAGTAATGTTCCAGCGACATTGATCAGACCATGCGGTAGTGACGGTGACTGTCCATGTGGACGTTGAACGAGGTAACCTGTTCGATGTGCTCCAGCCTCACGTGGGCCGTCACCTGAAACGACATCTCGAGCGGGCTCGCCTGATGGTCGGGTGAACGGACTTCCACGTGAATGATCCGCGGTTCATACCGACGGATGCATTGCCGGATCGCCTCACGGATCCGTCCCTTGATATCGGCACTGCCCTGAGTGGCGTCATTGAGATCGATGACGCCCAGCTCCGGGGCACTGCGACAATTGCCGGGACGGGTGTTGAGGATCTGATCGAGCTGCCGTTTGACAGAATCCACCAGTTCATCAACTTCCGAGCGGGGGGAAGGAACCAGCCCCTCCCCCCGGATCCTGTCAAACAGGCTGGCCGCATTTCCTCTATCCCAGGAAGAGAGAGACGGCATCGGCCATTATTCCTTGTCCAGACGACCCACCAGGGACAGCTCGAAGCTGGCGCCCATGTACTTGAAGTGCGGACGCACGGCCATGGCGACCTGATACCAGCCCGGCTCACCTTCCACGTCCAGTACCTTGATCTGGGCGGCGCGCAGCGGACGACGGCTACGCACGTCTGCCGGCGGATTCTCCTGATCGGCCACGTACTGCTTGATCCAGCCGTTCAGCTCACGCTCCAGATCCTGACGCTCCTTCCAGGAGCCGATCTGCTCGCGCTGCAACACCTTGATGTAGTG
Source organism: Aeromonas aquatica (assembly GCF_000764655.1). GTDB lineage: Bacteria > Pseudomonadota > Gammaproteobacteria > Enterobacterales > Aeromonadaceae > Aeromonas > Aeromonas aquatica. The sequence continues at coordinate 19,259 of NZ_JRGL01000032.1, forward strand.
TGCCAGGCGATTGATGATGAACATGTAGGGCAGCTGGGTACCCAGCTTGTAGTTGGTCTCCGCTTCCTTGCCTTCCTTGGTGTTCGGGAACACCTTGGGTTTTTGCACCGAGTTGGCGGAGAAGAAGGCCGCGTTGTCACTGTCTTTGCGCATGGTCAGGGTAATGAAACCCTCTTCGGACAGCTCGTATTCACGACGGTCGGTGATCAGCACCTCGGTCGGGATCTTGGCTTGCAACTGACCCATGGCCTCGTAGACATGCACCGGCAGGTCCTGGATGGCGCCGCCGCTCTGGGGGCCTATGATGTTCGGGCACCAGCGGTACTTGGCGAAACTGTCGGTCAGGGAGGTACCCATCAGATAGGCGGTGTTGCCCCACAGGTAGTGGTCGTGATCCGAGCTGATGTCTTCCTGATAATTGAAGCCCTTGATGGGGTTCTCGGTCGGATCGTACGGCAGACGCGCCAGGAAACGCGGCGCGGTCAGCCCCAGATAACGGGCATCCTCTGACTCACGCAACAAGCGCCACTTGGTGTAGGCCGGGCCTTCGAACACCGACTTGAGATCCTTGATGGACGGCAGATCGGTGAAGCTGTCGACGCCGAAGAAGGCCGGGGCGACGGAGGAGATGAAGGGGGCATGGGCCATGGCACCGACCGCGCTGACATACTGCATCAGCTTGATGTCGGGGGCGCTGTGGGTGAAGGCATAGTCGCCGATCACGGTGCCGATGGGTTGACCACCAAACTGGCCATAGCCGGTCGAATAGACATGTTTATAGAGGCCAGACTGGGTGATTTCAGGTGAAAATTCGAAATCTTCCAGCAGTTCCTCTTTAGTCGCATGCAGCACCTGGATCTTGATGTTCTCACGAAAATCGGTGCGATCCACCAGCAGCTTGAGTGAACGCCAAGAGGATTCCAGCTCCTGCACCTCTTTGGCGTGCAGGATGACATCCATCTGCTTGCTCAGCTTCTTGTCGAGCTCGACAATCATGCTGTCCACCAGCGCCTTGTTGACCGGATCCGTGGTTGTACCGCTGTCCAGAATGTTGGCGATCAGGGCGGCGACCCCCTGCTTGGCGACACTGTAACCCTCGTCCACCGGCGTGATACGGGCCTGCGCCATGATTTCGTCCAGCAAGGACGAGGAGGCAACACTCGCCCCCGCTTGAACCTGTTCTTCGACCTGAGACATAATTTTTCCTTATCGATCAGTTAATTAATCTGCAGATCACTCGGCAGGCTTAATCAGATCCAGCTCCTTGAGCAGTTGCTCGCGAGCCTCGCCACTGGACAGCAGATCCTGCAAACGATTGCGGAAGGACGGGATATTTCCCAGGGGTCCTTTCAGGGCAACCAGCGCCTCACGCAGTTCCAGCAGCTTGCGCAACTCGGGCACTTGCTGGGCAACGCTGTCTGGGGTGAAGTCTTCCAGGGACTGGATCTTGATCGACACGGGCAAGTCGTCCTGGCTGTTCTCTTCCAGGCGATTGGGAACGGAAAATTTCAGCTCCAGTGCAGATTCTTTCATGACGGAAGAAAAATTATTCTTGTCGATGGAGACGGTCTGACGCTCCTCAATGGGGGTCTCTTCCGTACGTCCTTTCATGTTGCCAACCACCATCATGGTCAACGGAAGCTCAATTTCCGCCTGCTGACCGCTGGTTGCCGGCACATATTTGATATTAATACGCTCTTTAGGCGCAACAGTGGCGCCATCAATTCCTTTTCCCATGCTCTAAATACCAAGTTAAGGATCCATGAAGACCCCAAAGCTTATAGCCAACGCTCATGCTGGCAACTGTAAAAAATGACAGTTGACGCGTTAAACCTAGTTTTAGGTGAATGAACGTTAGCCGACGAGGCATTTTTGACATATATCAAGCCGAGGCATTGATAATCAAAAACGCAATATGTAGCTTATTACTTATACAACCAGATCCTGCCTCTACTCTTCGTTAGAGGTCTTTATGACATAGGATCCATTCGCGACAAATGGTATATTTGCGATTATCTTTACGTCAATAAAAAATATTTAAAAAGCATTTAAAGACTGATGTAAATTCAATAAAAACCATTGAAATCAACAAGATATATACAAAAATTATTTTGCAAAAAATATCTTAAATCGGATTTAAATGCAGAGTGGTGATGTTTGATGCGCAACTTGATTAATGATTTCGTCATCAAAGCCATGGGGAAGTATTAATACTTGACAACTGGGTGAGCACTCCTGAGAAATGATATTGTCTATCTGACAAAAAAACAACCATGTAAAATGCATTTTAAATACTCCCCATAGAGCGCAAAAAAATATCCCATGGCATTCATCATCACGCCATGGGACTTTTCCATTTAATATGAACATTTACTGTGTTTAATCATCTTGTTGAATACTATGTATTGTCCTTCATCTTCTCCGGTGGATGACCTTTCTCCAACTTGATGAACCAGTGCTGGGCCAGTTTTTGACCAGAGGCTTTCTCTTGTTTTGTCATCCCTTTTTCCAGCTCATTGCCTGCATCGGTCGCGTCCTTGTTTCCATCGGTAGCCGCGAGCAGATACCATGCATAAGCATGCAAGCGGTTGCGAGGTGCGCCCCAGCCTCGCTCACGCATGGTTCCCATGCGATATTGCGCCTGCCGGTGATTGGCATTGGCCGCCAGCCGATACTGCTTGAGCGCCTGAACATAGTCCGCCTCCCCACCCAGCCCCAGCCGCAGCATCTCCCCATAGGCATAGCGGGCATCGACGTTGCCCTGCAACGCCGCCGAGGCGAGGCTCTGACGCGCCGCCACCAGCTCACCCCGCCCTTGCTGCAATTTGGCCAGCTCGAGTTGTGCCTGGCTCACCCCGCCTTTGGCCGCCAGCGTTAGCCAGTGCTCTCGCGCCGCCGGGTCGCTCTGTTGCAGACTCAGCTGATATTCAGCCTCGTGAGAGCCATGGCTAGCAGCCAGCTCCAGCCAGTAACGACCGAGCGCGAGATCCTGCGACACCAGCTCACCCGCCAGATAGGCTTGTCCCAACCACAGCTGGGCCTGGGGAGCACCGGTATCGGCGGCGCGCTGATAGAGGGGCACGGCCTCGGCACCACTCGCCTGTCTGGCCAGGATCAGCAGGGCATCAGGTTGCTGCTGGGCCGCGGCTTTCTCATACCAGCGCTGGGCGAGATCGGGTCGCTTGGCTACCCCCTTGCCCTGCTCATAGCGCAGGCCGAGCCGATATTGGGCGTCACGATTGCCCTGCTCGGCGGCCTTTTCCAGCCACTGAACCGCATCGGCATCGGCGCCTGGCTGGCTGGCATACCACTCCCCCAGGATCAACTGCGCGCCGGCATGATCCCGTTTAGCCGCCTGCTCGAACCAGTCGAGGCAATCATCGACCAGCTTGCCCTGATATTGCTGCCGGCACGCCAACCCCAGCTGATAGCTGGCGTCCGCATTACCCAGCTTGGCCGAGCGCTGCCACCAGTCCTGGGCCAGCTTTGGGTTCTTGGGTTCACCCAGGCCAGTCTGATACCAACTCCCCACCTGCAGCGCGGCCTTGCCTCGCACATCCGCATCGGCTGCCAGTGGCCCGTTTTGCTCCGCAGCCTGTTTCATCCAGCGCATCGCCTCGGGATAATCTGGCTTGGTCGCCAGGCGATTGGCCAGCTCATACTGCGCCTTACCTTGGCCCTGCTGGGCGGCTTGAGAGAGTTCGGATTCGGTCTGTGACGTCGTTGTGGTACAAGCGGCGAGCCAATGGCTCGCCAGCACCAACCATAATGTGCGGTATGTCATCGTTTGTATCTGCGAATAATTAGGATGGTAGGGGTGGTTGCGTACATAACACTTTCTTACAACTTGATTGATTTTCTATTTCTCATCAACTGTCTTTAAATAAATCGTATTCCAGAAGATTCATACTGATTCAGAATATTATTGTTCGTTCACATGGTCCAACTTGACCAGTTCCAAACCCAGCTTACCCCCCTCATTTAACAGCTTATCAAGAATATTTGATGGGCAAATGAAACCTGTATATTGATCAGCGCTGATATCCAAAAGCACGACATCATATCCTCGCGCTTGCAACCATAGGTCATAAAGTACCAGCATGCTCCAAACCGATGCGTCCTCATCCGGCTCGGAGCACATGAAATGCTCCTTCAAACCGTGAGTATCCGCCAATGCGTTTCCTTGTAACCCAACTTCCTCAACGTCTCGCCAGTCGATATTGAGACATACCCAACGCTCATCGGAATTCAGCTCAACAAGTGTTGACACGATACGACCCTGTAGCGCATCGGCGTTCGTATTCATCAGAGAGTTCACTCTGCCGACTCTGATGTCTTCAGGCAGAGGGGATAGTAAAGTCGATAGAAACCATTTTTTTCTTCGTCTTTCGACATAAACCATGGGAATTAACAGGGGAGACAAGATGATGACAGAGAGGATCAGGAATAGTTCTTTTATCGCCTTCACTCTTCTTCCTCGATTTTTTTCATACAGAGCCAAGGGTGCCAGGCAATTCGTGCCTAACATGAATGAGCCTGCGCAATAACATCAAACGTCACTCGGGCATCGAGATATATCGACCATGCAGGCTGTGCATGATCGATAAAATGCAGACTACTCCTGTACCCAGAACAACATGTCATCCTTGTTGATATGGGTTTGGGAAGGCAACTTCTGTCCTTTTCGCAGTTGCCACTGTTCATCAGTCAGGTTGCACCGCCAGTTGCCATCCTGCTCCACCACAGAGCCCGGCATGGCAATGGGATGTTGAACCACTCGCAGTGCCTGCCATTTTTCTGCAATACCATTCGCTCTGGCATGATCGACCAGATCCTTGGGGTAATAGCGCATATCCCGATAACTGCTGTCGTCCAACTCATAGAGCAGGGTGACAAGCGCCGCTTCAAAAGCCCAATAGCCAAAGTAGATGGCATGCTTTGCCTTGTGCCTGTCGTACCAATAACACTCTTTACATCCCTTGTACCACCCCTTGAGATATTGCTTGATGCTCGCCTGACGCTCAACCCTGGTGGGATTCACACCATCACCCTTGATGGCATCAAACAGCGGGCGATAAACCTCGGGGATATAGGATTCTGGACCACGGGGGAGACCGGGATAGCCCAAGCGAGCCAACAACATGCTCCACAGCGGGTCGTCGTCTCCTTCCGGATTTTTACTGATATAACGCACCAGCTCGGGCAGCATCTCATCCTGCCCATAGAGGATGCTTAATGAGAACATCCAGAGCAGATATTGATAGGCATCTTGCTCCCAATAATAGAAAACACTATCTGAAAACTCTTTCTTATGACGCAATAGTTCTTTTTTTACTATAGAAAGGCATGCTTTTATATCTTCGTGGGATGCACCGCCGGAATAAAGAAGAATCGCGTATTCCAAGTTGTCCATGAACATGCTTTCACTGGCCATGGAGCGTGTAGGACGTCGATATGGATCACTCCAGCGCTCGTGTAAAGGATCGTGTATTTTGGCCCACCAACTTGGGTCAAAATATGACGACTCTTTATAATTCTCTATCTGTTCTAAAAAAAATGGCTCAGATAGTAATGGATCTCGACGCTGTTCAATAAACGAATTCATTCACTGCTCCTACTTGATCGAAATCGTACCTACGGCATTAGCTGACTTATCCAGCTTGGTTATCTGTATCACTTTACCAGACTCATCGACAATCATTAGCCAAGCATCATAACCTTCATTTTTAAGGTCTTTTAATATTTTCTTGTCAGTTATCTCATCGGGTAAGCGCTTATCGATCCACTGGCCGCTCATCTGCTTGCCAGACCCCTTGGTCATCGACAATAACTGGGTACTCTTGGTGCCATCCTCATCGATATACTCGCCCCCTGCCGTCCGAAACTTGGTCTCGGTCACCACGTAGGGAGGCGGAGGATTGGTGTTCTTGTAGATACCATCGATGCCCCGCCCTCTGGGCTTGTCGTTCAGGCTACGTACCCGGCGATGTTCTGGCAACAGATTCTCGAACTTGTGATTTGCCATCCAGTTGTCGCTGATTATCTCGCCATAAATCCCTTTCTAGGAGCGGCTCAAAATCTGGAGATCCACTTTGACGACATCATCCGGCAGCGGGTGGATAACGGTGCCACCGGGCACGGCCTTGTAACCTGGGGCATGCTTGACCGCCTCTTTCTCCAATCCTGCGGCAATCTCATCGAGGGATTTGAGCACGGGCCCCATGGCCGCTGGCAGCATCTGGCCGGCCTGTGACTGCATCTGCAGCACCATACGCTGGGATTGCTCAAGCCAGACTTTGACCGAAGCGGGAGCCAACCCATTGATCTTGCTAATCAAACCAGTGAGAGAGCTGACAGCATCGTCAAGATAGCCCAGCAGCACACTGACCGCGACCTGTCCTCTCAGACCTCGGATCTGACCTGCAAATTTTTTCAGCACGGTATCAAGACGCGAGATGCCCAGCACCTTCTTGACCTTGGGATCGCTTAAAAAAGTCAGCACTGGTGCCATGGCGGGTCTGATCGCCTTGGTGGCATCCCCGCCAGCCTTGCGGACAAACAGGAAGATGATTTTCAGCACCCCCTTGAGGGCAGAGCCCAGTGACGGGATCAGACCTATCAGGGTGAAACAGAGGAAAACCCACTTCTCAGGCTGTTTGTGATCGCGGGAAATATCTCGTGCATTGGCGATTAGATCGCGACAGTCCAGCACCTGGTCGACAACGGGGATCAACCCCAACACGGCATTGGCGGCAATCTGCCCCGCGCTTTGATTGGGATTGAAATCCCCCTGAAGGGCTTCCCAGATCCATTGCAGGCTAGAAGCTATCCCCTTCTTTACTGCATCGGCACTTTGTTTGACATAGGCAGCGCCGCCGGAAACGGCCTGATCCAGATGGTCATAGAGCCGCTCAAACAGATCATTACCAAACATATCAACCCTCGTCGCTCAGACTATCGAGATGGCCAGAGAGGGCCGAGATGGGTTCACGGGGCAAGTCGACAAAGTTGTCCTCCAGGTCATAGGTCACGGATGCCGTACCGGCAGGCACCTCTTCCAACAGCGCCATGCCTTCACCATCCAGGGTCCCTTCCCGCACCGAACCATCGCTCAATACGGCCTTGTAGGGGGTGCCCGCCAAGGGCATCAACTCGGAGTCGAGGTGATAAAACTTCATCCAGCGTTTTTGAGGGACATCCAGCATTTCCTTTAAACTCTTGGGAATTTGGCCCGCCCAACCGGCGCCCGAGCCCGGGCTGCCGCCGGAGTTCATCTTGATGGTGGGCCCCACCAGGGTGACGCCACCGCCATCGACCTTGATAAAGCAGCCGCCGACCTTGACGGTGATCTCGGAGCCCGCCTCCAACACCACCTTGGCACCGGCCTTGACGTGCACCTCCTGCCCCGCCTGGGTGAGCCAGCTCTGCCCGAGTTTTTGATGCATAGACACATCCACGGTGAGCGAGTAATCGGCTT
>NZ_JRGL01000033.1 GCF_000764655.1 Aeromonas aquatica
CTATTTCAGGACTAGACAAGGACTAGACACGGTCATCACATAGGCACGATAAATGTCGTGCTGAGGCGGGCGTCTCAGTCCTTCTTCAGATCCAGGTGGATGGCGCCCACCGGCTTGCAGCAGCAGGGCAGGCACTCACCCTGGGAGACAAATGCCAGCGGCACATGGGGGTAATGCACCTTGCCAGCCAGCAGCGGCGTGCGGCAGGCACCGCAATAGCCGCTGCGGCACTGAAACTCCAGCCGATGGCCGTGGCGCTCCAGGGTCTCCAACAGGCTCTCGCCGGGATGGGCGTGCAGGACGCCATCCTGGGTATGCACCCGTGGTGAACCGGCCTCGCTCTGCGCGGAGGCAGAGCAGGGGGCAGGGGGTAGCATGTTGGTGGCGTCACTCACGGTGCGAAGTCACCCAGGCCGTCTGAGTGCACTTCACTGTCGATCTGGCCGTCCAGCAGGTCGGGCAGCTGACTCACAGCTCGAAGTCACCGAGATCGTCTGCGTGCACTTCGCTGTCGATCTGGCCGACCAGGTAGGAGCTCACCTCCACTTCCTGTGGGGCGACCTGCACGTTGTCAGAGGAGAGCCAGGTGTTGATCCAGGGGATGGGGTTTTGCTTGGCGCCGGCGAAGGCTGGCTGCAGACCGACCGCACTCATGCGCAGGTTGGTGATGTACTCCACGTACTGGCAGAGGATGTCCTTGTTCAGGCCTATCATGGAGCCGTCCTGGAACAGGTACTCGGCCCACTCCTTCTCCTGAATGGCGGCTTCCTTGAAGATCTCGAAGCAGGCTTGCTCGCACTCGGCGGCAATCTCGGCCATTTCGGGATCGTCCTGGCCGGTGCGCATCAGGTTCAGCATATGCTGGGTGCCGGTCAGGTGCAGGGCCTCGTCGCGGGCGATCATCTTGATGATCTTGGCGTTGCCTTCCATCAGCTCGCGCTCGGCGAAGGCAAAGGAGCAGGCGAAGCTGACGTAGAAGCGGATCGCCTCCAGGGCATTGACGCTCATCAGGCACAGGTAGAGCTTCTTCTTCAGCCCCCGCAGGGTGATGGTCAGCTCGCGCTCACCCACCCTGTGGGTGCCTTCACCGTGCAGGTGGTAGAGGGCGGTCGCCTCGATCAGATCGTCGTAGTAGTGGCTGATGGAGCCGGCACGCTTCAAGATCTGCTCGTTGGTGATGATGTCGTCGAACACCTGCCCCGGGTTGTTGACGATGTTGCGGATGATGTGGGTGTAGGAGCGAGAGTGGATGGTCTCGGAGAAGGCCCAGGTCTCGATCCAGGTCTCCAGCTCCGGGATGGAGACCAGCGGCAGCAGCGCGACGTTCGGGCTGCGACCCTGGATGGAATCCAGCAGGGTCTGGTACTTCAGGTTGGAGATGAAGATGTGCTGCTCATGGGGCGGCAGGGCCTGGTAGTCGATGCGATCGTGGGACACATCCACCTCTTCCGGACGCCAGAAGAAGGAGAGTTGCTTCTCGATCAGCCGTTCGAAGATGTCGTGCTTTTGCTGATCATAACGGGCCACGTTGACCGACTGGCCGAAGAACATCGGCTCCTTGAGCTGGTCGTTCTGGGTCTGGCAGAAAGTTGAATAAGCCATGGTGATTTGAATGTCTTGAATGAGAGGAAACAGGAGGGCGGGAGCTTCATGCTCCCGCCCGGTTCATCAGATCGTGCTGCGACTTATATTTTACAAGCCCCGCCGGCGCAACCGTCATCTTGCAGATCGGTCTGGGCATCGTCCGCACCATCACGGGTGTTGTGATAGTAGAGGGTCTTGAGGCCGTATTTGTAGGCGGTCAGCAAGTCCTTGAGCAGCTGCTTCATCGGGACCTTGTTGCCTTCGAAACGGGCCGGGTCGTAGTTGGTGTTGGCGGAGATCGCCTGATCCACAAACTTCTGCATGATACCGACCAGCTGCAGATAACCGTCGACGCTCGGCTGCTTCCACAGCAGTTCGTACTGATCCTTCAGGCGATGGTACTCGGGCACCACCTGCTTGAGGATACCGTCCTTGGAGGCCTTGACCGACACCAGGCCGCGGGGCGGCTCTATGCCGTTGGTGGCATTGGAGATCTGGCTGGAGGTCTCGCTCGGCATCAGGGCGGTCAGGGTGGAGTTGCGCAGACCCACTGTCTTTATCTCTTCACGCAGGCTTTCCCAGTCCAGGTGCAGCGGCTCGTTGCACAGCACATCGAGATCCTTCTTGTAGGTATCGATGGGCAGGATCCCCTGGGCATAGGTGGTCTCGTTGAAGGCCGGGCAGGGGCCAAACTCGCGGGCCAGCTGCACCGAGGCCTTCAGCAGGTAGTACTGGATCGCCTCGAAGGTGCGGTGGGTCAGCGCGAGGCCAGAGCCGTCGGAGTAGCGAGCACCATTTTTCGCCAGATAATAGGCATAGTTGATGACCCCAATCCCCAGGGTGCGGCGGTTCATGCTGCCCTTCATCGCGGCTTTCAGCGGGTAATCCTGATAATCCAGCAGCGCATCCAGGGCGCGCACCGCCAGATCCGCCATCTCTTCCAGGTCTTCCAGCTTCTCGATGGCGCCGAGGTTGAAGGCAGACAGGGTGCACAGGGCAATCTCGCCCTCTTCGTCATCCACGTTGTTGAGCGGCTTGGTGGGCAGCGCAATCTCGAGACAGAGGTTGGACTGACGCACCGGGGCCACGCTCGGATCGAAGGGGCTGTGGGTGTTGCAGTGATCCACGTTCTGGATGTAGATGCGACCGGTACCGGCGCGCTCCTGCATCATCAGGGAGAAGAGATCCACCGCCTTGAGGGTCTTCTTGCGAATGGACGGATCCTGCTCGTACTTGACGTAGAGCTGCTCGAACTTGTCCTGATCCGCGAAGAAGGCGTCGTACAGACCCGGCGCATCGGAGGGGGAGAACAATGTGATGTCGCCGCCCTTGATGAGGCGCTGGTACATCAGCTTGTTGATCTGCACCCCGTAGTCCATGTGACGGACCCGGTTCTCTTCCACGCCGCGGTTGTTCTTCAGGACCAGCAGGCTCTCCACCTCTGTGTGCCACAGGGGGTAGAACAGGGTGGCCGCACCGCCGCGCACGCCGCCCTGGGAGCAGCATTTGACCGCCGTCTGGAAGTATTTGTAGAAGGGGATGCAGCCGGTGTGGAAGGCTTCGCCGCCACGGATGGGGCTGCCCAGACCACGGATGCGGCCGGCGTTGATGCCGATGCCCGCGCGCTGGGAGACGTAGCGCACAATGGCGCTGGCGGTGGCGTTGATGGAATCCAGGCTGTCATCGCACTCGATCAGCACGCAGGAGCTGAACTGACGAGTCGGGGTGCGCACGCCGCTCATGATGGGGGTGGGCAGGGAGATCTTGAAGGTCGAGACCGCATCGTAGAAACGCTTGATGTAGTCCAGACGGGTATCTTTCGGATACTTGGAGAAGAGGCAGGCCGCCACCAGGATGTAGAGGAACTGCGGGCTCTCGTAAATCTCGCCGGTGACGCGGTTCTGCACCAGGTACTTGCCTTCCAGCTGCTTGACTGCGGCGTAGGAGAAGTCCATGTCACGCCAGTGATCCAGGTGCTCGTTCAGCTCCTCGAATTCGGCCTGGCTATAGTCGGTCAGCAGGTGCTTGTCGTACTTGCCCATGTCTACCAGACGGGCGACGTGCTGGTAGAGGTGGGGCGGCTCGAACTGACCGTAGGCCTTCTTGCGCAGGTGGAAGATGGCCAGGCGGGCGGCCATGTACTGGTAATCCGGGCTCTGTTCGGAAATCAGATCGGCGGCAGCCTTGATGACGGTTTCGTGGATGTCGGCGGTACGGATACCGTCATAGAACTGGATGTGGGACTTGAGCTCCACCTGGGAGACTGACACGTTGTCGAGCTTCTCGGCGGCCCAGTCGAGCACGCGGTGAATTTTATCCAGATCGATGGGTTCTTTGTGGCCGTTACGCTTCGTCACAAACAAGTTCATTGGCTGATGACCTTTAGTTGATTCCCGAAAAACCATGGCGCCACGCATCCAGGGTTCCCTTCTCTAGGGTGGCCTGGGGGCGAAGTGCGCCATGAATCACAAGATATAGTGTTATTTTAAATTCGAACTACAAGATAGTGAGGTCGTCCCCGCATTGCAACGTGTGGATAACCCGATTGCTGTGGATAAATTGTGGGTGTCATGACCGATGTTAGTGGACGCTCACAGTGAGTGGGTTTTCATGCGTCCGCTCCGCTAAATGCAAGTCCGATGATCGAACATGGAAAATTTAAATAACTTTTTTTTCTTGCGAAAACGGGACGTTTTTACTAGCAAATTCAGGCTGGTTATCCCTTGTGCAGCAAGGGTCAAAAGCTGTCCGAACGGGGCGGCGGCGCAGCCTCCATGAAAAGGAAAAGGGAGCCGGTGTTGGCTCCCGCTGGCGGGGGCTGGTCGGGATCCTTGTCCCCCAGACATCCCCTGGACCTCTGTCTAGGGGGATAAAGCTGCCCGCGGGATCCATCAATGAACGGCATGGTCCCGGTCGAGGCGAACTCAGCTCAGCTCGTAGCGCAGCCAGTGGTGCAGCGCCTGCACCGTATCGAACTGCAGGTCCGCGCCCCAGTCGGCGGGATCCTCGTCGTCGTGCAGATAACCCCAGCCTGCCACCGCGGTGCGCATGCCCGCGTTGCGACCCGCCTCGATGTCGCGCACGTGATCGCCGACATAGAGGCAGTGGGCCGCCTCTACGCCGAGCCGCTCGCAGGCATAGTACATGGGAGCGGGATCGGGTTTGCGCACCGGCAGAGTGTCGGCACTCACGGTCACGCCACAGTTGGCGAGTGCCGGCAGGGCAGCCAGCAGCGGCTCGGTCAGAAAGCCCGGCTTGTTGGTGACGATGCCCCAGGGCAGGGCGCGCTCGTCCAGCCACTCGATGAGATCAGTCATGCCCTCATAGGGGCGGGTGCCGACACAGAGGTTGGCCGCGTAATGGTCGAGCAGGGCAGCGCGCAGGCGCCCAGCACCCAGCTTTTCCAGCAACTCGTCGCCAAGGCCCGCCCTGAGCAGCCCGAGCGCACCGTGGGAAGTGGTCTGGCGGATGATGTCGTCAGAGAGCGGCGCGAAGCCTTCGCTCACCAGCACGTGGTTGACGGCGGCGCCGAGATCCGGGGCCGTGTCGAGCAGGGTGCCGTCCAGATCGAACAGCACGCAACGCAGGGGCGCCTTGTCAGTGGTGTTCATCAGCCTTGCTCCGGGCGCACGAAGGCCACCATGTAGTTGACGTCGACGTTGGCGCCGAGTTTGAAGCGGTTGGACAGCGGCGCGTAGTGCACCCCACTCATGTCTTTCACCAGCAGGCCCGCCGCTTCCCCCATGCGGCACAGCTCGGCCGGGGTGATGAACTTCTTGTGATCGTGAGTGCCTTTAGGGACCATTTTGAGCAGGTGCTCGGCCCCCAGGATCATCATCAGATAGGCTTTCGGGTTGCGGTTGATGGTGGAGACGAACACCTTGCCGCCAGGGCGTACCAGAGTGGCGATGGCGCGCAGCACCGAGGCCGGATCCGGCACGTGTTCCAGCATCTCCATGCAGGTCACCACGTCATATTGGCCTGGCGCCTCGCTGGCATGCTGCTCGGCGGTCATCTGCTGATAGTCGAGCTCCACGCCGGCCTCCAGCGCATGGAGACGGGCGACGCCGAGCGGCTCCTTGCCCATGTCGATACCGGTGACCCTGGCGCCACGGCGCGCCATGCTCTCGGAGAGGATGCCGCCGCCGCAGCCGATGTCAAGCACGCGTTTGCCAAACAGGCCGCCGCTCTTGTCGGTGATCCAGTCAAGGCGCACCGGGTTGATTTGATGCAACGGCTTGAACTCGCCTTCCATGTCCCACCAGCGGGAGGCGATGGCTTCAAATTTGGCGATTTCTGTCAGATCGACATTGGCATCAGTATTCATTTTCGTGGATCCTGTGGCAGGGCGCACAAGCCTGGTGACAGGCGCGCAATCTATTGTCCTGGCGGGCATTATAACGAACGGACTTATGCAAACCAGCCCGATTTGTGGCTTAAGGTATGTCGCGTCCTGTGTTACCATTGCGCGCTGTTTAAGCCAAAGAACAACTAATTAGGGATTAAGGCTTTCTATGAGCGATCTGGCCAGAGAGATCACGCCGATCAACATCGAAGAAGAGCTCAAGAGTTCCTATCTGGATTACGCCATGAGCGTGATCGTAGGACGAGCTCTGCCGGATGTGCGTGATGGCTTGAAACCGGTTCACCGCCGCGTTCTGTTTGCTATGAACGAGTTGGGGAACGACTGGAACAAGCCCTACAAGAAATCGGCCCGTGTGGTCGGTGACGTAATAGGTAAATATCACCCGCATGGCGATAGCGCCGTGTATGACACCATCGTCCGCTTGGCGCAGGATTTCTCCATGCGTTACATGCTGGTCGACGGTCAGGGCAACTTCGGTTCGGTCGACGGCGACAGCGCCGCCGCCATGCGTTACACCGAAGTGCGGATGGCGCGCATCTCCCACGAGTTGCTGGCCGATCTGGACAAAGAGACCGTGGACTGGGTGCCGAACTACGACGGCACCGAGATGATCCCGGCTGTCATGCCCACCAAAGTGCCCAACCTGCTGGTCAACGGCTCCTCCGGTATCGCGGTGGGCATGGCGACCAACATTCCGCCCCACAACCTCACCGAGATCGTCAACGGCTGTCTGGCGTTGATCGAGAATGGCAATCTCACCATCGATGAGCTGATGACCTATATCAGCGGCCCTGACTTCCCCACCGGCGCCATCATCAACGGTCGCTCCGGCATCGTGCAGGCGTACCGCACCGGTCGTGGCTCCATCTATGTGCGTGCCAAGGCCGAAGTGGAAGTGGACGACAAGACGAGTCGCGAGACCATCATCGTTCACGAGCTGCCTTATCAGGTGAACAAGGCACGGTTGATCGAGAAGATCGCCGAGCTGGTCAAAGAGAAAAAGGTCGAGGGCATCAGTGCCCTGCGCGATGAGTCTGATAAAGACGGTATGCGCATCGTTATCGAGATCAAGCGCGGCGAGTCCGGCGAGATTGTGCTGAACAATCTCTACAAGCACACCCAGATGCAGACCACGTTCGGCATCAACATGGTGGCGCTCGATAACAACCAGCCCAAGGTGATGAACCTTAAAGAGATCCTGGATGCCTTCCTGCTGCACCGCCGTGAGGTAGTGACCCGCCGGACCGTGTTCGAACTGCGCAAGGCGCGGGATCGGGCCCACATCCTGGAAGGCCTGGCGGTGGCGCTGGCCAACATCGACCCCATCATCGCGCTGATCCGTCACTCCGACACCCCGGCGGACGCCAAGGCCAAGCTTGTGGCGAACGGCTGGGAGCTCGGCAACGTGGCCGCCATGCTGGAAAAAGCAGGCGACGACGCGGCCCGTCCCGAGTGGCTGGAGTCCCAGTTCGGTATCCGTGAAGGCCAGTACTTCCTGACCGAGCAGCAAGCCCAGGCCATCCTTGACCTGCGTCTGCACAAGCTGACCGGCCTCGAGCACGAGAAGATCCTGGAAGAGTACCAATCTCTGCTGGATCTCATCGCCGAGCTGCTGTTCATCCTGGCAAGCCCGGAACGGCTGATGGAAGTGATCCGCGATGAGCTGGTGGCCGTGCGCGAGCAGTATGGCGACGCGCGCCGCACCGAGATCAACTTCTCCAGCATCGAGCTCAATACCAAGGATCTGATCACCCCGGAAGACGTGGTCGTCACCTTGTCTCACCAGGGCTATGTGAAGTACCAGCCGCTGACCGACTACGAGGCGCAGCGTCGTGGTGGCAAGGGCAAGTCGGCTACCCGGATCAAGGAAGAGGACTTCGTGGAGCGTCTGTTGGTGGCCAACACCCACGACACCATCCTGTGCTTCTCCACCCGTGGCAAGGTCTACTGGCTCGAGGTGTATCAGCTGCCGGAGGCGTCCCGTGGCGCCCGCGGCCGTCCGATCATCAACCTGTTGCCACTGGAAGAGGGTGAGCGCATCACCGCCATCCTGCCGGTCAACGAGTACAGCGACGACAAGTACGTCTTCTTCGCCACCGCCGACGGTACCGTGAAGAAGACCAGCCTGTCTGCGTTCAGCCGTCCGCTCTCCTCCGGTATTCGTGCCATCAACCTCAAAGAGGGCGATGAGCTGATCGGGGTGGATATCACCGACGGCAGCAACGAGATCATGCTGTTCTCCGACGCGGGCAAGGTAGTTCGCTTCGCGGAAGGTAGCGGTCGCGCGGATGCGGATGCCAGCGACGACGTCGAAACCGATGACGACGCCGGCAACGACGATGAAGGCAGCGACAGCGTAGAAGGTGCCGACAGCACCGAGAGCAAGGGCACCTTCAAGGGCGTGCGTCCCATGGGTCGTACCGCCTCCGGTGTGCGCGGCATTCGTCTGCCCAATGGCAACAAGGTCGTCTCCCTGATCGTCCCCCGTGGCGAGGGTGCCATCCTGACCGCCACCGAGAACGGCTATGGCAAGCGCACCGCGCTGACCGAGTACCCGACCAAGAGCCGTGGTACCCAGGGCGTCATCTCCATCAAGGTGGATGATCGCAACGGCAAGGTGATCGACGCCATCCAGGTCGAGGATACCGACCAGATCATGCTGATCACCAACGGCGGCACCCTGGTGCGTACCCGGGTTGCCGAGGTGAGCATCATAGGTCGTAACACCGGCGGTGTGCGTCTGATCCGTACCGGTGAAGACGAGACCGTGGTCGGCCTGCAGCGGATCGCCGAGAGCGACGAGGAAGAGACCGACGTCGTGGCCATCGACGGTGAGCAGGTGGAAGGTGCAGATACTGCGCCAGACGCCGGTGCTGCCGACGCAGGCTCCAGCGAAGAGGGGACGGCGAGCGACGAATAATCGCCCGTCTACCCCGACAAAAAGAGCGACCCCAGGGTCGCTCTTTTTATTGCGCTATTTTTACCGCCATCCTAGCGATGTCATCTTGGTAATTCTCTATAAAAATCCATAAGGCAGCACATTTACATCGATAAACATAATTTTTATAGCTGTTTGTATTGTGCTAGCGACCCCGGACGCGGCCAGTGGGCAGGGTCGGCGCTGACGGCGCCGACAGCAGGATCCCGCGTCATCAAGGGATCATCCGGCCGTCATCCCGTTGTCACGGGGCCGGGGCAAGCTGCCACTGTCCGAGCGCCAAAGGTGAACTCGGCAAATCCATCGATGCCATCCAAGAGGAGCATGCCATGACCAGCTGGATAATGTGGGAGATCTGGTGGAGCCGGATGTGGGGGGCAGAGGCCAAGGGCGTCTTGGCGGAGGAAGAGGAGGTGGCCCATGAGCCATCGCGCCTGCCGGCAGAGTTGATTGTGCAGATCAAGCCGGTGCGGCCCTACCCGTCGCGACCCAGGGGCTGAGCGGCGCAGCCCCAGCCTTCAGAACAGCCGCAACTGCTCGTTGGGGCGAATGAAACGGGTCAGATCCAGCTGAACGTGGCGCTTGCCAAGCTGCAGCCGTTTGCTGATCAGCCGAAAGCGCTGGGCGAGCAAGTCCGCAAACTGGCCTTCTCCCCGCATGCGGGTGCCAAAGGCGGGGCTGTTGAGGTTGCCACCCCGGCTGGCCCGCAGCTGGTTCAGAATGGCTTCCTTCTGGCCGGGGTAATGCTCGTCCAGCCAGTCGCTGAACAGGGTCGTCAGCTCGTGGGGCAGGCGCAGCAGTATGTAGTCGGCGCAACCGGCACCGGATTCGACCGCCGACTTGATGATCTGCTCGAGTTCGGGCTCATTCAGGCGCGGGATCATGGGAGCGGCCAACACCCCGACCGGCACCCCGGCCCCGGCCAGCTTCTCGATCACCTTGAGTCGCCCGGCGCCCGTGCTGGCACGAGGCTCCAGCTGCCGCCTCAGCGTCTCGTTGAGGGTGGTGACCGACACCATCACCTGACACAAGCCTTCCCGGGCCAACTCGGTCAGCAGGTCAATATCCCGCAATATCATGGCGCTCTTGGTGATGATCCCCACCGGGTGGCGGTGAGCCAGCATCACCTCAAGCAGCTCACGGGTGAGCCGATAGTGCTGCTCGATAGGCTGATAGGGATCGGTATTGGCGCCGAGCACTATGGTCTGGGGCTGGTAGCTCGGCTTGGCGAATTCCCGGCGCAGCAGCGCGGCGGCATTGCGCTTGGCGAACAGCCGGGTCTCGAAATCCAGGCCGGGTGAGAGCTCCAGATAGGCGTGGCTGGGTCTGGCGTAGCAATAGATGCAACCGTGCTCGCAACCCTGGTAGGGGTTGATGGAGCGGCCGAAGGGGACATCCGGCGACAGATTGTGGCTGATGATGCTCTTGGCCTCTATCTCGCGCACTTGTGTCTGAGGCGCCTGAGGTTGAAATGCGGTTTCCCACTCCTGTGCTTGCCAGCCATCGTCGATGGCCTCGACTTGTGGACCACTGAAGCGGTGCCCAACATTGTGACTGCTGCCTCGTCCTGCCATCTCACCACACCGATACTGTTTATATATACAGTTATTGTGGCGAGGGTTCCGGCAAACTGCAAGCCCGGCCGCCCGCCTTATGTAAAACTGCATCGCAAATGAATCTCCCGCTTGATCTGCTGCTACATTTCGTTTACATAGACGAAATGCGAACTGGATCACGGAAATCATCATGAAGCCCACCACCTCACGCTGGCTGTTTATCGGAGTGATCTGCCTGGTCATCTGGCGCCTCATCCCGCTCTCCACCGAGCAGGCGCTGGCGACGGCCAGCCGGGCCTGGCGTGTGGGCCACTTCGAGCAGGCGACCCATATCTGGCTGCCGCTGGCGGAGCAGGGACAGCCCAGGGCCCAGGCACTGATGGGCTGGAGCCACGAGTTGGGGCAGGGGAGTGAACAGGATCTGGCCCGTGCCATCGCGCTCTATCGTCGCTCCGCCGAGGCGGGGGATGCCTTTGGTCAATATCGACTGGCGGATCTTTACTTGCGTGGGGTCGGGGTGCCGCGGGATCTGCGCGCGGCCTTTCACTGGATGGAGCTGGCGGCCCGCAACGGCGATGTGCCCGCCATGCTGAAAGTGGGGGTGTTGCACCTGATGGGGGTGAACGGTCGGGTCGACATGGCGCAGGCGAAACAGTGGCTCTATCAGGCCTCGCAGAAAGGCAACAAGCTGGCCCTTCGGGTCTTGCAGGAGCTGGCGTTGGCCGAGGAGGGGAACAGCACCTTCGATTTCAACGGGCAGTCGCTGCTTGGAGAGGGCTAGCCGTTGGTGGCCGGCCCCCTTCCCTCATTGAGTATCAGTTTTTTCAGGCACTGGCGGTCACTTTGCCCGGGCTGATGTCGGTGACATAGAGGGTGCTGCGTTCGCTGCTGTGCACTATGCTGCACACCTCGCGCTTGCTGCCGTCGCTCAGGATCACCAGCTCGCCAAGATGGACGGGACAGTGGGTCGTCAGTATGTGATCCGGATGGATGATTTTCTCCGCGTGCTCCGGAAACGAAATCTCATAGCTGTACATCTTTCTCTTCCTCTCAGACGAACGCCTATCTCGAAACCTAGCACCCGGTCGCCATTACCGCTGCTCCCAACAGCGGCAAAGACCCAGCCATTGCTGTATGTAAAATCGCCCTGGCAACTTGTCTGAGTCGTGACGTCTGATACAATCCCCACTGTTCCTGTCAATGAATGGCCTCGCACGGACATCAAAGTGTGTATCACGGCGTGTACAAACCGTATTGTGAACGGTGAAACATCAAAGTGAATGGCTTGATTTTAAAGGACTTCTTCAATCTGCATGTGGCCTTTGGTAGGGGTCACCACTGTTAAGGAAATACATAATGCCAATCATTACTCTGCCTGACGGCAGCCAACGTCAATTTGCCCACGCCGTTTCCGTCATGGACGTCGCCGCGGACATAGGTCCGGGCCTCGCCAAGGCATGCATTGCCGGTCGGGTAAACGGTGAACTGGTGGATGCCTGCGAGCTGATCGAAGCCGATGCCTCCCTGGCCATCATCACCGCCAAAGACGAAGAAGGTCTGGACATCCTGCGCCACTCCTGTGCTCACCTGCTGGGTCATGCCATCAAGCAACTCTGGCCCCAGACCAAGATGGCCATAGGTCCTGTCATCGATAACGGTTTCTACTACGACATCGATCTCGATCGTACCCTGACCGACGAAGATCTGGCTGCCCTGGAAGAGCGCATGCTGGCGCTGGCCGCCAAGGATTACGACGTCATCAAGCAGAAAGTCTCCTGGCAGGAGGCACGCAACGTGTTCGAAGCCCGTGGCGAGACTTACAAAGTCGAGATCCTGGATCAGAACATTGCCCGTGATGACCAGCCCGGTCTGTATCATCACGAAGAGTACGTCGACATGTGTCGTGGCCCCCACGTGCCGAACATGCGTCACTGCCACCATTTCAAGCTGCAGAAGATGTCCGGCGCCTACTGGCGTGGCGACTCCAACAACAAAATGTTGCAGCGGATCTACGGTACCGCCTGGGCCGACAAGAAGCAGCTCAAGGCTTACCTGCAGC
>NZ_JRGL01000034.1 GCF_000764655.1 Aeromonas aquatica
GCTGTTCACCGCCCTGTTGTTCGGCCAGATGGGGTTTGAATTCACCGCCACCACAGAGAATGTCGGCTTCATGCTGTTCATCTTCTGCGTCGGCATCGAAGCCGGCCCCCACTTCTTCAGCGTCTTCCTGCGCGATGGCATTCACTACATCACCCTCACCCTGGTGATCCTGCTGACCGCCCTGCTGCTCACCGTGGGGCTCGCCAAGTTCTTCAACCTGGGCCCCGGCATGGCGGCGGGGATCCTCGCGGGCTCGCTGACCTCGACCCCGGCCCTGGTCGGCGCGCAGGATGCCCTGCGCAGCGGTCTGCTCAATCTGCCCCACCAAACGGACATGCAGTCGGTGCTCGACAACATGGGCATCGGCTATGCGCTGACCTATCTGGTGGGCCTGGTGGGTCTGATGCTGGTGGTGCGCTACCTGCCCTCTCTGGCCCGGCTGGACTTGAACACGGAGGCGCAGAAGATAGCCCGAGAGCGGGGGCTGTCGGACAACGAGAACCGCAAGACCTACCTGCCCATCATCCGTGCCTATCGCGTCGGTCCCGAGCTCGCCGCCTGGATCGGTGGCCGCACCCTGCGGGAAACCGGCATCTATCCCCATACCGGCTGCTACGTCGAGCGGATCCGCCGCAACGGCATACTGGCGAGCCCGGATGGCGACGCCATCATCCAGGAAGGGGACGAGATCGCCCTGGTCGGTTACCCGGAGAGCCACGAGAAGCTCGACGTCAACTACCGCAACGGCAAAGAGGTGTTCGACAGGAATCTGCTGGACCTGCAGATCGTCACCGAAGAGATAGTGGTGAAGAACGACTCCGTGGTCGGCCGTCATCTGGTGGAGCTCAACCTCACCGAGAAGGGTTGCTTCCTCAACCGGGTGGTGCGCTCCCAGATCGAGATGCCGTTCGATCGCAACATCATGCTGCAGAAGGGTGACGTGCTGCAGATCAGCGGTGAGAAGCAGCGGGTCAAGCTGCTGGCCAACAAGATAGGTTTCATCAGCATCCACAGCCAGACCACGGATCTGGTGGCCTTCACCACCTTCTTCGTGCTGGGCCTGCTGATCGGCTCCGTCTCCCTGGTGTTCGGCCAGATCGAGTTTGGCCTCGGCAACGCCGTCGGCCTGTTGCTGGCGGGGATCCTGATGGGGTATCTCAGAGCCAACCACCCCACGGTCGGCTATGTGCCGCCCGGCGCCCTGCGGCTGGCCAAGGATCTCGGTCTCGCCGTGTTCATGGTGAGCACAGGCCTGAAAGCGGGCGGCGGTATCCTGGATCACCTGAGCGAGGTCGGTGCCGTGGTGCTGTTCTCCGGCATGCTGGTCACCACCCTGCCGGTGCTGGTGGGCTACCTGTTCGGGGTCTGGGTGCTGAAGATGAACCCGGCCCTGCTGCTCGGCGCCATCACAGGTGCCCGCACCTGCGCCCCGGCCATGGACGTGGTGAACGAGGCGGCCAACAGCTCCATCCCGGCGCTCGGCTATGCGGGCACCTATGCGGTGGCCAACGTCATGTTGACCCTGGCGGGCTCCTTTATCATCGGCTTCTGGTTTTAACCCGGGCCGCGCCAGCATGTCGACAGGAAGAAGGAGCCCAAGGGCTCCTTCTTTTTCTGTGCGCATTTCCCCCCATTTTGAATAGCGGGAATCGTGCTATCAACTCTTCGTTACCAAACCCAATGAGCTAAAGGGCCACCAAGGCGCCGCTTACACTCAATAAAACGAGTGAGGTGAACGTTATGAAATACTTATGGATTGTCATGATCTGGGCGCTCTGCTCCCTGACCCCGGCCTGGAGCGCCGAACCCGCCAAGCAAGCCGCGGCAGAGGAGGAAAATCGCAGCGCCCTGACCTTTGCCAGCGCAGAGTTGTCCAAACCCATGCTGGGGGATCTCGATGCCATGCAGGAGCGACGCACCATCCGGGTGCTGACCACCTACAACAAGACCGGCTACTTCATCAACAAGGGAGTGCAGCGTGGTGTCACCTACGATGCCTTCATGCAGATAGAGAAACGGCTCAACGAGCAGTTACGCAAAGACAAAGCCATCAAGCGTCACCTCAAGCTGCACATCGTCTTCATCCCGGTCGCCCGCGAGGCCCTGCTGACCTCGCTGATCGCGGGCAAGGGCGACATCGCCGCCGCCAACCTCACCATCACCGACAAGCGCAAGCAACAAGGTGTCGAGTTCTCCGACCCCCTGATAGAGAACGTGCGCGAGCTGCTCATCTCGGGCCCTCAGTCTCCCAAGGTGGAGAGTGCTGCCGATCTGGGGGGCCAGAGCATCTTCGTCAGGCCTTCGTCCAGCTATTTTGAGAGCCTGGTCGCCTACAACGAGGCCCGCAAGGCGGCGGGCGAGCCCCTCATCGACATCAAGCCGGCCTCGGAGGAGCTGGAAGATGAAGATCTGGTGGAGATGGTCAATGCAGGCTTGTTGCCCTTCATCGTCATGGATGAACACAAGGCCCGCTTCTGGAAGAAGATCTTCCCGGCCATCCAGATCCACGAGCAGCCGGTATTTCGCGATGGCGGCGTCATCGCCTGGGCAGTGCGCAAGGAGAGCCCCCAGCTGCTCGCCATGCTCAACGAACAGATCAAAGCGCTGCGCGGCAAGGCGACGGGAGAAGAGATCCTGAGCCGCTACCTCAAGCAGAACAAGTTCGTCAAGAGCGCGGCCGCCGACGCCGAGCGCAAGAAGTTCCTGCAGGTGGTGGATCTGTTTCACGAGTATGGGGATCGTTACGACGTGGACTGGCTACTGTTGGCAGCCCAGGGGTATCAGGAGTCGGCCCTCAACCAGAAGGCGCGCAGCCACGTCGGCGCCATCGGCATCATGCAGATCATGCCCACCACCGGCAAGGGATTGAAGGTGGGTGACATCCGTAAGATCGAGCCCAACATCCATGGCGGCGTCAAATACATGCGCTGGATGATAGATCACTACTACGCCGACGAACCCATGACCGCCCTCGACAAGGCGCTGTTCTCGTTCGCTTCCTACAATGCCGGCCCCGCCCGGGTGGCGCGACTGAGAGCAGAGACCCAGAAGCGCGGGATGGATCCCAACGTCTGGTTCCATAACGTGGAGTACGTGGCGGCGGAGAAGATAGGCCCGGAGACGGTCACCTATGTGGGCAACATCTACAAGTACTACATCGCCTACAAGCTGGTGATGGAGCAGCTTCAACTCAAGCAGAAAGCCACCGAGGCCATCAAGCTGCAGAACCAGGCCACCGACAAGGCACCCCCTGAGAAAGAAAAATCCTAGCCTCGGCCAGTGCGGGGGGATCTGTGCCCAGACAGCGATGGGGTTTCTACCAGAAGAAGCCCCATTTTCATGTCAGTCCGGCATCAATAGTGATCACCAGCAGCCTCTTACACCGGCCGTACAGCAGGGTTGCCCCTTGCGGTGCCGCAGCAAAGCCCTGTGGCAGTCAGGCGAGAGTGTTACGCGTCCTTGTCGCTTCGCAGCAGATCGAGCAGCAGGCTGCCGTCACGCAGGGCCTTGTGTACCTGCACCGAGGTGGGCTTGGTGGGATCTTCGTAGAAGTGGGTGGACTCGATTTGCAGTCGCACCAGGTAATCGGCCGGCAACTGGCTGGCCAGGGACTGGTGCAGCATGGGGAACAACAATCGATCGGCGCGGGTGATCTCCCCCCCCAGCAGCAGCTTGCCCGGGTTGAGCAGGCAGATGAGGTTGGCGAGCACCCGGGAGAGCCGGCCCGCCGCCTGATGCAGTATGTCCTGGCACAGGCTGTTGCCCGCCAGCGCCAGCTCGCACAGCTCGCGGATGTTGACGCTCGCCGGCAGATCGTGCTCCTGCATGCGCTCGCGCAGGTCCCGGTATTGCGCCTCCAGCGCCTGATTGGTCACCAGGGTGCAGGCACAACCGAAGCCGCCGCAGTAGCAGCGCTGACCATAGGGTTCAAGCTGCAGGTGGCTGAGATCGCCGAGCAGGGCCGACTCGCTCTCGATGAGCTGGCCGTTGACCACCATGCCCACCCCTATGTCGTTGTGGACGAACACCAGCACCGCATCGGCGCAGTTCTTGGCGGCGCCCCACTCCCGCTCGGCCTGGATCCAGGTACGCACGTCACCGCTCACCAGCACGGGCACCTCGAACGCCTCCTGCAAGGTCGGCCCCAGGGGCCAGTTGCGCAGATCGTAGAAGGGAAAGTGCTTGACCATGCCGGAGTGGCGCTCCACCTGCCCCGGCAGGCAGAGCGCGATGCAGGCGAGCCGCAGCGCCTTCTTCGGCAGGAAGCCCTCGATGGCCCGCACCAGGCTGGGCAGCAGGGAGGCACGTTCCTCCTCGCTGAACAGATGGCGATGGCGGGCCAGGGAGTGACCGGCCAGATCGAACAGGGCCATGTCCACATAGCCGCGGCCGAGGCGCATGGAGAGAAACTGGAAGCGACGTTCGTTGATGCGCAGCAGGGTCTGGCGGCGGCCACGCCCCACCGAACTCTCGCCACAGGTGACGACCAGGCCGCCATCAAGCAGCTCGCGGGTGATCTTGGTGATGCTGGCCGGTGAGAGACCGGTCAAACGGGACAGATCGGTACGGGACAGTTCCTTGTGCTCTTCCAGGCTGGCGTAGACCAGACCGTAGTTGAGCTGCCGGATCAAATCGATACTGCCTTTCACGATCTCATTCATAGGGTATGGGGCTAACGAAAAGAACGAATGGCGCGATTTTCCCACATTCTGCGGCGATCCCCAAATTTGCCGTCTGGA
This sequence comes from Aeromonas aquatica, assembly GCF_000764655.1. Lineage (GTDB taxonomy): Bacteria > Pseudomonadota > Gammaproteobacteria > Enterobacterales > Aeromonadaceae > Aeromonas > Aeromonas aquatica. The sequence goes on from NZ_JRGL01000034.1 coordinate 4,740, forward strand.
AATGACGTCCAGACGGCAAAAATGTGACTAGTAACGGAAGCGGGAGACCAGTTGACGCAATTTGTCACCCGTCCCCGCCAGGGCCCTGGTGGTGGTGTTGGACTCACCGGCCGCCTCGGTCAGCTCGCTGACGATCTGCTGGATGGCCACCAGGTTCTTGTTGATCTCCTCGGAGACCGCGTGCTGCTCCTCGGCGGCGGTGGCGATCTGGATGTTCATGTCGTTGATGGTACCGACTGCCGTCACCATGCTGTCGAGGGAGCTGGCGATGTGACTCGCCTCCTGCACCGTCTCCTGGCTGCGCGCCTCGCTGGCCTGCATCACCTCCACCGCCTGCTTCACCCCCCCTTGCAGCCGTTGCAGCATCTCGTTGATCTCCTTGGTGCTCTGCTGGGTACGCCCGGCGAGCGATCGCACCTCGTCCGCCACCACCGCAAAGCCGCGACCCTGCTCGCCAGCCCGGGCCGCCTCGATGGCGGCGTTGAGCGCCAGCAGGTTGGTCTGATCGGCGATGCCGCGAATGACCTCCACCACTGAGCCTATCTTGCCGGTCTCCTGGGCCAGCTGCTCGATGACCCCGGAGGCGGTGTGCACCTCCTCCACCAGCCGGTTGATGCTGCCGATGGCACTGCCCACCACCTCGCGGGCGGCGTCGGACTCCCGGGCCGCGTCGCTGGTGGCCGTGGCCGCGTTGGAGGCACTGGCCGCCACCTCCTGGGCGGTGGAGCTCATCTCGGTCACGGCGGTGACCACCTGATCCGTCTCCCGACCGTGGCCGTGCATCTGCTTGTCGGAGTGCTCGCTCAGGCGATGGAGCTTGTCCACGGCCCCGAGCAGCTGATGGCTGGTCTCCCCTACCTGGCTCACCACCGACTGGATCCGCTCGACGAAGCGATTGAAGGCGCTGGCCAGCTGGCCCACCTCGTCCTGGCTCTGCACCTTGAGGCGCTGAGTCAGATCCCCGTCCCCGTCGGCGATGTCATTGAGGGCCGAGACCGCATCCGCCAGCGGCCGGGTGACTCTGTTGCTGATCACCACGGTGGCCGCCAGGGTCACCCCCAGGATCAGCAAGATGAGCAGCACCCCGGTTTGCAGGGAGGCGTGCATGTTGCTCTCGCGTTCACTGCGCAGGGCCGCCAGCTCGCTGTCGATGTCATCGATGTAGAAGCCGGTGCCGACCACCCACTGGTACTTGTCGAGCACCAGGTTGAACGAGAGCTTGGGGGCATCGCGACCGAGGGACGGCTTGTTGGTCCAGTACTCCGAGTAACCGTCCCCCTGCTGCGCCGCCTTGATGATCTCCTGAATGAGCAGGGTGCCCTTGGCATCCTTGTCCTGCCAGCGGTTTTTACCTTCCACCTCGGGGCGGGTGGGCAGCAGCACGGTATCTCCCTTGAAGTCGTAAACGAAGAAGTAACCATCGCTGCCATAGCGCAATGGCCGCAGGATCTCCTTCACTCGCGCACGTGCCTCGGGGCTGTCCGGCGCGGCATACTCTTTTTCGATGGCCGTCTTGGCGAGCATCAGGTAGCTGCTGAGCAACTCCTTGCGCTCCTTGACCGCCTTGTCCCGCGCCACTACCAGTTCAGATTCCAGATCGTTCTTGGAAATCAGATAGTTGCTGAGGTTGACCACCAGGGCCATCAGCAGCACGGGGATAGCGCCCAATAACAGGATCTTCTGTTTCAGAGTCATCTTGTACTTCCTTTAGCCTTTTTTATGTGGGTGTTCCGTTCCTACCAGTTCGACCTGCTGGCCGAGGGGGGGCCGCTTTCGCTACAATCCCGCCACCTTCTATATCGACCCGATAAACTGACTCATGAGCCAATGTCCTTGCGGTTCCGCCCTTTCTCTCCCCCAGTGCTGCGGTGCGCTGCACGCCGGCCAGCACGCCACCACCCCAGAGCAGCTGATGCGCTCGCGCTACAGCGCCTTCGTGCTGGGGCTTGGCGACTATCTGGTGCACAGCTGGCACCCGGATTTCCTGGGAACACTGACGGCGGAGCAGCTCTCCCAGACCGATACCCGCTGGGATGGACTGGAGATCCTCGCCGCCCAAGGCGGCCCAGCCGATGACGCCGGCACGGTGGAGTTCAAGGCCTGGTTTGTGGAGGGAGATGAGCGCCACTGTTTGCACGAACGCTCCCGCTTCGTGCGCTATCAGGGGCGCTGGGTCTACACCGACGGCGAGCAGGATCCGGCGCCGCTGCGGGTGGGCCGCAACGATCCCTGCCCCTGCGGCAGCGGCAAGAAGTTCAAGAAGTGCTGCGGCTGATGAGTGAAGATCCCGGGCACCCTGCCTGTGGCAGTGGAAACGACATAAAAAACTGATTTAAACAGCATAAATAACAACCAGACTGGCCGTCATGGCGCCAGAGAACAGGGGCCCCGGGCCCCTTTTTCCGTTCTTCCTCTGTGATAACAATCACACTTTGTTCATTAGCTTGGCATTTGTGAGCGTTTGCGAACATTAACTTGGCCCATATCAAACATTTTTGACCTGGAAGGCGCCACACTGGCCCCATCTGGACGAGATGAGACGGTCAAGAATGAAAAGAATAACCACGGAAGTCGTCATCATAGGCGGCGGTGCCACCGGCGCCGGCATCATGCGCGATTGCGCGCTGCGCGGCATCGACTGCGTCCTGCTGGAGCGGGATGACATCGCCGCAGGCACCACGGGCCGCAACCACGGCCTGCTCCACTCCGGCGCCCGCTACGCGGTGACGGATCCGGAATCCGCCCGGGAATGCATTCAGGAGAACCGCATCCTCAAGCGGATCGCCAGCCACTGCGTCGAGGACACGGGCGGCCTCTTCGTCACCCTGCCGGAAGACGACATCGGCTTTCAAACCACCTTCATGGCCGCCTGCGCCCAGGCCGGCATCGCGACCCGGCAATTGGATCCCCGCGAGGCGCTGCGCCTCGAACCCAACGTCAACCCGGCGTTGATCGGCGCCATTCGTGTGCCTGACGGCACCGTCGATCCCTTCCGCCTCGCCGCCGCCAACGTGCTGGACGCCAAAGAGCACGGTGCCCGCATCTTCACCCACAGCAAGGTGCTGGGGCTCTTGCGCACGCAGGACAGGGTGCACGGTGTCAGGGCCATCAACACTCGCACCGGCGAGGCGTTCGAGGTGGAGTGTCAGGAGGTGATCAACGCCGCCGGCATCTGGGGCCAGCAGATCTGCGAGTATGCCGATCTCGGCATCCGCATGTTCCCGGCCAAGGGCTCCCTGCTCATCATGGATTACCGCATCAACCAGATGGTGCTCAACCGCGCCCGCAAACCGGCGGATGCGGACATTCTGGTGCCGGGCGACACCATCTCCCTCATCGGCACCACCTCGAGCCGCATCGACTACCACAAGATCGATCAGCTGAGCGTGGATCCCCAGGAGGTCGAGGTGCTGCTGCGCGAGGGGATCAAGCTCGCCCCCATCATGGCCCGCACCCGCCTGCTGCGCGCCTACGCCGGGGTTCGCCCCCTGGTGGCGGTAGACGGCGACGAGACCGGCCGCAACATCAGCCGCGGCATAGTGCTGCTGGATCACGCCGAGCGGGATGGCCTCAAGGGTTTCAACACCATCACAGGCGGCAAGCTGATGACCTACCGGCTGATGGCCGAGTGGGCCACGGATCTCATCGCCAACAAGCTCGGCAACAGCCGGCCCTGCCGCACCGCCGAGCTCTCCTTGCCGGGCTCGCGGGAGCCGGAGAAGGTCTCGGCCCCCGGCCTCAGCGCCCCGGTCGAGGGATCGGCCCAATACCGTCACGGCGAGCGGGTCATCGCGTTTTTCCGGGATAACCCCAAGGCCAACGCCCTCATCTGCGAGTGCGAGATGGTGACCGCGGGCGAAATCGAATACGCCCTGCGGGAGCTGGACGTGGACAACCTGGTGGATCTGCGCCGCCGCACCCGACTCGGCATGGGCCCCTGTCAGGGAGAGCTGTGCGCCTATCGCGCCGCCGGCCTGATGCAGGAGTACGGCAAGGCCGACGGCCGCGAGGCTTGTGTCATGCTGCGCCAGTTCCTGGAGGAGCGCCACAAGGGCACCCGCCCCGTGCTCTGGGGAGATGCCCTGCGGGAGACCGAGTTCACCTACTGGATCTACGAGGGGCTGTTTGGCCTCGGCGAATGGACGGCGCCCCAGCTGGTTGCCGCCACCCCGGAGACCGGCACCGAGCCCGTATCATCGACTCAAGGAGAGCCATCATGAAATTCGACAACATCGTTATCGGTGGTGGCATGGCGGGGCTGTCGGCGGCGCTGCGTCTGGCCGAGGCGGGCCAGCGCACCCTGCTGATGGCCTCGGGCCAGAGCGCGCTTCACTTCTCCTCCGGCTCGGTCGATCTGCTGGACGGTCCCGGGGATCCCCGCACCGCCCTGCCCGCCTTCCTGGCCGCGCACCCTGATCATCCCTACGCCAAGGTCGGGCTCGCCAACATAGCAGCGAGCCTCGCGGATCTGCAGCGCCACTGCGCCTTGGAGGGACTGGCCCTGTTTCGCCAGGAGCACAACCACCAGCGGCTGACCCCCATCGGTACCCTGAAGGCCACCTGGCTCTCCCCCGATACCTGCGCCTGCGTCACCGATGCCCCTGTCCCCAACAGCCTGCTGCTGGCGACTCTGGAAGGTTTTCGCGATTTTCACCCGGCGCTGGCGGCGGCCAATCTGGCGATTCAGCCTCGCTTCGCCCACTGCCGGATCCTGACCGGCGAGATCCGGCTGCCCCAGCTGGCCGAGTTCAGCCGCAATCCCCACGAGTTTCGCTCCGCCGACATAGCCCGCCTGTTTGACAAACAAAAGGGCGACCAGCCCGATCTGCTGGCGGATCTCGCCCGCGAGATAACCCGCATGGTACGGGAATGCGGCGAGCCAAGCTGCCGCCACATAGTGCTACCCGCCTGCCTCTCCCTGGGGCTGGTCGGCCCGCGCCTCGCCGAGCTCGAGAAGCGTACCGGCTGCACCATCCGCGAAGTCGCCACCATGCCGCCGTCCCTCATCGGCATGCGGATGCAGGAGGCGCTCAAGCGCCGCTTCCTGGCCCTCGGCGGCACCTTCCTCACCAGCGAGCGGGTGCTGGGCGCCCGCTATGAGGGAGATAGGGTGATCGGGGTTCATAGCCAGAATGGCGACGATCAGCTGTTCGAGGCAGAACACTTCGTGCTCGCCTCCGGCAGCTTCTTCAGCCGGGGGCTCGAATCGCGCCTCGGCGGCATCCGCGAGCCCATCTTCGATGCCGATGTGCTGAGCCTGCCGGAGCGCGACGCCTGGGCCGGTCGCCGCCTGTTCGACCACCACCCCTTCCTGGGCTTCGGAGTCAAGACCGACGCCCAGCTGCGGGTGCTGCGCGGTGGCAAGCCCCTCAGCAACCTCTATGGCGCCGGCAGCGTGCTGGCGCACTACGACCCAGTGCGCGAAGGGTCGGGCTCCGGGGTCGCCGTCGCCACCGGCTGGCAGGTCGCCGGTCATATTCTGGCGGGGGTCTGAGATGACTGCCCTGCCCTATGCCACTGCGGACAGTCGACTGTCCGCCAGATCATCCTATTGCCGCGTCTCTTGTGCTTTCAATCCGGCCAGGGAGGAGTAAATCATGCTACTGGATCACGCCAACCAAACCTTCGATCAGTGCATCAAATGCACCGTCTGCACCGCCTACTGCCCGGTGGCCAAGGCCAACCCCGCCTACCCTGGCCCCAAACAGGCCGGCCCCGACGGGGAGCGGCTGCGCATCAAGAGCCCCGAGCTGTTCGACAGCGCCCTCAAGCACTGCACCAACTGCAAGCGCTGTGAGGTGGCCTGCCCGAGCGGGGTGCGCATCGGTGACATCATCGCCAAGGCCAAGCACAAGTACGGCGGCTTCAAGCCTGGGATCCGCGAGTTCGTGCTCTCCCACACGGATCTGATGGGCGGCATGTCCACCCTGATGGCGCCCGTGGTCAACTTCACCACCGGCCTCAAGCCCATGAAGCTGGTGCTGGACAAGGCCCTCGGCGTCTCCTCCCACCGCGATCTGCCCAAGTACTCCCAGGGCACCTTCCGCGGCTGGTACAAGAAGCAGAAGGCTAACCAGGCCAGCTACAAGCGCCAGATAGCCTACTTCCACGGCTGCTACGTCAACTACAACCATCCGCAGCTCGGCAAGGAGCTGGTGCAGGTACTCAACGCCATGAATATCGGCGTGCAACTGCTTGCGCGGGAAAAGTGCTGTGGCGTACCGCTCATCGCCAACGGCTTCATGGACAAGGCCAAGCGCCAGGCCGCCTTCAACATCCAGCAGCTGGAGAACACCCTGCTTGGTAACGAGATGCCGCTGTTGGCCACCTCCTCCACCTGCGGCTTCACCCTGAGAGACGAATACCCCCACCTGCTGGAGCAGGACAACCACAGGGTGCGGGATCGCATCTCCCTGGTGACCCGCTTCCTGTGGAACGAGTTCTATCGTGGCAACAAACCGGCCATGAAGCCGCTGGGCTTGCACATTGCCTACCACACCCCCTGCCACATGGAGAAGATGGGGGGCGTCATCTACACGCTCGAGCTGCTGCGGGCCATTCCCGGGGTCAAGGTGACGGTACTGGACTCCCAGTGCTGCGGCATCGCCGGCACCTACGGCTTCAAGTCGGAGAACTACCAGACCAGTCAGGACATAGGCGAAGGGCTCTTTGATCAGATAAACCGCCTCAAGCCTGATCTCGTCATTACCGACTGCGAGACCTGCAAGTGGCAGATCGAGATGAGCACGCCGTTCCGTTGCGAGCACCCCATCCATCTACTGGCCCAGGCGCTGGCCTGACGGGTAGGGCTAAGGCGAGCTGAGCACACCTGCCCCCTTGTGAGCACCAGCTCCATCCACTGGCTAAGGCGCAGACATAAGGGATAAACACTGCCAACCCTCAATCCAGAACAGGTAACCTGTCTATATCAGCAATGAATGACGACATAACCTAAAAACAATCGAGCAGAAAAACAAAGAGCCGGCAATTGCCGGCTCTTTTTATCTGCCCCTCTCTATCAAGGGTGCTGGATGATCAGGCTGTGCTGATCCAGCATGGACTGCAGTATGTCGTGGGAGGAGGAGCCGCTCAGGTTCCAGCCACTGAGATCCACGTCCTTCAGGGTGATCTGCTGGGTGACATGACCATCCCCCGCCGGCGACACCGACAGGCTGACATCGCTCAGGCCACCGCTGCCGGCGGTGACAGAGGCGGAGAGGTGATTGAGCAAGCCATCCACGCTGTTGTCGGTCACCCCCTTGAGCAGGTCCGCCAGATCGATCCTGTCCCCCTGGGCCGGCTGGAAGTCGGTGATGGTGTCGATGGCCGGTTGCCCCGCCGTCCCCTCATCACCGCTGCCCCACACGAAGAGATCGCTGCCGTCGCCGCCGGTCAGGGTGTCGTTGCCTTGGCCACCGCGCAGCACGTCATCCCCCAGCCCGCCCAGGATCCTGTCGTCACCGCTTGAGCCAAACAACCAGTCCGCCTGAGCCGTGCCCAGCAAGTCATGACCGCTCTGGCTATGGATGTTGAGGGTCTCCTGGGCCGAGCTGAGGACATTGCCACCCGCGCTCGACTCGGCCGTCAGGATCAGGGCGTGATCCCCCGCAGTCAGGCCGCTCAGGTAGAGCGGTACCGACTGATCCATGGGCAGCAGCCAGTCAGTGCCGTCGGCATGGCCTACGCTCTGGCCGTGCTCATCCACCACCTGGGCACTGCCCAGATTCTGGATCCGCACCGAAAGCTCGCCGGTTTCCGGATTGACCACACTGGCACTGAGATTGAGCGGCACCCAGGCCCCTTGCAGGGCATGGATGTCGTGGGTCCCCAGGCTCAAGAGCGGATCGTCCGCATCGGCGGTGACCTGGATGCCAACGGTGGAGCTATCGGTCAACACGCCACCAGCGCCCGTGTTGCCCTGATCCGAGGTGGTGATGGTCAGGTTATCCTGACCCCAGAAGTCCTTGGCCGGCTCGTAGTGCAGGTTGCCATTGATGAGCGCGTTGAGATCATCGAGCGACCCCACCAGGGTGATCACATTGGTCCCCGCCCCCTGCACAGAGACGGCGCCCGCCGCCCCGAGCAGGGTCAGCACCCCGTGCTCGACCCGCAGCACCATGGACAGGGGCGCACTGCCGGCGTCCACGTCCTTGACGCTGATGCCGGACAGGGACAGAGAACCGTCCTCCTTCACTTGCATGGCGTCCGGCACCTGGTTGATCGGGGCATCGTTGACCGGTTGCACCTCGATGGGCAGCACATCGGTGTCGCTCAGGGCGCCGCCGTTGCCGGTGTTGCCATTGTCGTTGGTCACCATGGTCAGGGCATCCTGGCCATTGAAGTCCTGCTCACCCTGATAGGTGACGCCACCGCTTAGCAGGGCATTGATGGCATCTTGCGAGCCACTCAGCACCAGGGATCCTGTGCCGTTGCCGGTGACAGTCACCCCGCTGCCCGCCGGCAGATTGAGGGTGCCGTGTTCGACGGACAGGGTCACCTCGATGGCGCCGCCATCCGCATCCACGTCCTTCACCTGCAAGCCATTAATGACGAAGGGGTGATCCTCCTGCGCCACCTGGGGATCGCTTGGCAGCACGTTGACGGGGGCATCGTTGACCGGTTGCACCTCGATGGGCAGCACGTCGGTGTCGCTCAGCGCCCCACCACTGCCGGTGTTGCCATTGTCATTGGTGACCATGGTCAGGTTGTCGCCGCCGTGATAATCCGGGTTGCCCTGATAAGTCAGGCCGCCATTGAGCAGGGCGTTGATGGCATCCAGCGAGCCGGTCAGCACCAGAGAGCCGCTACCGTTGCCCACCACTGTCACCCCGCTGCCCGATGGCAGATTGAGGGTGCCATGCTCCACCGACAGGGTCACTTTCATGTCGCCGCTGCCCGCATCCACATCCTTCACCTGCAGACCCTGGATGACGAAGGGCTGATCCTCCTGCGCCACCTGGGGATCCGTTGGCAAGACGTTGATGGGCGCGTCATTGACCGGGCTCACGTCCACGTGAATGGTGCCATTGACCTCGGGGCCGAGGGCGCCGTTGTCGAGGCTCTGAGCCGTGACTTTAAGATCCAGGGCGCCATTGGCGTCATTGGTCACCAGTTCGATAGCGTCCAGCTTGGTACCATCCGTGGTGACCTGCCAGCGACCGTTGCCAAGATCCACCACAGTGCCAGTGACCCCGTTTGGCAGGCGGATCTGTGCCCCATCAGGCACGCCCTCTATGGTGACCCGCACCTGTTCGGGGCCATTCTCGTGCACGTTGCCGGCGCTGCCGCCGGTAGCCTGGGTATCCCGGGTCTCCAGCCCCAGGTTCAGGGTGATCACGTCCCCCTCGATGCCACTCGCCTGGGTGTCAATGTCGGCGATGATGGCATCCCCCACCGGATTGACGGTGACGGTGAAGTTGCCGCTGGTCCCAAGGGGAACGCTGAGGCCATTGTCCAGGGTGTAGGCGGTCAGGGTCAGATCCACGCTGCCGCTAAAATCGGCCGGCGGGATCAGGGTCAGGGTGGAGAAATCGGTCCCCACGGGTATCTGCCAGACGCCGTTGCCATTGTTGACCGCCGGGGCCGACAGAGTGAAGCCATCCGGTACTCCGGTGATCTGCAGCCCCACTATCTGCTCGGAGCCGTCGGTGTCGATAAGCTCGGCGCCGACCCCCCCCAGATTGACGCTGCCATCCTCACCCCCCTGCACGTCGTGCACGGTGATCTTGGCCGGATCGTTGACCGGTTTGACCTCGAAGCCTACCTGTCCGCTCCAGCTGCCGGTATCCGTGCCAGTGGTGGCGGTATCCAGGATATCCACAGTCACATCGAGCGGCACCTGACCGCTGAAGTGCTCCTTGGGGATAAACACCAGATCTTTGAGGCCATTGGCATCCACCACCAGCGACTGGACGGGATTGCCGTTGGCATCGAGGAAGTGCCCGTACTTGGCATCGACGGTCACGGTCACCCGCTCCACCGTCTCGAGGCCACCGTTGGTCACCGAGGGGCTGATATCCGCCAGTTTGACCGAGAGATCGAGGTGGATCTCGGTGTCTTCCAGGTTGTCCGGCTGGCCGTCACCGTTCACATCCTTCACATCGAGCTGCAGGCTCGGCATGCCATCGTTGCCGCCATTGACGTCGACCTCGGGGGTGATGGAGAGGCGGATGTCCTGATCCGCCGTCTTGGTATCGCCACTCAGGGTGTCGGTGTTGACCAGCCGCACGTGCAGGCTCAGATCGTCGCCCGCATAGTCCTCCGGCAGGGAAAGCGTCAGCTTGTCGAGATCGCCGAGGCCACCCGGCAGCTTGATAAGGTACTCGCCGTTGACGAAGTCAAAGGTGAGCCCCTGCACGCTCACGCCGGGTGGCAGGCCGGTGATGACGATGCTGAGCTCGTCATCGCCGATGTCCGCCGTGCCCAGGGTGATCATGCTCTTGAGCTGGTTGCCGAAGTCGACGCTGTGATCCTCCACCCCGGTGATGTGCTGGACATTGTCGAAGGTGACATCCGCCGCAATTTGACCCGAATGGGTGGCCGCATGGAAGTCGGCGCTGGCGTTCAAGTCCTTGCGCACGCTGGCGCTCACATCCCCGTCATCGCTCAAGTCGACGACCTGGGCACTCACCTTGAAGTTGACGGTGCCGGTGAAGCCATCGGGAGAGCGCAAGGCATAACTGCCGAGGGCATCGTGGGGCACAGTCCAGTTGCCGTAACCGTCGTTGATCCCGCCTATCACCACGAAGCCCGGTGGCAGGTCGCTGATCACCAGATAGTCGATGGTCTCGACGCTGCTGGGATCCAGATCCTCGAATGCGAAGACCCCATTGAGCGGGATATCGTGCCCGTCCGGGCTCTCCAGCGCCCCGCCCGTCTGCACCAGATTGCCATCGGGCTCTACCACGGCCTGGATATCCACGTGCAGGTTGCCGTCGATCACCTTCTGGGCCATGGCGCCGGAGTCCACGTCATGCTGAGTCACAGTCACGTGGCTCTGGATATGGGTGTCCTTGTCGCTGTCCTCCGGTGCCCGTACCAGCAGTTGGCCGCCGCTGAGCAGGCTCTGCAGATCCGCATCGCTCAAGTCCACGACACCGCCGTTCACGCTGAGCTGGGTTTCGACACCACCCACACGTATCCAGATCTCGTAGCCGGGCTCGATGCCGGAGAGGCTGAGGTGCGTCACCTGCTCGGCACCATCGGTCAGCGTTGGATGCCAGTCGAGCACCACATACTGGTCTTCCAGGCCATGACTGGTCTTGTCATAGTTGCTGGCATCGATCTCGGGCTCCACCTTGATGGTGAGCGGCACGTCGAAGCTCTTGTGATCCCCGTCGTTCTCGGTCACCACCACGTGGCCGATGAGGTGAATATCGGCGGTGCTGTTGGGCGGAGGCTGGATCTGCAGGTTGCCGAGACTCGACACATTGACCTGATAGAGGGGATTGCCCCGGGCATCCAGACCGGCGAAGGTCAGAGTCACCTCATTACCGCTGTTATCGAATACCTTGGCCCCTTCCGGCAAGCCCTCCAGCACCAGGTTGAGGCTCTCGGAGCCGTCACCCGTCGTCTCCCCCGACTCGAGCTTGAAGTTCAGCGGTGCCTTGCCATCTTCATCGATGGTGATGCTGTAGCCGCTACCTTCCGGGGTCCAGCCTGTGCTGGTCAGATCGAAATGTGGGGCGTCCACTACCCCCACCAAATCCACGTGCAGGCTCTGGGAACCCGTCTCCTTCTCGTTGACGACCACATGAGTCTGGCCGTTGGCATCGGTCAGGGTGGCTGTGTCCTTCACCACCCCCTTGATGGTGAGCTCGAAGTCGACGTTGCTATCCTTCGGCGGCTGCAGTTGCAGTTCATTGATGCGATCGTAGGGCACCTCGTAATAACCGTTCGCATCCATGGCAACCGCGACCCCGCCGAGCAGCAGGGTGGCGCCGGCGGGCAGGCCGCTGATGCGCACAAACATCTGCTCCGAGCCGTCCGCGGTATCTCCCAGATGGCTGAGGACTATCTTGCTGCCCAGATTGAGCAGGGTGTCTTCCTTGCCCTGGATCTCGCGCACGGTCAGCTTGGCGTCATCCGCCTGCGGGTTGACGTTGATCACCAGCTCTATGCTGTCGCCGAGCGCTTTCTCCTGACCGCTCACCACAGGTGTCTTCTCGGTGCTGACCGGGGTGATGGAGAGCTTGATGTCGCCGCTGTAATCCTTGCCAGGCACGACTGTGATCTTGTTGATGTCGCCAGCACTGACGGTATAGATGCCGTTGGCATCAGGCTTGAGCTCCTGGCCGTTCAGGGTCAGGTTGCCCTGGCCGGACGCCCACCTGATCTGGTAGCTCAGGGTTTCTGAGCCATCGGTATCCGTGAGGTTGGCCTGCACATTGAGGGCGATGCCGTTGCCATCCTCGTCAATGCTGTAGTGCTGATGCGTACTATTGGCATCCCATTCCGGCTTGTCGGCGATCCCTTGCACCGTGATGGCGAGATCCCCGGTTATCGCCGGTGGCGGCGTCCCCTCGGTGACCCCGACTTCCACCTGTACCTGGAAGTGCAGCGGCTGCTTGTTGTTGCTCCAGCTCGACCAGTCGTCCGCCGGCACGAAGGTCAGACCCGAGGTGCTGTAGTGAACGTTGTCGCTGGTAACCATGGCCTCGGGCGGCACTATGAACCACTTGCCATCGGCCGTGGTGGTGAGCGCCACCCCGTTGTAGTAGAAGGTGCCGTGTGCGTTGGCGGGGGCCTGGATCAGCAGTTGATCCACGTGCTCACCCCTGTCGAAGTCACCGATGTCCAGCTGCATGTTGATGGCAATGCCCTGGCTCGGATCCTGGGCCCCCTGATCCTCCTGCCCGGTCGCCCCGTTCACGGTGAAGCGCACCGCCTCGTCTTCCAGATTGAGGGTCAGGGTGCTCTCGGCGGTATCGCCATCACCGTCAACGATCTGGGCGGTGATGCGCTGAGTGAGGCTGGCGGCATCGTGATCAAAACCTGGCCTTGGGGTAAAGCTGTAGTTGCCGTCCTGACCTATGGTCAGGGATCCCATCACCTGCTTGCCATCCGGGCTCATCACGTCCAGGGTCAGGCTGCCGTTGATGGCATGCACCTCGCCGTTGACGGTGACCGAGGCCACCCTGGCGCCGTCGGCCCCCTCGTTGGCGGGGGGCAGCAGATCGCCGTTTACGGCGCTGCCGGTCTCGCTCAGGTTATGGGCCAGGCTGGTGCCAATCGGCATGTCATCTTGCACCTGCACTTCGACCGTCACGTTGGGGCTGCGATCCCCGTCATGGTCGGTCACATACAGGGGGATCTCGATGCCGAGCTCATCCTTGCCCTGGGCACCGTGATCGAGCTGGCCTACCAGATGGAAGCTGTAGCTGCCGTTGACGTCGAGGTGGATCCAGAACACCGGCTTGCCACCCTCGGCGCTCGCCAGATACCAACCCGGGCTATGGGCGGCCAGGGTGATCTCCTTGCCACCGGAGGTGAGGTGATTCGCCTGATTGAAGGCCGCCACATCCAGCTCGAGGGAGGCAACCCTGTCCGAGCCGGCGCCGATGGTCACCTTGCCCCCTGCGGCCTCCCCGTTTTCGGTCGGGGTAGTGCCGGGGTGCTGGGTGTTGCTCGCATCCAGATCCGCCTCTTCAACCCGCACGGACTCGATATTCGAGATCAACGGATCGGCGGCATCGGTGATCACCACGTTAGTGCTGCCATTGATCACCGAGCCGTCGCTGTCGGTCA
>NZ_JRGL01000035.1 GCF_000764655.1 Aeromonas aquatica
GGGGGCACCCTGTCTTGCAGCAGAGCCAGCTCCTCGGCGATGTCCGGCGGCAGGAGATCGCGCCGGGTCGACAGCATCTGGCCGAACTTGATGAAGATGGGGCCGAGGGCCTCGAAGGCGAGGCGGATGCGGGCACCGCGGTTCAGATCTGGCTGCTTGTTCTTGAGCCAGAACAGGCTGCGACGCAGCAGGCGGCCCGGCCAGGGCTGATAACGGGCAGGCACCAGCTCATCGATGCCTTGCTCCAGCAGTATGCTGACGATGCGATAGAGGCGCTTGAACTCCTTCGGGGTCATCAGCTCACCTGCTGTTCGAAGCGGGCGAGCCGCAACTCGACGGCCTTCATGTGCTGGGCCAGCAGCTCGACGTCGTCGTTGAAACTGGCGACCTCGAGCGGGCCGGGGGCGAGCCGAGCCTCTTCGGTCAGGTACTCGGCCAGCTGGCGCTGGGTGCGGCACAACTCGCGCCCCACTAGACGACGCGCCTGACGGGCACCGCCGCACAGGGTGTGGGCCAGTACGTCACCGGTATAGCGAGAGAGTTCTTCTTCCCAGTCGATGTCGAGCTCTCCCAGCAGGGCGCTGAACGCCTGTACCAGCTGGGGATCGCCGCTCAGATCGAGTCGCTCCTCGCGGATATAGCGGGTCAGGGCGGAAGGGTCTTTCAGCAGGCCAAGGGCCGTCAAGGAGAGGCTCAGCACCGCATCGGCCTCCCCCTCAAACTGAGCCAGCACGTCGAGGCGGCGCTCGGAGAACACAAACCAGAGCGGCTTGAGTTCACGCAACTCCAGCTTGAGCACCTTGCCCGCCAGCTTGCGCAGCCGCTCCGGGCTCTGTTTGTCGAGATTAAGCAGCTGGTTGAGGCTGGTTTCGATCACCGCGGTGACCATGGCATCCATCGGCATAGGCAACCTTAAAACTTGTATCCACGGTGCAGGGCGACGACCCCCTGGGTCAGGTTGTAGAAGTCCACCTGATCGAAGCCGGCGTTCTCCATCATGCCCTTCAGGGTCTGCTGATCCGGGTGCATGCGGATGGATTCCGCCAGGTACTTGTAGCTCTCGCTGTCGTTCGCAACCAGCTCGCCCATCTTGGGCAACAGCTTGAAGGAGTAGAGATCGTACAGCTTGGCGATCACCTCGCTCTCGGGCTTGGAGAACTCCAGCACCAGCAGGCGTCCGCCCGGCTTGAGCACCCGATACATGGAGGCGAGCGCCTTGTCCTTGTCGGTGACGTTGCGCAGACCGAAGCCGATGGTGATGACGTCGAAGTGGTTGTCCGGGAAGGGCAGCGCCTCGGCGTTGGCCTGCACGTAGGAGACGTTGTTCGCCACCCCCAGGTTGCGCAGCTTGTCGCGGCCCACCTTGAGCATGGAGTCGTTGATGTCCGCCAGCACGACCTGGCCAGTATCACCGACGATGCGGGAGAATTTGGCAGTCAAATCCCCTGTACCACCGGCTAGATCCAGCACTTTCTGACCTTTACGCACGCCTGAGCAGTCGATTGTGAAGCGCTTCCAGAGGCGGTGAATGCCGAACGACATCAGGTCGTTCATCAGATCATACTTGGCCGCCACCGAATGGAAGACGCCAGCCACCAGAGTTTCCTTCTCGGTCGCCGCCACGGTTTTATAGCCAAAATGCGTAGTATTCGTCTGTTCCGACATCCCTCAAACACCCATAGAGCAAAGAATGGCCGCCAGTTTACCAGAGCCGCCAGCGTCCGGACACCTTAAACCCGGCTCGCCACCAACTGCATTCCCAGTACCACCATGGCGAGGCAGAGGAAGACGTTGAGCGCCGTGTTGAGCAGCGCCTTCAGATAGGCCCCTTGCTGGGCCAGCAGCACGGTATCCAGGGCGAAGGAGGAGAAGGTAGTCAAAGCCCCCAGAATACCCACCATCAGCAGCGGTTTCATCGGGCTTTCCAGCACATGGCCGTGACTGATGAGCGCGAAGGCCAGCCCCATGATGAAGGAGCCGACCACGTTGACCGCCAGGGTACCGTAGGGGAAGTTGCGGCCGAGCATCAGGGCGAGCAGCTCGGTCATGCCGAAACGCAGGCAGGCACCGATGGCGCCACCGACGGCAACAAATAACCAGGTTTGCATAGTAACGGACTCCGTCGTGTCAGGCTGGCATTATGCAAAAGGTGCTCGCTTGGTGATAGTGGCGAGATCAAGACCGGGGTGGCTAGCGGCGAAAATCGACCACTTCCTCTGTCAGCAGGTGCAGCGAGGTGCTGGCCGGCCGGGTCTCGGCGATGACGCTGCCATGGCGGATGGAATAGCGCACCGGCACCTGGCGCCGCACCGCATCGAAGCCGTTCTCCGCCGGCAGGATCAGCAGGTTGGCGGGTTTGCCTACCTCAAGCCCGTAGCGATCCTGCACGTTGAGGGTACGAGCGCTGTGCTCACCGATCAGCTTCAGGCTGTCATTGATCTGCTCGTATCCCATTAGCTGGCAAACATGCAGCCCCATGTGCAGCACCTGCAGCATGTTGCCGGTCCCCATGGGATACCAGGGATCGAACACATCGTCGTGGCCGAAGCAGACGTTGATGCCCGCCTCCAGCATCTCCTTCACCCGGGTGACACCGCGGCGTTTGGGGTAGGTATCGAACCGCCCCTGCAGGTGGATGTTCACCAGTGGGTTGGCCACGAAGTTGATGTCGGCCATCCGCAGCAAGCGGAACAGGCGGGAGGCGTAGGCCCCGTTGTAGGAGTGCATGGCGGTGGTATGACTGGCGGTGACCCTGGCGCCCATGCCGCGCTCATAGGCCAGGGTGGCCAGGGTCTCGATGAAGCGGGACTGCTCATCGTCTATCTCGTCGCAATGCACATCGACCAGCACCTGGTACTTGTCGGCCAGCTCGAAGATGTGATGCAGGCTCTCGATCCCGTATTCACGGGTGAACTCGAAGTGAGGGATGGCCCCAATCACATCAGCTCCCAGCCTGAGCGCCTCTTCCAGCAGGGCCCTGCCGTTGGGATAGGAGAGGATCCCCTCCTGCGGGAAGGCGACTATCTGCAGCTCGACCCAGGGCTTCATCTCTTCGCGCACCTCCAGCATGGCCTTCAGCGCGATCAGCTTGGGATCGGATACATCAACATGGGTGCGCACGAACTGGATGCCGTTGGCCATCTGCCATTTCAGGGTCTGGATGGCGCGGCGCTTGACGTCCTCGTGGGTCAACAGCGCCTTGCGCTCGGCCCAGCGCTCTATCCCCTCGAACAGGGTGCCGGAGATATTCCAGCTCGGCTCACCCGCGGTCTGGGTGGTATCGAGGTGAATATGGGGCTCGATAAAGGGGGCGATGGCGAGCCCCCCTTCTCCATCCAGTTCAGACGCAGAGGAGAGCGATTTCGTCATGGGCTCTATGGCCCGGATATAGCCCTCGTGGCAGAGGATCTGCCAGAAACCCTCACGGTCAGCCAAACGCACCTTCTGTATCAACATGTTTTTCTTCCCTATTTTAGGAAACCCAGGCCTTTTCCAACCCGGAACTTAGCTTGGATCAATTTAATAGAAAAGTGTTCACATTGAATACATATGAAAACGCTACCATTGATAAACAGACACAATAAGGGAGTAATCGGGATGAAAGCAGGATTGACCGAGATAGGAAGCGCCAGCCTGTTTCACGAGTATTTGCAGACGCTGGGCATCCGCAAGCCGCCGTTGACCTCGATCGAAGACAACTGGGAATACAAGCGCGGGGAGAAACTGCTGGCTGCCATCCAAATAGAACAATCGGGGCAGGCCCGGTTCTATCTCGATGCCAGGCAGATATCGGTGAACTGAAAAATGCGTGTCTAGTCCTGA
>NZ_JRGL01000036.1 GCF_000764655.1 Aeromonas aquatica
CGCGCTCCAACTCGTCCAGGATGGGGCACTCCGGGCTCGCATCCCCGTGGCAGCACCCCACCACCTCCTCCAGGGAGCTGAGCATGGCCTGCAGACCGGCAATGCGGGCCCGCAGATCGACGATCTTCTCCTGCGCCAGCTTCTTCACCTGGGCGCTGGTTCTGTGCTCGTCCCGATAGAGCGCCAACAGTTCCTGACACTCCTCCAGGTTGAAGCCGGTCTCCCGCGCCCGCTTGACGAAGCGCAGCTCCCGCAGGGCACCGTCTGTGTAGCTGCGATAGCCGTTGTCGCTGCGCACCGGGGCCGAGATGAGGCCGATGCTCTCGTAATAGCGAATGGTCTTGGCGGACAGCCCAGTGGCCTTGGCAACCTTGCTGATGTTCATGGATGGCTCCTTTTCGATTCAGATTGGCGCTGGCCGCCCGCCCTGGGCTGCCAGCGTTTCAGTAACAGGGAATTGCTCAATACCGTGATGCTGCTCAGGGCCATGGCCGCCCCCGCCAGCTCGGGGCTGAGATAGCCCAGCGCCGCCAGCGGAATGCCGATGATATTGAACACGAAGGCCCAGAACAGGTTCTGCTGTATGGTGCGCCAGGTGGCCGCCGAGATGTCGATGGCATCGGCCACCAACCGCGGGTCAGATCGCATGAGGGTGATGGAGGCGGTCTCCATGGCCACATCCGAGCCTGAGCCCATGGCGATGCCGACATCCGCCGCCGCCAGCGCCGGGGCGTCGTTCACCCCGTCCCCCACCATGGCTACCAGGCCCTGGGTACGGGCGCGCAGCGCCTCCACTTTTTCCACCTTGCCGGCGGGCAGCACAGAGTCAAAGGCGCCGTCCAACCCCAGCTTGGCGGCGATGTGGGCCACGGGTGCAGGCGCATCACCGCTCACCAGCCAGCTGGCGATGCCGCGCTGGCGTAGGATGGCGATAGCCTCGGGGCTCTCTGGGCGCAGGGTATCGGCCAGGGCGGCGATAGCCACCGCCACGCCGTCGATGGCGACCCAGACCCGGGTCGCACCGTCGGCGGGCGCTTCATCCTGCTGTGGCGGCTCAATGCCGAGCTGAGCCAGCAGGGAGGGATTGCCGATGGCCACCCTATGCCCCGCCACTTGACCGAGAATACCGGCACCGACCCGCACCTCCACGGCTTCGGGTTGGGGCAGCACGACCTCTTTGCCGACCGCCTCGCGCATCGCCAGCGCCAGCGGATGCTCGCTCGCCTGTTGCAGGGCGGCGGCGAGCCTAAGTTGTTCATCGGTGCCGCTCCAGCTCGCCAGCACGGGCTTGCCCTGGGTGAGGGTGCCAGTCTTGTCGAAGATGAGCGCCTTGATGGCGTGGGCCTTCTGCAGGGTATCCACATCCTTGATCAGGATGCCGTGGCGCGCCGCCACCCCGGTGCCGGTGACGATGGCGGCCGGGGTCGCCAGCCCCAGGGCGCAGGGACATGCGATCACCAGCACGGCGACGGCGGCCAGCAGCGCCTGACCGAAGTCGTTACTGTAGGCATACCAGGCCAGCAGGGTGAACAGGGCTATGGCCATGACCACGGGCACGAAGATGGCGGAGACCCTGTCCACCAGCTGTTGCAGCGGCGCCTTGCCCATCTGGGCACGCTCCACCAGGGCGATGATCTTGCTGAGGCTGGAGTCCTCCCCCACGGTCGTGGCCTCTATCTCCAGCACGCCGGAGCGGTTGATGGCGCCGCCCAGCACGGCATCCCCCAGTGCGCGCGGCACCGGCAGGCTCTCGCCGGTAAGAATGGATTCATCCAACTCGCTCGCACCACTCAGGATCTTGCCGTCCACCGGCACCCGCTCCCCCACCAGCACCCGCAGCCTGTCGCCACGCAGCACCTCGTCGATGGCGACACTCTGCCAGGCTTCGCCACGCCAGACGGTGGCGGTGTCCGGCCGCAACGCCATCAGCTCGCGAATGGCGGACTGGGTACTGCGGCGGGCCCTCGCCTCCAGCAGTTTCCCGAGTGAAATCAGGGTAATGATGATGGCGCTCGCCTCGAAATAGAGCTTGCCGCTGGCGGCCACGCCTAAGGTCAGCAGCAGATAGAGGCTGTAGAAGTAGGCGGCACTGGTGCCTGTCACCACCAGCACATCCATGTTGGCGGCGCGGTTCTTGAGGGCAAGCCAGGCACCGCGATAGAAGCGGGCCCCGATCCAGAACTGCACCGGGGTGGCGAGCACCAGCTCCAGCCAGGCGGGCAGATGCCAGGGGAACAGTCCGGCCATGGCGACCATGCCCACCAGCAGCGGCAGGGTGAGCAGGGCCGAAATAACAACCTGAGTCAGTGCCTGGCGGGCGGCGGCAGCTTCCTGCTCCTCACGGGCCAGCAGTTGCTGACGGCGCTGGCTGACGGAGCCTTGCGCCAGCTGGGCACCGAAGCCAAGCGCTTCTATATGGGTGCGCAGGGAAGCCAGGGTCTGGGTGCCGGGCACCAGCAGGATGCGGGCCTGCTCGAGGGAGAAATTGACCTCGGCCGAGATGACGCCAGGCAAGGCAGCCAGCATCTTGTTCAGCCGCGCCGAACAACCGGCACAGGTCATGCCGCTGATTTGGAAGGAGATCGTCTCATGGCCGTAGCCATAGCCCTGCCCCGTGATGCTGTCGAGGACCTCGGGCAGACGAGCCGGGTCACCGAGTTCGATGGCCGCCTGCTCCAGCGCGAAGTTGACGCTGGCCGTCACGCCGTCGAGCTGGTTGAGGGCGGCCGTGATGCGGCTGGCGCAGTTGGCGCAGCTCATGCCGCTGACGGGAAGTTGAATATGCATGGTCATGACAATCCTCCTCGGAGTTGACCAGCAAACCTTAACCTTTACTGTAAGGGCAAGCTCAAGTGAGCGCACCGACTTTTTGTGCAAATAAAAAACGGCGCCTTTTGGCGCCGTTGATACGATCGGCAGCATGCCGATCTGCCCCCTTCTCCCCTCA
This sequence comes from Aeromonas aquatica, assembly GCF_000764655.1. Lineage (GTDB taxonomy): Bacteria > Pseudomonadota > Gammaproteobacteria > Enterobacterales > Aeromonadaceae > Aeromonas > Aeromonas aquatica. Next base: position 2,948 of record NZ_JRGL01000036.1, read on the forward strand.
CGGGGGAAGGGCCGGGGATGAGGGAACCGGGTCGTCAGATGCCGTACTGGGCGCGGTAGGCCCGCATGGCCGCCAGTTGCTCGGCCAGCGCGGGCTGCTCCGCCTGCTTCTCTTCCAGATACTGGATCAGGTCGCTCATCTGGATGATGGCGATGATGTGGGCGCCGTAGTCGCGCTCTACCTCCTGAATGGCGGAGAGCTCGCCCTTGCCCTTCTCCTGGCGATCCAGGGCAATCAGCACGCCGGCCAGGGAGGCACCGTTGGCCTGGATCAGATCCATGGATTCGCGGATGGCGGTCCCGGCGGTGATGACATCGTCCACCAGCATGATGCGCCCCTTGAGCGGGCAGCCCACCAGATTGCCGCCTTCGCCGTGATCCTTGGCCTCCTTGCGGTTGAAGCACCAGGGCACATCCACATCGTGCTGCTCTACCAGCTGCACCGCGGTGGCGGAGGCGATGGGGATCCCCTTGTAGGCCGGACCAAACAGCACATCGAATTCGATGCCAGCGTCCATCAGGGCGGCGGCATAAAAGCGGCCGAGGCGGGCCAGATCGCGGCCGCTGTTGAACAGGCCGGCGTTGAAGAAGTAGGGGCTCTTGCGGCCGGATTTCAGGGTGAACTCACCGAATTTGAGAACCTGTTTCTCCAGGGCGAACTCGATAAATTGACGCTGGTAGGCTTTCATTCTGGCTCCTTGCTTGGCTTGTCGTTTACTGGTGTGGGGGTATAAAAAAACGCGGTCAATGCCGCGTTTTTCAAATCAGAAATTCAGGAGAGCGCCTGCTTCTGCAGCGCTATGATGTCGTCGATGCCGCCCTTGGCGAGGGCCAGCATCGCCAGCAGCTCCTCGTGGGTGAAGGGCTCGGCCTCGGCGGTGCCCTGCACCTCTATGATGCGACCGTCTTCGGTCATCACCACGTTCATGTCGGTCTCGGCGGCGGAATCTTCCACGTACTCCAGATCGCAGATGGCTTCGCCCTGATACATGCCGACGGAGACCGCCGCGATCATCTGCTTGAGCGGGCTCTGCTTGAGCATGCCTTTCTCGACCATCCAGTTCAGCGCATCCACCAGCGCCACGCAGGCACCTGTGATGGCGGCGGTGCGGGTGCCGCCGTCGGCCTGCAGCACGTCACAGTCCACCGTGATGGAGTGCTCGCCGAGGGCGGTCAAATCCACGGCGGCACGCAGGGAGCGGGCTATCAGTCGGGAGATCTCCAGGGTGCGACCGCTCTGCTTGCCGGCGGCCGCCTCGCGGTTCATGCGCGAATGGGTGGAGCGCGGCAGCATGCCGTACTCGGCGGTGACCCAGCCCTGACCCTTGCCTTTCAGGAAGCGCGGCACGCTGGTGTCGACGCTGGCGGTGCACAGCACGCGGGTGTGGCCGAACTCCACCAGCACAGATCCTTCCGCATGCTTGGTGAAGTTGCGGGTGATGGTAACCGGGCGCACTTGCGCGGCACTGCGATCGCTGGGACGGGACATGGGACTGACCTCTGGGCTGGCTCAAATTGGCGGGGGATTATAAGTGATCCCGCCCCAAATATCAGCCGCTAAAACCACGCTGTCGGCTGACGGGGCAAGCCTGGCTGAGTATACTGCCCCCACACTTCATCAAGCCCGGAACAATCAATGATTCACAGCATGACCGCCTACGCCCGCAAGGAATTCAAGGGCGACTGGGGCACAGCCGTTTGGGAAATTCGTTCGGTCAACCAGCGCTATCTGGAAACCTACATCCGCCTGCCGGAGCAGCTGCGCAGCCTGGAGCCGGTCCTGCGCGAGCGTTTCCGTGCCAAGCTGCAGCGCGGCAAGGTGGAGTGCAACCTGCGGTTCGAGGCGGCCCAGGCCGCCGCCAGCCAGCTGCACATCAATGAAGAGCTGGCCAAGCTCATCATTGACGGCGCCAACTGGGTGATGAAAGAAGCCGGTCAGGGTCAACTCAATCCGGTGGACGTGCTGCGCTGGCCCGGCGTCATGGCCGCCGCCGAGCAGGACATGGATGCGGTCGCCACCGAATTGATGGGCGGTTTCGATCTGACCATGGAAGATTTCATCGCCTCCCGCGCCAGCGAAGGGACCAACCTCAAGGCGCTGATCGAGCAGCGTCTGGACGGCATCCAGGTGGAAGTGAAGAAGGTGCGCGTGCACCTGCCGCAGATCATCGAGTGGCAGCGCCAGAAGCTCACCGACCGTCTGGTCGAGGCCAAGGTCGAGCTGGATCCGGCCCGCATCGAGCAGGAAATCGTGCTGCTGGCCCAGAAGATCGACGTGGCCGAGGAGCTGGATCGCCTGGAGATGCACATCAGCGAGACCATCAAGATCATGAAGAAGGGCGGCGCCTGTGGCCGTCGTCTCGACTTCATGATGCAGGAGTTCAACCGCGAGTCGAACACGCTCGGTTCGAAATCCATCAACGCCGAGGTGACCCAGTCCGCGGTCGAGCTGAAGGTCCTCATCGAGCAGATGCGCGAGCAGATCCAGAATATAGAATGACGTTTTTTAGCGTTTCCCGCTGTTTTAGATGAACCTCAAACCCCTGATTTTCAGGGGTTTGTTGTTTTTTGGTGATTTGAGTTGTCCGCCACTGTTCTGATAAAGTGGTATCACGTTTGGTATCACGACACGACGTGATACCACCTTTTTCAGTACGTGATACCACTAGCCGAAGGACCCCGCATGAGAGCCAGTGAACTCGCCAAGAAGATCAAAGAGCAGGATGCTGAAGACGAAAAGGAGGGCAAGCTAGGTGCCACCAATAACATCAATGTGGGTGATGGCCTGTATCTTCGGAGACTACCCAGCGGTACCCGCAAATGGGTACTCCGTTATACCAATATCGCCAAGAAACGGGTCTGGTTCACGATAGGGTCATACCCTCATCTATCCCTAGCTCAGGCTCGTGGAGAAGCCGCCCGCCTCAACGCCGATGTAGAAAATGGCAAAGACCCTTCAGCAGAGCGCAAACGCGATCAGCAAGAGACAATCAAAACTGTCGATCAACTGTTTCTGGACTGGTATCAGCATGATGTCAGCCGGCGACTAAAGAACCCGCAGATCCCCAAGCGCATTTACCAAAAGGAGATTGCCCCACACATTGGCAAGCTGGCATTGAAAGACGTTAATGCTCGCGATATACGCGCCATTATCCATAAAGTCGCCAACTCCGGGCGCAATGCAACCGCCAATGATGCCCTCATGGTCTGCAAGCAACTTTTCAAACACGGGCTCAAGCTGGACCTGCTGGACTACAGTCCGGCTCAAGCCTTCACCATGTCGGATGCTGGTGGGCTGGAAAAAAGCCGGAAGCGCATTCTTAGTCTTGATGAGCTGGATTTACTGTTCACCGTTCTTCGCAAACACCGGGACCAGTTCGTCCGTGAAAACTACCTGGCAATCGCGCTGTTGGTTCATCTAGGGGTGCGTAAAGGCGAGTTGATTGCGGCTATGTGGAGTGAGTTCGATTTTAACGAGGGAACGTGGTGCATTCCGGCTAAGCGCAGTAAGACAGCCACCGAGATCACTATCCCGCTGAGTGCAGCCAGCCTCGAATTGTAGTGGTCTAATCAT
>NZ_JRGL01000037.1 GCF_000764655.1 Aeromonas aquatica
CGATGCGGTCGGTGTAACCAACGACTACGGCGTTGCCGTCTTTCGGTTGGAACTCAACGATCTGCTGGTACAGAGCGTTCAGGGCAGCGGTACCTTCCGGCTTCAGAGTCTCTTTGCCAAAGGCAAACAGCACGTCGGAGTTCAGGGCGAAGTTCTTCTCAACTACTTGCGGAGCAGGAGCCGGAGCTTCTTCTACAACCGGCGCCGGAGCAGGCGCTACGTAGGAAGTACGGAACGGGTGATATACGGCTTCCAGGGTAGCCACGCTCTGGTTGGACTTGTACTGAACACCGGTATCGGTGGTCAGGTCAGCCACGTCCCACATGTAGCGGTAGCGAGCTTGCAGATCCAGGGCGTCGTTAACCTTGTAGGTCACACCGGCACCGGCCAGCGGGGATACCTTGGTATCGCTGATGCCCAGACCGTCGGTGTGGCCCCAGTAGGCGCCAGCTTCACCGAACAGGGAGAAATCGTTGCCCAGCGGCAGACGAGCGATACCGGACAGGGTGGCACCCTGGCTCTCGTAACGGTTGCCGTCGGTGTTACCACGGCCGGTGTACTGGTAGCCCAGCTCGGAACCGAAGTATTCGTTGAAGTTGTAACCGGCAAAGACGTTGACGGCAGTCGCGTCTTCTTCACCAGCGGTCACGCCTTCGATCTTGTTCAGACCGTTGAAGTGAGTAGCACCGACACCGGCACCGAAGTAGATGTCGTCAGCGGCATAAGCAGTAGTGGTACCCAAGGCAGCCATAGCGATGGCGATCAGGGAAGGAGCCATTTTCATCATAAAAAAATCCTCGTTGAGATGGCACGTTGTTCACGTGCTTCGCAGTTTTTAATTTATGTAAGCTGCAGGCTCTGCCGAACAACGATCGTTGCGTCGGGCAGGGATCCTGGATCCCTCCAGGAGGCACCCGATATGGGTGCACAAGCGAACGGGTTGCATTGTCACGATGCGTTCCCCCCTCCACGAACAGCCGATGTCATTCCGATGACGTGGCGCACTCTATGCTCATTTCAAAACATGATCAAGCTCACAGATAATCGCTATGGCAGATTGTGTCGTGTGGATAACTGGCTGTTTATCAGGATCTATTAGTGATCCAAGTAAGCTCGATGCAGCTTTTTTTCAAGTTTCATATAGGCCTCAACCCAGGCATGCTGCGGCGTGGCGCCAGGTACCCTTGCCGAGAACACCGCGAGGTAATCTGCCTCGGTTGCTTCGCACAGCAAGGGTGTGAAGCTGAGTAAAAAATGACGGGCGAGATAGGGGTCGAGTGGCCATATATTGAGGATGGCCCGTGCCACCGGCTGAACCGCGGCTGAACAAATGAAATGTTGATGTCCCGCCTCCAGCCACTGCGCCATCTCGTGCAGGCCTTGTTCGGGTACCACCCCCCCATCCCCTTTCACCACCGCAAGCTTCATACGATTACCATTGCCAAGCAGCAGGGTGCCGTCTTCCTGCAAGACGCCGTCGTGACGGCGCAGAGCCAGTGTGACGGGCCGTTCGAGATAGAGACTGCACTTGTCTGACAGGGCCGCCAGCACTGGCGCGGCCTCGCCTTGCATGGCCGCGGGCAGCCAGAATGCCTCGGCCCGGGTCTGTTGACCCTGAGCGAGTTGACGGAGCAGTGTATTAGGGTCTGAATCCGGGTGGAGACGGGAGATGATGCCGGGAAATGCCATGCTGATTACTCTTTAAGGGATAACCGGCGAATTATACGAGTTATGTCCGTGGCAACAATAAAGGTTTCTTTTCGAGACTGTTTACCTGAGGCGACTCTACGATTACCATCCCCGATGTTTGTAAGGGTTGTTGTCGAAAGACGCTGATTAAAGATAGAGGCTCGACCATAACGAGTCCATTCAAAACTGATACACTTGACTACGAGTCGTCGCGAAAAAGAAAGGTGGAGTCAATCCGCCGAACGGAGTATGGAACACATGAATTCAAATATCGTAACTGTTGGCAAGAAGATCCGTCAGATCCGCGAAGCGGTTGGCCTGAGCCGTCCTAAATTTGCTGATCTGTTGGGCGTCCCCCCGACTACCCTGAAAAATTATGAGCTGGGTTATCGTGAAGTCGGAGGCGCCTTCCTGGTGGCCCTGGCTCACCACCCGGAACTGCACAAGTTCACCCTCTGGCTGCTGGCCGACAAGAAAGTCGCCGAAATCGGTCAGATCGGTCCGGACGATATTGCCAAGGCTTAATGTCGTTGAGCCCAGATAAAAGTGCCGCCCTCGAGGCGGCATTTTTTATTCACCAATCTTTACCCCTGCTGAATTGAATGCAATGAAATGTGCTCTGCACTGAGATTTCAACCTAAAGCCCTTGGCAAACTGGCGTAATCCCCACAAAATTCCGACCCTTTGATCGGGGGGGCCTCCCCGGATTGTGTACAGCGAGACAAGCATGAGTCACACCACTCCGAAAGTCAGAGACGGCTTTACCAGCACCTTCGGCGTCCTCGCCGCCACCCTGGGCTCGGCCGTTGGCCTTGGCAACATCTGGAAGTTTCCCTACCTGACCGGGGAGAACGGTGGCGCCGGCTTCCTGCTGGTTTATGTCATCGCCACCCTGCTGGTCGGGCTGCCGGTGATGATTTCGGAGATCATGCTGGGCCGTCAGGCGAAGTCCGATGCGGTGACGAGTCTCATCAAGCTGGCGCCCAAGCGGCAGCCCTGGTGGTTGATCGCGGTCATGGGGGTGGCGGCGGCCTTCCTCATCATGTCCTTCTACTCCGAGGTGGCGGCCTGGGTGTTTGCCTACATCTTCAAGGCAATCAGCGGCGAGATCCTGTCGACCGATCCCGCCGTGACTGGCGCGGCCTTCAATGCCCTGATCACCAATCCGCTGCAAAGCCTGCTCTGGCAATGGCTGGTGCTGGCGCTGATGGGGGGCATTCTGCTGTTGGGGGTTGCCAAGGGAATAGAGGCGGTCACCAAGCGGCTGATGCCGGTACTCTTCATCCTGCTGCTGGTGATAGGCCTGCGCAGCCTGACCCTGCCCGGGGCGAGCGAGGGGCTGAACTTCCTGTTCTCGCCGGACTTCTCCAAGATCACCGCCGGCGTGGTGCTGACGGCCATGGGGCTGGCGTTCTTCAAGCTCTCCATCGGCATGGGCTGCATGATGACCTATGGCAGTTACTTCCGGGATGATCAGAACATTCCGTTGACCACCTTCCGGGTGATGTGTGCCGACTTGTTCGTCTCCATGCTGGCGGGGATCGCCATCTTCCCGGCGGTGTTTGCCTTCGGCTTCGAGCCCTCGGCCGGCCCCTCCCTGCTGTTCATCACCATACCGGCGGTGTTTGCCAGCATCCCGTTCGGTCACCTGTTCATGGTGCTGTTCTTCGTGCTCTCCGCCATCGCGGCGACCGGTGCCATGCTCTCCATCCTGGAAGTGCCGGTCTCGGTGCTCTCCGAGCGCTTCCACATGAGCCGTGCCAAGGCGACCCTCATCAACCTGCTGGTGCTGGGCGCCGTCGGTTCGACCTGTGCGCTCTCCAACAGCACGCTGGCGGACGTGCAGATCGCCGGCAAGACCTTCTTCGATCTGTTCGACTTCGTCTCCTCCAACGTGCTGATGCCGCTCGGCGGCATCCTGCTGTGCCTGTTCGTCGGCTGGGTCTGGGGCTATGAGCGCATGGAATCAGCCCTGACCAATGGCGGCAAGCTGGAACTCAAGATCCTCAAGCCGCTGTTCTTCATCATCCGCTACGTGTCGCCGCTGCTGATCCTGGTGGTGATGCTCAAGGGGCTGGGGCTGTTCTGAGCCGGGATGGAATAAAAAAGAGCGCCTGATGGCGCTCTTTTTTTGCGTGATGGCGGTCAGATCAGTCTGAGGCGGGACAATTCTTCTTTCAACTGCTCCAGGTTGCGCTCGACGCAGGCCTGACCCTCGTCGATGGCATCGCTCGCCCGGTGGAAATCCATGATGGAGAAGCTGCCAAGACGGGGGCAGAACTGGATCTCGGGCGGATCCCCGGCCATCCGGGCGCGGGTGATACGCTCCTGCATGATGTTGATGGAGCCGGTCATCACGCTCCACATGCCGGGGGTGCTGGGTTCGCGCTCCCCCCGGTTCAGCCACTGGCTGAGCAGGCCGCCCTGGGCCGGCTCGTCCGAGTCATCGGCCCAGGGCTGGTGCATGTCGGCGTTGAGGTTGACGGCGATCACCACCTCGGCACCCATGGCGCGGGCCAGGGAGATAGGCACCGGGTTGACCACGGCACCGTCCACCAGCCACTGCTCATCAACCCGGGTGGGGGTCAGGATGCCGGGCATGCCGCAGGAGGCGCGCACACACTGGCGCAGTGGCCCTTCTTGCAACCAGATCTCGCGCCCGGTGTTGAGCTCGGTAGCGACGCAGGCGAAGGGCATCGGCAGGCTCTCTATGGGGGGATCGCCGAGGTGACTGGCGGCGATACCAAACACCTTGTCACCCCGAAACAGGCCACCGGAGAGCGCGGGATCGAGCAAGCCCATCACCTGCAAGCGACTGAAGCCTCGTACCCAGGATTCCAGTTTGTCCAGCTCACCGGCGGCATAGGCCGCGCCCACGAAGCTGCCGATGGAGCAACCGGCCACCAGATCCGGTTTGACACCGAGTTGTTCCAGTGCCCGTATGATGCCTATGTGCGCCCAGCCCCGGGCAGCACCGCTGCCCAGAGCCAGCCCCAGGCGGGGTTTTCGTGCCACTGTGCGTCTCCTGATGTGAGTTAGGGTTCCAGCTTACTCCTGGTTCCCGCCCGCGTCATCTTGCCAGCCTTCGCTGCGATTGCGGCCGTTGGCCTTGGCTCTATAGAGGGCGGCATCCGCCCGGCGGATGGCCTCCTGCAACCGGATGCCGGGATACTGGCGGCAATAACCCAGGCTGACGGTGACCCGAAGATCGGCCGCTATCCCGGACCAGGGGTGCTGCTCTATGCTCACCCGCATCTGCTCGGCCAGCTGATCGAGGGGGATGGTCTTGCCGACCACTAGCAGCAGGAACTCCTCTCCTCCCCAGCGGATCAGGCTGTTGCCTCGCACCTGCAAGGGTTGGCAGAGCTGCACCAGCTGGATCAGCACCTGATCACCGACCCCGTGGCCGAAGCGATCGTTGACCAACTTGAAGTGATCGCAGTCGAACATGATGGCGCCGATGTGGTGGGAGCCCGCCTTGGCATGCCGGTGTTCGAACGCATCGAAATGGTGGCGATTGAAGGCGCCGGTGAGCGCATCGTGCTGGGACAGATAGTTCAGCCGTCGATTGAGTCGGCGGGATCGCAGGCTGGACAGGGTAGCCACGGCCAGACAGAAGAGGGTGAGCAGGGCGGTGACCGACTGCCAGAACAGCGCCTGCAGCAGGGAGAGCAGCGGCACGCGGTGGATCAGGGTCAGCGGGGTATCGGGGATGGCATGCACGAACTGGAAGGCGCCTTGCCGCCAATGATACTCATCCTGCTGCTCGCCACGGATCAGGGGCGGCGCCGTGCCGGGCTGGCTGCGGGCCAGGATCTGCTGGTGCGCATTGACCAGAAACAGGGTGCCCGTCTGGGGGCCGGGTTTTTGCAGAGCCTGCTCAAGATGGCTGAGCAAGATGTCGATGCTGAGCACCCCCACTACTTTTCGGGCGTGCGTGATGGGTTGGGACAGGGTGATCATCTGACCCTGACCGGCAAAGTCCTGATAGGGACGCGACAAGGTGGCGTGCCGGTTGTCGGATGGCTGGGCCAGGGCATCCAGCCAGTAGGATTTCTGATAAATAGTGGTATCGAAACGAAACTGGCGAGAGGGCACCCAGGGATAGAGGTAGATGAAGTGGTCCACCCCGGTGAAATAGAGCCAGGCCACGTCTTTGGAGAGCAACTGGGCTGCGGTCGAGAGCAGAGGGGAGAGGCTCAGCGCCAGGTGAAATCGGGCCTCCCGCTCGCTGCCCGGTGCCGGTAGCGGCCCCGGGCCGGTCAGATTGCCGACCAGGCCGGGAGGCAGATTGGCGGGCACCCTGTCCAGTGCAATGCCCAGCACAGGATCGGCGTGCAGGGCGCGGTAGAGCTGGTGGGTCAGGGTCGTCTGTGGGTTGCTGCGCAGCCGCTCCTCGGCCTGGCCACGCATAGCCTCGAGCAAGGTATCTATCTGTTGATACTGGGATCTCAGCTCCGCCGCCGTGCCAATGGTGTCGCGCTTGTTCAGCTCGGTGATCTGGCCAAAGGAGTGCTGCAGGGCGAGGAACAACAGCAAGATACTCAGACCCAGCAGCAGCCACTGCAGACGGTACTTGGCAAAGGCATGAAGCAGTCTGGGCATAGGGTTCCGAAGTCCTTGCTGATTTGCGGCTCATCAGTGTAAGGCAGAACGCCATCATCGTCCCAACGGGATGTGATTTTGATGGCCTCTCTCCCCCGGCTGTTACGTTTTGTCACATTTATACATAGTCGCGGCATAGTCAGGAGGTAACATGGTGTCATCATTGATGAAGTCTCCCTCTCTTCTCTCTATTGCATGGATTGTTTGATGAAAATGCGCATATGGCTGTGGCTCTTTCCCGTTCTCCTGCTGCTGGCAGCGGGAGCCTGGACTCTCCGACAGGCCGAGCCGGCCGACAAACCCCAGCCAAAACAAGTGAATATCCGGGCGCAGACAGTCAGGCAGAGCCTGGCCGAGCCCTCGATCAGGCTGGTCAGCAAGCTGGCGGCGAACCGCTCCGTGGTGGTGAGCCCCGAGGTGACGGGCCGTATCGTCAATATCGCGGTGCGCTCCGGCCAGCGGGTCAAGCAGGGGGAGACCCTGATCGCCCTGGACGCGGGCAAGCAGCGGGCGGAGCTGGCCGAACAGAGCGCCAGCGTGCGTGACGAGAACCGCAAGCTGCGGGACATGCGCAAGCTGGTGGCGCGCGGCGCCATCACCAACTCCGAGCTGGAAGGGCAGGAGGCCACCGTGGCCCAGGCCCAGGCCAGGGTCGATGCGGCCCGCTACGAGCTCTCCCTGCGTACCCTGCAGGCGCCTTTCGACGGCACCGTGAGCCTCATCGATCTCAGCGAAGGCGCCCTGGTCAACAGCGGCGACGTGCTGCTGCACCTGGACGAGCTGGCCAAGCTGCGGCTCGATCTGGCGGTGCCCGAGCGCTACCTCTCCCTGCTCAAACCCGGCATGGCGGTGACGGCGACCAGCTCGGCCTGGCCGGATCAATCCTTCTCCGGGGTGCTGGAGACGCTGGACAGCCGGATCTCCAACGAAACCCAGAACATCAAGGCCCGGGTCATCATCCCCAATCCCAGCGGCCAGCTGCGGCCCGGCATGCTGATGAACGTGGAGCTCGAACTGCCGGCTCAGAAGATGACCCTGATCCCCGCCCAATCGGTGGAGTATGCCGGCGAGCAGCGCTTCGTCTATCGCCTGGAGCCGGACGGTCGGGTGAAACGCATCCCGGTGGAGCTCGGCGATACCCATGGTGAAGAGGTGTGGGTCATCAAGGGGTTGAGCGTCGGCGATCGCATCGCGGTCGAGGGGCTTGTCAACCTGCGTGACGGTGCCCTAGTGCACGATCTGGCTGAGGTGAAAGGCTGATGTGGCTCTCCGATATCTCAGTGCGCCGCCCGCTGGTGGCGGTGGTGATCAGCGCCCTGCTGACGGTCTTTGGTCTGGTGGCCTTCAGCAAATTGACGGTGCGGGAGATGCCGGACGTGCAGACCCCGTCCGTTTCCATCACCACTACCTATGAGGGGGCCGCCCCCGAGGTCATGGAGAGCCAGGTCACCAAGCCCATCGAGGATCAGCTCTCCGGCATCAGCGGCATCAAGAACATCAACTCGGTGACCCGCAAGGGGCGCTCCTCCATCACGGTGGAGTTCAAGCTCGGCTGGAACATGGTGGAGGGCACCTCGGACGTGCGTGACGCCATCTCCCGCGCCCGGCCCAAGCTGCCGGACGAGGTGGACGAGCCCATGGTCACCAAGGACAACGGCAGCGGCGATGTGGCGATCTGGTTGAACTTCAGCAGCACCCAGATGGACCGTACCGCCCTGACCGATTACGCCAACCGGATCCTGGTCGATCCCCTGAGCCTGGTGGACGGGGTGAGCGAGGTCTCCCTGTCCGGCGATCTGACCCGGGTGATGTATGTGCGGCTGCGCCCCGCCGACATGGCGGCCCGCGGCATTACTGTGTCGGACGTGCAGGAGGCCCTCAAGCGGGAGAACATCGAGCTGCCGGGGGGGGAGATCCGCAACAACAGCATGACCATGGCGGTGCAGATCGCCCGTCTCTATCGCAGCGCCGAGGATTTCCGCTCCCTGCCGGTGACGACGGCCGCCAACGGTCAGAGCATCTATCTGGCGGACATCGCCGACGTGGAGGTGGGGGCCAAGAACGAAGACAGCGCCTACCAGCGCAACGGCCGCGAGAGCTTAGGGATCGGCATAGTCGCCCAGTCCACCGCCAACCCCCTGGCGGTGGCGCAAGGGATCGAGCAGAAGATGGCCGAAATGCAGCGTTTTCTGCCAGAAGGGGCGAGTCTGGAAGTGGATTATGACTCCACTATCTTTATCAAGCAGGCGATCCACGAGGTCTACGAGACCCTCGCCATCTGCGCCCTGCTGGTGGTGGCCGTGCTCTACCTGTTCCTGGGGCAGGGGCGTACCACCCTGATCCCGGCCATTACCGTGCCGGTGTCCCTGGTGTCGGCCTTCATCGGCGCCTGGTATCTCGGTTTTTCCATCAACCTCATCACATTGCTCGCCCTTATTCTCGCCATCGGCCTGGTGGTGGATGACGCCATCGTCGTGGTGGAGAACATCCACCACCACCTGCAGCGCGGCGAACCTCCGTTGCTGGCGGCCTGGCACGGCACCCGCGAGGTGGGCTTCGCGGTGATAGCGACTACCGCCGTGCTGGTGATGGTGTTCGTCCCCATCGCCTTCATGGAGGGCATGGTGGGGCGGCTCTTCACCGAGTTTGCCATCCTGCTGTCGCTCGCCGTGCTCTTCTCCTCCCTGGTGGCGCTGACCCTGACCCCGGCCATGGGCTCCTGGTTGATGCGCGCGGTCGACAAGCCCAACGCCCTGACCGCGGCGCTGGATCGGGGCCTCGGCCGGGTGGAGACACAGTACCGTCGGCTGCTGGGCTGGGTGCTGCGCCGCAGCGCCTGGACGCCGCTGGTGCTGCTGCTCTGCTTCGGCGGCATCGGCGCCCTGTTTGGCAAGCTGCCCGCGAGCCTCACCCCGACCGAGGACAGGGGCGTGCTCTATGTGTTCGTCAAGGGGGCCGAGGGCACCAGCATCGAGCGGATGAAGCGCAACATGCAGCAGGTGGAGGCCGCGGTCATGCCGCTGCTCGGCAAGGGGGTGGTGCAGGCCATGAGCTTCAGCACCCCGGCCTTCGGGCGCGGCGGCGATCAGACCGGGATGGCTATCATCCAGCTGACCGACTGGGCCGCCCGGGACGAGACCGCCACCGAATTTGGTCGTAGTTTAAGCGGGCGTCTGGCCGGCATTCCGGACGTGATGATCCGCACCTTCCAGCCCGGCTTCAAGGGCGGCTCCAACGCCGCCGTGCAGTTCGTGCTGCAGGGCTCGGATTACGCAGAGATCTATCAGCAAGGGCTGGCCCTGCAACAGGCCGCGGCCAAGAGCGGCCTGATGCTGGCGCCGGATCTCGACTACGCCGAGAAGACCCCCGAGTTGCAGGTGACCATAGAGCGGGACAGGGCCAGCCAGCTCGGCATCCCCGTCTCCACCGTGGCCAGCTCGTTGCAGGCCCTGCTCGGCGGCGTCAGCCAGACCACCTATGTAGACAGGGGCGAGGAGTATGACGTCTATCTGCGCGCCAACCAGCGCGACTTCAACGGGATCTCCGATGTCAGCCGCATCTATCTGAAGGCGGCCAGCGGCGAGATGGTGAGCCTGTCGACCCTGGCCACCGTCAAGCAGGTGGCGAGCCCGCAGCGCCTCAACCACTACCAGCGCCAGAAGGCGATCGCCCTCACCGCAGACGTGGCCCCCGGCCACACCCTGGGGGAGGCGCTCGACTTCCTCGACGGCTGGGCCAGCACTCATCTGCCCGCCGGCATGACGGTGGACTATGCCGGCGACTCCAAGGACTACCGTGACAACCAGGGCGAGATGGCGCTGGTGTTCGGCCTCGCCCTGCTGGTGGTCTATCTGGTGCTGGTGGCGCAGTTCGAGAGCCTGCTGACCCCGACCGTGGTGATGGTGACGGTGCCGCTCGGCATCTTCGGCGGCCTGCTGGGCTTGTGGCTGACGGGGCAGGAGCTGAGCATCTACAGCCAGATCGGCATGATCATGCTGATCGGCATGGTGACCAAGAACGGCATCCTCATCGTCGAGTTCATCAACCAGCTGCGCCAGCGCGGCGAGGGATTCGAGGAGGCGATCATCGCGGCCTCGGTGCGCCGCCTGCGGCCCATACTGATGACCTCGCTCACCGCCATCATAGGCGCCGTGCCGCTGATGATCTCCATGGGGGCCGGCTACGAGAGCCGGATGGCGGTGGGGACTGTGGTGTTCTTCGGCCTCTCCCTGGCGACCCTGGTGACCCTGGTGATGGTGCCGGCCATCTATCACCTGCTGGCCCGGCGGGCCGGCATGACGGGCGCGCGGGATCTGCTGGTGGACGAGGCGCTGGCGCTGGACAGCGAGCCCGAGCAGCGGGGCAAGCCGGCGGCCTGAGCGGCCAGGCTGAACCCGCTGGATTGAGAAGGGCGCCTGCGGGCGCCCTCTTTGTTGGCCGGTTGTCGGCGCCGCCTGCCGCCTTGGCGGCGGCGCGCCTCGCTTCACGGGCGGCTGCGCCTTATCCCTCTGGGTTTATGGGGGCAAAAAGCCATCGCTCCCGCACGGCTCTGCCGGTATAATGCGCGACCCGAATTGTTCCAGGTGTTCAAAATGCAGCCGGTTACCCACCTTTTCTCCTATCCCCGCTACTGGGCCGAGTGCTACGGCACGGCGCCCTTCCTGCCCATGTCCCGCGCGGAGATGGACAAGCTCGGCTGGGACAGCTGCGACATAGTCCTGGTGACCGGTGACGCCTACGTGGATCACCCGAGTTTCGGCATGGCGGTCATCGGCCGCATGCTGGAATCCCAGGGCTTTCGGGTCGGCATCATCGCCCAGCCGGACTGGTCATCCAAGGATGACTTCATGCGCCTGGGCAAGCCGAACCTCTTCTACGGGGTGACCGCGGGCAACATGGACTCCATGATCAACCGCTACACCTCAGACAAGAAGCTACGCCACGACGACGCTTACACTCCCGGGGATGTGGGCGGCAAGCGGCCCGATCGCGCCACCCTGGTCTACACCCAGCGCTGCAAGGAGGCCTTCAAGGAGGTGCCTGTGGTCATCGGTGGCATCGAGGCGTCCCTGCGCCGCATAGCCCACTACGACTACTGGTCCGAGACCATCCGTCGCTCCATCCTGCTGGACGCCAAGGCCGACATCCTCATCTACGGCAACGCCGAGCGGCCGCTGATCGAGGTGGCGCACCGCATCGCCAACGGCGAGACCATGGAGACCATGCAGGACATCCGCGGCACTGCCGTGATCCGCAAGGAGCCGCTGCCCGAGTGGCGCGGGGTGGATTCGAGCAAGCTGGATCAGATCGGCCGCATCGACCCCATCATGAACCCCTACATGGAAGGGGCGCCCTGCTCCGACGACGCCACCGAGGTGGCGCCGGCGGCGCAGGAGGCCAAGCCGGTGCTGGTGCAGCCGCCCAAGCAGAAGCCATGGGAGAAAACCTATGTGAAGCTGCCGGCGTTCGAGCGGGTGAGGGAAGACAAGGTGCTCTACGCCCATGCGTCGCGCATCCTGCACCACGAGACCAACCCGGGCTGTGCCCGCGCGCTCTCCCAGGCCCACGGCGATCGCATCGTCTGGGTCAACCCGCCCGCCTTCCCGCTGGAAACCGACGAGATGGACGGGGTGTTCGGCCTGCCTTATCAGCGGGTGCCGCATCCGGCCTATGGCAAGGAGAAGATCCCGGCCTACGAGATGATCAAGACCTCGGTCAACATCATGCGCGGCTGCTTCGGCGGCTGCTCCTTCTGCTCCATCACAGAGCACGAGGGGCGCATCATCCAGAGCCGCTCGGAAGAGTCGATCATCAAAGAGATCGAAGAGATCCGCGACAAGGTGCCGGGCTTCACCGGCGTCATCTCGGATCTCGGTGGCCCCACCGCCAACATGTACAAGCTGCGCTGCAAGAGCCCCAAGGCCGAGCAGACCTGCCGCCGAGCCTCCTGTGTCTGGCCGACCATCTGCCCGCACATGGACACCGACCATACCCCGACCATAGATCTCTATCGCAAGGCGCGGGATGTGAAGGGCATCAAGAAGATACTGATCGCCTCCGGGGTGCGCTACGACATCGCGGTGGAAGATCCGCGCTACATCAAGGAGCTGGCCAAGTATCACGTCGGCGGCTACCTGAAGATTGCCCCCGAGCACACCGAGGAGGGTCCGCTCTCCAAGATGATGAAGCCGGGCATGGGCAGCTACTACCAGTTCAAGGAGCTGTTCGACAAGTATTCGAAAGAGGCGGGCAAGCAGCAGTACCTGATCCCCTACTTCATCTCGGCCCACCCGGGCACCACGGATGAGGACATGGTGAACATGGCGCTCTGGGTCAAGACCAACCGCTTCAAGCTGGATCAGGTGCAGAACTTCTACCCGTCGCCGCTCGCGAACGCCACCACCATGTATTACACCGAGAAAAACCCGCTCAACAAGGTGAGCCGCCAGGGCGGGGACGTGTTCGTGGTCAAGGGGGAGCGCCGTCGCCGCCTGCACAAGGCGCTGCTGCGCTACCACGATCCGGCCGGCTGGCCCATGATCCGCGAGGCGCTGCTCGAGATGGGCAAGGGCCACCTGATCGGCAACGGCCCCGACTGCCTGGTGCCGCCGGAAGGTCGTGGCGAGGTCAAGGCCGAGCGCAGCATCAACAAGGGGCTGAAACCGGCCCTGACGCGCCATAGCAATATCGTCCATCAGCGGGGCAATGGGGCTGGCAACAAGGCCGCTGGTGGTAAGGCTCCTGCTACCGGCAAAGGCGCTGGCACACAGGGTGCTTCATCTGCCGCACCGCAAGGAAATAAGGACGCTCGTAGCGAGACTCCAGCCAACAAGGGCGGCAAGGCGGGCAATGGCAAGCCAGTAGGCTCCCAGCTCAGCAAAGGGGCTGGCAACGGCAAGCCCGCCGCTCAAGGGGCAGCTCAAGGCAAACCGGCTGGCAAACCCACCCACAAGGGCAAGGCGCTAACCCGTGCTGGCTCTGCCAAGCCGGGTGCCAAACCCGCCACTCAGGTCAGCAAGCCTGCGGCCAAAGGGAATGGTGCCAAGCGACCGGCTCGGTGAGTTTGCTGATTGAAAAGCGATAGAAATAAAAAGGGCGACCAGATGGTCGCCTTTTTTATTTCTAGTGGCTACTAATTTACTGTACACACTTCCTAAAATCTGCTTAATGTATGGAGGTATACGTAGACAAATTCTATACAACCAAACATCTAAACCATATAAGTGCCATCATCATAAATAATTATGAAAAGCATTATTGTCTTTGTAAAAAACCAGCGAACTGAGCATGCCGTCTGAGAGTGATCTTAATTTGGTCTTTTATTGAAGATGGCATTGTGTTTTCGGATGAAAATACTTTCAATTCAATTATTCTTTTTTTATTTTCTGGCTCGCTCGCCTCAATAAATATATCTGCTCTTACTGTTGAGTATTCAGTTCTTTTTGTTACTTCGTGAGCTGCATTCAATCCCAGCTCTGAAAGGATTTTTGCAATTCGGCGCCCGAGCAGCGTTGGTTGAGTTGTTATCCCTTCATGGCGTTGTTTCCTAAATCA
>NZ_JRGL01000038.1 GCF_000764655.1 Aeromonas aquatica
GAATATGGGAGGATGACCGGCTGACCCATTTCGTATGAATGACTGGCGAGGATGGTTTGCAATTTTGGCCGCATTACTTGGTGCTCCTCTCCTATTGTATGCCGGAGTGCGGCTGATGTTATTCCGTAGGATGCCTGAACCGGACATAACTCCCAAGGCAACGAGGCGGCGTGTTGTCATCGTTCTATCTCTGGTTGTGCTTGCCGCCGGTTTGGGGCTCGTGGTTCAGAAGATCAGCATGTCGAAAATCGAATCGCTGGGCTGGGAGCAGTGCTACGTCAAACAGACGAGCTGGCGCTTTGGTAAGGAGATTTTTTCGTCGCATTGTGAGTCGCACGGCCTAATGAAGCTGGATCCGGCGCTGGACAAGTTGTCCCTAGAAGCGCTGAAAGACAAGCTCAATAAAGAAATGTTTGAGCAAGAGTAAGGGCCTCATGGGCCCTTTTTTATTCAATGATGGGTAATAGTTGCTCTGCCAGCTCTGCCAGCTCTGCCAGCTCTGCCAGCTCTCCAGCTCTCCAGCTTGTTCCGGTCGGGGTGGGTGTGGCCAGCGCTGGTGCTGGCCAGCTGCTCCACCACGTTCACCATCTGCAGCAGCAAGTTGAAGATGTTGATGGTGTCGGTCCCCATCCAGGTGCGGGGTGCCTCCAGGTGCTGCAGTTCGCCGGCGACGGTCCGGCGCAGTTGCCCCACCACCTCGACCAGATCCCCGGCCGTGGTCAGGCTCATGTTGCCCAGACTCCCCAGCATCAGATCATCTCCGGCCAGTAGCTCGATGGCACCCAGCGCCTCGATGCGCTTGTAGTCGAGCGGTAGCTGACGCACGTCGCTGGGAATGCGGATGGGTTTGGATCGAGTGACCATGGCGATTCCTTTTGAAGGGTCAGACGCGGGGAGTGGGTTGTTGCGGGCTGATGCTCGGGTCGGCTTTTAACTTGCCGCCGGTCAGCACCTCGATTTGGTAGGCGCGGCCTTGGGGAACAAGGTCACTCCACTGAGAAATGGCTTGAGGCTTGCAACCCAATGCCTGTGCCAATTTGTGATCCCCACAGAAGTGGTCAATTGCGTCCTTCTTCTTCATCACACTCCACCTTGTAAGGTTTACTTTCGAAAGAAAATGTAAAGCCAGGTGAACTATGGATACAAGGAAAAACTTACAGAAAAGACAAGAAATCCTACGAAAGCAACTTGTAAGATTGCTTACATGAAAATAAACGAACGCATCAAGCAGACACGTAAGAGACTCGGGTATAGCCAAGAGATTCTCGGCTCACGGGTTGGTGTATCACGCGTTTCCATTAGCCAATGGGAGCGGGGAGAAAACACGCCTAATGGTCGCTACCTCAATGAGTTAGCCGCCGCGTTGGGAGTCACGGTTGACTGGCTTCTGACAGGCGAGGGGGATGCTCCAAGTTCGTCAGGAGAGCCGCAGATACCTGGTTATCACAACGTTGAACCGGCCGTGATCCCACAAGGTA
This sequence comes from Aeromonas aquatica, assembly GCF_000764655.1. GTDB lineage: Bacteria > Pseudomonadota > Gammaproteobacteria > Enterobacterales > Aeromonadaceae > Aeromonas > Aeromonas aquatica. The sequence continues at coordinate 1,479 of NZ_JRGL01000038.1, forward strand.
CGCACGTGCCTGTGCTGAGCTATGTTCAGGCCGGCCACTGGCACGAGATGTGTGAGCAGGCCACGGCCTTCGATGGCAACGTCGAGTATGTGACGGCGGGGGTCGATGTCGGACCTTGTGGTTTCGGCCTCTGGTTGCGTGGCCAGTCGATGGAACCCTTCTTTAAGGAAGGCGACCTCATCATCGTTGACCCCGACGAAGCGCCCCAACCAGGGGATTTCGTCGTGGCCAAGAACGGCAGCGAAGAGGCCACCTTCAAGAAGTACCGGCCCCGCGGCATCGACGAG
>NZ_JRGL01000039.1 GCF_000764655.1 Aeromonas aquatica
GTGCAGCAGGTGGAGTACATACTGCGCGACACCGGCGTGCCTCCCTCCCGCCTGCTGCTGGAGGTGACCGAGTCCGTGGTGCTGGAAAACCGGCTGGACAGCATCGCCAAGATCCGCCAGCTCAAGGCGCTCGGCATCCTGATCTCCATCGACGATTTCGGCACCGGTTATTCCTCCCTCGCTTATTTGCGCGATCTGCCCGCCGATGAGGTCAAACTGGATAGGAGTTTCATCCAGACGCTGGTTCACAGCGAGCAGGACAGGGCCATCGTCAAGGCGATCCTGGATCTCGCCCGGGTATTTCGCTTCACCGTGACCGCCGAAGGGGTGGAGGATGAGGAGCAGCTGGACGTCCTCAAACAGCTGGGATGCCAGCACTATCAGGGCTTCCTGACCAGCCGTCCACTCGCGGTCAAGGCACTGGAGGTGCTGCTGGGCAAAGCCCGGTCGGGCTAAACAGGTAGGATTTATAGGGCTTTTTGTAATAAAATAACGACCGCTCGCACCCTGCCAGAACAATTGGAGTCGTCTATGTCAATCATTAACCGGATCCCTGCCGTCGAAGCCAGCGGCTCTGCCGACAGGAAAGTGGCTAATCACCGGATCCCTGCCGCCACCGTTAGCGACGCCAGCAATACCGAAGTCATTGGCCGGATCCATTCCATCGAGACCTGCGGCACCGTCGATGGCCCCGGCATCCGCTTCATCGTGTTCATGCAGGGCTGCCTGATGCGCTGCAAGTATTGCCATAACCGGGATACCTGGGACACCCAGGGTGGCCGCGAGGTCACCGTGCCCGAGCTGATGCAGGATCTCACCAGCTACCGCCACTTCATGAATGCCTCCGGCGGCGGCGTCACCGCCTCCGGCGGGGAAGCCATGCTGCAGCAAGACTTTATCGCCGAGTTGTTTGCCGCCTGCAAGGCGCAGGGGATCCACACCTGTCTCGATACCAACGGCTTCGTGCGCCACTACGACGAGCTGCTCGATCGGGTGCTCGACAACACCGACCTGGTGCTGCTCGACATCAAGCAGATCAATGATGAGAAGCACATACCGCTCACCCACGTCAGCAACAAATACACCCTGGAATTTGCCCGTTACCTGGCGGCCAGGGGCCAGACCATGTGGATCCGTTACGTAGTGGTGCCCACCTGGTCAGACGATGACGAGAGCGCCGAGGGACTCGGCCAGTTCATCGCCGAGCTGGGTGACTGCGTCGAGAAGGTGGAACTGCTGCCCTACCACGAGCTCGGCAAACACAAGTGGGACGTACTGGGTGACACCTATGATCTCACCGGGATCAAGCCCCCCAGCAAGGAGACCATGGACAGGGTCCAGGCGATCCTCGGCAAGTACCACCCCAACGTCAAATACTGAAGAAAAAGGGCTGACCCGACAGGGTCAGCCCTTTTTCTTTGCCATCCCGGCGATGGCCCCTCGTTCATCCGCAATCAGTAACGTGCAAAAGGACATGCCATGACTGAAGGACAAGTTGCCGCCCTCCTGCTATGGCTGGTGCTGCTGGCAGCCAGCCTGCGTGGCTCCCTGCTGCGCACCCTGCATGACAATCCCCTCTATCAGCATCTCTGCCTGGGGAGCGCCATCGCGCTGGTGCCGCTCTGGTATCTGCGGGCCGGTCTGCACGAGGGGCTGGAGATCCATTTTCTCGGCCTCACCAGCCTGACCCTGCTGCTGGGCTGGCGCCTCGCCCTGCTCGCCCCCTGCCTCACCCTGCTGATCCTCGGTTACTTCGGTGTCACCGATCTCGCCGACTTCGGCGCGCAGGCGCTGATCGGCATCGGCTTGCCGGTGGCCACCAGCTGGTTGCTGTTCTTGGCTAGCTGGGCCTGGATGCCCCGCCACCTGTTCGTCTATCTGTTCGTGGCAGCCTTCCTCGGCGGGGCGCTGAGCATCTCGTTCAAGATGATTGCCAGCGCCCTGCTGATGGGACTGGACGAGCGCTACAGCTGGCAGGTGATCAGCGCAGACTATCTCTCCATCTGGCCGCTGCTGCTCTTCCCCGAGGCACTGCTCAACGGCATGGCCATGACTCTGCTCGCCGTCTACCGCCCCCACTGGGTCAACACCTTCTTCGACAGGGAATATCTGGGTCGTTAACCCTGAAAGACGCCCATGCGGACATTTATATGTTGGTTTCAGGCAGCATCAACTTGATTGGCTCCTTAACTTCAGCAGCCAATCCTCACAGGTGAAAATCTAGAATCGGTACTCAATATGAAGTGTGTGGCTGTCGAGTGCCGGGTTGGGTTCATACATGTGCCCATTGGACATGTGCTCATACTGGTAGCCAATCAACCAGCTCCTGGTGAAGGCATAGCCCAACCCCAATCCCGTTGATAGCTGAACAGGGCCGCCATAATCCTTGAAGCAATCCCCCTTCTGCCCAAATTCATGCTTGCTGAGCCACAACACTTCAAAAGGCATCCATACAACCCACTGGTTCCACTGACACTCTACACGTGCCCCGGCTCCCAACCTGGCGCCAGACTCGTGTCCGACATCCAAGATGCCAGCACGGCCCCCCAACCCCGCTTGGCAACCTGAGTCTCCCCATTGCCAGAACATGTGGTGGTATTTTACATCCACAAAAAATACATCGGACTTCTGGCTTTCAGCTGGTGTACCCACTTGCAAGACCACAATGTCATCGTTTGCCACTGCATCTGTGCCAACTGTCAATGAGGCCAGCAGCCCAGAAACCAAGAGAATGTCAGCGCGCATTTCTACTCCCACATCCTTGTGATTTTAAGGTGCCAGCCATGCATTCGGCAGGCACACTTCAGGAATAGTCGGTAAAAAAGCACATTGTCAATAAAGTGTTAAAAACTAAAAAAAACATACAATTATGAGTAGATGGTCTAGCAATTGTGGCACTATTTTTTTACATTCAAAGCAATGTATATCCTGTGGTCATTATGTAACCTCGATGACATACTCGCCTCACCGAAATCATAGAAAATTGATAAGCACAATAAACAGAGATCACAAAATAAAATAATATTGATGATGGTATCTTATGTAAGGTATTTCTTAATTAATCACCATCTCATTGCCAATACTCAGCCGAACTGTATGAACAACTCTATCATTTGTAAATTTACCATTTATAACAATGGATTACACTGATTCAGTCAACATTCTTGAGTGACTCATACGTATTATCCCAAATGAGAGTTGACTCAAACAACACCCATCAGTACTATTCGCGCGAAATAAATTAAGCATGACGTTCGCCGCAAAATGAAGCATTATATACAGGCTAATTCCCTACATGAATAGCGTGTTTTCGGAAAAGCTGAACGAGAATTGAACAGAACTGCAATTTAGTTGCCTTGTTTTATATTTCTGTTTACAACCACAAATTGTTACTTTTTAGACCGGGGCCATGTTACTTCCGTGCGGTAGCTTTGCTCTTTTTCCTCGATATACAAGTCTCCACTTAAGCAGCTCCCGCATTTACATATAATACCGAATAACTCAACAACCAATCACGATACATTTGATCAACGACTTGATCACATATCGAGTTTTGACTCTATGGAAAATATTGACACATGAACTACGCGACCCGGTTTCTGGCAATATCGCTAGCTATACAGATTGGTGGCTGCGC
>NZ_JRGL01000004.1 GCF_000764655.1 Aeromonas aquatica
CCCTACTACAGTCAAAATTTGACGAAAGACCGTGAAGATTTCTCTATTTAATAAACAAGGTGGTAAAATGATTTCTATCGGTGCGATTTTCAAAAATGAATGCCCGTACATTATAGAATGGCTAGCATATCATATGACGCTGGGAATTACAGACTTCCATATAGCAGATAATATCAGCACAGATGGTAGTAGTGAGCTACTGTACTATCTCGATAAATCTGGACTTATCAAAAGGATAGAATACCCAACACAAGACAATACACCACCACAATTAGGTGCATATGACGAAATACTGTCAACCCTTGATGACAATAAATGGATAGCATTTATTGATGCTGATGAATTTATTGCACCAAGTAACTATGAAGATGGTTTAGAGCCATTGAATTCACTTTTATGTAATAAAGAAAATGGGGCAATATCACTCAACTGGGCTGTCTACGGTTCTTCTCATTCAATTTTACCCGATAGTGGACTTGTAATAGATAGATTTACCAAGCGTGCAGCAGAAGAGCATACTGTAAATAAGCATTATAAATCTATTGTTCGTGCAGGTGATGTTGTAAGTACTGGCACGAACCCTCATGCGTTCAAGATTAAACCTGATAAAAAATTTATTATCCCCAGTGGGGCTGTAC
>NZ_JRGL01000040.1 GCF_000764655.1 Aeromonas aquatica
GGCCGATACCGTGCGCAAGTCGCTACGCCGCAAGGGGATGACCCCGGAGCAGATCGCCCGTTATGAGAAGAGCATCATCCGTAATGCCGCCCAGGCCAAGGGGGTAGTGGCCGACGTATGGGAGAAATACAACAGGATTGGTGAGGCGGTTGAAAACGGAAACCGTGAGGCGGTTTATGACGCCGCCATCAAGGCTGGCAAGAGCCATGCTCAGGCGGCGTTCGAGTCGAAAGACATGATGGATTTCTCCATGTTGGGGGCTTCGCGCACCATGCAGGTCATGACCCAGGTGCTGCCGTTCTTCAATGCCCGGGTGCAGGGCCTTGGCAAGCTGACCCGCGAGCTGAGAGACAACCCGAGAGCCATCGCCAAACGTGCAGGCATGATTACGGCTGCGAGCCTGGCGCTGTTGGCCCACAACTGGGACGATGAGCGCTATGAGGCGCTGAAGGACTGGGATAAGGACGCTAACTGGCACTTTTGGCTTGGTGAACACCATTGGCGGATCCCCAAGCCGTTCGAGATTGGCGTATTGTTCGGCACCATCCCCGAGCGCATGGTGCGCGCCCTGGGTGACAAGGATACCGGGGCCCAGTTTGGCAAGGCGGTGGCCAGGACGATAGGCGACACCTTCGCCCTCAACCCGACCCCTCAGCTCGTCAAGCCAATGATGGAGGCAGCTTTCAACTATGACAGTTTTCAAGGTGGCCCCATCGACGGCCCACAAGACCTGAACGTCCAGACAGAGGCCCGCTACGACGAGCAGACCAGCCTGCTGATGCGCGAGCTGGGGGAGCTCACTGGCTTCTCACCCAAGCAGCTTGAGCACCTGGTGATTGGTTACACTGGCACCATGGGCAGCTACGTGATGGCTGCCGCTGACGGGCTGATCCGGGCTTCGCAGCCTGGCGAGTCAGCGAGCTGGCGCGCCGACGAGATCCCGCTGGTGAAAGCGGTGTACCGCGGCACTGGCCCTGCAAAGTCCACCCAGCACATGGAAGAGTTTTACCGGATGCTGAGCGAGGTGAACCAGCTCAAGCGCACCGTTGACCAGTACCGCAGCGAGGGCTTGGATGACAAGGCCAACGAGCTGCTGGAGGAGCAGGGCGGGATCTTGAAGTCGCGGCGCAGCCTGAGCCGTACTCAGCAGCAGGTGCGGGTAGTGCGAAACAAGATAGAGCTGATCCAACGCGACAAGACCATGGCAGCAGAACAGAAGCGCCGTCGCATCGATGAGCTACTGGCCAGTAGGAATAATCTGGTTTATCAGGCGGTCAACCACAACCAGTCGAACTGGGAGTGACGCAATGGCGGCCCTGGCTGAGCCCCAGTGATGGAGTGTACGCTGGGGCCTTACCTACGAGGACCCTGACCATGTGGATACTGTTTGCGTTGATAATGATGGTGGTAGCACTCAAGACGTTCAGCTTTAGCTTCACGCTGGCGTTGATACCCTTCGGCTTGGGTTGCTGGGGGTTCAGCAAATCCAACCGGGAAAGCCTTGAGACCTTCATGGCGTTTGCCTTTGCCCTGGTTGTGATCGGGGCTGTGTTGAATGCTATTGTGGCGAACTGGTGATGAAGTGGTCCGCTTGAATCCGTTGCGAGCCTTCAGCCCCAGCTCTGTTGGACTGGGGCGACTTGTCGCTAAAATCCCCTCTACGCCCTCATCGGTTCAATGCCTCCAGTTTATTCCCACCTTATAACCATCTCAGAAGGTTTTAAATAAATAGCCCGTGAACTTTTCACTTTACCCATGGGGGGTTGAATGGATTTCTTTAAATTGATTAGGTGAATATTAATTAATTTTACGCGCATGGACAGCTGAGGTCTGAAAAATGCTTTTGACTATCCTTGGAGGATAGTCGATTGTATTTTATAAGATTTTATCTCTTCCCTTCGTCGGAAAATCGTTGACCAACATTAGGGTTATGCATATCGTGTGATGCAACCAAGAGGGGCGGGAATGTAGTGGAAGGGCTATTTTCCACATTATTCCACCTAAGCAAGGATTGTTTATTTGGCATTGATTACATGACGGAATATGAGGGAGAAATAAAAGAGGGTTTATGTGATGGTTTATATAGTGAACACAGCTAGCGTAAATGGTTCGGCCCCAGCGGTTACCGCCGCCAAGGCCGAGGAATGTAAACCCAACAACCAAGTAAGGATTACGGTATGACTATACAACAACAGTATCAGCAAACCAAAGTTTTGACAGGGCCGCAGAATTTCACGCCAGTGATCGCCGGGGTGGAGATCACTACTGATGATGTAGGGCGGTTCAACCTGAACGCTCTTCATCGTGCAAGTGGTACCTGTAACCATAAAGTGCCTAATCAATGGCTGCGGTCCAAGCAGGCTAAAGAGCTGATTTCCGAGCTTACTAACCAGACTGCATATTCGCAGTCTGGTCATGCAGTACTCAATGTTATCAATGGCGGCGCGGCCCCTGGCACTTTCGCCCACGAGCTACTGGCTATCTCCTACGCCGGCTGGATCAGTCCAGCCTTCCAGCTCCAGGTCAATCAGGTGTTTCTGGATTACCGCACCGGCAAGCTGGCCCCGGTCACACCGCAGCTCTCCACTATCGAGATCCTGCAGATCGCCATGCAGTCAGAGCAGGAACGGTTGCGTCTGGAGGCTGCTAATCACGAGTTGGAACTGCAGGTGGAGGCGGCCAAACCCAAGGTGGAGGCGCTGGAGCGGATCGCTGTGGCCGAAGGCTCCCTGAATCTGACAGAGGCCGCCAAGGCGTTGCAGCAGCAGCCGAAGAAGTTAAACCAGCACCTTTGCAGCCAGCGCTGGATCTACAAGCGTGCCGGTGGCAAGCAGTGGCTCGGCTACCAGGACAAGGTGCAGCAGGGGTTGATTGAGCACAAGGTGACGATGGTGCCCCTGGCTGATGGCGGTGAGCGCCTTTGTGAGCAGGTTCGCATCACCCCGAAGGGGCTTACCAAGTTGGCGCAACAGTTGAGCGTTGGCGGTGTGCAATGAGCGCAGCTCAACTGCAGGTGGAGCTAACCGCCTTGCTGAGCGAGTTGGAGGTTATCGACCTCTGTCCCCAGGAGCGCCGATCGCTTACCGACCGGATCCAGCGGATGATACCTGAACAGGCAGAGTGATACTGATGGGGCTTAGGCCCCTTTTTTAATACCCAAAGCGGTCCAGAAATGATAAATTCCCTCACGTCACTGTATATTAATACAGTGGTTCACAGCCGAGAGGCTGAGAGAGAACGGGAGACACGGGATGGAATCATCACTAACCGAATTAGAAGACCTTATCGATACCTTGGATCTGACACCTCAGGAGGAAGATAGACTCGCGCGCATTCTTGAGAAACTTCGCGATGAAGCCACTGCGTCATGACGCAGAAGGATTCGGATTAGCCCGCCACTGTGCGGGCT
>NZ_JRGL01000041.1 GCF_000764655.1 Aeromonas aquatica
CTGACGGACGCTTTTCATACAAAGCCGCTCGATTCTAGAAAATGGCTAACAAAAAAGAAACAATAAAAAAGCCGGTCACAGGGACCGGCTCCGACAAAACAGACCTGAATCACATCAATCCGGGGAAAACTCCCTTGATACCCGCCACCATGATCTCGATACCGAGGGACATCATGATGAGGCCCATGATCCGGGTCACCACGTTGATGCCGGTGTTGCCCATCAGCTTGAACAGCAGGGGGGCGGCGCGGAAGATGAGCCAGGAGCAATACGCAAAGGCCATCACCACCAGGAACATGCCGAACAGCTGGGGCAGGGTCTTCTGACTGGCGTAGACAATAGAAGAGGAGATAGCCCCGGGGCCAGCCATCAGCGGCAGTGCCAGCGGCACGACGGCGATGGATTCACGCGCGGCTAACTCCCCCTTCTCCTGCTTGTTGTGCTTCACCTCACCGAGTTTGCCCTGCAACATGGACCAGGCGATCAGGGTGATGAGCGAGCCGCCGGCGATACGAAACGACGCCAGTGAAATCCCGAAGCCATCGAGGATCAGCTGCCCCATGCACATGGAGACCATCAGGATGATCATCACCGCGATGTGGGCCGTAGTGTTGGTTTTCCTTCGCTCGTCCGGCTGCATGTGGCCGGTCAGGCTGACGAACACCGGCAACAGACCCAGCGGGTTGATGATCGCAAACAGGCCGACGAAAAATTTCAGGTATAAAGAGAAGTCAATTGCTGCCATAAGCGCCATCCAGAACCAAATCGAGCCACAGGGCCCCCCATCAAACTGTGCGTAAATTTACACCATGACTTTTCCCTTCACCAATCAAATAATCTCACCCTTCCCGTGGCTTTTCAGTTAGTTCCTCTAATGGAACGAGAAATTGCAACATATTGAATTGTTAATACTAAGCAGCCAAATGTAACGTACTGGTGTATATCATCAGAACCTTACTCTGCCACTCAATAAACAGACGGTGATTTATTCGATACAACCGTACTTATACGGATTTATATTGGCAGAAGGTCACTCTGCCCCATGTTCGGCGCCCAGGACAGGCCCCACTCGCAGCCCAAGGCGGCCACACCTCCCTCCCCCATGACTCTCAACCCCCATCCCACCCATGGCAGCCCCCTTTCATTAGGGCCCTGTCCCTGTGCGTGACAGCCGCGATGTCGCCGCCACATGATCTGCCTGCCGTGGTGCGCGAGTGCCGTGCGTGGATTAAAACAACAACCACTTTTCCAACATAAATTAAACGCCGGTGAGTATCTGTTGCTAGCTGATCAGCGCCTCCGCTCGGGTGCCACAGCGCTCTTAATCCCTCTGCCAGCGCAGGGAACATCGAGGTGTATGGTGCTAACTGGTTGAAATATGACGGATGTGTCGTCATTCACTTGCCATTCATCCCGCTTCCGCTCTACTCTACAAATTCGCAACATCTGGCATCCCTGCATTGTGAAACAAAATTTCTTTTGTTCTTTTGTTACATATGATCCAGATCAAGTTTTTCTGAGTCGACCCGGCCCTATAATCGACTCAGAAAGCGATTTAGTAAGGCATGTAAATACCCCGTTATGGTGATTCTCTCCTTGACAGGGCGACTATAATTGCCGGGCATTGCCAAGGTCTTACTAAACAGTTTTCAAATCATCAGGAGATAAACATGGCAGTAACCAATTTGGCTGAACTGGATGCACTGGTTGCCCGCGTCAAAGAAGCACAGCGTGAATTCGCCAGCTTCTCGCAAGAGCAGGTAGACAAGGTTTTCCGTGCCGCCGCCCTGGCCGCCAGCAACGCCCGTATCCCCTTGGCCCAAATGGCCGTGGCAGAGTCCGGTATGGGTATCATCGAAGACAAGGTTATCAAGAACCACTTCGCCTCCGAATACATCTATAACGCTTACAAAGACGAGAAGACCTGCGGCATCCTGAGCCAGGATGACGAGATGGGCACCATGATCATCGCCGAGCCGGTAGGCATCATCTGCGGTATCGTTCCGACCACCAACCCGACCGCTACCGCGATCTTCAAAGCCCTGATCTCCCTGAAGACCCGTAACGCCATCATCTTCTCCCCGCACCCCCGCGCCAAGAACTCCACCAATACCGCTGCCAAGCTGGTACTGGATGCTGCCATCTCCGCCGGTGCACCGAAAGACATCATCGGCTGGATCGATCAACCGTCCGTTGAGCTGTCCAACGCGCTGATGAAGCACAACGACATCAACCTGATCCTGGCCACCGGTGGCCCGGGCATGGTGAAGGCCGCTTACTCCTCAGGCAAACCCGCCATCGGTGTGGGTGCCGGTAACGTGCCCATCGTCATCGACGAAACCGCCGATATCAAGCGTGCCGTCGCCTCCATCCTGATGTCCAAGACCTTCGACAACGGTGTGGTCTGTGCGTCCGAGCAAGCGGTCATCGTGGTTGACTCCATCTACAACCAGGTGAAAGAGCGTTTCTCCAGCCACGATGGCTACATCCTGTCCAAAGATGAAGCGGACAAGGTCCGTAAGGTGCTGCTGATCAACGGTGCGCTGAACGCCGACATCGTGGGCCAACCGGCGACCAAGATTGCAGCAATGGCTGGCGTGACTGTGCCTGCTACCACCAAAATCCTGATCGGTGAAGGTCTGGAACTGTGCGCTGAAGACGAGTTCGCTCACGAGAAGCTCTCCCCGACCCTGGGCATGTTCCGCGCCAAGAACTTCGAAGAAGCCGTCGAGATGGCCTGTGACATGGTCAACATCGGTGGCATCGGCCACACCTCAGGTCTGTATACCGACCAGGATCGCAACGCCGACCGCATCAGATACTTCGGCGACAAGATGAAGACCGCCCGTATCCTGATCAACACCCCGTCGACTCAGGGTGGTATCGGTGACCTGTACAACTTCGCTCTTGCTCCTTCCCTGACCCTGGGTTGCGGCTCCTGGAGTGGTAACTCCATCTCCGAGAACGTCGGTCCCAAGCACCTGATCAACAAGAAGACAGTCGCAAAACGGGCAGAAAATATGCTGTGGCACAAACTTCCGAAATCCATCTATTTCCGTCGTGGCTCCCTGCCGATCGCCCTGGGTGATCTGGAAGGCAAGAAGCGTGCAATGGTGGTGACCGACCGTTTCCTGTTCAACAACGGCTATGCCGACGACGTGGTTCGTCTGCTCAAGAAGCTGAACATGGAAGTGGAAGTATTCTACGAAGTGGAAGCCGACCCGACCCTGTCCATCGTCCGCAAGGGCGCCGAGATGGCCAACTCCTTCAAGCCGGACGTTATCCTGGCGCTGGGGGGGGGTTCACCCATGGATGCGGCCAAGATCATGTGGGTCATGTACGAGCACCCGGACACCGCGTTCGAAGACCTGGCCATGCGCTTCATGGACATCCGCAAGCGTATCTACAAGTTCCCGAAAATGGGCGTGAAGGCCGAACTGGTCTGTATCACCACCACGTCCGGTACCGGCTCTGAAGTCACTCCGTTTGCGGTCGTGACCGACGACGCCACCGGCATGAAGTACCCGCTGGCCGATTACGAGCTGACCCCGAACATGGCCATCGTCGACGCCAACCTGGTCATGGGCATGCCCAAGTCCCTGTGCGCCTTCGGTGGTATCGATGCGGTCACTCACGCCATGGAAGCCTATGTTTCCGTACTGGCCAACGAGTACTCCGACGGTCAGGCTCTGCAAGCGCTGAAACTGCTGAAGGAATACCTGCCGTCCAGCTACCAGAACGGTGCCAACGACCCGGTAGCCCGCGAGAAGGTGCACAATGCTGCCACCATCGCCGGCATCGCGTTTGCCAACGCCTTCCTGGGTGTCTGCCACTCCATGGCGCACAAGCTGGGTGCCGAGTTCCACATCCCGCACGGTCTGGCCAACGCCCTGCTGATCAGCAACGTCATCCGCTACAACGCGAACGACAACCCGACCAAGCAGACCGCGTTCTCCCAGTACGACCGTCCGCAGGCTCGTCGTCGCTACGCTGAAGTCGCTGACCACCTGGGTCTGACCGCCGCCAGTGACCGTACCGCCGCCAAGATCGAGAAGTTGCTGGTCTGGCTGGATGGGCTCAAAGCCACCTTGGGTATCCCGGCCTCCATCCGTGAAGCTGGCGTGAACGAGGCTGACTTCCTGGCCAAGGTTGATCAACTGGCGCTGGAAGCCTTCGATGACCAGTGCACCGGCGCCAACCCGCGCTACCCGCTGATCACCGAGCTCAAAGCCATCCTGATGGACACCTACTACGGCCGTCCCTTCACCGAGGAAGCTCAGGTAGCGGCTCCGGTTGCCGCCAAGGTAGAAGCCAAGGTTGATAGCAAGAAGAAATCCAAGGCCTGATAACCGGTCCTGACATACAAGCCCGCGCACCCGCGCGGGCTTTTTTATTTGTCTATCTGCTTAATTTTGCTAGCTTGTTGGTAGGTAACTACGACACAAGAGCACGTTATGGCGTTGATCCAAGCCTCCATCGAGCAGTTGAGAGTCGGCCACTACATCCACCTTCCCACCGGCTGGACCAGCCACCCTTTCCTGTTCAATACCTTCAAGATCCGCGACCAACAACAGCTCGACATCCTCCGCCTCCTCGAACTCACTCTGCTGATGGTGGATCCCGACAAGAGTGATCTGCCCGTCGAACCCCTGCTGCACGCCGAACCCGCTCCTTTGAGCCTGAGTCCGCCTGCGCAAGACGAGCTGCAAAGCCCCGAGCTCCCCATATTCGATGAGAAGGCCTTTCGCCGCTCCCTGCGCGCCGCTGACAAGGCGTTTGGCCAATCCCTGTCCGAGCTGCGAGATGCCCTCGGGGCCCTCAATCTCAAGCCTGACGAGGGGCTCGCCAACACGGCGCAGATTGTGCGTAGCGCCGCCGCTCAGCTAGGGGCACATGAAGGACCGCTCGGGTTGCACCTGATCCGCAGCCAACACACCGACATCCTGCTGCAGCACAGCCTGAACGTGGCCTTCATCGCCATGCTGATGGCTCGCGAGCTCGGCATGAGCCCCATCGAGATCGAGGAGGCTGGTCTGGCCGGGCTGGTACACGACATCGGCGAGCTTCGGATCCCGAGCCAGATCACCCAGAAGCGGGGGGAGCTCAGCCGCGCCGAGCAGAATTTTCTCAATATGCATCCCCAATATGGGCTGGAGATGCTCACCCAGTTGAAGGCATTTGAACCCAGGATCCGCGAGGTGTCCCATCTACATCATGAGCGGCTCGATGGCACCGGCTTCCCACTCGGCATCAAGGGTGGGGAGATCCCTCCCCTCGCCCGCCTCATCGGCCTGGTGGATTACTATGACGAGCTGCTGCACCCGCGCAGCAGCAGTAACCCTGCAGCGCCGAGCCAGGCCATCGGCCAGCTCTACAAGTTGTCCCAGAAGAAATTCGATCAAGATCTGGTCAGATTGCTGATAAAGGTGCTGGGAGTCTATCCGCCTGGCTCGCTGGTTCGCCTCGACGACGGGTCGGTGGCACTGGTGCTCTCGACCGAGCCCAGCATGCCCCTCAAGCCCAAGCTGCTGCCCTATGTCAGGGGACAGCGCCCGGAAGCCGTACCAATGATCGATCTGCGGGAAGATGAGCGAAGCATCACCGCCTGCATCAGGCAGGAGGAGCTGGACGAGGGACAACGGCTGTTTTTCAACCTGACCCGGCGTTTCTGTTACTATTTTGCCTTCTGAGTTATCCCCAGAAGCTGGTGAAAGATTGAAGGTGGCTCATAACGCAACCCGCATGAACACTAGCGTCTTTCTTTTCGTCAGACAACGTTAGGTACACAATTAGGTACAAGATTAGGTACCCTACCCCACCAGCCTTCTAGGTTTAAGGGCTCAAATAACCTTGTTCCAGTGACGCTTAACAGTGAGGACTGTAACCCCCAGCTTTTCGCACAACGTGTACCGACTCGTGTACCGTTTTGTGTAGCAAATGGGAGCTTTTTACCGCCCCAGACGGTGTATCACTCGTTTCACCTAGGATGTTTGCCAGACACCTTTTCCGGTAACGGTGTCCCCATCGTTGGCTCACGATATGGTGACCGGTGGGAACTGGATGATACGCCACCTTCAACAGATGGTAGGTCATGAACCATCAATGGGCGTGGCCCGCATTTACATGAGAGATGTTCCAGTATCTGACCTTGTTTATGTGGTCAAAGAACTCAATTGGTAATACGGTTCAAAGGGGCCTATCGACCCCCCTTAAACTACTTCTTAGTCTTTCAACATCGCATCTATCGCTGAGGTATCGCCCCTAAGAGTCTTCTAGCAACGCTCTAGTTATCTATGGGCTGCAAGGACCGAGTACATCACCGACCATTGTATATGCTTGCGACCAAGCATTTTCGTTATTAATTCTAACCTGAGAGCGAATTGCTTTGTTTTCTGGAGCAATAGACCAAGTAGTCACAACAGATTGATTCTCATCAGAATATGAGTTAGTTATAGTGCTCTTGGATATTTTAATATACGGAACTTTAGTTGTATTGACGCCATCCACCACCCTAAGCTCATTACTTTCATTACCAGCAATTGTTATCTTCCAATATCCATCAGAAATCTTATCCTTTTTGAACTCATAGCCATTCCAAGCTGACGCAGAATAGCCACTCATGTTAGCCACAACCCAACATTCCGCTTTTGTTTGAAACGTGAGTAAGCCAAGTAAAATTACAGCAATGGTTGCAATCCTCATAAATCACACCTGCTTCATGGATTCAGGGCATGATAAATCGTTCCACCAATAACATCCTCAATTTCACCGATGCTTGGAACCTTCATCCCACAAACGCTAGCTTGTTCACCTGTCATTTCTTTTTCTTCGAGAATTGTCAGCAATTCATTAGTATCAGCGATTGTCTCACAAGCAGTAGTCAAATCTGATACCGTGACGGCCACAATAAGACCAACCCCTAAAAATGGGACCGATTCACCAAGCACGGATGAAGCATTTAATACTGCATTTTTTGTTGTTCTACCAACAATGTTTTTGCTAAGTACTTTTGCCCTATTCATTTTTGCATTTCTCTCTTTCGCTCTGAGTTTATCTCTTTCAATCTGTTTATTGTGTTTGCTCTGCGACAACAATCCTTCATAAGGAAGGTGAGATAGAAGGTCATATAA
>NZ_JRGL01000042.1 GCF_000764655.1 Aeromonas aquatica
AGTCCCGTCCGCTCCGCCACTAATTTGAAAGGCCTTCCCTCACGGGAAGGCCTTTTTGCTATGCATATTCAGCATCTGAGTCCAAGAAGCCCAATCTGTCGATTGGGCTTCTTTCGTTATGCTTTGCCACTACGTGGGATTCCCCTAGTAGTAGATGCATAGCCAGACTGTGGTCTCGGTAGGGTGGGTCCACTCCACCCTGTGCTGAAGGTGCGCCGGGATGTTGATGTAGTCCCCGGGTCCAAGGTGAACGCGCTCCTGGAGCCCGGTATCCGGTGTGATGAAGACCAGAATGGCTTCGCCTTGTATCAGCGCTACCCACTCGTGTTCATCCTGATCGAACCATTCCCCCGTGGGGGTCTGTTGTCCCTGGGAGAGGATACGCTCGATGCGAAAGTGATTGGTGCTGACCAGGTCGGTGAACACCTCATTGGGCAGGGGGGAGGGGATCTGGCCAAGCAGGTTGCCTGTATGCATGGGCTTGTCTCCGGCTGATGGGGGCTAGCTAAGAGTGTAGAAGCTGAAGGGGAGCTTCCCATGGGGAAGTTGAGGCCTCCAATGAGGCTTTAAATGGAAAAGTTCGGGAAAATGGTGGCTGATCCGCTGCAATCTCGCCAAATTCTTGCTATTTTGCGCGCCATTACGCAAACGATTTCCTTCACACATTCAGGATGAGTTATGGCAACGCAAGAAATGACGGCCCGCACCGGCAATAGCGGGTTTCTGGACTCCTATTTCTCCATCACCCAGCGTGGCAGCAGCGTGCGCCAGGAACTGTTGGCCGGGCTGACCACCTTCCTGGCCATGGTGTACAGCGTCATAGTGGTGCCC
>NZ_JRGL01000043.1 GCF_000764655.1 Aeromonas aquatica
CTGCTGACCCGTACCCAGCGCTGGCGCCAACCATGACATTTAACGGAAACAAGATGCCTCACACTCAACTCCCCTTCTGGCTGGCCGAGGCCCTGGCCGCCGAACAGCCCGAGCCCCCCACGCCCCTTCATGGCAACCACGAGGTCGATGTCTGCATCGTCGGCGGCGGCTTTACCGGGCTCTGGTGCGCCATTCATCTCAAGCAGGCTGACCCCGCGTTACGGGTATTGGTGCTGGAGAAGGGGCTGTGCGGCAGCGGGGCCTCGGGGCGCAACGGCGGCTGCCTGCTCACCTGGTCGGCCAAGTACCTGACCCTGAAGCGGCTGTTTGGGGAGCAGCAGGCCGCCTGGCTGGTGCGAAGCTCCGAGCAGGCGGTGCACGAGATAGCCCACTTCTGCAAGCTCCACGACATAGAGGCCCAACTGCGGGTGGAGGGTACCTGCTATACCGCCACCAGCGAGGCCCAGTGCGGTCTGATGGAGCCGGTATTGCAGGAGCTAAAGCGAACCGGTCTTAACCAGTGGCAGACGATTGAGGAGAGTGAACTGGCGAGCCAAAGCGGCTCCCACGTCCATCTGGAGGGGCTCTACAGCCCCCACGCGGGCTCGGTGCAACCGGCGCTGCTGGTGCGCGGCCTGCTGCGGGTGGCGCGGGAATTGGGGGTCGAGGTGTATGAAGGCTCCCCCATGCAGCGCCTCGACGCAGGCCAGCCTGCGCGGGTGCAAACGCCAGAGGCCATCGTGCGCGCCCGCAAGGTAGTGCTGGCCCTCAACAGCGCCATGACGGCGCACTTTCGCGAGTTTCGCCGCAGCATAGTGCTGGTCTCCTCCGACATGGTGATCACGGAACCCGCCCCCGCCCAGCTGGCAGCCCAGCAGATGAATCACGGCCGCAGCACGGTCGATGGGCGCACCTTCGTCCATTACTACCGATCCACCCCGGATGGCCGCCTCATGCTCGGCAAGGGGGGCAACCGCTTCGCCTTCGCCAACCGCTATCTGGCCGACTTCGATCGTCCGAGCCGTTATCTGGCCCCGCTGACCCTGGCGCTGCGCCGCTTCTTTCCGGCGCTCCAGGATGTGCCCATCGCCGCCAGCTGGTGCGGCGCCTCCGATCGCTCGGTGGATGGCCTCCCCTTCTTCGGCCACTGGCGCGAGCAGCCCAATATCGTCTATGGCCTCGGCTATTCCGGCAACGGGGTGGCGCAGAGCTGGATGGGCGGTCAAGTACTGGCAGCCCTGGTGAGAGATGTGGTGCGGGAAGAGGACAAAATGTGGCGTGATTGCGCCCTGGTGAGCGGCCCGCGCGGCTATTTCCCGCCTGAGCCCTTTCGCTGGCTGGGGGCCATGGTGGTGCGCAATGCCATCCGCCGCAAAGAGCGGGCGGAAGATGAAGGGCGCCCCGTGCCCTGGTATGACAAGCGGCTGGCCCGACTGGCGGATGCGGCGGGCAAGGCGGATAAGTAACGGCCGCCAAGATGGATAAAAAAGAGCCGTGGATCCTCGCCATCAACTGGCGAGCGGCGGGCATGTCACCCACGCGCGGCCCAATGCCAGATAGCAACAGGGGCGGGAGAGTGCGGCTCTCCCGTCCCTGTATCATGGAAGCGGTTTGACCTGCGCTGGTGGCGCCAGGGACGACATCTCACGACCTGCTAATACTTTCGTCCCGGTACGCCTTATTACACTGCCTTTACTGCATAAAACTCATCATTTGTATGCCAAAAGCAACAAGGGCAGAGGAGTCGCACTCCCCTGCCATTGCTATGACAGATAAAATCCGGTTTGGTGGCTTAGCTCGCCCAGGTAATGATGTGATCTATCCAGTCGCCGGCATGGGCCTCGTGCACCACCTTGCCTCGCACCGACTGGCCGGCCTGGTGCATGGCGCTGCGGCTGCCGGTGATAAGCGGATGCCACTCAGGCAGGCTCTGCCCCTCTGCCAGCAGGCGGTAGGCGCAGCTCGACGGCAGCCAGTCGAACTCGGCAATCTTGTCGAAGGTTATCTGCAGGCAATCCGGCTCTTTTTTAAAGCGGTTGCCGTAGTCGGAACACTGGCAGGTCTTGGTATTGAGCAGGTTGCAGGCCACGTTGGTGAACACCAGCTCCTCGGTGTCCTCGTCGATCAGCTTGTTCAGGCAGCACTTGCCGCAGCCATCGCACAGGGACTCCCACTCCGTCATGGTCATCTGTTGCAGGGTCTTTACCTGCCAAAAGGGGGCGTTCTGCACGGGTTCACTCTGCTGCATAAAAGTTGGCTCACTCAATACACTGACAAGCGCGTGGTTATACGCCCTATGGCCCGATTTTTCAAGGTTGGCGGCAGTGTTGCCTATCGTACGAGGTCGATGTCATGACCGGCGATTCATGTGATCCCATCCAGATAATCAGGTTGGTAGACCTCCATCTAACGGCGGTCATTTCTACCCGCTGGTGGGCGGAAATAGCTGTGGCATACTAGCCTCCCTCGCAGATCCGAATATGCTCTGCTATTCGAACCTGCGGATGAACATGAACTGGCCATATGGATTAATGGGTGGTGTGATGAAGGCAGTGTTGATAACGGGGGCAAGCAGAGGACTAGGGCTAGCACTCGTCCAAACTTTTTATGAGCACAAGTATCAGGTTTATGCGGTTGTCAGAACTGTCAATGCCTATGACATGCTGACGGCTACATACCCTGGAATCTCTGTGCTTGTTGCTGATGTAACTCATGAAAACTATGAGGCACAGCTTTCCGAGTTTATAGAGAACACGGAGATAAATATTGTCATAAATAATGCGGGCTCCGCCGGCACTCCGGGTATAGATACCAAGCGCAGTACAAGTGACCAGCTCATTTATGAATTTAAAACACATTGTGTCGGTGCTCTTTCTACCATCAATGCCCTGCTGAACCATGCAAAGAAAATGCAACCATCTCTGATCGTCAATATCAGTTCAAGGAGAGGCTCATTGAACATGCAAGCTGCAGGTGCAACCAAGGGAATTAAGTGCTCTTTCTCTTATCGCATTGCGAAGGCGGCCCAGAATATGTTGTCACTCTGCATGGCGGATGATTTGGAAAGCATGGGTATTAAAGTGATCTCGGTCCACCCCGGGGCACTACTCACCCAAATGGCCCCTGCCGATGCAACGCTGACACCGGAGCAATCCGCAAGCAGATTGGTTGACATGATCGAACGTGATGATGTTAATTCACGGGATTTTATTTGCTTGGAAACAGGCAAACTTCCGTGGTAAATCGCAACGTCGACTCGAACATTACGGTATCAAGCGCAGGCTTGTAGTTTACGAGCCATTCAATACGAATGGCCAATCACAGCAAACTCTCCCGATCAGGTAGGCCAAATGTAACCAATCTTGCGACCTACCCTATAAATCATTTTTATACTGCAGCGTGCCATACCATGATGGTCGTTTCCCAGTGACAATGGTTTGATTCATGTATTGCGTTGAAGCCTTGTTCACGATAGAAGTCAACGTTATGTGTTTCGCACTGTAAGTAGAGTGTCGCAACACCACGGGAAACGGCCATGTCCCTAGCGACATTAATCATTTTTTTTGCGATGCCTTTTCTACGGTGTGCAGCAGGAACATAGACACCACCAATCCAGAACTCATATTCAGGGTGGTTTTTATTTTTCTGAATTTTCAGCTCCAATGTTCCAACCAGTTCTCTATCGTCATGTGCAACCAAGTTAAATGGAAAGTTTCTATTTAAAGCTATGGCTTCAGCCTTTCTACGTACCATCTCTTTCGTAACACCAGGCACATGAGAGGCCCATTCATCGAAATACCAGTCGACGATTGTCGATACTTCATGCGGATTATCCGCAAGCAATGAAATCTCCATATATCCTCTTTACCAAAATAGAAAAGCATTCTTAGATTCACGAGAACGGATAATAATGTCAAATCATTAGAAAGAAAAATGCCGCCCCAAGGGGCGGCATTTTGCTATCTGAGATAACAGGCTGAAAGAAATTACCAGCCGGTTACTTCACGCAGGGCCTTGCCGATATCGGCC
>NZ_JRGL01000044.1 GCF_000764655.1 Aeromonas aquatica
CTAATGCGTCAGCATTAACTGACGCATTAAAATCTTCTTTGCTCGCTATTCTCAGGATAAATACCTCTCTGGGTTCTCCGGCGATTGCCAGTAATAACTTCGACCGCACGCGGAGCCTCAACAATATTTACTATGCCATGTTTGAACCGGATGACGGTCCGAGGTGGCGGGGCAATCTGAAGAAATTGATGTTTTCCTCCAAGGGATATGTTGTTGATAGCCGCAATCTGCCAGCCATCAAATTTGATGGGACCATACTCGACAGCGCCCAGACTTTCTGGTCATCGACCAGAGATGGCAGCAAGGTGGCGGAAGGCGGTGCGCAGGATATGCTGGCGGCAAAGAGTAACCGCAACCTTTTTGTCATCAACAATGGTCAGAGTCGGCTCGATACCCTGACCAAGGCGAACTTGGTTTCTCAGGCGGGTACAGAGGCGGCATTGATGACCTGGATGAAAGCCAGCGATTCAGCCGAACTCGACAAACTGATCGACTGGACCAAGGGGTTGGATGTCGACGATGAAGACTTCGATACTTCGACCACGATCCGCTCTCATATTATGGGGGATCCTCTTCACTCCCGCCCGCTGGTGCTGAACTATGGTCCTCAGTCCGGCAATATGACAGATGCTCCCGACTTGCGGATAGTGTTTGGCACCAATGCCGGATTCCTGCATATGTTCAAGGACATGGGTAACACCGTCGATGAAAGCTGGGCTGCCATTCCCTACGAGTTTTTGGCCAATCAGGAGGCACTGCGTGCCAACGCCGAGTCAGCAGAGCATGTTTATGGTGTTGACTCCTCTCCCGTGGCGCTCATCAAGGACGCCAATCGTAACGGTATATTGAAAGCTTCCGAAAGCGACTTCGTCTGGGTATTTACCGGCTTGAGAAGCGGGGGAAAGGCCTACTATGCCTTCGATATATCGAGTCCGAATACCCCGACCTTGAAATGGCGTTTGAATTCGCAGACGACGGGCTTCAGTGAGTTGGGATTGACATGGTCAGTGCCTGAGATCGCGTTCGTACCAGGGGTAACAGATCCGGTTCTGATTTTTACCGGTGGTTATGATCCGAACAAGAACGCTCTGGGACTGGGGGCGAATGACAGCATGGGTCGGGGGATATACATCGTGAACGCTGCGACGGGAGCACTCCTGTTCAGCGCAACCCCTGCCGCTACCTCGAGTACCAACCTGCAGGTAACCGGTATGGTTGATAGTATGCCAGGTTCGGTGGCAACCTTGGATAGTGATGGTGATGACAAGACGGATCGTATCTATGTAGGGGATACGGGAGGAAATATATGGCGGATGGACCTTCCTTCTGCCACTAAATCCGACTGGAAGGTATTCAAGTTTGCCAGTCTTGGATCGGATGCGACCCAGGCAGAGGACCGTCGTTTCTTTACCCAACCCATAGTAGTGCGCACGATTAACAAGCAAGTGACGGCAACGGTCGTCGGGGGAAATACAACGTATTCCTATCAGGATCGTCCCTTTGATGCTGTGCTGATAGGCAGTGGTGATCGAAATCGCCCTTCATCTGAGTCAACCGTCCATAACGGTTACTTCATGTTGCGTGACTATGATGTCATGCCCCGTACGTCAACTTCGCCCGCTAGATCGGCTATCCAGATTTCAGAGCTCTACGATGTGACCAATGATCCCTTGGCTGCTCAGACGACCAGCGCCGCTATTCTGGCAACCAAGGCTGGCATTACCAGTGCAAAAGGCTGGGTCAACTGGTTGAACGAAGAGGGTGAGAAGTCGCTGGGGGCTGGCGTGGTACTACAAGGCAAACTCTACTTCACCTCCTTCCTGCCTCAGGTGCAATCGTTCCAGCAGTGCACCATTCAGTCCATTGGGGCGGCGCGCCAATACATGGTGGATATGCACTATGGCAGTTCCTTCCGCTACGTGGTCGATTTGGATGGTAATGAAACGCCAGAGCGCTATGTCGAAGTACAAAACAAGGTGGCGGATGACCTGGTCGTGCATGCGGGTGATGATGCGAAAATACGCATCATAGGTGGCGGAGCAGGGGAAGAAGTCATTCTCAAGGACGACGGTAGTGGTGAACCCGAGCGCTGTACCGGTGGTGGTGAATGTGCTCAGGGGGCGGAAGAAGCCGAGATGGATATGTCGCCGAAGAAAATCTACCTGTATGAAGGAGAGGTGCAATGAAATCGCTGAAGATGATGTTGGGCCTCAGTCTTTTATTATCAGGCCCTGTGCCGGCGGATGACATGAAGTGCTATGTGGAACTGGTTAACGGGCAGAAAGTCGTACTGCATGGCACAGTGACAGATAGCAGCCAGAAGGCAGTACAGGAGAAGTTCAAGCAGCGCGGATACGAGATCAATGGTGCTGTGCAACCGGTACTCAAGCTGCTGGAATGCCAACCTCTAGAGAACAAATTTCAGTCAAAGGAGGGACAGCAGCAAGATGCCAGCCAGCTACGGTAGTGAGCGTAGTGAGCAGGGACATTCAAGGCATTCAAGGGCAGATATTTGCTTGAGTCGACTGGGTAGTGCGTCCCGAAGGGGCAATGACCAAGTTAATTTGGGCGTTGCCTGGGCTGCAGAGGCTGAGGGTGGCATTGGTGACCAAACTGGTGCCATCCGGGCTGAAGGTAGTGGAAATCCTGTTGTTGGAGGCGGTCAGTGATCTGGGGAATGTCGGGCTTCTTGCCAGAAACTGCTCCCCATTATTGAGGACGTTGTTGCCATCGTTATCGACGAATATCAAGATCTGGGTTGGACTGGCCGTAACACAGTTATCGCTGGCATTGGCCAGGCAGGCGGTAACGGATTGCTGGTTGTCGACAGCCTGACTGCGAGCAAAGCGCAAGTGCTTCAGGACTGTGCGGGATTCAAACTGCAGCGTGTTCTCATTGAGCAGGCTCGACATGGCCGGCGCCCCTATCCCGAGCAAGATGACCCCCAGACTGACGGCAATCATCAGCTCAAGCAGGGTGAATCCTTTCACATCCTTGACCATGGCAATGTCTCCCTCGATTAGTTACATCTTATCTCTTGGCTGCCAGAACTCCAGCGCAAAGCCCAAGTGTTGAGCTGGCACAGCCAGCGCCTTTTCTTTATCATTCCCCATCATTTTCGAGTTTAAGATGCATCGCCATGGCAAAAGCCCTCTCTCTGATGCTTGCCCAGTTAAATCTGACGGTAGGCGCCATCGAAGATAACTGTGACAAGGTGCTGGCAGCGGCCGCCCAGGCAGAGCTGCAAGGTGCCGACCTGCTGGTGTGCTCCGAGTTGGCGCTGACCGGTTATCCGCCGGAAGACCTGCTGCTGCGCCCCGATCTGATGATCCGGGTCGAGGCTGCGCTGGCCCGTATCACGGCTTGGCAGGGCAATTGCGCCATCCTGGTGGGGCATCCCTGGCGTGAGGGTGAGGCGCTATACAACGCGGCATCCCTCTATGAGCGGGGCCAGCTGGTCGCGCGTTATTTCAAGCAGGATCTGCCTAACTACGGGGTGTTCGACGAGAAGCGCTACTTCCGCGCGGGTTCCGAGACTTGCGTCGTGCCTTTCCGTGGTCACCAGCTCGGGCTGCTTATCTGCGAAGACCTGTGGCAACCGGGTCCGGCATTGGCGACCAAAGAGGCCGGCGCTGAGCTACTGCTGACCATCAACGCCTCCCCCTACGATCGGGAGAAGCCCTGGGTCCGTCATGAGCTGATGACCGAGCGCTGCGCCCAGACCGGTTTACCGCTGGTCTACCTCAATCAGGTGTGTGGTCAGGATGAGCTGATCTTCGATGGTTGCTCCAAGGTCTTCAACGGCCAGGGCGAGCTGACCCATAAGCTGGCCCCCTTCGCCGAAGAGTTGGCGCTGGTACGCTTCGAAAACGCTCGGCCGGTGAAACTGAAAGAGCCCGCTGCTTCCCTCGCGCCGTTGGCCGAGATTTATCAGGCGCTGGTGCTGGCGGTGCGCGACTACATCACCAAGAACGGCTTCCAGGGTGCCGTACTGGGTCTCTCCGGCGGTATCGATTCCGCCCTGACCCTGGCCATCGCCGCCGATGCTATCGGTGCGGACAAGGTGCAGGCGGTGATGATGCCGTTCCGCTATACCGCTCAGATGAGCGTGGAAGATGCCAAGGAGCAAGCCGAGCGGATGGGTGTCGAGTTCGACATCATCTCCATCGAACCCATGTTCGAAGGCTTCATGACCCAGCTGGCGCCGCTGTTTGCCGGCACCGCCCGCGATACCACGGAAGAGAACCTGCAGGCCCGCTGTCGTGGTGTGCTCTTGATGGCGCTCTCCAACAAGCGCCGCCGTATAGTGCTGACCACCGGCAACAAGAGCGAGATGGCCGTGGGCTATGCCACCCTGTATGGTGACATGGCGGGTGGCTTCGATGTGCTCAAAGATGTGCCCAAGACCCTGGTCTTCAAGCTGTGTGAATATCGCAACAGCGTCGATTATGTGATCCCGCAGCGGGTCATCGACCGCCCCCCTTCGGCGGAGCTTGCGCCGGATCAGGTGGATCAGGACAGCCTCCCTCCCTATGACATTCTGGATGCCATCCTCAAACGCTATGTGGAAGAGGATGCCTCGGTCGCCGATCTGGTGGCGGAAGGATTCGAGGAGATGGTGGTGCGCAAGGTGATCCGGCTGGTGGATCTCAACGAATACAAACGCCGTCAGGCCGCCGTCGGGCCCCGTATCACGGCCCGCAACTTTGGTAAGGATCGCCGTTACCCCATCACATCCGGGTTTGGCAAACAGAACTGGTAAGGAGTCACCATGAAGAAGATTGAAGCCATCATCAAACCGTTCAAGCTGGACGATGTGCGCGAGGCCCTGGCCGAGATTGGCATCAACGGCATGACAGTCTCCGAAGTCAAGGGCTTCGGCCGCCAGAAGGGGCATACCGAGCTCTATCGTGGCGCCGAATACATGGTGGATTTCCTGCCGAAGGTAAAGGTCGAGCTGGTGGTGCAGGACGAGGATCTCGATGCCTGCCTAGAAGCGATCCAAAACACCGCCCGCACCGGCAAGATCGGTGATGGCAAGATTTTTGTCTGCGAGGTGGAGCGGGTCATTCGTATCCGTACCGGCGAAGAGAACGAAGACGCCATTTGATATGGTGGATTAGCCTGGTAACGAAGAAGAGAACGAAGATGGCATTTTGCTGATGTGGACACGTTTAATGGTGGCGGCAGGCCTGCTGATGGGTCTGACCGCCTGTAGTACCAGGCCGCCGGCCCAGCCGGAAAATCTGTGCCAGATATTCACGGAAAAGCCGGAGTGGCACAAGGCGGCGTTGCGGATGAACGAGCGTTGGGGCACGCCGGTACACGTGGTGATGGCCATGATGTACCAGGAGTCTTCCTTCGTACACGATGCCCGGCCGCCGATGGACTATTTCCTCTTCATCCCGACCGGGCGCGCCAGCTCGGCTTATGGCTATGCCCAGGTGAAGGATGAGACCTGGGATGATTACCAGCGGGAGACCGGCAACGGCTGGAGCGATCGCGACGACTTTGCCGACGCCATCGACTTTATGGGCTGGTACACTAGCAAGGCCCAGCGGCTGAACGGCACCTCCAAGTGGGATGCCTATGGCCAGTATCTCAACTATCACGAAGGCTGGGGCGGCTACCGGCGTGGCAGCTACCGCAGCAAGGGATGGCTGATGAAGGTCTCCCGCAAGGTGGAGGCCCGCGCCCAGCGCTACGGCGCCCAGTACCGACAATGCAAGGATCGGCTCCCCAGCGGGGGCTGGTTCTCGTAACCAATCAGGAGTCAGAAATGCCGTTATTGGACAGTTTTACCGTCGACCATACCCGTATGGAAGCCCCTGCCGTGCGGGTGGCCAAGACCATGCAGACCCCGAGCAAGGACACCATCACGGTGTTCGATCTGCGCTTCTGCGTGCCGAACCAGGAGATCCTCTCCGAGCGCGGCATCCACACCCTGGAGCACCTGTTTGCCGGTTTCATGCGGGATCACCTGAACGGCAACGGGGTCGAGATCATCGACATCTCCCCCATGGGCTGCCGTACCGGCTTCTACATGAGCCTGATCGGCGCGCCGGACGAGGCCCGTGTCGGCACCGCCTGGCAGGCTGCCATGAGCGATGTGCTGACCGTGCAGGATCAGGCCAAGATCCCCGAGCTGAACGAATATCAGTGCGGCACCTACAGCATGCACTCCCTGGAGGAGGCGCACGCCATCGCACGTCACGTGCTGGAGCGCGGCATCGGGGTCAACCACAACGACGAGCTGGCCTTGCCGGAAGAGAAGCTCAAGAGCCTCTAAACGCATCGCCATGTCTAGTCCTGAAATAG
>NZ_JRGL01000045.1 GCF_000764655.1 Aeromonas aquatica
GCTCAGGATCGCACGACCAACGGTGGTGTTCTTCAGCTCGGTGTGCGCGACCAGGGAATCATCTGCCTGACGCAGGTATTCGGTGATACGCACTTTCACGCGAGCATGCAGATCGGCCAGACCGGCGCGATACACCTTCTCGGCTTCTTTCGGGCCGGCCAGCACCATACCTTCGCCCTTGGCGTTGATACGGGCACGGGTCATGTAGTACAGACCCAAGACCACGTCCTGGGAAGGAACGATGATCGGCTCACCGGAAGCAGGCGACAGGATGTTGTTGGTGGACATCATCAGGGCGCGTGCTTCGAGCTGGGCTTCCAGGGTCAGCGGTACGTGGACCGCCATCTGGTCACCATCGAAGTCGGCGTTATAGGCGGCACAGACCAGCGGGTGCAGCTGGATGGCTTTACCTTCGATCAGGGTCGGTTCGAACGCCTGGATACCCAGACGGTGCAGGGTCGGTGCGCGGTTCAGCAGCACAGGGTGTTCGCGGATCACTTCGTCCAGGATGTCCCAAACGACGGCTTCTTCGCGTTCCACCATCTTCTTGGCGGCCTTGATAGTGGTCGCCAGACCGCGGGATTCCAGCTTGCCGTAGATGAAGGGCTTGAACAGCTCCAGCGCCATCTTCTTCGGCAGGCCGCACTGATGCAGACGCAGGGTCGGACCTACGGTGATAACGGAACGACCGGAGTAGTCGACACGTTTACCCAGCAAGTTCTGACGGAAACGACCCTGCTTACCCTTGATCATGTCGGCCAAGGATTTCAGCGGGCGCTTGTTGGAACCTGTGATGGCACGACCACGACGGCCGTTATCCAGCAGGGCATCCACGGACTCTTGCAGCATACGCTTTTCGTTGCGCACGATGATGTCCGGGGCGGCCAGGTCCAGCAGACGCTTCAGGCGGTTGTTACGGTTGATCACGCGACGGTACAGATCGTTCAGATCGGAAGTCGCGAAACGGCCGCCGTCCAGCGGTACCAGCGGACGCAGGTCCGGCGGCAGCACAGGCAGCACTGTCATGATCATCCACTCCGGCTTGTTGCCGGACTGCAGGAAGGCTTCCATCAGCTTCAGACGCTTGGTGGTCTTCTTGCGCTTGGTCTCGGAGTTGGTCTGTTCCAGCTCCTCGCGCATGGTCTTGACTTCACCTTCCAGATCGATGGCACGCAGCAATGCAAGGATTGCCTCGGCACCCATCTTGGCGTCGAATTCGTCGCCCCACTCTTCCAGCGCGTCCAGATAGTTCTCTTCGGACAGCATCTGGCTGCGCTCGAGGTTGGTCATGCCGGGTTCGATCACTACATAGGATTCGAAATACAGCACGCGCTCGATGTCACGCAGGGTCATGTCCAGCAGCAGACCGATACGGGACGGCAGGGACTTCAGGAACCAGATGTGGGCAGTCGGGCTGGCCAGCTCGATGTGGCCCATGCGCTCGCGACGGACCTTGGTCTGGGTCACTTCTACGCCGCACTTCTCGCAGATCACACCACGGTGTTTCAGGCGCTTGTACTTGCCGCACAGACACTCGTAGTCCTTCACCGGTCCGAAGATACGGGCGCAGAACAGACCATCACGTTCCGGCTTGAAAGTCCGGTAGTTGATGGTCTCAGGCTTTTTGACTTCACCGAATGACCAGGAGCGGATCATGTCAGGAGAGGCCAGACCGATCTTAATACTGTCAAACTCTTCGGTCTTGGTCTGAGCCTTCAAAAACTTGAGTAAGTCTTTCACGTGTTTCCCCTGTCAGGAGTCTAACCTCGGCGCCCCTTTCGGGGCGCCCACGTCAATTCTCGAACAATAAGAGCGAGCTCTTACTCTTCGTCCAGCTCGATGTTGATACCCAGAGAGCGGATTTCCTTCAACAGTACGTTGAAGGATTCGGGCATGCCCGGCTCCATACGGTGGTCGCCATCCACGATGTTTTTGTACATCTTGGTACGGCCATTCACATCGTCAGACTTGACGGTCAGCATTTCCTGCAGGGTATATGCCGCACCGTAAGCCTCCAGGGCCCACACTTCCATCTCACCGAACCGCTGGCCACCGAACTGTGCCTTACCACCCAGCGGCTGCTGGGTAACCAGGCTGTAGGAGCCGGTAGAACGCGCATGCATCTTGTCGTCTACCAAGTGGTTCAGCTTCAGCATGTACATGTAACCCACGGTGACCTTACGCTCGAAGGCGTTACCGGTACGACCGTCGAACAGGGAGATCTGACCGGATTCCGGCAGATCGGCCAGCTTCAGCAGGGCCTTGATTTCGTGCTCTTTGGCACCATCAAAGACAGGTGTAGCAACCGGCAGACCCTTACGCAGGTTACCCACCAGGGTACGCACGTCGTCGTCAGACAGTTCGGCAATGTTCACTTGCTGGGTGTCTTTCTCGCCCAGGTCATAGACCTGTTGCAGGAATTCGCGCATCTCGTGCAGCTCGCGCTGCTCTTTGATCATGCGGTCGATCTTCTCGCCAATACCCTTGGCCGCGAGGCCCAGGTGCACTTCGAGGATCTGACCGATGTTCATACGGGATGGTACGCCCAACGGGTTCAGTACGATGTCGACCGGACGGCCGAACTCGTCATGAGGCATATCTTCGACCGGGCAGATCTTGGAGATAACACCCTTGTTACCGTGACGGCCCGCCATCTTGTCACCCGGTTGGATGCGACGCTTGACTGCCAGGTAAACCTTGACGATTTTCAGTACGCCCGGCGCCAGATCATCACCCTGGATAATCTTGCGACGTTTGTTCTCGAACTTCTTGTCGAAGTCGGCTTTCAGCTCGATGTGCTGTTCGGCGATCTGTTCCAGTTCGATCTGCTTGGCTTCATCTTCGATGGCCAGTTCAAACCACTTGGTACGATCCAGCTTGTTCAGACGATCTTCGCTGTAACCGGCGGCCAGCAGCAGGTTGCGGGAGCGGCCAAAGATGCCGTCTTCCAGGATCTTGAACTCTTCGGTCAAGTCCTTCTTCGCTTCCTTCAGCTGCATCTCTTCGATTTCTTTGGCGCGCTTGTCTTTTTCCACGCCATCGCGGGTAAAGACTTGCACGTCAACCACGGTACCGTACACACCGTTCGGCACACGCAGGGAGGAGTCCTTCACATCGGAGGCCTTCTCACCGAAGATGGCGCGCAGCAGCTTCTCTTCCGGGGTCAGCTGGGTTTCACCCTTGGGTGTTACCTTGCCTACCAGAATGTCGCCGCCCTTCACTTCGGCACCCACGTAGACGATACCGGACTCGTCCAGCTTGGACAGAGCGGCTTCACCCACGTTCGGGATGTCGGCAGTGATCTCTTCCGGACCCAGCTTGGTGTCACGGGAGATACAGGCCAGTTCCTGGATATGGATGGTGGTCAGGCGATCTTCCTGAACCACGCGCTCGTTTACCAAGATCGAATCTTCGAAGTTGTAACCGTTCCACGGCATGAACGCGACGCGCAGGTTTTGGCCCAGCGCCAGTTCGCCCAGATCGGTAGACGGGCCGTCAGCAACCACGTCACCGGCCATGACCGGCTCACCCAACATCACGCAAGGACGCTGGTTGATACAGGTGTTCTGGTTGGAACGGGTGTACTTGGTCAGGCTGTAGATGTCGATGCCGGCTTCGCCTGGCAGCAGCTCATCTTCATTGACCTTGATAACGATACGGGAGGCATCGACATAGTCGATCATGCCGCCACGCTTGGCCACTACGGTTACCCCGGAGTCCACGGCTACAGCGCGTTCCATACCGGTACCTACCAGC
Source organism: Aeromonas aquatica (assembly GCF_000764655.1). GTDB lineage: Bacteria > Pseudomonadota > Gammaproteobacteria > Enterobacterales > Aeromonadaceae > Aeromonas > Aeromonas aquatica. Next base: position 3,757 of record NZ_JRGL01000045.1, read on the forward strand.
GGCTTGTCGGCACGCAGAGTCGGTACGGCCTGACGTTGCATGTTCGAACCCATCAGGGCTCGGTTAGCATCATCGTGTTCCAGGAACGGGATCAGGGCCGCTGCGACAGAAACGATCTGCTGCGGGCTCACGTCCATGTACTGGATCTGGTCGGCGTTCATAAAGGTGGATTCACCCTTATGACGGCACGGGATCAACTCATCTTTCAGACGGCCATCTTCGGAGGTCGCGGCGTTAGCCTGAGCGATCACGTACTTGCCTTCTTCGATGGCGGACAGGTAATCCACTTCGTCGGTGATCACACCGTCGATGACCTTGCGGTACGGGGTCTCGAGGAAACCGTACTCGTTGGTGCGGGAATACACGGACAGCGAGTTGATCAGACCGATGTTCGGACCTTCAGGCGTTTCGATAGGGCACAGACGACCGTAGTGAGTCGGGTGTACATCTCGAACTTCGAAGCCGGCACGCTCACGGGTCAGACCGCCCGGGCCCAGCGCGGAAATACGACGCTTGTGGGTCACTTCGGACAGCGGGTTGTTCTGGTCCATGAACTGGGACAGCTGGCTGGAACCGAAGAACTCTTTGACCGCGGCGGAGATCGGCTTGGCGTTGATCAGATCCTGCGGCATCAGGGTGTCCAGGTCGCCCAGGGAGAGACGCTCCTTGACCGCACGCTCGACACGCACCAGACCTACGCGGAACTGGTTCTCGGCCATTTCACCGACAGAACGAATACGACGGTTACCCAGGTGGTCGATATCGTCCACCTCGTCATTGCCGTTACGGATGTCGATCAGACGCTTCATGACCTCGACGATGTCGTCTTTGGTCAGCACGCCTACGCCGGTCTCGTCTTCACGACCCAGACGGCGGTTGAACTTCATCCGACCTACGGTAGACAGGTCATAACGCTCGGAAGAGAAGAACAGGTTCTCAAACAGCTGCTCGGCCGCTTCGCGAGTGGGCGGCTCGCCCGGACGCATCATGCGGTAGATTTCGACCAGGGCTTCCAGACGACTGGAGCTGGAGTCGATGCGCAGGGTCTCGGACATATAAGCACCGTGGTCCAGTTCATTGGTGAACAGAACCTCGAAGTGCTTGAAGCCGGCTTGGGACAGGTTGGCAACCGCTTCCAGGCTCAAGGCCTGGTTGGCAGTCACGACCATCTCGCCAGTCTGCGGATGTGCGTAGTTCTTGGCTGCAACTTTGCCAACAACATACTCCACCGGCACCTCGATCTGGGTGATGGCGTCTTTTTCCAACTGACGGATGTGGCGCGCGGTCACACGACGACCGGTCTCGACCACCACGGTGCCATTGGCAATGATGTCGAAGGTCGCGGTTTCACCACGCAGGCGCTCGGGCACCAGGTCCATCATCAACTTGCCATCTTTTACCTCGAAACCAATGGTCTCGAAGAAGGTGGCCAGAATCTGTTCGGAACTGAAGTCCAGGGCGCGCAGAATAATGGACGCCGGCAATTTACGACGACGGTCGATACGGACAAACAGGTTGTCTTTCGCATCGAACTCGAAGTCCAGCCAGGAGCCACGGTAAGGGATAACGCGGGCGTTATACAGTACCTTACCGGATGAATGTGTTTTGCCTTTATCATGGTCGAAGAAGACGCCCGGGCTGCGGTGCAGCTGGGAGACGATGACCCGCTCGGTACCATTGATAACAAAGGTGCCGTTCTCGGTCATGAGCGGAATTTCGCCCATGTAAACTTCTTGTTCCTTGATGTCTTTGACGGTGCCGGCAGCTGCTTCACGGTCGTACAGAACCATACGAAGCTTGACACGCAGCGGCGCGGAGTAGGTCACTCCACGGATCTGGCATTCTTTTACGTCAAATACCGGCTCACCCAGGCGATAGCTGACATACTGAAGCTCAGCACTACCGGAGTAACTGGTGATCGGGAAAACGCTACGGAAAGCGGCCTCTAGGCCATATTCACCTTCCGGGTCAGCCTCGATGAACTGCTTGAAGGAGTCCAGCTGAATGGACAACAGATAAGGCGTGTCCAGTACCTGGTCTCGCTTACCGAAGTCCTTACGAATGCGTTTTTTTTCGGTATAAGAGTAAACCATAGGGTTCCTCAGCTCGCTGATAAGTGACCCACTCTGTCCCGCGGGACAGCTCTGTCTCAACACCGTTTTGTGTTGGCCCGGACGATGAGGCGGTCCGGATTGCTGGTGCACCGAGAGTCGTAAACGGCGTGAAATGCTCTCAGTCTACAGCGCAAAAAGGCTGGTGAACAAATATTCACCAGCCCTAGCCTGTTTATCAGGCTAATCTACATAAATGCAGATTATTTGATCTCAACAGAAGCACCAGCTTCTTCAAGCTGCTTCTTCAGAGTTTCAGCTTCGTCCTTGGAGACGGCTTCTTTCAGGTTGGTCGGTGCAGCTTCTACCAGGTCCTTGGCTTCTTTCAGGCCCAGACCGGTGGCAGCACGAACGGCCTTGATGACGGCAACTTTGTTGGCGCCAGCAGCAGTCAGAACTACGTCGAACTCGGTCTTCTCTTCTACTGCTTCAGCGGCCGGACCGGCAGCTACAGCAACAGCGGCAGAAACACCGAACTTCTCTTCCATTGCTTCGATCAGCTCAACAACTTCCATTACGGACATGGAAGCAACGGCTTCGATGATTTGGTCTTTAGTGATAGACATGACAAAAATTCCTGATGTTGAATAAACTCAAACAGCCTAAATAGGCGAGAATCAAGCAGCAGCTTGTTTCTGGTCGCGAACAGCAGCGATAGTACGAACCAGCTTGCCAGCAGAGGCTTCCTTCATGGTAGCCATCAACTTCGAAATCGCTTCGTCGTAGGTCGGCAGCGTGGCCAGACGATCAATTTGTGCTGCGGCGATAAACTCACCGTTAAAAGCGCCAGCCTTGATTTCGAACTTTTGGTTCGCTTTAGCAAACTCTTTGAACAGACGAGCGGCAGCGCCCGGGTGTTCGTTAGAGAAAGCAATCAAGGTAGGACCAGACAATACGTCGTTCAGGCAACCGAATTCGGTACCTTCAACTGCGCGACGCAGCAGGGTGTTACGCACAACGCGCATGTACACACCGGCTTCGCGAGCAGATTTACGCAGGCTGGTCATCTTTTCTACAGTCACACCGCGAGAATCGGCTACAACTGCAGAAAGAGCGCCTTTGGCAGCTTCGTTGACTTCAGCAACAATTGCCTTTTTGTCTTCGAGTCCCAATGCCATTGGCTTAACTCCTGGATTGAATCCGGGTCTATAGACCCAGTACTGACACATCCCCCCTACCTTCACAACAGAGGGGAACGATGCGGTAGCAGGATTCCAGAAGAGAAAGAAAACTTTCTCGCTGGGTTTCCGGCACCGTCTACGCAGGTAGGATTAAGGCCTTGCAGCCACCTGCGGTCTTGGACGGAGGTCGAAACCCCCAACCAATCAAGGCGCAAAATTATAGATTAAATCTTGCGCCTTGTAAAATCCACCAATTAGGCCTGAGCTTCCAGAGAAGCTTGGTCTACGGCAACACCGGCACCCATGGTGGTGGAGATGCTGACTTTCTTGATGAAGATACCTTTGGCGGAAGAGGGTTTGCCCTTTTTCAGAGCAACCAGCAGCGCTTCCAAGTTTTCTTTCAGCTGAACTTCGTCGAAAGAAACCTTACCCAGAGTGGTATGGATGATACCATTCTTGTCATTGCGGTAACGAACCTGACCAGCTTTAGCATTCTTCACAGCTTCAGCAACGTTCGGGGTAACGGTACCCACTTTCGGGTTAGGCATCAAACCACGCGGGCCCAGGATTTGGCCCAGTTGACCAACAACACGCATGGCATCCGGGGATGCGATCACGACGTCGAAGTTCATCTCACCTTTCTTGACCAGCTCGGCCAGGTCATCCATACCAACCAGTTCAGCACCGGCAGCCTTGGCGGCTTCGGCGTTGGCACCCTGGGTGAATACGGCGACGCGGATGTCACGACCAGTACCGTGCGGCAGTACAGTAGCACCACGTACGTTCTGGTCGGATTTACGAGCATCGATACCCAGGTTGACAGCAACGTCAACGCTTTCAACGAACTTGGCGGTAGCCAGTTCTTTCAGCAGGGCAATGGCTTCGTTGATGGAGTACTCTTTGGTACCGTCAACTTTTTCGCGAATAACGCGCATACGCTTGGAAAGTTTTGCCATTGTCTTAATCCTCCACTACCAGGCCCATGGAACGAGCGGAGCCTGCGATGCAACGTACTTTTGCATCCAGATCGGCACCAGTCATATCCGGCTCTTTGGTCTTGGCGATTTCTTGCAGCTGGGCAACAGTCACCTTACCAACTTTGTCTTTGTTCGGCTTGGCGGAACCAGACTGGATACCTGCGGCTTTCTTCAGCAGGAAGGAAGCAGGCGGAGTCTTGGTTTCGAAGGTGAAGGAACGGTCACTGTAAACGGTGATCACGACCGGAGTCGGTGAGCCTTTTTCCAGCTTCTCTGTACGAGCGTTGAACGCCTTACAGAATTCCATGATGTTGACACCGTGCTGACCCAGCGCAGGACCAACGGGAGGGCTGGGGTTAGCACTGCCAGCCTTAACTTGCAGCTTGATATAAGCTGTGACTTTCTTAGCCATTACGAAAATACCTCAAAAATGGGTTCTAGCGCCTCGGAGACATGCTCCTGCAAACGGCTCCCCAACAAATAAAGGGGCAGCGAATTATAGAGATATTCGCTGCCCCTGACAACCGTTAAACGTACAGACTTTAATCAGCCCTTTTCGACCTGACCAAAATCCAGTTCTACCGGCGTTGAGCGACCGAAGATCAGTACCGAGACCTTCACGCGACTCTTCTCGTAGTCCACCTCTTCAACGGTACCGTTGAAGTCGGCAAACGGACCATCGGCAACCCGCACCATTTCACCCGGTTCAAACAGGGTTTTCGGACGCGGCTTGTCATGGGCATCTTGCAGACGATTGAGGATGGCATCCGCTTCCTTATCGGAGATAGGAGCCGGACGATCGGAAGTGCCACCGATGAAACCCATCACGCGCGGTACGTTACGCACCAAGTGCCAGGTGGTTTCATCCATCAGCATCTGCACCAGGACATAACCCGGGAAAAATTTGCGCTCACTCTTGCGCTTCTGGCCAGCACGCATCTCGACCACTTCTTCGGTCGGGACCAGCACTTCGCCAAACATCTCTTCCATGCCATGCATCTTGATATGTTCACGCAGGGATTTGGCAACCCGACCTTCATAGCCGGAAAATGCCTGCACGACATACCATCTCATACGTTGTTCACGTTGTTCAGTCATGGCTTTTCCTTACACACCGGTAATCAGGTTGACCAACCACACCAAGGCGCCGTCCAGGATGAACAGCAGCAGCCCCATCACGGCGGTCACCGCCAGCACAATCAGGGTTGTCTGAATGGCTTCCTGACGGGTCGGCCATACGACCTTGCGGACTTCCAGGCGTGACTCACGGGCAAATGCCAGTGTTGCCTTACCTTTGGTGGTTTGCAGGGCCACAGCACCCGCTGCGGCGATGACAACGACCACACCCAGGGCGCGAACGGCGGCAACAACGTCATGGAGCAGGTAGTTGCCTACTACAGCCGCCGCCAAAATGATGAAAACCAGACCCCACAGAAGGGTATCCTTGCTTCCGCCCTGTCCCTCAGAACTAACACTCATACAACCCACCTGTATCTGACGTAACCAAAGACACAAAAGCCCCGTACGAGACGAGGTATATGGCAGGGGCGGCAGGACTCGAACCCGCAACCATCGGTTTTGGAGACCGCTGTTCTACCAATTCGAACTACGCCCCTGCATAAGAAAGCCCCTATTATAGGGGCTTTGCTTTATTTATGTAAGCCAAGATTAAGCGATTACGCTAGCTACAACACCAGCACCTACGGTACGGCCACCTTCACGGATAGCGAAACGCAGGCCGTCGTCCATCGCGATCGGTGCAATCAGGGTAACAACCATTTTGATGTTGTCGCCTGGCATTACCATTTCTACGCCTTCCGGCAGTTCGATGGTACCGGTCACGTCGGTAGTACGGAAGTAGAACTGAGGACGGTAGCCCTTGAAGAACGGGGTATGACGACCACCTTCTTCTTTGGACAGCACGTACACTTCAGATTCGAACTTGGTGTGCGGCTTGATAGAACCCGGCTTGGCCAGTACTTGACCACGCTCTACGTCTTCACGCTTCACGCCACGCAGCAGCGCGCCAACGTTCTCACCGGCACGACCTTCGTCCAGCAGTTTGCGGAACATTTCAACACCGGTACAGGTGGTGGTCACGGTATCTTTGATACCGACGATTTCTACAGACTCACCAACCTTGACGATGCCGCGCTCTACACGACCGGTAACGACGGTACCACGGCCAGCGATGGAGAAGACGTCTTCGATAGGCATCAGGAACGGCAGGTCGATTGCACGCTCCGGCTCCGGGATGTAGGTATCCAGGTGGTTAGCCAGCTCGATGATCTTCTCTTCCCAAGCAGCGTCGCCTTCCAGTGCTTTCAGGGCGGAACCACGAACGACCGGCAGGTCATCACCCGGGAAGTCGTATTCGGTCAGCAGTTCACGCACTTCCATCTCGACCAGCTCGAGCAGCTCTTCGTCGTCGACCATGTCGCACTTGTTCATGAATACGATCATGTACGGGATACCAACCTGACGACCCAGCAGGATGTGCTCACGAGTTTGCGGCATCGGGCCGTCAGTCGCTGCAACAACCAGGATCGCGCCGTCCATCTGGGCAGCACCGGTGATCATGTTCTTAACGTAGTCGGCGTGACCCGGGCAATCTACGTGGGCGTAGTGGCGGGCAGCAGTGTCGTATTCTACGTGGGAGGTGTTGATGGTGATACCACGCTCACGCTCTTCCGGCGCCTTGTCGATCTGGTCGAAGGCGAAAGCTTTACCACCGAAGTGCTTGGCCAGCACGTTGGTGATGGCGGCGGTCAGGGTGGTTTTACCGTGGTCAACGTGGCCGATGGTGCCGACGTTTACGTGCGGTTTGTTACGCTCAAATTTTTCTTTAGACACGACGTAGTCCTTCTAGGTTAAACCCGCCTACCGTCGTAGGCGGGGAATCATAAATTACTTGGATTTGCGCTCTTCGATGACTGCCTGAGCCACGTTGTTCGGGGCGTCGGAGTACTTAGCAAATTCCATAGCGTAGGAAGCACGACCTTGGGTAGCGGAACGCAGGGCGGTCGCATAACCGAACATCTCGGCCAGCGGCACCAGGGCGCGTACGATCTTGCCGGACGGGCCGTCTTCCATACCTTCGATCAGGCCACGACGACGGTTCAAGTCACCGATAACGTCGCCCATGTAATCTTCCGGAGTTTCGACTTCGACCTTCATGATCGGCTCGAGCAGGACCGGGCTTGCCTTCATGTAACCAGCCTTGAAGGCCAGGGAAGCTGCGATCTTGAACGCCAGTTCGGAGGAGTCGACATCGTGGTAAGAACCGTAGTGCAGACGCACGCCCAGATCCATTACCGGATAGCCTGCCAGCGGGCCGGATTTCAGCTGCTCACGGATACCCTTGTCAACGCCCGGGATGTATTCACCAGGAATCACGCCGCCCTTGATGTCGTTAACGAACTCATAGGCTTTGCCGGCTTCCAGCGGGTACATGTCGATGATGACGTGACCGTACTGACCACGACCACCAGACTGCTTGGCGTGCTTACCTTCGATATCCTTGACGGTTTCACGAATGGTTTCACGGTAGGCAACCTGCGGCTTACCTACGTTCGCTTCAACCTTGAACTCGCGACGCATACGGTCAACGATGATGTCCAGGTGCAGCTCACCCATACCGGCGATGATGGTTTGGCCAGATTCTTCGTCAGTCCATACGCGGAAAGACGGATCTTCCTGCGCCAGACGGCCGAGTGCCAGACCCATCTTCTCTTGGTCAGCCTTGGTTTTCGGCTCAACTGCGATGGAGATTACCGGTTCCGGGAATTCCATACGCTCGAGGATGATCGGTGATTTTTCGTCACACAGGGTGTCACCAGTGGTCACATCTTTCAGACCGATGGCGGCAGCGATATCACCTGCGCGAACTTCTTTGATCTCTTCACGCTTGTTGGCGTGCATCTGAACGATACGGCCAAAACGCTCGCGCTTCTCTTTGACAGAGTTCAGCACGGAGTCACCGGAGTTAACTACACCGGAGTAGACGCGGAAGAAGGTCAGGTTGCCTACGAACGGGTCGGTAGCAATCTTGAATGCCAGAGCAGAGAACGGCTCTTCATCAGAAGCATGACGCTCGTCTTTGGTGACGCCGTCCAGCTTCAGACCGTCGATGGCTGCTACGTCGGTCGGAGCCGGCAGATAGTCAACCACGGCATCCAGCATGGCCTGTACGCCCTTGTTCTTGAACGCGGAGCCACAGGTAACCAGGATGATTTCGTTGTTCAGAACACGCAGACGAAGAGCTTTCTTGATCTCTTCCTCGGTCAGTTCTTCACCACCCAGGTATTTTTCCATCAGGTCTTCAGACGCTTCGGCAGCGGCTTCAACCAGGGTCATGCGCATTTCTTGCGCTTGTTCCAGCAGCTCGTCCGGGACGTCTTCGTAATCGAAGGATACGCCCTGGTC
>NZ_JRGL01000046.1 GCF_000764655.1 Aeromonas aquatica
TACATGATGTAGACGGGCTGCGATCCAGCCGCTCCCCGGGAGAGTGGCAGTGGGTCATCCCACTGGGGGCAGAACTGGCCCCGGCTTCACTCTTTTGGATTGCGCATCAGCTACGGCTGACTCCGAATGCGCAGTGGATCTACGGGGATCACGATTTGCTGGATGACAGTGGTAAACGTCACTCTCCCAACTTCAAACCGGATTGGAATGAAACGCTGCTGCACGGCCAGAACTATATCGGCTGGTGCGCGTTATGGCGGGGGGAGAGCCCCCCCTCTGCGCCACAGAATGGGGCCCAATGCCACCACTGGTGGCTACAACTTGCCCGGCAACTGGATGTCAGCCAGATAGCCCATATTCCGGTGCTGATGATGCATCTACCCAAGCAGGATCAGGATGACCATGGTCTTATCGCCCAAGCAAGCCAGGTTGTACCTTCGGGTGTGACACTGTCCCCTGCTCCCCACGGGATCTGCCGCTGGCACTGGCCATTGCCAGCCCAGTTGCCACGAGTATCGATCATCATCCCCACCCGTAATGGCGTGGCTCATCTCAAGCCCTGTATTGACAGTCTGGTCCAGCAGACTCGCTACCCCAATCTGGAGATCCTGGTGATGGATAACCAGAGTGATGAGGCCGATACCCTGGCTTATTTAACTCATGCCACTCAGGAATACGGAGTGCGGGTGATCCCTTATGACCATCCGTTCAACTACTCGGCTATTAACAACAGTGCCGTGAACCAGGCCAGTGGTGAGCTCATCTGCCTGCTCAATAACGATACCGAGATCATGAACCCGGACTGGTTGGACGAAATGGTTTCCCATCTGCTGCGTCCAGGTGTTGGCGTGGTTGGAGCCAAGCTCTATTACGGTGATGGTCGAGTGCAACATGGTGGTGATGCCGTTGGGCCGGGTGGTTGCGCCGATCACTTTCATGCGGGCCTCACCGCAAACGACCCCGGCTATCAACGTCGGGCCGTCTGCGCTCAGGAGCTGTCTGCCGTGACCGCGGCTTGCCTGTTGACTCACCGCCAGCTCTTTGTATCCCTCGGCGGTCTGGATGAACGCAATCTGCCCGTTGCATTCAACGATGTGGATTACTGCCTGCGGATTGGTGAGGCTGGCTGGCGAATTGTCTGGACCCCTTTTGCCGAGCTCTATCACCATGAGTCGGTATCCCGTGGCAAGGATGTGACGCCACAACAATTGGCGCGAGCACAAGGGGAGCTGCGCTATATGAAGAAACGCTGGGCACAGCGGCTTAAGCATGATCCAGCTTATAATCCCAACTTGAGTTATGACCGCCCTGATTTCTCGCTCAGTCATACTCCTAATGTGGTGTTGCCATGGATGAAATGATCAGAAGAGTTCTATTTAAAAAATACCGAAAATTAAACAAAAAGGAACACGGCCTTAATTCCATATTACACGGTCCTTGCCGACGAGTTATCATCTTGCATGAGGGTAATTCACCGACGCTCGCCTATTTTCATCAGAGTATTGCAGCACAATTTAAAAACACAGACATCATACTAAAAGACGGTCACGATCTAAGTCATCTGTCAATCCAACCTGATGATGCCATTGTTATCATCAGGTTTATATCCTCACACTGGCAGGCCAGAATTGAGCAGGACATTGATAAATTATCAAGAATAATTTATTTTATGGATGATGATCTATTAGACCCAGCTGCGTTGCAACGGCTACCTAAAGAATACCGTAAGAAAATATTACGTCGCGCCTCGGCTCAGCACAGATGGGTAACCTCATATTGTGATGATTTTTGGGTATCAACACCCTACCTAAGAAAAAAGTACTCTCATTTAGATCCAAAAATCATCAACCCGACACCTTCGAGTATGTTACTCGAGCATACCCCCATGTTGAGAGTTGCATATCATGGTACCAGCTCTCATCGGGATGAGAAAATATGGTTATATGACGTTATTAGCAAAGTCATGGAACTTTGCCAAAATGTCACATTTGAAATATTTGGTGAACATGACATATATAAACTCTACCGCAATACGCCTAGGGTAACTGTGCTCCATCCCATGTCTTGGGATAATTATCTCGCGTATACCCAAACTCAGCGCATCGATATTGGCTTGGCACCCTTACTTGAGTCTGCCTTTAATGCTGGGAGAGGACCCGTAAAATTTTATGACTTTGTCCGCATGGGTGCAGTGGGAATATATAGCAATCGAGCCCCATACAAAGATCTTGTGACACAAAATGTTAATGGCATATTACTTGAAAACGATAACGCGTCATGGGTTAATGCAATAAAAACACTTGCCTACTATCATGAAAAACGCACACAATTAGCTCAAAATGCAAAAAATACAGCAATGCTTCTTCTTTGAACATACAAATACACGCTGTAAATTAATGACTTAATTATAAATGTGCTTGCCTTTTCATGGCTCTCCATTATTGTTTAACATCAATTTTTTATATTACTTCTGTCATCACCTTGGCAATGATAATTTCAAGCATCTGCAGTACATTATTCAACGCACTACATTTACGCGTAGTATATTCGTCCTCTAGGCATGTTTAAAAACAACCATTTCAATATTGAAGGGATTTTATGCACCCATCAGCCCTGTACTTTGGAAAAGAATTTTTCAACACCTACATCAAGGAAATTCATGACCCCATTAATATCATCGAAATAGGTTCACAGGATGTTAATGGCAGTATCAGGGATTTTTTTATATGTAAGGATAATATCACCTATACCGGTCTTGACTTCACCCAGGGAAAGGGTGTCGATATCTTGATCAGCGATCCTTACCGACTCCCTGTGGAAGATGCATCTACCGATGTCGTCGTGACCAGTTCTTGCCTTGAGCATTCAGAGCTATTTTGGCTCTCATTTAGCGAAATGCTGAGAATTTTGAAACCGGGTGGTCTTATCTATATCAATGTGCCAAGTAACGGATACATACATAGGTACCCTGTCGATTGCTGGCGTTTTTACCCTGATTCAGGCAAGGCTCTAGAAACATGGGGACGTCGATGTGGTTACGGTGTAACGCTATTGGAGTCATTTACCAGCGCACAGTTCTCTACTCTACAAGAAGATAGATGGAGTGACTTCATCGCTGTTTTCGCAAAAGGTGACGTTCGTGTAAAAAACACACAGCGGATGTCTCTTTGCTCTGACAAATTGCTAAAAAATATCTATACAAACATTCATGGTGATGAAGACATCGACTTCACACCCGAAGATTTCAAAATTCAAGAAAAATATAAAAACCAAGTGGTAGACATTCAAGAAAGATTGGACTTAGTAGTTCATTCTTATGAAAATAAGCTGGCCCAGAAAGATATTGAAATCGAGCAACTGAAATCTTTATTGACACCTTAAGAGTAGAAAAACAGAGAGAAACGATATGAAAATCCTTGTTACCGGTGGAGCGGGCTTTATCGGCTCTGCCGTTGTTCGCCATATCATCCGTGATACCCAAGACTCCGTCATCAATCTCGACAAGCTGACTTATGCGGGCAACCTGGAGTCCTTGGCAGAAGTATCGAGCAGCGAGCGCTATGCCTTCGAGCAGGTGGATATCTGCAATCGCGTCGAGCTGGACCGCGTGTTTGCAACGCATCAACCGGATGCCGTGATGCACCTGGCAGCCGAGAGTCACGTCGATCGCTCCATCACTGGGCCCGCTGATTTCATCGAAACCAATATCGTCGGTACTTACGTGCTGCTCGAAGCGGCCCGGGCCTATTGGAACGGTCTGGATGACACGCGCAAGAGTGCTTTTCGTTTCCACCATATCTCCACCGACGAGGTATATGGCGACCTGCCCCACCCGGATGAGGTGAATGCGGGTGAGGCTTTGCCCCTCTTTACCGAGGCCACGCCGTACGCGCCCAGCAGCCCTTACTCTGCTTCCAAGGCATCGAGCGATCACCTGGTGCGAGCCTGGCGCCGGACTTACGGTTTGCCGACCGTGGTCACCAACTGCTCCAACAACTACGGCCCCTATCACTTCCCCGAGAAGCTGATCCCACTGGTGATCTTGAATGCCCTGGATGGCAAGCCCCTGCCCATTTATGGCAAGGGTGACCAGATCCGTGACTGGCTCTATGTGGAAGACCATGCCCGCGCGCTCTACACCGTGGTGACCACCGGTATGGTCGGTGAGACCTATAACATCGGTGGCCACAATGAGAAGCAGAACCTGGAGGTGGTGCACACCATCTGCGATCTGCTCGATGAGCTGGTGCCCAAGGCAAGCTCCTACCGCGATCAAATCACCTACGTGACCGATCGCCCCGGCCACGACCGCCGTTATGCCATCGATGCCAGCAAAATGAGCCGCGAACTGAGCTGGCAACCGCAAGAGACCTTCGAGTCAGGCATTCGCAAGACGGTGCTGTGGTATCTGGAAAACACGCAGTGGGTCAGCAACGTCAAGAGCGGGGCCTATCAATCCTGGATTGCGCAGAATTACGGGGAGCGTGCCTGATGCATATTCTGCTGTTTGGTAAGAATGGTCAGGTTGGCTGGGAGCTGCAGCGCGCATTGGCCCCGCTGGGCCGCATTACCGCAGTGGATTTCGATTCCACTGACTATTGCGGTGATTTCAGTAACCCTGCCGGGGTGGCCGAGACGGTCCGCCTGCTCAAGCCGGATGTGATTGTCAATGCCGCGGCCCACACCGCCGTTGACAAGGCCGAGAGTGAGCGTGAGTTTGCCGAGCTACTCAATGCCACCAGTGTGGCCGCGATTGCAAAAGAGGCTGAAACACTCGGTGCCTGGCTGGTACACTACTCCA
>NZ_JRGL01000047.1 GCF_000764655.1 Aeromonas aquatica
GGCCAACACCGAGACGGTGGCGGGCAGCTTCACGGTATCGGCGTCGGACGGCATCCTGAACGTGGTGATAGGGGGCACGACCTATACCCTGGCGCAACTGCAAGGCTTCAACGGCAGCCAGACCATCAACACCGGGGAGGGGATCTTGACCCTGCTGAGCTACAGCGGGACCGCCAGTGGCGGGACGGTGAACTACAGCTACACCCTGAGCGCGACCATCGACAACGACAGCAAGGCGGGCGCCACGCTGACGGAGTTTGATGACAGCGTGACCATTGCGGTGAACGGGGTAGGCGGCACCAGTGCCAGCGACCAGCTGATAGTGCGCATCGTGGATGACACCCCGACGGCGAAGGATGAAAACGGTGGCACCGTCACCGAAGACGTGGCGGGCAGCCTGAACGGCAACGTGCTGAGCAACGATGTGTCCGGTGCAGATACGCCGGCGGCGTTCGTGGGCTGGGCTGCGACCGGGCACAACAACAGTCCCTCGGTCACGGCGCTGAGTACCTACGGTACCTTCGTACAAAATGGCGACGGGAGCTGGACCTATGCGCTGGACAACAGCCGTCCGGCAACCCAGGCACTGACGGCGGCGTTCAACCAGAGCTACGACGTCTGGTACACCATGAAGGACGCGGACGGTGACGAGAGCATCGCCAAGCTGACCATCACCATCCAGGGGGCAAACGATACCTCCAGCGTGGTGACGGTGGCGGCGACCGGTCCGGACCACCTGGTGTACGAGTCGGGGCTCAACCCGAGCGGGTCGAATGCGGCGGCCAACACCGAGACGGTGGCGGGCAGCTTCACGGTATCGGCGTCGGACGGCATCCTGAACGTGGTGATAGGGGGCACGACCTATACCCTGGCGCAACTGCAAGGCTTCAACGGCAGCCAGACCATCAACACCGGGGAGGGGATCTTGACCCTGCTGAGCTACAGCGGGACCGCCAGTGGCGGGACGGTGAACTACAGCTACACCCT
>NZ_JRGL01000048.1 GCF_000764655.1 Aeromonas aquatica
GATAAGGGTAATCTTTATATTTATTTAAACTTTTAGCATATGCATCTATATAAAACAAAGGCAAAAAACTGATCCTGGAGTCCATTAATGAATCAGCTTTATCGAAGGTAACAACTTTATCGAAATACTCTATCAAATTGGAGGCGTTTTTTTTATTTTTTATTGAATCCCAAAGATATAGAACTGTCTTTATTTTTTTGTTGTTTAACTTTAGATTATTTATAAAATCAGCAGTAATCGTTTCTGGAGCCACCACCAAGAGGTAGTCATAATCCGCGACTACAGCATTTTTAAAAATATCAGAATAATAATCTTCAATACTCTTCTTAATTAGAGTTTTAAAATTAAGTCTATTCAATATTTTTGCAAAAGATGAATTAAATGGTCTTTCATCATAATAGTCAACTTGAGCACCTAATTTTGCCAAGCTACACTTAATTTCATGCTCATATCCGAAAAAGCGCGGACATATAAAAAGGACTTTTTTGCCAGCCAAATCGTTCATGTTATCTACCAATACCAAGAGAAGTGCCTTGATACTTAATGTATCAAAGGCACAACATGAGAATAGTATTATTTATACAGACCTTTCTTTTTCATTTCATCTATGGATTGCTCATAACGGTCACTTTGCACATCCTGCAAGTTAACCCAACTGGTAAACGTCTTCATTCCCTGTTCAAAATCGATGCGTGGCGCAAATCCCAAATCCTTTTGAATCTTAGTCAAATCAGCATAGTTGTGACGAATATCACCAACACGGTAATTACCGCTTACGTTAATATTGGAATCACTCTGATAAATATCTTTAAGGGTGGCGGCGACTGTTAGTACATCGGTACATATACC
>NZ_JRGL01000049.1 GCF_000764655.1 Aeromonas aquatica
CTTGCCATTGAACGTCAGCGTGAACAGGCCGCGGCTCCCTTTCTTGGTCTCAAGCTCTGCGCGCACCAGGGCGCCATCGGTCGGCACCACCATCGCAACGGCTTCATCAACCTCGACATCCGCTTGCAATGAATTCACATCCAACGCAACGCGGTTCAAGCGGTAACTGGATGCATAGGGGATGACTGCATAACCATCCGCATCGGTGGCCATGCCAATAGTATTTTCAATATCAACTCCCCCCGCTCCCGGGGCGGCAACCAGAATATTGGTATTACCCAGCGGTTGGCTGAATGTCACACCGTCCGCATGGACCACCAGCCCACCCGACCCTCCGTAGGTAATTTGCTGCTGATCCTCGCTATAGTTATACCCAAGCTCAATATTACCCTTGGTACCCTGATATTGAATATGCGCGTTACCATTGGCTCCCACGCCCTTATTGGTATATCCCTGCTGAACGCTGTAATTCAGATTTTTTTCTTCCAATGCGGTCCCGCTCAACCCCACTCTATGGGTCGTCTTGCCATCCGCATCATAACTGACGCCGTAATCCGCATAGGCTGAAGAATAATCATCCGCCGTCGCTAACCATTTCCCAATGGGGAAGGAGAAATTCAGTGAGATGACTTTGTTCTCATCCAGTTCAAAGGCACTCTGGTTATAGCTGTAGGCGATCGAATAAGTAACGTCATTCCAGACACCGGAGTAGCCAAGCTGCAGATATTTATCCGCTTCGTCGGTCTCCCAATAATTTTGCACGCGAGCGCTCAAATAGATCGATTCAGCATCCCCGACCTGTTGGCTGATACTGCCTTCCAGTCTGCCACGCTTGGCATAATGGAGGTCATAGCTGGTTATAGGTTCATCCGTCAGGTCAGAATCATCCGAGCCTTCATTGCCATCTTCGTCAATAGAACCCGACATGTCCTTATAGGTGCTGTCGGCGAAGGTGTAATATCCCTGCGTCGAATAGTGGGCTCCCAATAACTGCAGATCGGTGCCAAAATCCACCAGCGACTTGGCATAGAGCAGACTGAAAGATTGCCCTTGTGTCTCGGTGTCGTCCGGTAATACTGTGTTGGCATGAGATAACTTGACAGAGAGCGCGCCGAAGTCCCCCATATTTTTACCCATACCCACAGCAAAGGAAGAATAATCTGATGACAGCTGGGTCCCCCCAAAGAGCGTAACCGTTTCCGTTACCCCCATGGCAAGCGAGCCCTGGACAAATTCTGGATCCTCTTGCGCATCACTGCCGGAACGATATTTACCCACGGTAACGTCGTATTTCACCCGACCATCACGGAGTAAATTTGGAATAGATGCGAAGGGCACCGTATAATGATTGACGCTACCATCATTTTCTTTTATTTCGACATCCAGATCACCGTTTGCTGAGGTCGCAAACAGATCTTCAATCAGAAATGGTCCCGGTGGGACATGAGCTTGATAAATCACGAAACCATTTTGCTTGATGGTGACGCTGGCATTACCCTTGGCAATGCCCCGTATCGTTGGCGCATATCCCTGCAAGCTGCTGGGATACATTTGTTCATCTGAGGCCAGTTGAGCACCACGAAAGCCGACACTGTCAAATATGTCTGAGGATGTGCTGCTATCACCTATGATGAGCTCGCTCTTCAATGGAATAATAGCCCGAGCGAGGTGGTTGCTCACACTCTGCAGTTCGTTAACCTCGTCACCCTTGTTCCAGGTTGAATAATTTCTAAAACGCCATGCACCAATATTCAAGCCGGAGTTCAACGCAATGAAATAGTCATCACCGATATCCTCCTTACCCACGCTATTACTGCCACTGAACATATAGTTCAACATCAGGGCGTTGATGCCTTCATCCCAGAGATCTTCTGATACCTCTCCTAGCGCACGCTTGGTCATGGCGGCCTGCGGAATGCTCAAGTCCAGTCGCAAACGCTCAAAATAGAAGACAAAATCGGCCCCCGGGATCAGGGTTCTGATATCAGTTGGCTCGGCGCTGCCCCCGGTCTCACCGGATTGCGATTCAGGCAAGGTCTGCGCATCAATTCCCATGGCAATCAGTTCATCGACTGACAGCACAGGACTCAACCCATCGCCATCCTTCTCGGATGTGCTGGCAACGAAGGCCATATCTCTGGTATCGACGAATTGATCGTTCAAATAGATATCGACCCGATAGGTTCCCGGTAACTGGCCATTATTTTCAAACGCGGCCAGATCCGCTACAGCGGACGGATCTCCGGATAAAAATGCGGGATTAAACTGGACATCGGCCCGGGCATCAGAGATAACGACCCATCCCGCCAATAATACGGTCAATGACTTCGGATTCAACATTGCTTCCATCCATGATTATGTTGGACAAATGGACGGCTTGGTTTGAGAACCGTAATCATTGATAGATTGAAAAACCACGTTACCGGCCAGATTGCCGACATCGACACTCTCTGTTGTCAGTGGCGGTACCATCATGTTCGCTATTTTTGTCTTCCCTATCTGCAGATTGACCATGGTGACAAAATAGGGTGACGGGTTGCTGACCTTCAGCATGCCACGCTCGATGTTGCAACGCAGGCTGGCGGGTGCGTCTGCTGACGCCGTCGGTAATCCCTGAGGACGGAAAAATAGCTTGATGACACTTTGAGTGGCAATCTGCAGGGTATTGCTCTTTTGGGCCTCCTCAGAAACGGCCGGAATGGCCTTGGCATTGAGGTAGTACACACTCTCGCGATCACTTGGCAGAGGATTCGTACCCACATAAATCATCCTGAGGGTATTCTCTTTTTTCGGCAGCAATTTAAACAGCGGAGGAGTCACCACGAAGTCACTGCTTTTCTTCTCGGCGCTATCCGTGATCCAGGACTGGATCAAAAAGATGGCTTTTTCATCGGTATTGGTCACCGCCAGCGACACCTGTTTATTACCCTGAGGATAAATCACGCGAGTGGCACCCAGCACAACCCCACCCGCCTGGGCGGCAGTGGTGATGAAGAAAAGGGCAGCCCCCATAAAGAGTGAATAGATGTTTTTGTGCGCTATCATAAATACCTCTCAGGGATAGGCGACTAAAAAATAAACAGGAACACTGATGGGTGACTCACTGGACATGGGCACCAAAAACTTGAATTTTGAATGGAACCGAAAGACGGGACCATTCACGGAATGCACGAGGGTCGGCGCGTTGGCAACCCGAATGACCACCCGGCCATCGGACCAATCCCAGGCATCCTCCTCATCCTTGGCCAGGCTGCCGATGAAGCGCGAACCATCGCCCTCTTCAACGCCGCTGAAACTGGCACTCACTTGCTGACTGACCGAGGAGACACACTCGCTCAGCCGAATATCAAACAACTCTGCATCGGTCCACTC
>NZ_JRGL01000005.1 GCF_000764655.1 Aeromonas aquatica
ACACCGACCGCATCGGTTCTGACGCTTACAACCAGAAGCTGTCCGAAGCCCGTGCCCGTACCGTTGCCAACTTCCTGGTCAGCAAGGGTATGGCTGCCAGCAAGGTTGCCATCGAAGGTCGTGGCGAAGCCAACCCTGTCACCGGCACCAAGTGCAACGGCGTCAAGGCCAAGAACGAGCTGATCTCCTGCCTGGCCCCGGACCGTCGTGTAGAAGTCCGCATCTCCGGCGTACAGGAAGTTCAGCAGTAATCTGACTCGGTTCAGATAATGCGAAAAGGGGGATGCCACGGCATCCCCCTTTTGTTGTCTGCTCTTTGCGATCTGCTGGCCCCACTGGCGTCATCTTCTGTCTCACCGCCTCCTTTTCATCTTCCCGCCCCCGACACTCTCCCCCTCAGGCCCCAGGCCCGTCGCTGCTTATCTGTGCAGAAACTTGATCAAGCTGAGTCAAAAGAATACAGTAGCCACGCTTGTAAGACATTGGATGAACTATTAAAAGTGCTTAATTGCCCGGTTAGTTGTCCATGAAGCAACGGCTTCATGAGAATCCAGGTTACCATCCATTTTTTATTCAAGCCGCCCGTGACTCACTCACGGACTCGCAACATGAAATGTCATCTGCGATCGGTATAACAAGAGAGTGCAGTACGCCCTAGCACGGCAACTCAACGAGGATAAAATGATGAAAATGAAAATGGCACCAACCCTGATTGCTCTGGCTATTGCAGCCATGGGAACTTCCACCGCCCAGGCGGCCGACGACTGGTACACAGGTATGGGTGCCGGTTGGGCATATGGCCATGATCTGGACTCCTTCGGTCTGGATGCCGACAAGGATGCCACCGCGCTGTCCCTGTTCGGTGGTTACAACTTCACCGAAAACTTCGCCGCCGAGCTGGGTTACCTCTACGCCGGCAAAGGCGGCGTCGACGGGGTCGACTTCAAGACCCAGGGTGCGACCCTGTCCGGTATCGCCCGTCTGCCGCTGGGTGACATCTTCTCCGTGTTTGCCGAAGGTGGCGCCTATTTCAACCACGTCAACGGCAACGGCGACAGCGACAACGGCACCTCGCCGCTGGCCGGCCTGGGTCTGACCGCCAAGCTCTCCGACCTCATCGATGTACAGGCCCGTTACCGCTATATGTGGGATCTGGGTGATGATCAGAAGACTTGGCAAACCGACATGAGCGTCGCGACCCTGGAACTGGTGATGCACCCGAACCGCACCTCCTATGTCGCACCGGTCGTCGCCCCCGTGGTCGCCGAACCGGCTCCCGTCGTGGTCGACAAGAACTTCTCCCTGAGCTCGGACGTGCTGTTTGCCTTCGGCAAATCTACCCTGAAGCCGGAAGGGACCGCCGCCCTCAACACCCTGTATCAGCAGATTGTTGACGTTCAGCCGAAAGATGGCAGCGCCGTGGTGGTGGGTTACACCGACCGCATCGGTTCCGACGCCTACAACCTGAAGCTATCCGAAGCGCGTGCCCGCACCGTGGCCGACTTCCTGGTCGGCAAAGGCCTGCCGGCTGGCAAGGTCGCCATCGAGGGTCGTGGCGAAGCCAATCCTGTCACCGGCACCCAGTGTGATGGCGTCAAGGGCAAGGCTCAGCTGATCTCCTGCCTGGCCCCGGATCGTCGCGTCGAAGTACGCGTCACCGGTGTACAGGAAGTCCAGCAATAAGCTGATCAACTCGCATCCAACAAAGGGGCCACTCGGCCCCTTTTTTTATCGCCCTTTTTCCCCGCCATCCGCACAGGCCAGGATGTCATCTTTGCCTGCTTCCTCACAAATTCCCTATATGCCCTCGTCACTTAAGTGGTTAAACCTCTTATATCGCCTATACATAATGGTGGCTATACATAGCAAAGGGCTGGGAGCCCTATAACACCCAACATCGACGAGGAAACGCGATGAACATAAGACTGAAACCCGTGTGGATTGCATTGGCATTGGCGACGACCGCCACCCAGGCGGCGCCCGTTCACGACTGGTATGTCGGGGCAGGGGCGGGCTGGGCATGGGCCCACGACCTCGATGACTTCAGCAAGGACGCCAGCAACGATGACACCGCCTACAACGCCTTCGCTGGCTATAACTTCACCGAAAACCTGGGCGCCGAACTGGGCTATCTGTCCGGCGGCGAATGGGATATCAATGGGGACAAATTCAGCAACCAGGGGGCAACCCTGTCGATCCTGGGCCGACTGCCCTTGAACGACATCTTCTCGGTGTTCGCCGAGGGTGGCGGCTATCTCTACCACGTCAAGTCAATCAACGGCAGCGAGGACAACCTGGCGCCGCTGGCCGGGCTTGGCATGACCGCCAGGCTGACCGACTGGATCGACATCCAGGCCCGCTATCGCTATATGGTGCGGGTGGGCGATGACTCGGACAACGACAAGGTGGGCAGCGGCACCCAGCGCTGGGTCAGCGACATCAGCACCGCCACCTTAGAGCTGGTGCTGCACCCCAACCGCACCGTCGCCGCGGCCGTGGTCGCCGCCCCCATAGTGGTGCCGCCCCCGGCTCCGGCACCCGTGGATCAGACCTTCAACCTGAGTTCGGACGTGCTGTTTGCCTTCGGCAAGGCGGAGCTCAAGCCGGAGGGTATGGCCGCGCTGGAGGATCTGTATCAACAGATCGCCGACGTCAAACCCAAGGATGGCAACGCCGTGGTGATGGGTTACACCGACCGCATCGGCTCGGATACCAACAACCAGGCACTGTCCGAGGCCCGTGCCAGCACGGTCGCGAACTTCCTGATTGGCAAGGGGCTGCCCGCCGACAAGGTCAGCATCGAGGGGCATGGCGAGAGCAACCCTGTGACCGGCAACCAGTGTGACGCCGTTAAGGCGAAAGCCGCCCTCATCGACTGCCTGGCTCCGGATCGCCGGGTCGAGGTACGGGTCACGGGTGTCCACGCCCCCGCCGCCGAACCCGCGGCCACGGAGCCGGCGGCCGAACAACCGGCACAATAAGGGCCACACCGGCCTCACCCACTTCTGCCGTGCACAAAAAAGGGATGCCTGCGCATCCCTTTTGCTTTTTGTCTCTGCCCTCTTAGAAGGAGGTGCGACGATAGCGCCGGTATTCCGGCCGCCAGAAGTTCGCCTCTATGGCCTGATCGATCACCTCATCCGGCGTCTGAACTGCCTTGCCCTGCAGCATGGCGGTCTTGGCCACCATCTTGGCGATGTAGCGGGAGACCTGATGGATATCCGCCAGATCCGGCAGCAAGGAGCCATCCTCCCCCTTCACTAGCGGCGAGCACTCCGCCAGCGCCCGGCTGGCCGACATCAGCATGGCATCGGTCACCCGGGTAGCGCCGGAGGCGATGACGCCGAGCCCGATCCCCGGGAAGATGAAGGAGTTGTTGCACTGGGCGATGACGTAGCGCTTGCCCTTGTGCTCCACCGGCGCGAAGGGGCTGCCGGTCGCGACCAGCACCTGGCCGTCGGTCCAGCGAATGAGATCCGCCGGGGTGGCCTCCACCCGGGAGGTGGGGTTGGAGAGCGGGAAGATGATGGGACGAGCACAGTGTTTGTGCATGGTCTTGACCACCTCTTCGGTGAACAGACCCGGTTGGCCCGACACGCCGATCAGGATATCGGGACGACCGTGCTCCATCACCTCCAGCAGGGAGATGTTGTCCCCTACCGGCCAGTCGGCAATGCGCTCCACCGGTTGGGAGAGCTTGCGCTGGAACGGGAGCTGGTTCGGGATCTTGTCGGTGATGAGGCCGAACCTGTCCACCATGAACACCCGGCCACGGGCCTCGGCGTCCGTCAGCCCTTCGGCCTTCATCTGCGCCACTATCTGCTCGGCGATGCCACAACCGGCGCTACCGGCGCCGAGGAAGGCGACCCGTTTCTCGGAGAGCTTGGCGCCGGAGGCCTTGCAGGCGGCGATGAGGCTGCCGAGGGTGACCGCGGCCGTGCCCTGGATGTCGTCGTTGAAGCAGCACAGCTCGTTCTTGTAGCGGTTGAGCAGCGGCGTGGCGTTGCCCTGGGCGAAGTCCTCGAACTGCAACAGAATATCGGGCCAGCGGCGCTTGACCGCCTGGATGAAGGCGTCGACGAAGTCGTCATACTCCTCCCCCGAGATACGCGGATTGCGCCAGCCCATGTAGAAGGGATCGCTCAGCAACTGCTGGTTGTTGGTGCCCACATCCAGCACCACCGGCAGGCAGTAGGCGGGGGAGATGCCGCCACAGGCGGTGTAGAGCGACAGCTTGCCGATGGGGATACCCATGCCGCCGATGCCCTGATCGCCCAGGCCCAAAATCCGCTCGCCGTCGGTCACGACGATGACCTTGACGTTCTGCTTGGTGGCGTTTTGCAGCATGTCATCGATCCTGTCCTTGTCCGGATAGGAGATGAACAGGCCGCGGGCACGGCGGTAGATGTTGGAGAACTCCTCGCACGCCTTGCCGACGGTCGGGGTGTAGATGACCGGCAGCATCTCGGTCAGGTGGTTGGTCAGCAGACGGTAGAACAGGGTTTCGTTGGTATCCTGGATGTTGCGCAGATAGATGTGTCTGTCCATGTCGTTGCCAAACGCCATGAACTGGCGGTAGGCCCGCACGGCCTGCTCTTCGATGGTCTCGATATTCTGGGGCAACAGGCCTTCCAGATTGAAGCTGCTGCGCTCCTCGCTGGTGAAGGCGCTGCCCTTGTTGAGCAGGGGCGTCTCCAGCAGGGCCGGGCCGGCGTAGGGAATGTAGAGAGGACGTTTCTGATTATTATCTTCTTCAAACATGGATCTGTACCTTGACTGTGTGGCCCGCCGATCCTATGGGCTTGGGCCATTAATTTCAAAGAGTTTGCACATCCGTTGCAAAAGGTTTGCGACCCAGGCGACGAAAGGTGCCGGGGGTCTGACCAGTGAGGCGGCGAAAACGGTTCGCAAAGTTCGCCCCATCGCTGTAACCGACCCGGCTGGCGAGCTCGCTCAAGGGCCAGTTGGTGTAGAGCAGGAGTTGGCGCGCCTTGTTCATCCGAAGCCCGGTGAGCCAGGCCATGGGACCCATGCCGAATGCCTGCCGGCAGAGGCGATGCAGATGCGGCACCGAGCAGGCCATCTGGTCGGCCAGCAGGGCCGCGCTCCAGGGCTCGTCCAGGCGCGCCTCCACCCGTCGAAACAGCGCCTGCAGCCGCAGCTCCGGGGTGCCGCGTGCCTCCCCCTGCAAGGTTCTGTCCAGCAGCGCCAGCAGCAGGCTGAGCAGTTGGGGCTGCAGCGGGGAGCGTACGCCCTCCCCCTGCATCAGGCTGAGCAGATGATAGAGCTGCTCCCCCTCCTCCCCCTGCCAGATGCGGTGGCCAAGCCGGTGCAGATGGCGCCAGCGCGGCACGTCGTCCAGCAGGATCCAGCTGGTCTGCCAATGCTCCCCGGCGAGGCGCAACCCGCCCGGCACGGCGGCGGGCAGGAACACCAGGGCCCCCGCCGGTATGAGCTGCTCCCCTTCGTCGGTGAGCAGGACGCCGCCCTCGTCGTGGCTCACCATCAGGATGTGAAACTCGGGTCTGTTGCGGCGGATCAGGTAGTGATCCCGGATCTGGGAGAGACCGGTCAGGAAGATGCCCGCCTCGCCGAGCAGGGGCAGCCCCTCGCGCCCCAGCATCCGCTCATCGCAGCCGGGGGCGATTTCCAAACATTCGCTGGTAAAGCTCATGGCTCCTCAACAGGATAGTTTTGCACAATAAAGCCGAGAGTCGCTCACAGTGGGTCAGCCCGGGCTCACGCCTATCATACCCTCGAAATGTGTCATCTTTTACCAACCCGGTTAACAGATATGAATTATTGGCAAGCGATTTTAAAACAAACCACCGACCGCGAGTTCATGACCCGGTTGTGGCGGCTGGCCCTGCCGGTCTCGCTGCAATCCATGATGTTCTCCCTGCTCGGTCTCATCGACATCATGATGGTGAGCCAGCTTGGTACCACTGAGGTGGCGGCGGTCGGCTTGGGTAACCGGGTCTTCTTCTTCAACCTGCTGGTGATAGCGGGGCTCTCGGGCGGGGTCTCGGTGTTGGCGGCGCAATTTTACGGCCGGGGGGATCTGGCCGGGGTGCGCCGCTCCCTGGCGCTGGCGCTGGTGGGCGCCCTGCTGGTGAGCCTGCCCTTTGCGCTCATCTATGTGTTCTCGCCGGGCAGCGTGCTGGGCTTTGCCAGCCAGGATCCTGTGTTGCGCCCGCTTGCCGACGAGTTTTTGATGATCACCGGCGCTACCATCCTCTGCACCGCCGTGGTGGTGCCGCTGGAGGCGGCCCTGCGCTCCGTGGGCAACGCCGTGGCGCCGACCCGGATCGGCATCATTGCCATCATCGCCAACGTCATCCTCAACTATGCCCTCATCTTCGGCAACCTGGGCTTCGAGGCCATGGGGGTCGCGGGCTCGGCCTGGGGCACTACTCTGGCCCGCCTGCTGCAGACCGCGCTCTTGTTGCTCTATGTGCTGCGCCAGGAGCCCCGGCTGGTGCCGCGCAGGCTGGACTGGCTGGCGGCCTTCAAACGCAAGGAGGTGGTGCGCTTCACCCTGATCGCCCTGCCGCTGCTGTTGCACGACGGGCTCTGGGCCTTCGGCATGCTGCTCTACGGCTTCCTCTACGCCCATCTCGGCACCGATTCCCTGGCCATCATGACCACGCTCGGCACCCTGGAGAGCATCCTCATCTCCCTGTTCTTCGGGCTGGCGGTGGCCTGCTCCACCCTGCTCGGTCACCGGCTCGGGGCCGAGGAATATGATGCCGCCTGGCAACACTCCCAGCTGTTCCTGCTGCTCGCCCCGGTCGGCGCCATGCTGGTGGGGCTGGTGGTCTGGTTGCTGCAGGCCAATCTGCTGCAGTGGGTGGGCAACCTGCCCCCCGAGCTGATGGGGGAGGCGGGTCAGGTGCTTGCCATCATGTGCCTCGGCATGTTGCTCAAGGTGTTCAACATGGTGGGCATAGTCGGGGTACTGCGCTCAGGGGGGGACGTGAACTACAGCATCTTCATCGACATAGTCGCTATGTGGTGCATAGGCCTGCCGCTCGCCTGGGCGGCGGTCAGCCTGCTGGGCTGGCCCCTCTCCTGGGTGGTGGCGGTGGTGTTGCTGGAGGAGCTGTGCAAGGTGCTGCTGGTGCAGCGCCGCATTCGCCAGCGCCGCTGGCTCAAAAATCTGGTGATGGGCTGATGGGATGGGGCAAAAAACGGGGTCATATCAATGACAGAAAATCCCCCTTTGCAGTATGCTTGGCCCCTCTTCAATCAGCGACGGGGGCATCCCTGTCAGTAGTCGTTTAAGGAGACGAGCATGCAACCAGAAAAAGAGCTGATCACCGAGACTGCCCTGCTGGAGATGGCCAACAAGATCATCAAGGAGCACGAGGACTTCATCCACGGCATGCGTGCCGACGCCGTGGAGCAGAAGGGGGAGATCCTGGTGTTCAAGGGGGAATACTTCCTCGGCGAAGACGGTACCCCGACCGGCAAGACCATGGCGGTGTTCAACATGTTCAAGCTGCTGGCCCAGCAGCTGTCAGGCAAGTATCGTCTGGCGTAAACGCCAGCACTGCTTGCCAAGATGCCACCCCTGAGGTGGCATCTCTCTTTCTGGCTGCGAGCAGGCGGCGAGCCGCCCATCAGGATGCCGCCCCTCAGGCAGCGTCGGTGTTGGCCGGCTTGGGCGGGAGCTCGTTGTCCCCCGCCACGCAGTTGCGCCCCGCCATCTTGGCCAGGTAGAGACACTCGTCGGCCCGATTGAACAGATCCTCTATGCTCTCGCCGCGCCGGGCCAGGGTCAGGCCTATGCTCACCGTCACCTCCAGCAGCTCATCAGAGGTGGGACTCTTCACCAGCCGCGCCTCCACCGCGATGCGCAGCCGCTCGGCGACCCGTTTCGCCTTGTTCAACTCGCCGCAGTTGGGCAGCAGGACGGCAAACTCTTCTCCGCCGTAGCGCCCGAGCACCATGCCGGGCTCCAGCTGCTCCGCCAGGGTCGCCGCCACCTCCTTGAGCACCGCATCCCCCGCCAGATGGCCGAAGTTATCGTTGATCCGCTTGAAGCGGTCCAGATCCAGCAACAAGACCGCAAAGGGTGCCTGCTTGCGGATCATGGTGACCCTGGCTTTTTCCAGCCGCTTCATCAGCAGGCGGCGGTTCATCATGCCTGTCAGCTCGTCGGTGGTGGACTCCCGATAGAGCTGCAACAGCATGTTGAGCTGACCGCACTGCACCCAGGCGCTGGCCACGGTGAACAACGCCAGCAGCCAGATCTGGTTGAGGGTCTGCAGGCTCCACAGTGACTGATCCTGCACCCACCAGTTGCCCGCCAGCATGGTGACCAAAATGCCGCCTGCCAGTTGCAGACTAAGTGAGAGCGGGATGGGGAAGATGGCAAACAGGCTGATGAGCAGATAGGGGAAGGCCAGATAACCCGCCTGCGGCTCCTGCTCCGCCCCGAAACTGCCCAGGCAGACGAGGGAGAACAGCACCATCACCGCCATCAGATAGCCGAGCGCCAGCTTCATCCGTTCGCGCTTGAAGTGGATGAGATAGGAGAAGGGGATAAGCGGGGAGAGAGCCAGCAAACAGAAAATGCGCGCCTTGAGCAGGACGTCAAATTGGGCGCCGGGCAGGGTCAGCCAATCGACCAGCGCCCAGGCGGGGAGGCCTATCATCAGCAGACAGGTCAGCAGCCGCAGCCGCACCGTCATGAAACCCATGCGGGTCAGGGTAAAATCTTCGGAGTGAGCCCTGGCACTCCAAAACTCCGACAGCTTCAGCATCCAGAGTCTCCACATAACAATTGAGGGCTCATTCTACACCGCCACTACAGAGATGCATCAGCACTCGCCCCATTAAAAACGAGAAGGGCCTCACACAAACCGGCGGATCATAATCGCCACACGCAAACGTTTCAACCCATCGAGAAATAAACATGATCCTGCTCAATTAGCGCTGGTCAGCCTCATTTCAGCCACTACAATAGCGCCCAATTTTCTCCCCCTCCCCTACAAAACTTGAGGTATCTATGGAACAGGCAGCCGTCGCGCGCCCCCCCGTCGCAGAGGCACATCCCCCGAGGCGACCCCACAGCGAACTGGTCTACGGCATAGAAGAGGTCCCGCCCCTGCCCCAGACTCTGTTCGCCGCCCTGCAGCATATGCTCGCCATGTTTGTCGCCATCATCACCCCGCCCCTCATCATCGCCAATGCCCTCGGCCTCCCCGCCGCCGACACCCGCTATATCGTCTCCATGTCCCTGGTCATGTCCGGCATCGCCTCCTTCATCCAGACCCGCCGCTTCGGCCCGCTCGGTTCCGGCCTGCTGTCGGTGCAGGGCACCAGCTTCAACTTCCTCGGTCCCATCATCGCCTCAGGCCTCGCCCTCAAGCAGGCGGCCATGCCCACCGAGGATCTGCTGGGTACCCTGTTCGGCACCATGCTGGCGGCGGCCCTCACCATCGTCGTGATGAGCCGCTTCCTGCACCTGGTCAAACGGATCATCACCCCGCTGGTGACCGGCATAGTGGTGCTGCTGATCGGCCTGACTCTGATCAAGGTCGGTCTCATCAGCATGGGAGGCGGCTACGGGGCGCTGGCCGACGGCAGCTTCGCGAGCCACAGCAACCTCTTCCTCTCCCTGCTGGTGCTCGGCCTCATCGTGTTGCTGCAGCGCAGCCGCAACCCTTGGCTGCGCCTCTCCGCCATCATGCTCGCCATGCTGGTGGGCTATGGCGCCGCCCTGCTGCTGGGCAAGGTGAGCGCACCGACCTTCGAGGGCCCGCTGGTGATGGTGCCCATCCCGCTGCACTACGGCCTCGGCTTCGACTGGCAGCTGTTCGTGCCGCTGGCCATCATCTTCGTGGTGACGGCGCTGGAAGCCATCGGCGACATGACCGCCACCTCGGACATCTCCGGCGAGCCGCTGGACGGGCCCGTCTACATGGCGCGGATCAAGGGGGGCGTGCTGGCCGACGGCGTCAACTCCATGCTGGCGGCGGTCTTCTCCACCTTCCCCATGTCCACCTTCGCCCAGAACAACGGCGTCATCCAGCTGACCGGGGTGGCCAGCCGCCACGTCGGCCTCTTCATCGCCGCCATGCTGGCCCTGCTCGGCCTGTTCCCGGCGGTGGCGAGCCTGGTGCAGCAAATACCCGAGCCCGTGCTCGGCGGCGCGACTATCGTCATGTTCGGCACCATAGCCGCCGCCGGGGTGCGCATCATCTCCCGCGAGGAGCTCGACCGCCGCGCCCTGATGATACTGGCGGTGTCGCTCGCCATGGGACTGGGGGTGGCGCAGGTGCCAGAGGTGCTGCAACACCTGCCGGAGCTCGCCCGAAGCGTGCTCTCCTACGGCGTCGCCACCGGCGGCCTCACCGCCATCATCATGAATCTGCTGCTGCCCAAGCGCAGCCAGGCCCACGACTAACCTGCCCAACCAAAGCCCCGCCGTGCGGGGCTTTACCTCGCCTCCTGCCGCGAGTACTGTGCTTGGCAGCCTCTGCCCAAGGATGCCCTCATGCCCTATCGCCTGCTTTCCTCCCCCTCAGACACGCCCGATCAGACACTGGCCCAGGAGCAGCAGTGGCTGCGGGACTGTACCCGTGACGGTCTGGCCCGCGCCCACCTCTGGCAGGCGCCCCAGTGCCTCATCGTCACCCGCAAGGACATGCGGCTGCCCCGCTATCAGGCCGCCTGCGAGCAACTCGCCGCCGAGGGCTGGCCCGTCCATGTGCGCGACAGCGGCGGCACCGCCGTGCCCCACGGCGCCGGCATCCTCAATCTGTCGCTTATCCTGCCGCGCACCACCACGGATCTTGGCCACTACTACCAATTGCTGGGGGAGCCGCTGCTGACCCTGCTGGCGGATTATGGCCTGCAGGGCGGCTACGACTTCGTGCCCGGTTCGTTTTGCGACGGCCAGTACAATCTGGTGATCGGGGGTCGCAAGGTAACCGGTACCGCCCAGCGCTGGCTGGCGCCGGGCCAGGATCATCAGGGCGCCGTACTGGCCCAGGCCATGCTGCTGGTGGCGGGCGATGTAGATGAGGGCACCAGGATGGCGAGCCGCTTCTATGAGCTGGCGGGCGGAGAGCTGCGCTTCCTGCCCGGCACCTCCACCACGCTGGCACAGCAGATCGGTTGGCAGGGCAGTCCCGAGGAGCTGGTGGCGCAGGTCCGGCGGCGGCTGCAGGTGCTGCTGATCGGCGGCTAGGCCCCTGCCCTTCTCCAACGGGCAGGAGAGCTAACCACTAGGACGCCAACGAAAAAGCCACGACCGGGGTCGTGGCTTTGTCATTTCCTGCACGGAGCAAAGACAGGCTCAGGCCGTCTGCGGCTCGGGTTCTGACTCTGTATCCTGGTCCCGGCTGAAGCAATAGACCAGGGTCTCGGCTGTCACAGCATGGGATCCCAACAGAGACTCATGCCGTCTGGGGCTCGGACTCCGCATCCAGATCCCGGCTGAAGTAGGCGCGGGTCTCGGCGATCACCACGTGGCGCAGGCCGATGAGGCCAATGAGGTTCGGCACCGCCATCAGGCCGTTGACGATGTCGGCCAGCAGCCAAATCATGTCCAGATGGAGGAAGGCGCCACTCGCCACCAGCACCAGATAGATGAGGCGGTAGGGCTTGATGGCCTTGACCCCGAACAGGTACTCGGTGCAGCGCTCGCCGTAGTAGTTCCAGCCGAGAATGGTGGTGAAGGCGAAGAACAGCAGCCCTATGCTCACCAGATACTGGCCTATCTGCGCATCCAGTCCCTGGGCGAAGGCGGCGCTGGTCATGGCGGCACCGCTCAGGTCCCCGCTCCACACCCCTGTCACCACCAGGGTCAGGCCCGTCATGGTGCAGATGATAATGGTGTCGATGAAGGTGCCCGTCATGGAGACCAGCCCCTGCTCCACGCAGGAATCCGTCTTGGCCGCCGCCGCGGCTATGGGGGCCGAGCCCAGCCCCGACTCGTTGGAGAAGACACCGCGCGCCACCCCGGACTGGATCGCCAGCATGATACCGGCCCCGACGAAGCCGCCGGTGGCGGCATGGCCGGTAAAGGCGCTATTGATGACCAACATCACCGCCTCCGGCAAGGCGCCGGCGTTGTTCACCAGCACACCGCCACAGGCGAGGATGTAGAAGATGGCCATGAAGGGCACCACCTTGCTCGACACGCTGGAGATGGACTGAATGCCCCCCAGGGTCACCAGCGCCACGATCAGCGTCAGCACCACGGCGGTCGCCTCGCGGGGCACCGAGAAGGAGAGGCTCATGGCGTCGGAGATGGCGTTGACCTGGGGGAAGGTACCAATACCGAAGAAGGCCACCCCTATGCCGAACAGGGCGAACAGCTTGGCCAGCGGCTTGGAGCCGAGCCCCTTCTCCAGATAGTACATGGGGCCGCCCGCCATCTGGCCGTTGGCATCCTGCTCGCGATATTTGACCGCCAGCAGGCACTCGGCGTACTTGGTCGCCATGCCGAACAGGGCCGCCATCCACATCCAGAACAGGGCACCCGGGCCGCCGAGCTTGATGGCGGTGGCAACCCCGACGATGTTGCCGGTGCCTATGGTGGCGGAGAGCGCGGTGCAGAGCGCGGCGAAGCTGGAGACATCCCCCTGCTTGCCCTGGCCCTGATCGCGACCAAATACCAGTCGCAGGGCGAGCGGCAAGCGCACGACCTGAAGCAAACCCAGACGCAGGGTGAGATAGACACCGGTCCCGACCAGCAGGATCAGCAGGGGCGGACCCCAGATAAAGCTATCGATGGCGGTTAACGCCGATTGAATTGATGACATGCATCCTCCTTAAAAAACAACAATTAAGGAGGAGAAGGATGATCTTCCCATAGGTGTCGCGATCGCCAGAGGTGATCGGATGCGGGCCAAGAACGTGTTCACACTCTTACTGCGAGGCCGTGATCAAGGCTCATGCGCTGCTCGGAATCCTCACGTATGTCTATACGCTCCGGTTCCTGCGCTGCTCTTTACCTTGCTGACGACCTCTCGTTACAGATCGTGAACAGTTTCAAGCTCAGGTACAACCATCCCATCCCCTCTGTCCTTTTGCCTGAGAGTTTCCGACACCTGCCTGCGATGCAGTCATAGTGCCTTGCTCCTTCGGCGCCCGATCTAACGGGTCTCTCCAGAGTATCGTCCAGTAGCAGTCCACACCGGTTGCCCGGTACCTGAAAGATTCACTTCTTCGGTGGATGGTCCCCCATCGCTCTCCTGCTACCTTCATCCGAACTAGTTTGGATTAGGAAGCGGGCATATTAATCAAAAAACTGTGAGCTGTCTCGCACTCACCCCCTAGGTGCGCGCACTTTTTTCCAGGCAGCTCCTTTCCTGACATAATGTTAAATGTTCGTTATGCGTCAATGAGTTAGAGCACCTTTCCCGGCGCACTCCAATCGGGGCCCCGATGGTGGCTTTTATATCGACAGCACCTTTCGTCTCGACCAGAAAAACTTGCCAACATATCCAATCAAAATGCTTGCACAGAAACGCAATAAGAAGATAATTCCGCGCATAACTAAGCACTTTGCACCGAAGTTATGCACTGTGCCTGGTGGGTCCCTCCGGACCACTCGCCTGAGCCGGCCGTCGCCGGTTCAATCGCATATGGCTTGGGCCTATCACGCCCCCTAAGGATCTTCAAAAGAGAATGAACGAGACTCTGGTCGCACAAGATTACCGTCAGTTGGTTGAACAATTTGGCTCTCCCCTGCTGCTGCTCGACAAGGCAGCCGTCCGCAAACAGTATCGGGCCCTGGCAGCCGCCCTGCCCGATGTGCGCTTGCACTATGCACTCAAGCCCCTGCCTCACGAGGCGGTGGTCTCTGTATTGAAGGAAGAGGGGGCCTGTTTCGATCTGGCCACCAATGGCGAAGTGGATCTGGTGCGCAGCCAAGGGGTTCGCCCGGGCCGTTGCATTCACACTCACCCCATCAAGCGCGACAGCGACATCCGCTATGCGCTGGAATTCGGTTGCACCGTCTTTGTCTATGACAACCCGCTGGAGCTGGAGAAGTTCATTCCCTACAAGGACGAGGTGAAGCTGCTGCTGCGAGTCAGCTTCCCGAACCCGGAGACCAAGGTCGATCTCTCCAAGAAGTTTGGCTGCACCCCGGAGCAGGCGCTGCCGCTGCTGCAACTGGCTCAGGCCAAGGGGATCAAGGTGATGGGGCTGTCGTTCCACGTCGGCTCCCAGGTGCCCCACTCCCGTCGCCACGTGCAGGCCATCGACGCCTGCCGCGAGATCATGGAGCAGGCCTGGGATCTCGGGCTCAAGCCCTGGGTGCTGGATATCGGTGGCGGTTTCCCGGTGGACTATGAGGGTGGCGAGTTCGACATCGACGGCTTCTGCGCCCCGATCCGCGCGGCGCTGGCCAAGCTGCCCGCCACAGTGCAGAAGATCGCCGAGCCGGGCCGCTTCATCAGCGCGCCGGCCATGACCTCGGTGTCCAGCGTGATGGGCAAGGCCCACCGCGGTGACAAGATCTGGTACTACCTGGATGACGGCCTCTACGGCAGCTACAACGGTCAGCTCTATGACCATGTCACCTACCCGGTGAGCACTCCCTATGCCCACGGCGAGCTGCACAATGCGGTGCTCTCCGGCCCCACCTGCGACAGCGTGGACGTGATCCGCGACGGCATCATGCTGCCGGATCTGGCGATCGGCGAGCTGGTCATCGGTCGGGTGATGGGGGCCTACACCTGGGCCTCGGCCTCCACCTTCAACTTCTTCCCCAAGGCGAGCATCCTCATACTGGACAGCGCCCAGAAGCAGAAACTGGTGGCCGTGGCCTGAGCCACCATCGAGCGCGCCAATAAGAAGGGGGAAGCCGATGCTTCCCCCTTCTTCATGTCAATCCGCTGATCGATAAGGTCGGCGACCCTCTCTCAATAGTGGCAAAATCTGCCCACTCCACAGCATAAACGACCACCGATAAATACACTTTTAGATAAATTGACTACCCAGCAGCCAGGAGGTGTAAGCCACGAAGATGGCGAGCAGCAGGCCCCCTTCCCAGCGGTTGATCCGCCCCTGCCCCTTGCGGCCAAGACACATGATCAGCAGCAACAGGGTCAGCCCCATCATCACCGACCAGTCACGGGAGAGCACCATGGAGTCCACCTCCAGCGGCGCTATGCCGGCGGCGATGCCGACCACCGCCAGGGTGTTGAACAGGTTGGAGCCGAGCACGTTGCCGAGGGCCAGATCGTGCTCCTTCTTGCGAATGGCGATGAGGGAGGAGGCGAGCTCCGGCAATGAGGTGCCCACCGCCACGATCGTCAGGCCAATCACCAGATCACTGATGCCGAGCGCCTGGGCTATGGTGACGGCGCCCCACACCAGCAGGCGGGAGGCCAGGACCAGCAGCACCAGACCGACCACCAGCCAGATCAGCGCCCGCTTGCGTGACATGCCTTCGCTGCTGATGTCGTCCTCGGTGTCAGCGTCGAGCGCATCCCCCTTGCCGCGCATGCCCGCCCAGATGGACCAGCCCATCAGCCCCAGGAACACGGCCCCCAGGATCAGGGCGTCCGTGCCCCCCAGATGACCGTCAATCAGCAGGGCACCGGAGAGCAGGGTGATGCCGAGCAGTATGGGGATCTCCTTGCGCACCACCTGGGAGGAGACGGCGATGGGGCTGATGAGGGCGGTCAGCCCCAGGATCAGGGCGATGTTGGTGATGTTGGAGCCATAGGCGTTGCCCAGCGCCAGCCCGGGGTTGCCCTGGGCGGCTGCCAGCGCGGAGACCACCATCTCCGGGGCCGAGGTACCAAAGCCGATAATCACCATGCCGATGAGCAAGGGCGGCATGCCGGCGTAACGGGCGGTCGCGGCGGCGCCATCCACAAATTTATCCGCACTCCAGACCAGCAGCGCCAGTCCGGCAATCAGGGCAACAAAAGCCAGGGTCATAATCGTCTATCCCATCCACTCAAACACGAGAGCCAGGCTGCAAACCTGGCTCCACCCAAAAGCGGGCTCAGTGTAGCGGGCCGCCTTGCTATTTCAAGATGAAATCAAACAATGATTAACATTTTATAGCGCGGCCAGCAGGCTCTGGGCATCGGACACCTCGAACTTGCCGGGCGCCTCCACAAACAGCCGCTGCACCACGCCGTCCCGGGCGATCAGGGCGAAGCGCTGGGCGCGCAGGCCGCCAAAAGACCCGGTCTCCTTGGCCAGGCCGAGCGCCTGGGTCCAACTGCCGTCCCCGTCCGCCAGCATGGTGATGGCCTCGGCATTTTGCGCCTCGCGCCACGCCTTCATCACGAAGGCGTCGTTCACCGACAGGCAATAAATGGCATCGACGCCCTTGGCCTTGAACTCGTCCGCCAGCACCACATAACCGGGCAAGTGAGCGTTGGAGCAGGTGGGGGTAAAGGCGCCGGGTACCGCAAACAGCACCACCTTCTTGCCCGCAAACAGGGCCTGGGTGTCCTGGACTTGCTTGCCCTCGCCGGTGATAAAGGTAAATTCGCCCGCGGGCAGGGATTGGCCGACTGTGATCATGATGTCTCGTCCTTAAGTGGATGAAAGAAGCCCAGTCTACGCCAAGTCAGAAAGGGGTGACACCGGCTCAAGAGTACCTGCGCCCCTGACCGATTTGGATGGCGAGCCGGGAGACAGACCTGAATCATTATGCTCGATCGGATCGCCGAGCCAGCCAGGTCGCGATGGCGAGCAGGGAATCCGGGGTGAACTCATGGGCCCGCAACCCTATCTCGGCGAGGCTCATCCAGTGCACGGCGCTCACCTCTTCCGCCTGCAGTTGCAAGGGACCCTGATAGCGGCAACTGAACAGGCCTCCCCAGACCCGGTAGCCCTTTCCGTCCAGCTCTCCTTCGGCGTAGAAGGTGCCAAAGCTTTGCAGGGGCACACCGTGGATCCCCAACTCCTCCGCCAGCTCGCGCCGGGCTGAGGGCTCCATCGCCTCACCCTGGGTCACCACGCCACCGGCGCAGGCGTCCAGCATACCGGGACAGAAGTCCTTGCCGAGGGTGCGGCGCTGCACCAGCACGCGCCCGGCGTCATCGAGCACCAGGATATAGCTGGCACGATGACGCAGATTCTCCCGCCGAACCCTGGCCCGCTCGGCGACCCCGATCACTCGGTCCTGCTCATCCACTACGTCTACCCACTCCACGCACGCTACCCCGTTGAAACCCTCGATGAGCAGCAGTATATCGAGGCCAGGGCCCGGCGCGGCACTACTTTTTCAACACACGGGGAGAAGGTTTTCAATCCTAGGTGGAAGCCCACGCCGAGGCAGGCTGCAAGGAAAAAATGGATTCATACAACCCTCCATAAAATGTCACACTGGTGTCACGCAAGGGCGGCATAGTGTGCCCTGTCCAAGCAACAGGGTGTTTTGCCATGAAGGTGTTCAAGCAGTTGTCTCCTCGCCAGATTGCCCGCCATATCAAGAGCTTTCATCAGGGGAGCTTCATGGTAGAAGCGCTGGGGCGATTCGAATTTCAGGGTGGGGCCATCGACTTGAGGACACTGAGCTGCCATCAGGCGCTACGCCTGGCCCGGCAGATCAATCTGGCGGTGCGCGATCTGCGCACCACGACCCTGTTGCCGGGCTGACATACTCCGTCTGTAGTCTGCTTCCATGCATGTCTTTGCCCGCCGCTCATCGAGCGAGCGGGCTATTTTCATCCCACGAGGCCTGCGCTCAATGCTGCAGGATCTGGGAGAGGAACAGCTTGGTGCGCTCCGACTGGGGATGGTCGAAGAACTGATCCGGCACGTTCTCTTCGATGATCTGACCACGGTCCATAAATATAACCCGATCCGCCACCTGCTTGGCAAAGCCCATCTCGTGAGTGACGCAGAGCATGGTCATCCCCTCATGGGCCAGCTCCACCATGACATCCAGCACCTCCCGCACCATCTCGGGATCCAGCGCCGAGGTCGGCTCGTCGAACAGCATCACCTGCGGGTTCATGCAGAGGCTGCGGGCAATGGCCACCCGCTGTTGCTGGCCGCCGGAGAGCTGGCCCGGGTACTTGAGGGCCTGCTCCGGGATCCTGACCCGGCGCAGGAAGGTCATGGCGATCTCCTCGGCCTCCTTGCGCGGCAACTGCTTGACCCAGATGGGGGCCAGGCAGCAGTTTTCCAGCACCGTCAGATGGGGGAAGAGGTTGAAGTGCTGGAACACCATGCCCACCTCGCGGCGCACCATCTCAATGTTCTTGAGATCCGAGGTGAGCGCCGTGCCCTTAACCAGTATGTCGCCACTCTGGTGCTCCTCCAGCCGGTTGATGCAGCGGATCATGGTGGACTTGCCCGAGCCGGATGGCCCGCAGATGACGATCTTCTCGCCCTTGCCCACCTGCAGGTTGATGTTACGCAGCACATGAAACTCGCCGTACCACTTATTGACAGATTTAAGTTCTACTACAGCGTCTGTTTTCATCTCGAAACAACTCCTGCTCTCTTGCTCACCCGCACATTGATGTTGTGCAACTCAAAAAAACCGCCATATCGCTTGTTAACTGACCTGAGTGCCATCACAGGGTCTCTTCTCATCTCGAACTACTCCTAATGCTTGTGACCCGTGCTGAGTTTGTGCTCCAGATAGATGGAGTAGCGGGACATGCCAAAACAGAACATCCAGAAGATCATGGCGATAAACACATAGGCCTCGGTGGAAAAACCCAGCCAGGCCGGATCCGCCAGCGCCACCTTGGAGATGGCGAGCAAGTCGAACAGGCCGATGATCAGCACCAGGCTGGTGTCCTTGAACAGAGAGATAAAGGTGTTCACCAGGGAGGGGATGGTGATCTTGAGGGCCTGGGGCATGATGATGAGCCCCATCAGCTTCCAGTAGGAGAGCCCCAGCGCCTCCCCCGCCTCGTACTGCCCCCTGGGGATCGCCTGCAAGCCGCCGCGCACCACTTCCGCCACATAGGCCGCCTGGAACAAGATGATGCCGATCAGCGCCCGCAGCAGCTTGTCGAGCTCCACCTCGCTGGTCATGAACAGCGGCAGCATGACGGACGCCATGAACAGCACCGTGATGAGCGGTACCGCGCGCCAGAACTCGATATAGACGGTGGAGAGACTGGAGATCACCGGCATGTGGGAGCGACGCCCCAACGCCAGCAAGATCCCGAATGGCAGCGCGACCGCTATCCCCACCACCGCCAGCACCAGGGTCAGCATCAGCCCGCCCCAACGGTTGGTATCTATCACCTCCAGCCCGGCGCCGCCGTGGATCAGCAAGAAGGCGATGACCGGAAATACCAGCAGGGTAAATAACGCCAGCCAGCCCTTGCGCGGTGTGCGTGGCCAGATGAGCAACGCCAGCAGCGCCGCCAGCCCGACGAAGGTCAGATTGATGCGCCAATACTGATCCGCCGGGTAGAAACCGTAGAGGTATTGCCCCAGCCGGCTCTCGATAAAGATCCAGCAAGCCCCGCCCGCAACACAGTCGGCGCGGCCGCTCCCCTGCCAGGTGGCCGAGAACAGCGCCCAGTCCAGCGCGGACCAGATGAGGGGCAACAGCAGGTAAGCCAGCACCAGGGTCAGCAGCCCATTCCACCAGTTGGGGAACAAGTTCTGCCTGCACCAGGCCAGTACACCGCGCCTGTTGTCGGGAGGTGGCAGCGCCTCTTGTAGATCGTTCACGAACATGGAAGCTCCCTAGCGCTCAACCAGCGTCATCTTGCGGTTGTAGATGTTCATCAGGACTGAGGTGGTGATGCTGATGAGGAGATAGACACCCATGGTCATGGCGATGACCTCGATCGCCTGCCCCGTCTGGTTGAGGGTGGTGCCCATGAACACCGAGACCAGATCCGGGTAGCCGATGGCAGTGGCCAGGGACGAGTTCTTGGTGAGGTTCAGATACTGGCTGGTGAGCGGCGGTATGATGACCCGCATCGCCTGGGGAATGACCACCAGCCGCAGGGTCTTGGTAGGTGACAGTCCCAGCGCGGAGGCCGCCTCCGTCTGGCCCTTGCTGATGGCGAGGATGCCGGATCGCACTATCTCGGCGATGAAGGCCGCCGTATAGATGGTCAACGCCAGCAGCAGCGCCGCGAGCTCGGGCAATACCGTCAACCCGCCCCGGAAGTTGAAGCCTTGCAGGGTCGGGATGCTCCAGGCAAGCGGGCTCCCCGCCAGCAGGAAGGTGATGAGGGGCAGCAGGACGACAAGTCCCATGCTGCAGCTCCAGACCGGGAAGATCCTGCCGGTCAGTTCCTGGCGACGGCGAGCCCAGCGTCGCAGCCCCCAGCTGACCAGCACCGCCAGTAGCAAGGCCCAGAGCACATAACCAAATCCTGCTTCAAACAACGGCTTGGGCAGGTAGAAGCCCCGCACGTTGAGGAAGGCGATTCCCCCCATCTCCACGCTCTGGCGGGGCGATGGCAGGGTGCGTAGCACCGAGAAGTACCAGAAGAAGATCTGCAGCAGCAGTGGAATGTTGCGAAAGGTCTCGATATAGAGGGTGGCAATCTTGGCCACCAGCCAGTTGCTCGACAGGCGAGCAACCCCGAGCACGAAGCCCAGCAGGGTGGCAAACAGGATGCCGAGCACAGAGACCAGCAGGGTGTTGAGCAGCCCGACCACGAAGGTACGGCCAAAGGTATAGGT
The DNA here is from genome assembly GCF_000764655.1 of Aeromonas aquatica. Classification (GTDB taxonomy): domain Bacteria; phylum Pseudomonadota; class Gammaproteobacteria; order Enterobacterales; family Aeromonadaceae; genus Aeromonas; species Aeromonas aquatica. The sequence continues at coordinate 20,608 of NZ_JRGL01000005.1, forward strand.
CTCGTCGTAGGGGATCAGGCTCTGCAGAATGCCGAACCCGGCCGCATTGCCCAGAAAATCGAAGCCGGTGGTGATACCACGGGTCGCCAGATTGGTCAGGGCATTGTTGATGATGTAGAACAGAAACGCGATAACGGCCGCGACGGCCAAGCACTGAAAGATCAGGGCCCGCACCTTAGCGTCATACCACCAGCGGCCCTGTTTCTTCCTATGGTTTGATGCATGTAACGCCATCAGGATGACTCCGACAAAGCCAAGGCAAGGGGAACATGGGGGGCCAAGCCCCCCAACAACTCATCGACTCAACGGATGGGCGGTGCGTACATCAGGCCGCCCTTGTTCCAGAGTGCGTTGATACCGCGATCGATCTTGAGGGGAGAACCGGCCCCCACGTTGCGATCGAAGGATTCACCATAGTTGCCGACCTGCTTGACGATGTTGTAGGCCCACTTGTCATCCAGTCCCAGCACATTGCCCTTGGGCTCTTCCAGCCCCAGCAGACGGCGGATGTCCGGATTGGTGGATTTCAGCATCTCGTCCACGTTGGCGCTGGTCACCCCAGCCTCTTCGGCGTTGAGCATGGCGTACAGGCTCCAGCGCACCACCTTGAACCACTGCTCATCCCCCTGACGCACCGCCGGGCCCAGCGGCTCCTTGGAGATGACTTCAGGTAATACCAGCGCCTCTTCCGGCTTGGTCAGCTTGATCCTGAGGGAGTAGAGCTGGGACTGATCCGAGGTCAGCACATCGCAGCGCCCCGCCTCGAACCCCTTGACGGTCTGATCCGAGGTATCGAACACCACTGGGGTATATTTCATGCCGCCGTTGGCACGGAAGTAATCCGCCAGGTTGAGTTCGGTGGTGGTACCGGACTGGATGCACACCGCGGCGCCGTCCAGCTCCTTGGCGCCCTTGACCCCGAGGGATTGCTTGACCAAGAAACCCTGGCCGTCGTAGTAGTTCACCCCGGCGAAGGTCAGGCCCAGGGATCCATCACGTGTCAGCGTCCAAGTGGTATTGCGAGAGAGCAGGTCCACTTCACCCGACTGCAAGGCGGTAAATCTCTCCTTGGCGGTGAGAGAGACGTATTTGACCTTGGTGGCATCCCCCAGCACGGCGGCGGCCACGGCGCGGCAGACATCCACGTCCAGACCGGTCCAGGTGCCCTTGGCATCCGGGTTGGAGAAGCCGGGCAGCCCATCGCCGACCCCGCACTGCACGAACCCCTTCTTCTTGACCGCATCCAGGGTGCCGTCTGCCCAGACATTGGCTGCCGTCAGCGACAGCACTATCACCATACCCGCCTTGTGTATCTGCTTCATGTCACTCTTCCCTGTGGTTTGATTCAAGATGGCACCAAAAATCCTGCAAGATGCCAGCGTTTTCCCTGCTTTTTTGCAGCTTATCCAGCCGGTCGAAAACCTGTCAATCGGTGCAATCGAGCCCAACTCTGGTGCAACAGCACAAAATGTTTGAGGGGACCGATATACGCCTTATGAATAAAAAATAGACCCTTATCGACAAAATAGCATACTGAAATATCCCCCTCGGACCAGGGAGATTATTTTTTCGGCAAAATGGATCTGCACAACAGTGGTGCACGGCATGAATTGTTAACTGACTCATTAATATTGAGTTTTAATTCTATGGCCCGCCCCTGGGCAAGATGCCCCGGGAGCTGGCGTCATGGCCATGAGCCCTTGCTCGATAGGCGCCTGACCGGCGGGAAAGAGGTGGGGTGGAAAGGGGATTCAACCGCCGCGCGGGCCGTCTTCGATCTCGGTGATGACACCGTTTTCGACGGTCACAAACTGCATGAACTCGCTCTTACCGAAGTTGTAGGTCCAGCGCTCGGCATACTTGACCGTCATCCGGGCGCCGAAGCCGTTCTCCTCGTAGCGGGTAAGATCTTCCTTGAGCATCGGCTGACCGCAGCGGATCAGCAGTTCGGCCGTGGTATCCCCCTCGGTCAGCAGGGCGCTCTTGCAACGCAGGGTGCCGGCGCTCACCGGCAGTGCGGCAGCCATCAGCAACAACCACAGAGTTGATTTCATTTGGCGCTCCATTTGAACAACATAGCGCCCAGTGCGACGCACACCAGCGCGAACAGCATCACCTGGGCCAGGGGCCCCGCCACCTGCTGCCAGCCCGCCCCCTCCAGCATCACGGCCCGAGCCGCCTCGATGATCTGGCTCAGCGGCAAGCGGGCCCCGATGCCCTGCAACCAGGGGGGAGCGCCTTCCAGCGAAAACCAGACGCCGGATAAGAACATCATGGGCAGGCTGATGAGATTGAGCAAACCGCTCGCCAGCTCTTCATTCTGGATGCGGGCGGCGATGAGCAGCCCGAGGGACGCCATGGCAGTGCCACCGACCAGGGCGATCAGCAGCAGCAGCCAGCCCGAGCCGAGCAGCGGCACCCCCAGCAGCCAGTAAGCCACCAGAAACACCAGCAGGCTCACCACCAGAGTGATCAGCACCCGTGACAGCAACTGGGCACAGAGAAACTCGGCGGCAGAAAGCGGCGTGGCCCGCAGCCGCTTGAGCACCCCGTTCTTGCGATAACGGACTATGACGAAGCCCACCCCGAACAGACCGGAGAACATCAGGTTCATGCCGATGACGCCTGGCAGCAGCCAGTCGCCGTAGCGGATGGCCTGACCGCTCAGGGTCTCCTTGTGCAGTGACACTGGGACAGCCTGGCGCAGCAGGTATTCCGCCATGGCGCCCTGAGGGGCATCCGGATTGACCCAGTAACGGCTCAGTGCCGGCGCGAGCAGCAGATCCAGCTGATGATGGCGCACCTTGAGCTGGCCCCTCCCTTCGTCGTCATAGGGGATCAGCTTGAGCAGCGGAATGCGCTGCAGGGGTTGATAGGCCGCGGGCAGCACTCCCAACACCCCGATCTGCACCAGGGGTTTGGGGGGGCCGGAGAAGATGAGGGAGAAGCCTATTACCAGCAACAGCGGAAACACCAGGTTCCAGACCAGCGCCGCCCTGTCCCGCACGAATTCGAGGTTGCGGGCATAGAAGAGCGCACCGATGCGCTTGATGGATCCACTGGCACGCTGGATGGTATCGCTCATGCGCCACTCCTCAGGCTATGGCCGGTCAGATGCAAGAAGAGATCCTCCAGATTGGGAGATCGCACCTGCATGCCGGTGAGCGGCACCCCCAGAGCGAGCAGCTGTGGCAGCAGGGCGGCCACATCGGGGCAGCTCAACTCCACCAGCTCCCCGTGGCGCTGCAGCGGATGCCCCAGACTCGCGAGGGCCGGGTGATCCATCAGCCGCACCAGCACACCGTCAAAGTGCTGGGCCAGCAGAGCCGCCGGTGTATCCAGGCTGAGCAGGTGGCCGTGATCGACGATGGCGATGCGATCGCACAGTTGCTGCGCCTCGTCCATGTAGTGGGTGGTGAGCACCACCGTCTTGCCCTGGGCCTTGACGGCCTCGATGCGCTGCCAGAAGTGGTGGCGCGCCTGGGGATCCAGCCCTGTGGTGGGTTCGTCCAGAAACAGCAGCTCGGGATCGCCGAGCAGGGCCAGCGCCAGCAGCAGCCGTTGACGCTGGCCGCCGGAGAGCTTGCGGCTGTCCCGGTCGATAAACTCGCCGAGGGCGCACAGCTCGATCAGCAGCTCCCGTGGCAAGGGGTTGGGGTAGAGGCTGGCGAACAGGCGCAGGGTGTCGCGTACCGTCAGAAAATCCTGCAGCGCCGTGTGCTGAAACTGGATGCCGATGCGCGAGCGGTAATCGGGGCCACGGGGGGCGCCATGAAACAGGATCTGGCCGCCGTCCGGGGTGTGGATCCCCTCCAGCAGCTCAATGGTGGTGGTCTTGCCCGCCCCGTTCGGGCCGAGCAGGCCAAAACAGCTGCCGGCGGGGATGGCAAAGCTGAGCCCGTCCACCGCCTTCACATCGGGGAAATGCTTGATAAGGTCAACGACTTCGAGGATGGGCGTCATGATCTCTCTCCCGGGAGCTGACCTGACTATATCCAAAAGCCCCACATCTGCCCATTGCTCGGCCCGAGAGCCCAAAAACAAACGGCGACCCTGGGGCCGCCGTTTGCATCAAGCCAGCCGGATCACAGGATGTCCAGCAGCTCCACTTCGAAGACCAGCGCGGAGTACGGCGGGATGGAGCCGGCACCACGGGCACCGTAGGCCAGATCGTGGGGGATGTAGAGCTTCCACTTGGAGCCAACCGGCATCATCTGCAGCGCTTCCACCCAACCGGCGATGACGCCGGTCACCGGGAATTCGGCCGGCTCGCCACGGGCAACCGAGCTGTCGAACACGCCACCGTGGGTGAAGGTACCGTGGTAGTGCACGCGCACGGACTGACCGGCCACCGGCACGGCGCCATCGCCTTCGACCATGACTTCGTATTGCAGACCGGTGTCGGTCACTTTCACGTCGGCACGCTTGGCGTTGTCGGCCAGGAAGGCTTCGCCATCGGCGGCAGCGGCCTTGGCAACCGTTTCCTGCTCTTCCTGCATGCGGGCGGTGATGACCTGGAAGGCATCGTTGATATCATCACGGCTAACCGCGAACTCCAGACCATTCAGGGCATCTGCCAGGCCTTGTTGCAGGGCCGGGATATCCAGACCGGCGAAGGCTTGCTGCGCCAGCTGATCACCCATGTTGCGGCCGATGCCATAGCTGGCCTTCTGTTCGATAGAGTCGTATTGGGACATTGAGAGTTAGCTCCAGATCCAAGTAATGAGGCATTAAAAAAAGAGACGGGATGATATCAGACTTTTTCCCGAGGTGCTGCGGGTGGCCGCCCTGATTTCCCCGCTCGTGGGAGAGAGTTCACACAAGTCAGGGATAAACGCCGCCCATCGACGGCGATCTGTTTACCGTGCTGTTCAGCGAGGCTCGCACCGTGGCCACCTTGGTGCCGTCGGTGATATTGACCCGGCCATCGTCCTATGGTCCCCATGTTGACACCGTGACAAGGAGAGACACCCGGCCACCGCACCAATGTCTTATCAGGCGCGATCCAGCAAAGCCCTAACCGCGGCCACCTTGGTGCCGTCGGTGATATTGACCCGGCCGTCGTCCGAGGTGCCCATGTTCACTCCGTGGGGCACCATGCCACCACGCCAGCCCATGCCGGACATGTGCACCTCGTCCACGCCGGTGAACTCGAGGATGGTGCGCACGTTGTCGGCATTGACGCCGGCCCCCGGCATCAGGCTGGCCCGGCCCGCCAGGGTCTGCTGCATGGCTTGCAAGGTCTCCAGCCCCGCCAGGGCGGTCGGGGCATGACCGGAACTCAGGATCCGCTCACAACCGGCCGCCACTATGGTCTCCAGATCGGCACGCCAGTTGGAGCTGAGATCGATGGCGCGATGGAAGGTGACGCCGAGGGGGCCGGCCGCCTCCACCAACTGCCGGAGCTGCCCGGCGGGCACCCGGCCGGTCTCGTCCAGCAGGCCTATCACCACCCCTTGCAGGCCAGCGGCGCGGGCGGCGGCGATATCCAGCAGCATGAGTTCAAATTCGGCGGCACTGAAACAGAAATCCCCGGCACGGGGGCGGATCATGGCGTATACGGGGATGGTCGCATGGCGCGCCACCTGCTGCATGAAGCCATAGGAAGGGGTGAGGCCGCCGAGTCCCAGCGCAGAGCAGAGCTCGATGCGATCCGCGCCGGCTTGTTGGGCGGTAAACAGGGATTCCAGGTTGTCGATACAGATTTCAAGACGGGTCATGATGACTCCTTATCCGGGGAGATCAGACCCTGTGTCTGATCTCATAAATTGAGCAGAGCCGCGCCGCGCACGCCGCCGGCACCGCCGAAACGGGCCTGACGAACGGCAGGCAGGGCGACCCCTGGCAGCAGGTGGCCGGGCAGACGCCGGGGCAGCTCTTCGTATAACACGGGCAGGCCGCTTAGCCCTCCTCCCAGCACCACCACCTCGGGATCGATCACCGAGATGGCGGTGGCGAGCCCGGCGGCCAGGATCTCCAGCCAGCAATCGAGGGTGGCCAGGGCACTCGCCTCACCGGCCTCAACACGGGCGACGATCTGGTGGCCGCTGGCGCGCTCGCCGTGAAAATGCAGATAGAGCCGCTCCAGGCCGGTGCCCGAGGCATAAGTTTCAAAACAGACCGGTCGGCCGCAACCACAACGGGGGCGGGGCAGCTCGGGATACATCATCAGGATGGTGGCCGGCAGCGGGTAGTGACCTATCTCCCCCGCCAGCCAGTTGCGCCCCTGGATGAGCTTGCCCGCCAGATAGACGGCGCCGCCGATGCCGGTGCCTATGGTCATCCCCAGCGCGCTCTCGGCGCCGGCCGCCGCCCCCTGATGCACTTCAGACCAGAGGAAGCAGTTCGCATCGTTGTCGACGCTGACGGGGCGACCGAGCAATGTGGCCAGATCGGCCCCAAGATGACGGCCGTGGATGGCGGGCAGGTTCGCCGCCACTATGCTGCGATCCTGGCGATTGAGAATGCCGGGAAAGCCGATACCGACCGCCCCTCTGGTACCAAAACGGGCGTCAGACTCCATAACCCGGCTGTGAATGAGTCGTTGCAATCCTGGGTAGTCATCACCTGGGGTGCTCATGCGCTCCTCGTGACAGAGGTTCAGAGCGCCGTCATAGACCGCAAACGCAATCTTGGTGCCACCAATATCAAAGCCGTAATACATGCCACACTCCCTTGCCGGTGAACCTGTCCACCTCAGTCTGTCCAGAAGGGGCACATTGTATTAATTCGCAAAAAAAATAAAGTCACCATGGGGAAAAAATGGGAGCCAGCTCAAAGCAAACGGAACATTTGCCGCTGCAGGCAAGGTTGCCCCAGGCTCTGCAAGGTACGCTCCTCCCCATCGAACACGAAGCCACGGCGCAGGTAGAACCCCTCGCCGATCTCGTTGCCATCGAGCAGCCACAACCTGACACATTCACAGCCAGCCCGACGCATCTGCATCGCCACCGCCTGCCACAACCGCTTGCCATGGCCCTGGCGCCAATGACCGGGATGCAGATAGAGGGCACGGATGCGCGCCGTCATCAGTGTGCCCTCCAGCGCCGGCTGCCAGTAGAGCAGGCCGATGATGACCTCATCCAGGCAGAGCAGCATGGGAGTGGGGCCAGATTCTGCCAGCCGGCGATGCCAGATCTGCAGATGATCGGTGACGGCCAGCTGGGCCAGCAAATCTTCCCCCAGCATCTCGCCATAGGCCGCCAGCCAGCTGGCCCGCTGCATCACCGTCATGGCGGCGGCATCGGCGGGACGGGCCAGCCGCAGGCTTATGCCTTGCACTGAGGAGTCAAACCGGCTGCACGGGCCTGCTGATACAGGGGCTGCGCCTCGGCCTGCTGGGCTTGCAGCTCGGCGATGCGGTTCTGATCACTCGGGTGGGTGGAGAGCAGCTGCGGCGGCGCCTTGCCACCGGAGGCGGCACTCATGTTCTGCCACAGGGGAATGGCCTGGGCCGGGTCGAAGCCCGCACGGGCCATCAGATCCAGCCCAAGCCGATCGGCCTCGCTCTCCTGCTCACGGCCATAGGGCAGAGTAATGCCGACCTGAACCCCGAGGCCGAGCGCGGCCATGGTGGCACCGCCCCCCTGGCTGCTGCCGATGGCGGCATCGGCCACCGCCAGCCCGATGCCGGTCAGCTGCTCGCGAGAGAGCCGCTCGTTGGAGTGCTGGGCCAGCACGTGGGTCAGCTCGTGGCCGATGACGGTGGCGAGCTGATCCTGATTCTTGGCGACTTTGAGCAGGCCACTGTAGACCCCGATCTTGCCGCCGGGCAGGGCGAAGGCGTTCACCTCCTTGGAGTCGAACACCACCACCTCCCAGCTGGTGATGCCGTAGCTCGCCGGCACCTGGGCGGTGACCGCCTTGGCCACGCAAGAGACATAGGCATTTATCTTGGCATCGGTGCTTACCTTCTCCTGCTTCTTCATCTGTTCGAACGAGTCGGCCCCCAGCTGGTTCATCTGCTGGGGGGAGAAGAGCAGCATCTGGCTGCGGCCGGTCGGAGACTGGGCACAACCGGCCAGCAGGGCGCTGCACAGGGCAGCCAGGCCGAATTTGGACAGAGAAGAGGCACGCATGAAGGGATCCTTTACCATGAGGTGATTGCCCTATTCTCGGAAATGCAGCCGTCCGGTGCAAGCAGGCTGCCATGTCCTGCGACCAAAAAGGTCCCGAAACACCAATAAAAACGAGCCCACATGGGGCTCGTTTGTCTGTCATGAGAAGACGGGAGTATTACATCACGCCCAGCTTCTTCAGGTCGGCCTGGACCACCTTGGCCGGGACAGGTACATAACCGTCCTTGGCCACGATGTTCTGACCGGCCTTGGACAGGATCATCTTCACAAACTCTTGCTCCATCGGGGAGAGCGGCTTGTTCGGGTGCTTGTTCACGTAAACGTACAGGAAGCGCGACAGCGGGTACTTGCCGGTGATGGCGTTGTCCGAGGTGGCCTCGATGAAGGTCTTGCCATCCTTGGAGAGCGGCACGGCGCGCACACCCGAGGTGACATAACCGATACCCGAGTAGCCGATGCCGTTCAGGGAGGAGGAGACGGACTGCACCACGGAAGCCGAACCCGGCTGCTCGTTCACGCCGCTCTTGAAGTCGCCGTTACACAGGGCGTGCTCCTTGAAGTAGCCATAGGTACCGGATACCGAGTTGCGCCCGAACAGTTGCAGATCCTTGGCGGACCAGCTGCCATCCAGACCCAGATCAGACCACTTGGTGGCCGCCTTGGCTTCGCCGCACTTGAGGGTGCTGGAGAAGATGGCATCGATCTGCGGCATGGTCAGCCCCTTGATGGGGTTGTCCTTGTTGACGAACACCGCCAGAGCATCGACCGCGACGCGGATGGCGGTCGGCTTGTAGCCATAGCGCTTCTCAAATGCCTCTTCTTCACCGGCCTTCATGGCGCGGCTCATGGGGCCAAACTGGGCGACACCTTCGGTCAGCGCGGTCGGGGCGGTTGAAGAACCGGCGGCCTGGATCTGCACGTTGACGTTGGGGTACATGCGCTTAAATTCTTCGGCCCACAGGGTCATCATGTTGGCCAGGGTGTCCGAGCCGACAGAGGACAGGTTGCCCGAGATGCCGCTGGTCGGGGTGTAATCCGGCAGGTCTTTATCCACACCGGCAGCCAGGGCGCTGACAGAAAACAGGGTTGCTGCGGTGAATCCGATCACACCGGCCAGTTTGTTGAGTTTCATCCAATCTCTCCAAAGTTACAAAAGGCGATTACCTTGAGTTTCATTCTGTCTCCTCTCTCCAAGGTGACAGAAGGCTATTGCCAATACATGGCGCCGATTAACACTGTCTTGCTGTGGTCAACCCGACTGCATCAGTCAGATTGTTAAGTTTCATTCCGTACCCTCTCGTCTCCAGAGTGCCAGAAGGTCCGTTCTTAAGACGGCGCCAGTATCTGACCTGGCAGTGACAAATTTATGGATTTAATGTGACACTTTAATGACATGGCGCAGGATTATGACAAATGCAAAAAGGGCCGCGTGAGCGGCCCTGATATTGAGACTAACCAATTGACTCAAATGGTTATTTAACCACCACCATGCGGCCGGGGATGAGGAAGCTGAAACGGCTGCCGACACCGACCCGGCTCTCAATCTCGAGCTGGGCGTCGTGATGGCTCAGGGCGTGCTTGACGATGGCAAGGCCGAGCCCCGAGCCGCCGGTGTGGCGAGAGCGCGCCTTGTCGACCCGGTAGAAGCGCTCGGTGAGCCGCGTCAGATGTTCGGGGGCGATCCCCTCCCCCTCGTCCTGCACCAGGAACAGCGCCATGGCCCCCTGCTTGCGCCACTCCACGCTGATCTTGCGACCCGCCGGAGTGTAATGAATGGCGTTGTAGACCAGGTTGGAGACGGCGCTGCGCAGCTGGTCCCGATCGCCGCGCACGAACAGGTTGGACTGCACCTTGAACTCAAACTGATGCGCGCTCTCTCCCGACAGTGCCCGCGCCTCCTGCTCAAGCAGTCCCAGCATGGCGGGCATGTCCACCAGATGGGAGAGATCCACCGAGGGCGCCGCCTCGATACGCGACAGGGTGAGCAGCTGATTGACCAGATTATCCATGCGGATGGTCTGCTCCATCATCACCCTGTGCGCCTTGGCCCACATGGCGGCGGGCGGCGGCTCCTCGGTCATCTCCAGATAGCCCTTGAGCACGGTGAGCGGGGTGCGCAACTCGTGGGATACGTTGGAGACGAAGTGCTTGCGGGTCTTCTCCAGACTGCGCAGCCGGGTCACGTCCCGCACCACCAGCATCGCCTGATCCTCGGCATAGGGCATGATCCGGAACTCGAGAAACTTCTCCTCATTGATGGGGGAGCTCATCTCGAAGGGCTCGTCATAGAGTCCCTTGTTCAGGTAGGCGACGAAGGCGGGATGCCGAATGAGGTTGCCGATGTGCTGACCGGCATCCTCCGGCCAGCGAAAGCCGAGCAGTTGCTCCGCCAGCCGGTTGCACCAGAGGATGCTGCCATCGGTGCGAAACACCACGGCCGCATCGGGTAGCGCCTCGGCCCCCTCCCGAAAGCGGCGGATGAGGCCCGCCAGCTCACGGCGACGGGCCCGGTGACGCTGCTGCAGCTTGTAGATACCGTTGAAGATGTATTCCCAGCTGCCGCTGCCATTGGGGGGCACCAGGCTGCGATCGTGCCACAGCCAGTCTGACAGCCGCTTCTGGAAGCGGTAGTGCCAGCCCAGGTGCAGCAGCGTCGCCACCAGCAGGCAGAGGGCGAGGTGATCGACCAGCCAGCCGACCAGGGCGAAGGGGGCGTAGAAGAACGCCATTCGCCACAACTGTCGCCGCCAGGCGTAAGGTTGCAACATATCGTCCCCTAGAGGCGGATTGAGAAGCGGTATCCGGCTCCACGCACCGTCTGGATCAACTTGTCGTGCCCCGTCTCTTCGATGGCCTTGCGCAGGCGACGGATGTGCACATCCACGGTTCTGTCTTCCACATAGACATTGGTGCCCCAGACGTTGTTGAGCAACTGCTCACGGCTGTAGACACGCTCCGGGTGAGTCATGAAGAAGTGCAGCAGCTTGAACTCGGTCGGCCCCATGTCCAACGCCTTGTCCTCGGCGCTGACGCGGTGGGACACCGGATCCAGCTTGAGCCCCTGCACCTCGATCACCTCGTCCACCGAGGTGGGGGAAACCCGGCGCATCACGGCGTGCAGGCGGGCGGTCAGTTCCTTGGGAGAGAACGGCTTGGTGATGTAGTCATCGGCACCCGCCTCCAGACCACGGACCTTGTCCTCCTCTTCACCACGGGCGGTCAGCATCACCACCGGGATCTGGCGGGTCAGCTCATCCTGCTTGAGCTGCTTGATGAACTGGATGCCACTGCCACCTGGCATCATCCAGTCCAGCACGATGAGCTCGGGGTAGGGCTCGCGCACCTTCGCCAGTCCATCGGCATAGTCTTCCGCTTCAACCGTTTCATATCCTTTTTGCTCCAGCACGAAGCAGAGCATTTCGCGGATGGGTGCCTCGTCCTCGACCACCAGAATTCGCTTAGCCATATCCCTTCTCTCTCCTCTGTGAAGATGGGTGCGCCAATTATTAGAACTTTCTGTGACACTTTTATGACTTTATGACAGGCGAGATGATAAACGTTTTCAGTTTCAGTTGGCAGCGGTGCGTTGCAGCAGGTCCCAGCGATTGCCGCTGAGGTCCTCGAACACCACCACGGTGCCGTAAGACTCGAGGCGGGGCTGTTCACAAAAATGCACGCCATGGGCCTGCATCCGCTGGTAATCCCCCCAGAAGTCGTCGGTCTCGAGGAACAGGAAGACCCGGCCACCGCCCTGCTTGCCGATGGCGGCCGCTTGCTCGGGATTGGCGGCGCGGGCCAGCAGCAGGGCCGAACCTGGTGCGCCACGGGGGGCGACCCGCACCCAGCGCTTGCCCGGTTTGCCCGGCTCCTCGAGGAGACTGTCTTCGAGCAGCTCAAAGCCGAGTCCTTGGGTGAAGAAGGCGATGGCCGCGTCGTAGTCGGCCACCAGCAGAGTCAGAGCGCCAAGGTGTTGTGGCATGCAGAGGTTCCTCGTCAGATGAGTCACGGGCGCAGCATAACGGCAACCCGGCCCTGTCACCAGCCCGACCCGCGCGGCAGCAGGAGTTATTCCACCTCGACCCGGTTGCGGCCCCGTTTCTTGGCCTGATAGAGCGCCTCGTCGGCCCGCTTGAGCGCTCTTTCCAGCGGATCGCCATGTCGCTCCGCCACCCCGAAGGAGGCGGTGATCTTCAGGCCCCTTGGCCAGTGCGGATAGGCGACCAGCGCGGCCCGCAGCCGTTCGGCCAGCGCCAGGGCCTTGTCCTGCTCATAGTGCAGGCAGACCAGCACAAACTCCTCTCCCCCCCAGCGCACCAGCCGGCACAGGCTGTCACAGTGACGCAACACCTCACTCACCATGTGCTTGAGCACCTCGTCCCCCATGGGGTGGCCGTGGTTGTCGTTGACCTGCTTGAAGTGATCGATGTCGATATAGATGAAGGAGAGCGGTATCTCGCCGAGCTCGCTGAGCAGCTTCTCGCCGCCGAACCGGTTGAGGGCCCCGGTCAGAGGATCGTAGCGGGCCTCCTCCTCGGTGCGCCTGTTCTGCTCGCTCAGGCTCTGACTGAGCTCCTCGGCCGCCAGCTTGGCCGCCCTGGCCTTGCGCAGCCGGTCCCGCATCAGCAAGTGCTGCACCAGAAACAGCGTGAGCCCGTAGGCCAGCCAGCTCAGCAGCAGGGGACGGTAGAAGGAGCCAGCCCGTCCCCAGCGGCCATAAAACTCCATCTGCTCCAGCACCAGCCGGTAGTGGCCGGGCTTCATGCCGACACCGGAGGCGATCTCGATGGCATAGACATGGTGCAGATCCGGCCCCTGCTGGGAGAGCGGGATCTTGTACTGCTGCACCCACCAGGTGGCCGGGGTAAACACCTTGAGCGGCACGTCCTGGACACGGCCGTAATCGTCGGGGCGGAAGATCACCTCGTTGAACTTGTGGGAGGTCTCATCCCCGGGCTTGGAGTAGGCGGGGTGATAGTTGCGCAGATAGAGTCGCCATACTTGCTCCCCCTCGCCCTCGACCCGCAACTTGATACGCACCCCGTCGAAATGGGAGAGATCGATTCCCTGCTCGGGCTTGGCCAGGGTCAGAGCCAGCTCACAGAAGGGAAATTCGTAGCCGGCGCGCAACTGGCAGTCGATGGCGGGTTGCTCCCGTGATGGGAGCAGGGAGGTGACCGAATGGCCCCCCAGCGGGCGATCATCATGCACGGTGACGGACAGTTCGGTATTCGCCACCATCTCCAGCCGTCGATCCGGCCCGAATTCAAACAGCAGGATCGCCAGCAGGCTCAATACCAGCAACACCCAGAACAGCAGGTTGGTCACGCGAGAATAGGAAGGAAGCATATGTATCACGCCTAAACAGGACTCTTACTCTACACCTTCCGATCCGGCTCCAACCTGATCCGGATCCGAAGGTTATTACACGCGCCGCCGCGGGCACCATGGGGCTAACGGACCGCTGACATGCCTAGGGGCATGCGGGGCCGCCGCTCCCAGACGCAGGGATAACCCTGCTTGAGTTCCGTTCGGAATCAGATCCATGCTCGGGGTGGGAGGGCGCGGGCCAACGTCTTGATATCTTTACCACAGAGCACTCCATGCTACGGAAAAATAAAGAGAAATCGTCTTGCGCCCCATAGTACACAAGGCGGGCAGGAAGCGATAGCGCCCTCAGCCGCCCGTTCGCAACGTCCGGTAGAGGGTGGTACGGCTGATGCCGAGTCGGCGCGCCGCCTCGCTCACGTTGCCGTCGCACGCCGCCAGGGTCTGCTGCACCCGCAGCCGGTTTTGCTCCCTCAGGGTGGCGGCCTCCCCCACACACTGGGCTCGCGACAGCGTCTGCTCCTCGGGCAGATGCAGTTGCGAGGGCAGGATGTTGCCCAGCCCTTCCGCCAGCACGCAGGCCACCTCCAGCACCTGCTTGAGCTGGCGTACGTTGCCGGGCAGGGAGTGGGCCAGCAGCTGGCGCTCGGCGGCCTCATCGAGCCGCAACGCGGGATCCATCTCCCGCAGCAGGTGCAGGATCAGGGCCCTGCGCTCGGCCAGCGGTCGCGACCGCAGCGGCGCAAGCGACTGGCGCCAGCCGCAGATGCGGTAGTAGAGATCCTCGCGGAAGGTGCCGGCCTGCACCATGGCGGCCAGATCCCGGTGGCTGGCGCTGACCAGCCAGAAGTCCACCGGCTCGGGCCTGTGGCTGCCGACCGGGGTGACGGCGCGCTCCTGCAACACCCGCAACAACCGGGTCTGGGCCGACAGCGGCAGCTCGCCGATCTCGTCCAGCATCAGGATGCCGCCGTGGGCCGCCCGCAGGTAGCCCTGACTGCCCTGGCTGCGGGCGCCGCTGAAGGCCCCGCCCACGTAGCCGAACAGCTCGGCCTCCACCAACTCCGCCGGCAGGGCGCCGCAGTTGATGCACATCAGGGGTTGCCCTTGTCGACTCGACTGGCGATGCAGCGCCCGCACCAGGTGCTCCTTGCCGCTGCCGGTCTCCCCCTCGATGAGCAATGAGATACCCCGCTCCAGCATCTTGAGGGGCACAGCCCCCTGATCTTGCGGCACTGAGACGGGTGTTGGCGTCGCACTGACCTCCAGTTTCAGACCACGGCGCTCGCGCAGCAATTGCCGACCATCGAAGGGGTATTGGTCGAGCCAGAGTCGTCCGGCCCGGTTGGCGCCGAGCAGTTCCCCCGCCTCCCCCAGCAGCAGCCGGGCAGACCAGAGGCTTTGGGGCTCCAGATCCACCAGCCAGCCCGGCTGGCGGGCCAGCAAGGCGTTCTCGAGGGTCATGGCCAGCAGCCGCACCGTGCCCAGCATGTCACCGCCGTGATGGGCCGCATCGGTGGAGATGTCGAGCACCCCGAGCAGACGGCCATCGGGGCCGAGCAGCGGGCAGGCGCTGCAACTGAGGAAGCTGTGCTGGGCGAAGAAGTGCTGGGCCCCCAGCACCTGCACCTCGCTCTGCTCGGCGAGCGCGGTGCCGATGGCGTTGGTGCCCTTGCTCCCCTCCCCCCAGCGGGCGCCGCTGCGCAGGAAGATGCGCTCGGCGTGACGGGCGAAGCCGTCGTCGCCGCTGGCCGCCAGGATGGCCCCCTCGGCGTCGCACAGCAGCAGCCGGCAGGGCCGCCCGGCCAGCAGCTGGGCGAACAGCGGCAGCACGAAGCGCTGGAAACAGGCGAGGAGATCCCTGTGCTCCTCTTGCCTCGCCCTGAGCTCCCCCTGGGGCAGCAAATCCAGCTCGGCGCTCTGCTGGCGGCTGAGCCCCTGATGCAGGCAGCGCTGCCATGAGCGCTGGATGGGGCTGGATTGGGGAAGTTCGCTCATCGGGCCTCCTGTTCACAAAGGGCACAGTGTCGCGGCCACTGTCCAGAAACGGCACAGTCTCATCGCCACGACCGGGGTCATTGGTTAATCAAGATACGCCGCCACGCCCTTTTTGATAACGTTTTTGTAACTTTTGCACGCTGATCAGACCCTCTGGCACGCCCCTTGCGATAACGGATCGCAACCGACCCTCTCGATGGGGCCGGCCAGGACCACACACATAAGGATGATGAGATGATCTACACCGCTCCCGGCCAGGCAGGCGCCCTGGTCAGCTTCAAGTCCCGTTACGACAACTTCATCGGCGGCGACTGGGTGGCTCCCCGCGCCGGGCGCTATTTCGAAAACATCTCACCGGTGGATGGCCGGGTGTTCTGCGAGGTAGCCCGCTCCGATGCCGCCGACATCGAACTGGCGCTGGATGCCGCCCACAAGGCGTTCGCCAGCTGGAGCAAGACCAGCGTCACCGAGCGCAGCAACCTGCTGCTGCGCATCGCCGATCGCATCGAGCAGAACATAGAGCGGCTCGCAGTCGCCGAGACCTGGGAGAATGGCAAGGCGGTGCGCGAGACTCTGGCCGCCGACTTGCCGCTGGTGGTGGATCACTTCCGCTACTTCGCCGGCTGCATCCGTGCCCAGGAGGGCTCGGCCGCCGAGCTGGATCAGAATACCGTCAGCTACCACTTCAAGGAGCCCATCGGGGTGGTCGGCCAGATCATCCCCTGGAACTTCCCGCTGCTGATGGCGGCCTGGAAGCTGGCGCCTGTACTGGCAGCCGGTTGCTGCAGCGTGCTCAAGCCCGCCGAGCAGACCCCTGTCACCATCATGCTGCTGATGGATCTCATCAAGGACATACTGCCCCCCGGCGTGGTCAACGTGGTCAACGGTTTTGGCAACGAGGCCGGTCAGGCGCTCGCCACCAGCGATCGGATCCAGAAGCTCGCCTTCACCGGCTCCACCGAGATAGGGGCCCACATACTGCGCTGCGCCGCCGACAAGATGATCCCCTCCACCGTCGAGCTCGGTGGCAAGTCCCCCAACATCTACTTCGCCGACGTGATGCACCACGAGAGCAGCTACATCGACAAGGCGGTGGAGGGCATGCTGATGACCTTCTTCAACCAGGGCGAGGTGTGCACCTGCCCCTCCCGCGCTTTGGTGCAGGAGAGTATCTACGACGACTTCATGGAGCGGGTGCTGGCCCGTGCCCGCACGATCGTGCAGGGCAACCCCCTCGACACCGCGACCCAGGTCGGGGCCCAGGTCTCCCGCGAGCAGTACGACAAGATCCTGAGCTACATGGAGATAGGCCGTGGCGAGGGGGCCAGGATGCTGATCGGCGGCAACGCCGCCAGGGTGAGCGGACTGGAGGGGGGCTTCTACATCCAGCCCACCATCTTCCACGGTCAGAACAAGATGAGGGTGTTCCAGGAGGAGATCTTCGGCCCGGCGCTCGGGGTCACCACCTTCAAGAACGAGGCGGAGGCCCTGGCCATCGCCAACGACACCCAGTACGGGCTGGGAGCCGGTCTGTGGACCCGGGACAGCAACCTGGCCTGGCGCATGGGGCGCGGCATCCAGGCCGGTCGGGTCTGGGTCAACTGCTACCACGCCTACCCGGCCCACGCGGCCTTCGGCGGTTACAAGAAGTCGGGAATTGGCCGCGAGACCCACAAGATGATGCTGGATCACTACCAGAACACCAAGAACCTGCTGGTGAGCCACGACATCAACCCCCTCGGCTTCTTCTAGCCAGGCAGTCGCTCATCCCAACCGACAAGGGCGCCTTATGGCGCCTCTCTTTGTCCGTCGATCTCATCCCGGCAGGCCGCCAGCCCGGGCTCAGCCCCCTGGCTGGGCCAGCTGCTGACGATAACGCTGGGGGGAGCAGCCCAGCTCCCGGTTGAACATGGCGATGAAGGCAGAGGTGGAGCCGTAGCCGAGCCGCCAGCCTATCTCCTGAATGGGCAGCTCCCCCTTGAGCCAGGCCAGCGCCTTGAGCAGCCGCAGCCGGGCCCGCCACTGGCCGAAGTTCATGCCGAGCTCGCGCACGCAGCGCCGGGCCAGGGTGCGCTCGGTGCTGTGCAGTTGCTCGGCCCACTGGGCCAGGGTGCGGGGATCGGCGGGATCACTGCGCAGGGCCGCCAGCATGGGGGCCAACAGCTTGTCCTGGCTCATCGGCAGGTAGCTCTCCTGGCAGCGGGTCCGGCTCAGTTTTTCTACCAGCAGCTCGGCCTGGCGCCTGTCCCACTCGTCCTCCATGTGGCCGAGCCGTCGCTCGCAAAAATCCGCCAGCATGGCCCGGATCAGCGGCGTCATCTCCAGCAGCCTGGGCTCGGTGGGTAGCCGGGCGGCCAGGCTGTCGTTGACGTAGATGGAGGTGTAGTCCAGCGCCTGCTGGTTGTAGGAGGCGTGCTCCAGCCCGGCCGGCACCCAGATGAGGTAGTCCGCCGGCGCCAGCAGCCGCTGCTCGTCCAACACTATCTCCATCACCCCGAGGCTTATCATGCTGAGCTGGCCCCAGGGGTGGCTGTGGGAGGCGCAGGCGCTGTCGGCCTGGATCTGCTGATAGCGCAGGTAGAGCGGATTGGGCTCGGCCAGTTCGGCATCCTGGCGCTGATGGGGACGCGGCTGCATGGGTTGTCCTTTCTGCGGGATAGATTGTCAGTTTTACGTTACTTGCCAACAAAAAGACAAGAGTAGACTGATGGCCTGATGCTAAGGAGTCTTTAATGCGTATCTTCTCCCCCCTCCTGTTCCCCCTGATGGCGGTGCTGATCTGGGCCACCAACACCGTGGTCTCCAAGGCCGCGGCCGGTGTCGTCGATCCCGCCGCCATCTCGTTCTACCGCTGGGTGCTCGCCGCCCTGGCGCTCTCCCCCTTCTGCCTGCCGCAGCTGTGGCGCCGCCGCGCCGAGGTCCGCCTCTGGCTCGGCAAGCTGCTGGTGCTCTCCCTGCTCGGCATGGTGCTCTACCAGTGTCTGGCCTACTACGCCGCCCACAGCACCTCGGCCACCAACATGGGGGTGATCGGCTCATTGCTGCCGCTGCTCACCCTGTTGATCGGCGCCTGCTTCTTCGGCCAGCGGCCCGGCAAGCAGGCGCTGGGGGGCATGAGCGTCTCCCTGTTCGGGGTGTTCTGGCTGCTGAGTCAGGGTCAGCCCCTGGCGCTGCTGCACAACGGCATCAACCCGGGGGATGGCATGATGCTGCTGGGAGCGGCGAGCTATGCGCTCTATGGCCTGCTGATCCGCCGCTGGCAGCTGCCGTTCGGCCCCTGGCTCAACCTCTATGTGCAGATCCTGCTGGCGGTGCTGCTGCTCATCCCGGTCGCCCTCAGCGCCGACTCCCTGGCGGTGCCGCGGGAAGGCTGGAGCATGGTGCTGTTCGCCGGGCTGGCCTCCTCCCTGCTGGCGGCCTACTGCTGGATGCGCGGCCTGGCGAGCCTCGGCCCTGAGCGCACCTCGGTGTTCATGAACCTGATCCCGCTGTTCACCGCCATGATCGCGGTCAGCAGCCTGGGGGAGCCCATCCACGGCTATCACCTGCTCGGCGGCGGCCTGATCCTGGGAGGTGTCATGTGCTCCCAGCTCAAGGCACGGCGACGTACTCCACTGCTGGAAGAGGCCTAGGCAGCGAGAAAGGCAGGAATTCCTGTAAATATCGACAGGCTATGCTGCAAAAAACACGCTAAAACAACGAGGGAGCCCAGGCTCCCTCGTTGTTTTTACTTATGTTGCCGCGACTCGCTTGCGCGTCTCAGCCGGTACGACGCCAGTCATAGCGCCGCTCCGGCCGGCCGCGCTGGCTGTAAATAGCTGAGATCCACGGCCAGCTTGTCCCCTGGCGCCAGCGTTTTCTCTGCGATCCTAACCCACACGACGCCAGTGATAGCGCCGCTCCGGCCGACCGCGCTGGCTGTAAATAGCTGAGATCCACGGCCAGTTTGTCCCCTGGCGCCAGCGTTTTCTCTGCGATCCTAACCCACACGGCGCCAGTGATAACGGCGCTCTGGGCGACCGCGCTGACCGTAGTTGAGATCCACGTCCAGCTTGTCTTCGGACTCCAGAAACTCCAGATAGCGGCGCGCCGTGGTGCGGCTCAGGGAGAGGCGCAGCGCCACCGTATCGGTGGAAAACGCGGTATCCGGCTCCCCCGCCAGCAGCTCCAGCACCTGGCGCAAGGTGATGGCGTCGATGCCCTTGGGGGTGTCGCGCACCTCCCTCGGCTGGATCCGCCCCTTGCCCATCAGCCGATCGAGATCGTTCTGCTCCAGCAGGCCGCGCTCGCACAGGCGGCGATGCAGGGTCAGTATCTCGTCCAGGCTCTGCTGGATGCGAAACAACCGCAGCGGCTTGATGATGTAGTCCTGCACCCCCAGGTTCAGGGCCTGCTGTATGGTCTCCACGTCACAGGAGGCGGTGACCATGACCACGAACACCTCCCGATTGTGGTTGCGCAGCCGGTTCACCCACTCCAGCCCGGAGCCGTCGGGCAGAGAGATATCCACCACCAGCAGTTGGGGTTCGGTGGCGCGCATCATGAGATCGGCCTGGGCCAGGCTCTCGGCCCGTCCCAACAGGGAGTAACCCGGGGTAGAGGAAACCAGCTCGGCCAGGATGGCACCGATCCGATCGTCGTCCTCGATAATAAGCGTGAAGATTGGCTTCATGGCTCACACCAATTGGTTTTTATTCAAATAGATACCGAACAATGTTGTCTGTTCGGCGGTGCGTCGCCATTCTATCACACCGCCACGACGGGCCACGGTCTTCTTGACCAGAAAGAGACCTACGCCATGATCGCCGGTCTGGCGACTGATACCGTAGTCGAACAGATGATCCGCCAGCGCCTCGTCCACCCCCACCCCGCTGTCCTCCACCTCGATCACCAGCCGCCGGCCGAAGTCGTCGAGGGAGAGCAGCACCCTGGGAGGGCAGTGCTCGCGGTTCGCCCAGGCGGCGCGCAGGCCGTTGTCCAGCAAGTTGCCGATACAGGTGATGAGATCCGCCGACACCTCGGCCGGGTACTCCCCGAGTGTCGAGCCCGGATCCAGCACCAGCTCGACCCCGAGCTCCCGCGCCCGACTGAACTTGCCGAGGATGAGCCCGGCCACCGGCTTGTTCTCGATGGCTCGCAGCAGGTCTTGCAGCATGTTCTGGCAGGCCTCGTTCTCCTGCTGGATAAGCTCAACCGCCTCGTCCACGTGACCGAGCTGCAACAGGCCGGAGAGACTGCCCAGCTTGTTGGCAAACTCGTGGGTCTGGATGCGCAGCATCTCGGCGTACTGGCGCAGGTGAGTCACCTGCATGCCGAGGCTGCCGGTGCCATCCGGTCGGCTGAAGATCAGCATGCGTCCGGGTTCGCGGCCGCTGAGCTCCTGCCAGTGGCCGACGAAGTCCTCCCCCTGTACGGTGAAGTGCACCCCGCCCTCCTGACTCAGGGCCGGCAGCAGGCTGGGGGCCAGCTCGGCCAGGGATTGCCCCAGCAGGGCATGGCGGCCGGTGCCCGGAAGGCGCAGCTGATAGAAGGCCGCGCTGTTGAGCATCTTGATCCTGTGTTGGCCATCGAGGGCCACTATCCCCTCCGAGATGCCCTCCAGCACCAGATCCTGCTGGGCGAAGCGGTTGACTATGGTCTCCGGCTCCAGATCCAGCAGGGTGCGCTTCAGCCGGTGTTGCAGCCAGAACGCCAGCAGCAGGCCGCAGCCCAGCACGGCGCCGATGGCGCTGATGAGCAGGGCGATGCGCTCCAGATAGATGCCCTCCACCGTCTGCATCAGGTAACCGACCACCACGGCGCCGATGGTGCGCCCATCCGCCCCGACCACCGGGGAGAAGCAGCGAATGGACGGCCCGAGGGTGCCCACATCCTTGGAGCAGTAGCTACGCCGCTCCTGAATGGCCGGCCAGATATCCTCCCCGCGGAAGGTCTGGCCCACCAGCTCCGGTGAGGGGTGACTGAGGCGCCTGGCATGCTCGTCGGTCACCACCATGTAGGCGGCGTCGGTGCGCTTGCAGATCCCCTGCACATAGTCCCGCAAGCCTGGATCCTTGCCCAGCTGCAGAGCCTGCACCACCCGGGTATCTGCCGCCAGCACCCGCGCCAGATCGCTGCCCTTCTCCTCCAGGCTGTTCTCCAGCAGGTGACGAATGAAGAGGGCGAGCAGCCCGCCCAGGATCAGGACCAACAGCAGCGACATGCCAAGAGAGAGGGTGACCAGTTGATGGCGCAGTTTCATCGATTAACCTTGCAGACTCAGGGGACGGACCAATAGTGAGGGCGCCACCAGGTCTGGTCAATCAGCGGGGCGGGATCCCCCATAAATTCGGCCAAGCCTTCCTCGCGAGCGCAGAGCGCCACCGCCCTCGCCACGGCGCGGGCCACCTCCCCCACCTGCTCGATGGGAGGCAGTAACCGACCGGTTGCCAGCGGATAGGCTCCCACCGCCCGCACCGCCGCCTGCAACATGCCATCGCTGATGCGGCGCGCCTTGACCGCGCAGGCGCCGAGGCCGATACCGGGGAAGACGTAGACGTTGTTGCACTGGGAGACCACCCGCGCCTCCCCCGCGACAACCACCGGGGCAAAAGGGCTGCCGGTGGCGAGCAGGGCACGCCCGCCCGTAGCCTGCCACACTTCGGCCGGGGTCGCCTCGGCGCTGCGGGTCGGGTTGGAGAGCGGCAGGATCACCGGTCGCTCGCACACCTCCCCCATAGCGTTGAGTACCGTGTCGGTGAAGAGGCCACCCTGGCCGCTTACCCCGACCAGCACCCCTGGCCGCAGTCGCTGAATAAGCTCTGGCAGGGATAGGCACGCCTCCTCCGGCGCCCTGGCGAAGGGCTGCTGGGAGGGGGTCAGATTGAGGCGATCCCGGCAGACCAGCCCGTCCTGATCAAACAGCTGAACCCCCTCAGGGCTACCCGCCAGCTGAGCCAACATGGCGGCGATGCCGCAGCCCGCCGAACCCGCGCCGACGATCAGCACCGGTGTCTCGGCAAGCGTGCTGCCCGCCTGCTGCAAACCTGCCAGCACGCAGGCCGAGGCGACGGCCGCCGTACCCTGGATGTCGTCGTTGAACATACAGAGCTGGTCCCGGTAGCGGGCCAAGAGGTTCGCGGCGTGCTTGCCGGCGAAGTCTTCGAACTGCAGCACCACCTGGGGCCAGCGTTTGTGAATGGCGGCCACCACCTTGTCCATGAAGCGGTAGTAGGGCTCACCGTCCACTCGAGGCGCCTGCCAGCCGAGGTAGGAATCATCCTCCAAGAGTTCCGGGTTGTTGGTGCCCACGTCCACGCACAGGGGCAGGGTGCGCGCCGGGTTGATGCCACCGGCGGCGGAGTAGAGCGCCAGCTTGCCGATGCAGATCCCCATGCCGCCGATGCCGAGATCGCCGAGCCCCAGCACCCGTTCACCGTCGGAGATGACGATGACGTCCACCTCCTGCTCCACCGCGGCGAAGATGTCGTCGAGATCGTCCCTGTCGTGCCAGGAGAGGTAGAGACCGTGGCTGCGCAGGTAGAGATCGCTGTGCCGCTGGCAGGCCTCACCCACCACGGGGGTGTAGATGATGGGCAGCAGCTCGGGCAGGTGGTGGCGCACCAGATCGTAGAACAGCACCGGGTTGTCCTCCTGCAGCTGGCGCAGCAGCAGGTGCTGATCGAAGGGGCTCTGCATGGCCGAGACCAGGCGGTAGATGCGGCGGCGCTGCTGGGAGAGTGACTCCTCCTTGTGGGGCATGCGCCCCATCAGGCCCTGTCGCTTGCGTTCGGCATAGGGCAGGCTGGTGCCCATCATGATGTCGTTCATTGTCGATTCCTTTTATGCCAGCAGCGAGATGAGCAGGGTGGCCAGGATCAACATCACGGCCCCCCCGAGACGGGAAGAGATCTGGGCGAACGGCATCAGCTTCATGCGCTGGGCCGCCGACAGCACGGCCACGTCGCCGGTGCCTCCCATGTTGGCCATGCACAGGCCGCCGGTGATGGCCGCCTCTATGGGATAGAAGCCGATCATCCGCCCCACGATGGCCGCCCCCAGGGCCCCACCGACGACGGTGACCAGCACCATGATGAAGTAGTTGACCGAGAAGGCACCGATAAGCTCGGGGATGCTGGTGTAGGCGACGCCTATGCCCACCAGCAGGGAAGGGGTGAGGTTGCTCACCACGAACTGGTACCAGTCGGCGGCCGCCTGCTCGTAGCGACGGGGCAGCACGCCGCTCACCTTGATGATGGCCACCGCCAGGATCATCAGGGCGAAGGGGTGCATGGGGATGAAGTTGCCGAGCAGGGAGCCCAGCACAAACATGCTGGAACTGATGAAGAGCCCGAGCCCCAGGCTCTCCAGGGTCGGGGCCTGGACCTTCTCGTCGGCCACGCTCTCGCCGCTCTCCTTGATCATCAGCTTGCCGTTGCCGGTCAGTGAGGGATAACGACGGCCGAGGCGGGCCAGCAGGGTGCCCACCAGGATGGCCAGGGTGTTGGCGATCACCACCGCCGGCACCATGCGTGACAGCAGATCGGCGCTGGACATCTGCAAGGGGCCCGAGAGGATCTCCACCAGCGGCACGGCGCCGGCCCCCATGCCGCCACCCATGATGGGCAGGCCGATGAGCAGCACCGCATTCTTGAAGCCGTAACCCAGCAATGAGCCGACCAGGCCGACGCTGAGCAGCGCCAGGGCCACGCCCCCCAGGATCACCGGCAGGTAACGCATGGCGGCGTTTTTCAGCAGGGCGCCGCTCATGCCAAATACAGATCCGGTCACCAGGCTGGCGATGAAGAAGTTGAGGAAGCCCCCCTCCTTCATGAAGCCGATGATCACCTGGCCCGCCTCGACCGGCAGGACCCGGTACTCAAACAGCGCGGCGCCACCGAAGATGGCGAGTATGGTGCCGCCCCCCAGGTATTCGCGGATGGGAGTGATGCGCTCGCCGAGCTCGGTCAGCAGGGTGCCGAGCACGAACATCAGCGCCAGGGCGCCGACCATGCCGAGCGGCAGGGAGCCGTTCCAGCCGGAGAAGAGGACGCAGGTGGCCAGCCCGAGGAAGATCATCATGGGCATGCCGGCGATCTGTTGGTCGCTCCAGGCGACCTTGGCTTGTGCTTGGGGGGTAGAGAGGTTTTTCATTGTTATGCTCCAGCGTGTGGTGTGGCGCTACTCTAGTGATCCCCCCCGGCGCTGTCGGTTAGCAGGCTTGCAAAGCCATATAAAAACATTGAAACCTTAAGCACCATTCAGCACCGGACACCGGCCCGGCCCCGCCGAATGCCCCTGCCCCCGTCACCGCCTCTTTCTTGCGCCTCTCGTCGCCGCAACCTTAATGTGAGCTGAATCACGCTTTACTTAGCCTGCGAAATAAATATAATGCTTAGCAGGCTAAGTATATGAGGTGTCTGCCATGAAAAAGGATCTGGAGATGTTGCGCGAGCTCTCCCTCGCCGAACAACTGGGGCGACTGCACCGGCTGTGGCGTACCGTGGCCGATATCGAGCTGGCCCCACTTGGGCTCACCCATCCGCGCTGGACGGCGCTGTGGAAACTCAGCCAGCTCGGCGGTCACCTCAGCCAGAAGACCCTGGCCGAGGCGCTGGAGATAGAGCTGCCCTCCCTGATGCGCACCCTGGGCCAGCTGGAAGAGCAGGCCCTGATCGAGCGCCACTGCTGCAGCCAGGACAAGCGCGCCCGCATCGTCACCCTGACCGAGGCCGGCAAGGCGCTGCTCGATCAGATCGAGGATCGCATCATAGGGGTGCGTCGGGAGCTGCTCGCCGGCATCAGTCAGCAGGAGCTGACGCAATTTGAAGAAATCGTGCACCGCATCAGCGCCAACGCCCTTGGCAAGATCGGCGCCCAGCATAAAGAGAGAGAATAAGATGACCCCGGATCAACAATTCAAGCGCTGGATCAAGTGGGCCATGGCATGCTTCATCCTGGTGTTCGGCTACTTCCTGCTGGCCGATCTCAAGATGCCGCTCACCCCGCAGGCCATGGCGACCCGGGTCGTCACCAAGATGGCCCCCCAGGTCAGCGGCAAGGTGGTCGAGGTCGCGGTGGCGAACAACCAGCACGTCAGGCAGGGGGATCTGCTGTTCACGCTGGATCCCGTCCCCTTTGAGCTCGCAGTCGAACAGGCTCGCCTCGCCCTGGCTCAGGCCGGGCAACAGAATCGCCAGCTGGACGCGACCCTGAGCGCCTCCCTCGCCGAATATAGCGCGCTGCAAACCTTGGGTGCCCAGAAACAGCGGGAGGCGGCGCGCATTGATGCGCTCTATCGCCGCCACATGGTGTCCGAGCAGCAGAAAGATGACGCGGACAGCGCCGCCCGCACCGCCCGGGCCAACCTGCTGGCCAGCCAGGCCCGCATGGAGCAGGCCAGGGTCAATCGTGGCCTGGCCGGTGACGACAACCTGCTGCTGCGCCAGGCGCGCAACCGCCTTGCCCAGGCCGAGCTCAACCTCACCTACAGCCAGGTCCATGCGAGCCAGGATGGCATCATCACCAACCTGCAGCTCAAGCCGGGCAGCGTGGCCAGCGCGGGGGCGCCCCTGCTGGCCCTGGTCTCGGAGCAGGTAGACGTGATCGCCGATTTTCGCGAGAAGAGCCTGCGCCATGTCAGCCCCGGCAGCCAGGCCCTGATCGCCTTCGACGGCGAGCCCGGCCGCCTCTATGCCGCCCGGGTCGCCAGCCTGGATGCCGGGGTCAGCGCCGGCCAGTTCGATGCCAACGGCCTCTTGGCCAACCCCATCGAATCGGATCGCTGGGTGCGCGATGCCCAGCGCCTGCGCCTGCATCTGGCCCTCGAGCAGCTGCCCGAGCATCTGCCGGCCGGGGCTCGCGCCACCGTCCAGCTGCTGCCGGACAACGCCCTCACCGCCTTGCTGGCACGCGGCCAAATCCGCCTGCTCAGCCTGCTGCACTACATCTACTGAGATGACGACCATGAACCTGTGGCACAGGCCCCTCACCGCCAACGAGCTGCGCCAGTGCCTGCGCATCGCCTTTGGCTGCACCCTGGGGTTCTTGCTCTGCAAGACCTTCGGCTGGAGCAACGGGGTCTTCTTCACCGTCACCCCTGTGTTGCTGCTGGGGATGATACCGGTGATGAACGGTCACGCCGCGCGCCAGCTCATCGCGTCCGCCGCGTCGTGCGGGCTGGAGGTCGGCCTGCTCGGCGGCCTGTTCGGTGGCCATCCCGGCCTGATGACCCCCATCGTCTTCCTGCTGTTCCTCTACCGTTTCGCCGCCATGTCCCGCGGCAGCCTGTTCCTGTTCGGCGCCAACGGCGTGCTGAGCCTCAGCATCATGCTGCACTTTGCCAGCTACCCCCAGACCGATCTGAACGATCTGATCTTCAGCAACCTGTGGGCCAGCGTCCTGTCGGTGCTCATCGCCTACCTGATGACGGCCCTGATCCCGGATGTGGAGGAGCGGCCCAAACCCGCCGCCTCCCCCAAGGCCCCGCACCGGATGCGGCACGAGGCGCTGCTCGGCGCCAGCATCGCTACCTTGTCGTTCCTGGTATTCCAGCTGTTCGATCTGCGCGACTCCATGTCCGCCCAGGCCACCACCCTGCTGGTGCTGTTCCCCATGCATTGGGACGGGGCGCTGAGCTACGCCCGCAAGCGCGCCATGGGCACCCTGCTGGGGGTGAGTTTCGGCATCCTGGGCCAGCTGGTGCTGTACGACTGGTCCGGTTTGCTGCTGCTGGTCACCCCCCTGCTCTGGCTCGGCGCCATGCTGTTCAGCCATGCCCACGTGAAGGAGGCCAGCGGCTCGGGGGTCGGCTTCGGCGCCCTCACCACCCTCGGCATTCTGTTTGGCCAGTACCTGACCCCGGGCAACGATCTGGTGTTCAGCGCCCTGTACCGGGTGAGCAGCATCCTGTTCGCCATCGTCGCCACCCTGCTGGCCTGTTATCTCATCCACCGTCTGCTCAACCGCTTCGAGGCGACCCGATTCGGTTATTGAACCCTTTTCCAATAGCAAAGGATCTGCTGCCTTTCGCCCCGCCACGTCTGCGGGGCGTTTTTTTGCTCGCGTGTTGCAGATCGACCCTTCTTGTCTGACGACAACGATAACGATGCTGGTAAGGGCTGGTATGGGACGTCGAAGCCAGACTTGGACTCCATTGAATGGTTTTTCTGCGGCACCGGCGATATATGACGACGCTGGCCCGAACCGTGCTACTGTGGCCCCTCACTCACCGGCCGATTGCGCTCTGCACCTGATGACAGGCTTGTCATGCAAAAGAGTCGCCAGCCAGGGCAGCCCTTGCCCACCTCTCACCCTCAACCCGACGTCGCCGGACCCGCTGTATTGACCCGATGCCATAAGGCGCATCCCTCCCTGCCGCAGCCTGTTCTCACTGTTGTTATCTGCTATCCACTCTTTTTTACTGCGACAGCGGCCATCCCGACGGGAACCAGCTTCAAGCCATCCGCCTGAGGCACTTTCTGTTTGGCGCAGCCCTGCCGCCAACACAGGACAACTGCCATGATTGCCTACCTCATTCTGGTTCATCGCTATCCCGGTCAGTTCAAGCGTCTGTTCAAGGCGATTTACCACGACAGCAACCACTACCTGATCCACGTGGACAAGCGCTCGGGCCCGGCTCTGCAGCAGGAGATAGCCCGCTTTCTGGCCGATTACCCCAACGCCGGCCTGCTACCCAGCAAGAATGCGCTCTGGGGCGGCTACAGCCTGGTGGATGTGGAGCTGCGCGGCATTGCGGCGCTGCTGGAGCAAAAAAAGGAGTGGGAGTTCTTCATCAATCTGAGCGCCCAGGACTTCCCGCTGCGCTCCCAGCGCGACATTCACGACTTCCTGCGCGCTCACAAGGGCAAGGATTTTCTCAAAGTCGCGGATCAGCGTCAGCACAGACCGGACACCCTGCACCGCATCGATCACTATGTGACCGAAACCGCGACGGAGCTGGTGTGTGAACCGGTGAAGACCCGCCCCTACCTGGCAGGCGTGACCCCCTACATTGGCAACCAGTGGATGATCCTGAGCCGGGCCTTCTGTGAATTCGTCAGCCACAGCCCCGAGGTCGATCGTTTCAAGGATTTCTACCGCCACACCCTGATCGCCGACGAGGGCTTCTTCCAGACGGTGATCATGAACACCAGCTATCAGGGGCAGATAGTCAACGATGACAAGCGTGCCATCGACTGGATCCCCATGGGTGACATCAAGCTGCGCCCGCGCGATTACACGGTGCAGGATGCCGACGCCCTGCAGCAAAGCGAGCACCTGTTCGCCCGCAAGTTTGATGAGACCATCGACAGCGACATCCTGGATATCCTGGAGCGCGCCATGAGATGCCCCTTCGACACACCTGTCATCCGACAGGCTGCGTTGGTCTGATGATGTGATTCATCCGGACACTTATCGACGCAATCCACCCCCGGGAAGATTGCGACTTGGGAACAAGCTGGTAGGCTCAAGCCCGGATGACACCGATGGAGAACCCAAGATGAAACACGCCAATATTCTGTTGCTGGGCATCACGGCTCTGACCCTGCTGAGCGGCTGCGAACGCGGGGCCACCACCTTGAGCGTGACCGGCGGCGACCCCATCACCTACCTCTGTGAGCAGAACAATAAGGTACAGGTGCGCTACTTCGCTCTCTCGGACGACAGCCTGAACTTCATCAAACTGTCCCTGCCCGATGGCAAGGACTACACCCTGCCGCAAGCGGTCTCAGCGTCCGGCGCCCGCTATACCGACGATCACGAGGTGGTCTGGTGGAACAAGGGGAAGGAGGGCTTCGTGGAGATGCGCGACAAGGATGGCGAGTGGCAGAGCCTCTATAACGACTGCAAAGAGCAGTGATCGGCAGCCAGCGGCGCTGCACTTCCCCTAAACGACACACCCCGGCCAGGCCGGGGTGTTTGTTATTGAAAGGCCGGCCTTCTTGCGCACCTGATGGCTCAGGCACGCTTGTCGGTGACTACCAGCCAGAGCGCATGGACCATGCCGGGCAGACCGCCGAGCAGGGTCAGCACTATGTTGATAAAGAAATGGAGGCTCAACCCCACCTGGATAAAAGCACACACGGGGGGCAGGAAGATGGCCAGCAGGATCTTGAGCAGATTGTTCATCTCATGGTTCCTCATGAAAGATGTCGCGTGATTCGGATGGGCTAACCATAAACAGCCTTGCCTGCAACTGCAAACCCGACAGGGATCCTTTCCCTCGTTTCTCGCCTGGCATTGAGCCAGGGTTCAGCTGGCTGCGGTCAGCGCACCCGCACTGGAGCCACACAAGGGATCCGTTCTCCCGTTCCCTCTCGCCAGACATCGAAATAGGGGTCAGATAATCCCAGTCAGCGCACCAGCGTCACGCAGGGGATCCGTTCTTCCATACTCTCACGCCAGGCGTTGAGATCGTGGATCTGCTGGTTGCTGCTGCCACGCCAGAGCAGGCCGGGATCCGCCAGCCCCCGCACGAACTTGCCGTCGACCAGCACATCCAGCAGGGCCACCAGCTCACGCTGGGCTGCCGACAGCTCGCCGAGCAGATAGCCGGTCCAGCACCAGATGTCCTTGCCCGGGCACTCGGCCCGCACCCGTTTCACCAGCATCAGCACATGGGGGACGTTGGCAGGGTGGAGCGGATCGCCGCCGGAGAGCGACAGGCCACGGCGCTTGATGCGGCTGTCGTTGAGATCGTTGATGATGCGATCGCTCATGACCTGGTCGAACGGCTTGCCCCCATCGAGCCGCCAGGTGGCCTGGTTGTAGCAACCGGGGCACTGATGCTCGCAGCCCGACACGAACAGGGTGGCACGAGTGCCTGGCCCGTTGATGACATCGACCGGGTAGTACTGGTGGTAGTGCATCTTTTCTCCTCAACCCGTCACGGACATCACGCCCGCCAATAAAAATGGCTCCTCAGCAGGAGCCATCTCACCGCCAGCAACCGGCCTTACATGTGCTTGACGCGGCGCTTGACCTCTTCCTGCTTGCCCGCGTTAAAGGGGCGCGCATCCGGGCTGCCGAGGTAGCCGCACACCCGGCGGGTCACCGACACCTTGGCGGGATCGTGATTGCCGCAACGGGGGCAGGTGAAGCCCTTGGAGGTGCACTCGAACTCGCCGGTGAAGCCGCAGTCGTAGCACTCGTCGATGGGGGTGTTGGTGCCGTAGTAGGGCACCTTGTCATAGCTGTAGTCCCAGACGTTCTCCAACGCCTCCAGGTTGTGCTGGATGTTGGGGTACTCGCCGTAACAGATGAAGCCGCCGCTGGCGATGGGCGGATAGGGTGCCTCGAAGTCCAGCTTGTCATAAGGATTCACCTGCTTCTCCACATCGAGGTGGAAGCTGTTGGTGTAGTAACCCTTGTCGGTCACCCCGGGCACCACGCCGAACTCCTTGGCGTCGATGCGGCAGAAGCGGGTGCAGAGATTCTCGCTCGGGGTGGAGTAGAGGCTGAAACCGTAGCCGGTCTCCTCCTTCCACTCGTCGGTCGCCGCCTTGAGCCGCGCTATGATGGCGATGGCCTTCTGGCGCAGCGCCTCGCTGTCAAACAGATGGGTGTCGGTGCCGAACAGCGCATTGATGGTCTCGTGCACCCCGATATAGCCGAGCGAGATGGAGGCGCGGCCATGTTTGAAGATCTCGCTGACGTTGTCGTCGGCCTTGAGCCGCACGCCACAGGCGCCCTCCATGTAGAGGATGGGGGCGACCCGCGCCTTGACGCCGTCGAGCCGCTCGATGCGATACATGAGCGCCGTCTTGGCGACCGCCAGCGCTGCATCCAGCTTGTCCCAGAAATCCGCCTCGTCACGGGATTTCAGGGCGATGCGCGGCAGGTTGAGGCTCACCACCCCTATGTTGTTGCGTCCTTCATGGATCAGCTCGCCATTCTCCTCATAAGCGCCGAGGAAGGAGCGGCAGCCCATGGGGGTCTTGAAGGAGCCGGTCACCTTCACTACCTGGTCATGGTTGAGGATGTCCGGGTACATGCGCTTGGAGGCACACTCCAGCGCCAGCCGCTTGATGTCGTAGTTGGGATCCCCCGGCTTGTGGTTGAGGCCATCCTTGATGGCGAACACCAGCTTCGGGAACACCGCCGTTTTCCTGTTCTTGCCAAGGCCCGCGATGCGGTTGCCGAGGATGGCACGCTGGATGAGGCGGGACTCCCAGCTGTCGCCGAGGCCAAAGCCGAAGGTGACGAAGGGGGTCTGGCCGTTGGCGGTGTGCAGGGTGTTCACCTCGTATTCCAACGACTGGAAGGCGTCGTGGCACTCCTTCTCGGTGCGGGCCATGGCATAGGCGTCCACGTCCGCTATGCCCCACTCCTCGGCCACTTCTCTGTGCTTCTGCCAGCTGATGGTCACATAGGGCGCCAGCACCTCGTCGATGCGGTTGATGGTGGTGCCGCCATAGATGTGGCTCGCCACCTGGGCGATGATCTGGGCAGTCACCGCGGTGGCGGTGCTGATGGATTTCGGGGTGTCGATCTCCGCATTGCCCATCTTGAAGCCATGGGTCAGCATGCCCTGCAGGTCGATCAGCATGCAGTTGAACATGGGGAAGAAGGGGGAGTAGTCGAGATCGTGGAAATGCAGATCGCCGCTCTCGTGGGCCTGCACCACGTCACGGGGCAGCATGTGGCTGATGGCGTAGTGCTTGGCGACGATGCCGGCCAGCAGATCGCGCTGGGTCGGTATCACCTTGGAATCCTTGTTGGCGTTCTCGTTGAGCAGGGCCGCATTGGTCTGCTCCACCAGGCCACGGATCTCCTGGGCCAGGCGGCCACGGGCCTCGCGGGCCTGATCCCGGTCGTGACGGTATTCGATATAGGCACGGGCAATGGCCTTGTCGTCGGACGCCATCAGATGGTTCTCGACCCGGTTCTGGATCTCGTGGATGTCCACCTCACCGCGCCCTTCCAGCTCCTGACTGACGGCGGTGGCAACCCGCTCACCCAGCGCCGGATTGGCCTGGCCGACCGCCTCTGCCGCTCGGCCCACCGCCTCGGCAATCAGCTGGGCATCGAATGGTGCGCGACATCCATCACGTTTGATCACAACCGGTTTCATGCGTTTTCCCCGTTTTAAAGGCCAGGCTATCGCCCTCGGCTTACCCTTGTTGGGTCCCCTCCTCCACGCCCGGTCCCCGGCGCAAATAAATTCAGCCGAGACTTGACAAGCCTGGGCTGACGATGAGAAGGAAACAGCTTATACACAGCTTAACAACACAATATATGGGTGTTTTTTTTGAATGCAACCCTATATGTGGTGTCTATTAGGCACCAAAGCGATACCGCATTTCTTGATCCAGAACAGGTTTTGAGAGGAGTGGAACAGTTCACGACCAGTCAAAAAAACGCCCCTTCGAGGCGATCCCAGACGGGGTGCGGGCTGGCGTCCGATCGGGCTGCCGACGTCACCGCGTTGTCATCCGACAACAATTGACCAAGGCAGGTTTGGCACAAAACACACATAATGGGGGCAGTCTTCCGCCAACGGAGAATGAATGTGACCAAGCTGTGGCTACTGCTAGTACTTCTGCTGCCTTTCCCGCTCCAGGCCGCCCAGATCCTGGTGATCAGCAGCTACCATCCCGCCAATCTGTGGGATCAGAGCTATAGCGCCAGCCTGAAGGAGCATCTCAAGGGGGACCATCAGCTCAGTTACTTTTACATGGACACCAAGCGCCAGCCCCGTCAGGAGCTGGCCCAGATCGCCGAGCGGGCGATGAACGCCTACCGGCAGCTCAAACCGGATCTGGTGGTGCTCGGCGACGACAATGCCATCAATGCCCTCGCCCGCAGGATCGCGGCCCAGGGCACCCCTGTGGTGTTCCTCGGCATGAACGAGAACCCCCGCCACAAGGGGCTGGTCGGTCACCCCAACATCACCGGCGTGCTGGAGCGACCGCTGCTCAAACGCAACATCAGCGAGATGAGCCAGCTGATGGGGGGGCTCGACAAGGCGCTTGTCCTGTTCGATAAAAGCGAGGTCTCGCGCACCGCCATCGAAGATGAATTCAACGGCAGCACGGATCAACGGGTTGGTCATACCCTGGTCAGCAACCAGCAAATCGACGACTACAAACGCTGGCAAGAGATAGTGCTCACCAGCAGGGAGCGCGGCTACGGGGCGCTCTTCATCGGCCTCTACCACACCCTGGTGGACGAGCAGGGGGCCCATGTGAGCGAGCAGCAGGTGATCGAATGGACCAACCAGCACAGCCCGGTCCCGCTGTTCTCCTTCTGGGAGTTCTCGGTCGGCAAGGGCAGGGCCATTGGCGGCCTGGTGCTCAACGGCCACGCGCAGGGGGAAAAGGCGGCGGAGCTGGTCAATACCATACTGGCGGGCACCACCCCCGGCGCCCTGTCACCGCGCGCCGCCCTGCGCGGTGAGTACGTGTTCAGCCGGGACGAGCTGGCACGCTGGCGGCTCGAGGTGCCGCCGAAGTGGCAGACGAAGATCCAATGGCACAACTGATCCCTGAAAATGACAAACCCGGCCATGAGCCGGGTTTGTTTTTGGCGCTATCCACAACCCATCAGGGCTGGATCGCCGCCTGTAACTCCTCTTCGGTCCAGATGGTGATGCCCAGCTCCTGGGCCTTGGCCAGCTTGGAGCCGGCCGCCTCACCGGCCACCAGCACATCTGTCTTGGCGGAGACCGAGCCCGCCACCTTGGCACCGAGCGCCTGCAGCGCCGCCTTGGCATCGCCCCGCGAGAGCTGGGTGAGCGTGCCGGTCAACACGAAGGTCTTGCCGGCGAACGGCTGTTCGGCGGCAGCCTTCTTCTCGATGGCGGGCCAGTGGATACCGGCGGCCAGCAAGGCCTCCAGCACCTCGACGTTGTGGGGCTGGCGCAGGAAGTAGTAGACGTGCTTGGCCACCACCTCTCCCACGTCTGCCACCGCCAGCAGTTGCTCGACAGTGGCGGCGCGCAGGGCATCCAGGGTCAGGAAGTGGTTGGCGAGGTTGAGCGCGGTCGCCTCCCCCACTTCGCGAATGCCGAGTGCAAACAGGAAGCGCGGCAAGGTGGTGCTGCGCGCCGCATCGATGGCGGCCACCAGATTGAGCGCGGACTTTGGCCCCATCCGCTCGAGCCCCGCCAGCTGGATAGCGGTTAAGCGGAACAGATCTGCCGGCGTCTTCACCAGCCCCTTGTCCACCAGCTGCTCCACTATCTTGTCGCCGAGACCGTCCACGTCCATGGCGCGGCGGGCGGCGAAGTGCTTGATCGCTTCCTTGCGCTGGGCCTCGCAGAACAGGCCGCCGGAGCAGCGGGTCACCACTTCCCCCTCCAGCCGCTCCAGGGCGGAGCCGCACACCGGACACTGGCTGGGGAACAGGATCTCGCGGGCGTCGGCCGGGCGCTTGGCCTCCACCACGGCGACGATCTGCGGGATCACGTCCCCCGCCCGGCGCACGATCACGGTATCGCCGATCATGACCCCGAGGCGTTCAATTTCATCGGCGTTGTGCATAGTGGCGTTGGAGACGGTGACACCACCGACGAACACGGGTTTGAGCTTGGCCACCGGGGTCACGGCACCGGTGCGGCCAACCTGAAACTCGACGTTTTCCAGCAGGGTCATCTCTTCTTCTGCCGGGAACTTGTGGGCGGTGGCCCAGCGCGGGGCCCGCGCCACGAAGCCGAGCTCCAGCTGCAGCGCTATGTCGTCCACCTTGTAGACCACGCCGTCGATCTCGTAGGGCAGCGCGGCGCGGCGCGCCAGGATGTCGTCATGGAACGCCTGACAGCCGGCGGCGCCCTCCTTGAGTTTCACCTCGGGGCTGAGCGGCAGTCCCCACTCCTTGAGTTTCTTCAGACGGCCGAAGTGGGAATTCCCCAACTCATCACCGCCGATCCCGACCCCATAGGCGTAGAAGCTCAGGGGGCGGCTGGCGGTGATGCGGGAATCGAGCTGGCGCAGGCTGCCTGCCGCGGCGTTGCGCGGGTTGACGAACACCTTCTCGCCGGCGGCCAGGGCTTTTGCATTCATCGCCTCGAAGCCGGCCTTGGGCATGAAGACCTCCCCCCTCACCTCCAAGCGAGCGGGCCAGCCGGTGCCCCGCAGGGCGAGCGGGATAGCCTTGATGGTGCGCACGTTCTCGGTGATCTCCTCACCGCTGGCGCCATCCCCCCGGGTGGCGGCCTGCACCAGCTGGCCATCCACATAGAGCAGGCTGACGGCCAGACCGTCGAGCTTGGGCTCGCAGCAGAACAGGAAGCTGATCTCGCGCTTGAGGCGATCGCCCATGCGCTGTTCGAACGCCAGCAGCTCCTCGGTGCTGAACACGTTGTCCAGGCTCAACATGGGGATCTCGTGGCGAACCTGCTTGAAGGCCGAGAGCGGCTGGCCGCCGACCCGCACGCTGGGGGAGGTCGGAGTCTTCAGCTCGGGGTGCTCGGCTTCCAGCGCGATCAACTCGCGCATCAGGCGATCGTATTCGGCGTCCGGTACTGTGGGATTGTCCAGCACATAGTACTGATGGCCGTAGTCAGTAAGCAGTTCACTGAGCTGGCCATGGCGGAGCTCAGGATGAGCCAATTCAAGGGCAAGCCGCTCCCCCTTCAATCGGTCATATTCGGCATCCGATACTGTCGGTTTTTTCAGTACATGGTACTGATGGCCGTAGTCAGTCAGTAGTTCACACAGTTGACGGTGGCGGGAGAGGATGTCGCTCATGGAGAAGTCTCGGACTGTGATTGAAATAAGAAGGTAGCCATACAAACAAAAATGCGGCACCTGGGTACCGCATTTTTACTCTCATCGACCCGCAGGACGCCTTAGTCGCGGCTCGCCTCGTAGGCCGCCAGCTCGTGACGGCAACGGGCGATGTCGTCGTCGCTCAGGGGGCTGCGGCTGGCATCGGTCAGCATGGCGTCGAGATCGCTCGCCAGCTGGTCCGCCGCCTGCAGCATGTGCTCGAAGGCGAAGGCCGCGTTGCTGCGCAGGGGCAGTTGCATGAACAGGGAGACACCCGGGGTGCTGAACTGCTCCATGCGGTAAGGGTTGAAGGTACCCGGCTTGACCATGTTGATCATGGAGAAGAGCACTTCACCCTTGCCACCCAGATCCTCGTGACGGTGGAAGATATCCATCTCGCCAAACTTGAAGCCAAGCGCCAGCAGGGAAGAGAGCAGGGTCGCGCCTTGCAGATCGTGACCTGGGCGTGCCATCAGGTTGATGACATAGACATCCTGCCAGATCTTCTCGACCGGCGGCTGTTCAAAGCGGGGCTCGGCCACGACGGGGGCATCATAGGCCGGCTCGTCGTCGTAGGCTGGCTCTTCATAAGCGGGAACCGGCGCCGCCTGACGGGGCTGCTGTACGGGGGCAGATTCGCGTGCGCCGAAGGTTGGCGCCTGGGCGTAGGCTGGCTCCACCAGCGGCTCTTCATCGAGCGGCTGCATCATGGGTTCGCGCTGGGGACGGGAGCGATGCACCGGGGTACGGCGGATCACCTGGGCAGGCTTGCGTACCGGTGCGGCAGGCACTTCTTCCAGGGGGTCGGCCGTCGGCGCGTCATACTCCTCCTCGTCTTCTTCATAGACGGGGGGCGGCGCTACCGGGCGGGCAGCAGGCTTGCGAACCACGGGCGGCGGCAGCTCGTCGACCTCATCGTCTTCGTCATCGAAGGCGGGAACGGCGGCACGACGGCTGACGTCAGGCTGACGAGCCTCTTCGTTGTGCAGCTTGGGCTCGGCACGACGCCCCCCGCTGACCACACGTACCTGACCGACGCCATCCTTGTCGAAGGAATCGTTGTCGCGTTCCCGTGACTTGGATTCCATCCGGCCCATTGGTTTCTCTTTGATCGGTGCCTGACGGTTTTTTCTGTTGCTCCACAACCCGTGAATGAGCAATGCCGCGATGGCAATTCCGCCCAGGGCAACCAAGATGTAACGCAATTCCTGCATTAGCTGCTTCTCTTTCTAGTTTTGCTCAGCCAAAGCGACGGCTTCACCGATGTCGACCGACACTATGCGCGAAACCCCGGGCTCTTGCATCGTGACGCCAATCAGCTGTTCGGCCATCTCCATGGAGACCTTGTTATGACTGATATAAACGAACTGTACTGTGCTCGACATCTCTTTGACAAGAGAACAGAAGCGACCCACGTTCACTTCGTCGAGCGGTGCATCCACTTCATCCAGCAAACAGAAGGGCGCTGGATTGAGTCTGAAGATGGCAAAAACCAGCGCAAGGGCGGTTAACGCCTTCTCCCCCCCGGAAAGCAGGGCAATGGTAGCATTCTTCTTGCCCGGAGGTCTTGCCATGATGCTCACTCCGGCCTCCAAAAGATCATCCGAGGTCAGCTCAAGCCAGGCACTGCCCCCCCCGAATACTTTTGGGAACAGGGATTTTAAATCTTCGTTGACCTTATCGAAAGTGTCGCGGAAGCGTATTTGTGTTTCTTTATCAATTCTTTTAATGGCTTGGCTCAGAGTTTCCAGCGCTTGCTCCAGATCCTGACACTGGTTTTCGAGATAGGTTGAGCGGGTTTTCGCCTCCTCATACTCTTCCAGCGCCGCCAGGTTGATGGCGCCAAGTGCCTCCACTTGCGTCTCCAGGGTCTGGATCTCCTGGCGCAACTTGCCCCGATCGGCGGCGATCAGCACCGCCTGATCGAGATCGATCAAGCGCACGCCCAGCTCCTCGAACTGTTCGTGCAAGCCCTGACGCCGGGTCAGGTTGCGCTCCCGCTCCAGCCGCAGCGTTGCCAGCGTCTCCTGGATCTGCACGAGCTGCTTGTGATCCCTGCTGCGGGTCTGCTCCAGCTCGCTCAGCTGCGTCTCCAACTCGGCGAGCCGCTGATGGCAGGCCAGCTGCTGCGCCTCCAGGCTGCGCTGCTCGCTCAGTAGGGGGGAGATGTCCTGCACCGCCTGCGCATCCGGCCCCTTCAGCTCGGCAAGCTCCAGCCCGAGCCGAGCCAGCTCCTGCTCACGCAGGGCGATGAGCTGGGACAGATTCTGCTGTTCCAGCTGCCAGCGCTGGCAGCTGGCCTGCTGCTGCTCGCGCCGCAGCCGCGCCTCCTCCAGCGCCCGCTCGGCACTGCCGACCCGCTCCTGGGCCAGCAACAACGCCTCGGCAAGCGGCTCCCCCTGCTCCTGCAACTCGGCAAGGTGCGCCTCATCGAGCTCAAGCTGCGTCCTGGCTTTCGCCAGTCTCTGGGCTTCGTCGGCCTGCTCCCTGTCAAGGCGCAGCAACTCTTCGCCGAGCTGGCCGAGGCGCTGCAACCGCGCCTGTCGCTGGCCCTCCTGCAGGCTCCAGGCTTCGCGCAGTTGCTGCCAGCGCTGCTCCTGCTCGCGCAGGGTGCGCTGGCTCAGTTTATGGGCCTCCTGCTGCCGGGCACGCTCGGCATCGGCCTCCCTCAGCTGTTCATTCAACTGGACCAGCGCCTGCTGGCCCGCCGCCAGCTCGGTGTGTAATCGCTCACGTTCACCGAGCAGCGCCAGGGTGCCGAGGCCCCCACCCTGACCGAGATCGGCCCAGTTCGGACCAAACCAGTCCCCCGCAGGGGTCAGCAGTGACTCACCGGCCGAGAGGCCTGACTGGCGGGCCAGCGCCTCTTCCCTGCCTGCCACCAGCCAGATGGCATTGAGGAAGGCGGGAATGTGCTCGCCCGCCAGCCGGGCCGCCAGGGTGCCGGGCACAGCAGGCTGGGCCGGCCCAATCCAGAGCCCGCTCTGCTCCAGGTTGCACTCGTCGCTTGGCTGGGCGGTGAGCCAGCGACCGAGCACCTTGTCCAGTGCCTGGGCCCACTCGGGCGCCACCTGCAGGCGATCCGCCAGGTTGGCCCCCTGCATCTGTTCCCCCAGGATCTGATCGAGGGTGGTGAGGCGGGCCTCCAGCTCCCGCAGCAAGCCAATCTGTCGGCTCTGCTGACTCTTGCACTCTTCGTGACGGGCCACCGCCCCCTGCCACTGCGCCTCCAGCTCGGCCTGTCGGACACGGCTGAGCTCCAGCTCGGCGGCCAGGGCGTCTAGCCTGGGTTGCAACTCTTCCGCCCCATCGAGTGGACCGCTTTGTTCATCCTCCAGCTTGAGCCTGGCCAGCCGGGTCTTCGCCTGCAGCTCCTGCAGGCCGTTCACCTCTGCCCGGGTCTGGTTGAGCCGCCCCTGCAACTGGCCAAGCTGCTGCTGCCACTGTTGCTGGCGCTGGCGGGCCAGCTCCAGCTGCTCGCTCGCCGCCAGACGCAGTGCCTGCTGGTCGGTGAGCAACTGCTCACACTGCTCGAGCCGCGCAGCCTCCAGCTCGCCCTTGAGGCTGCCTTCGGTCAGCTGCTCGTGTTGGCTCGCCAGCTGCGCCCTGATGCCCTCGATCCGCTCGCCGAGCAGCGCACGCCTGGCCTGCCAGTCGCGGCCGAGTTCGCTCTGATGGAGCTGTTGCTGTTCGAGACGGGCGATGGCCTGACCACCGAGGAAGATCTGCTGCTGGCGGCTGGCCTGTTCGGCCTGGGCCTCCTGACGTGCCACCGACAGGCTGACGTGGCGCCCCTCGTCCTGGGTGCGTTTGGCATCCAGCGCCGCCAGCGCCTGCTCGGCCTGGGTCAGCTCGGCCTTGGCCTCGCCGAGCCGGGTCTCCAGCGCCCACAGTTCGGAGCCGATGAGCTCGGCGCGGGCGGCGCGCGAACGGCCCTTGAGCTGCTTGTAGCGTTCGGCGGTCTCGGCCTGCGCCCGCAAGTGCTCGAGGCGCGAGCCCAGCTCCCCACGAATGTCGCCGAGCCGCTCCAGGTTCTCCTGGGTGTGACGGATGCGCTGCTCCGTCTCCCGACGCCGCTCCTTGTAACGGGAAACCCCGGCGGCTTCTTCCATGAACAACTTGAGGTCGGCCGGGCGAGACTCTACCAGCCGGCTGACGGTGCCCTGCTCTATGATGGCGTAGCTGCGCGGCCCCAGGCCGGTGCCGAGGAAGAGATCGGTGACGTCCTTGCGGCGACACTTCTGGCCGTTGATCTGATAGTGATTGGAGCCGTCGCGCAGCACCTCCCGGCGCACCGAGATCTCGCTGAACCGGCCAAATTCACCGGGCACCCGGTTGTGGGGGTTGTCGAACACCAGCTCCACCGAGGCGCGACCATGGGCGCTGCGATTGAGAGAGCCGTTGAAGATCACGTCCGTCATGTTCTCGCCGCGCAGATGGCGGGCCGAGCTCTCCCCCAACACCCAGCGCACCGCATCGATGACGTTGGACTTGCCGCAGCCGTTGGGCCCGACCACGGCGGTCATGTCGGCACTCAGCTCGATGCGGGTCGGCTCGACAAACGACTTGAAACCGGCGAGTTTGATCAATTTCAGACGCATGAGGGCCTATCTGGGTAACAAAATAAAGGGAGAGGCGGGTTGCCGGCTTGACCCAATCCAACTCAGCGTCGGCTGGTCATCGGCTGGCACTTGTCCATCAACGTCCGACATCCGAAGGCACCGGACAGGAAGAGGAATGGACAGGCGACTTTACCAAATCAAAGGCTTGTTTGTAATATGCAGGCAGTTTCCCGTTAACAGATGGAGCTCCGATGAGCCAATCCCCCCACATTGCCAAAGATTCGGTCAGCGGCGCAGACTACTTCCTGCGCGGCTTCACGCTCATCCGTCAACCCGGCATCCGCACCTTCGTGCTGATCCCCCTGCTGGTCAACGTGGTGCTGTTTGCCGGCGCCTTCTATGCGCTCCTGCTGCAACTCGATGGCCTGTTTGCCTGGTTGCACCAGCAGATCCCGTCCTGGCTCAGCTGGCTCGACTATCTGCTGTGGCCCATCGCCCTGGTCACCATACTGGTGGTGTTCTCCTTCATCTTCAGTTCGGTGACGAACTGGATCGCGGCCCCCTTCAACGGCCTGCTGGCGGAGAAGGTGGAGCAGGTGCTCACCGGTGAGACGGTGAGCGATACCGGCATGCTGGACGTGGTCAAGGACGTGCCGCGCACCTTCGGCCGTGAGTGGACCAAGCTGAAATACTACCTGCCCAAGGCCATCGGCTGCCTGATCCTGTTCCTCATCCCGGTGGTCGGCCAGACGCTCGCCCCCGTGCTCTGGTTCCTGTTCAGCGCCTGGATGATGGCGATCCAGTATGTGGATTACCCGTTCGACAACCACAAGATCGACTTCATCACCATGCGAGACGCCCTCAAGCAGCGCCGCGGCAAGTGCCTGAGCTTCGGCGCCCTGGTCACCCTCTTCTCCGCCATTCCGGTGGTGAACCTGTTCGTGATGCCGGTCGCCATCTGTGGCGCTACCGCCATGTGGGTGGATCAATACCGGGCCGAGCAGCTGCGCCGCTAGGCCGGCTCTGAGATAACAAAAAACGGGGGCGAAAGCCCCCTTTTCATTACTTAATCTAATGCCAATGTGAGAGTGCTTGTCCAGCCAGTACAGGCTTGTTAGGATGCGGGCCTTTCTCGCACCCTGGGATATCTCATGTTACATGCACTCTTCTTGCTCGGCCTGGTGGCCGAAGGGATGACAGGCGCGCTGGCGGCGGGTCGGCGAAGGATGGATCTGTTTGGCGTGGTGATCATCGCCTCGGCGACCGCCATAGGTGGCGGCACCATCCGGGATGTGCTGCTGGGACACTATCCCCTACTCTGGGTGGAGCACCCCGAATACGTACTATTGGTGGCTGGCGCCGCCATGGTGGGCGTCATTTCGGCACCGCTGATGCGTTATCTCGGCAAGCTGTTCATGGCCCTCGATGCCCTGGGGCTGGTGGTGTTTTCCATCTTCGGCGCGGCCCGGGCGCTGGAGATGGGTCACGGGGCCGGTATCGCCTGCATCATGGCGGTGGTGACCGGGGTCTTCGGCGGCGTGCTGCGGGATCTGCTGTGCCAGCGCATCCCCCTGGTGTTTCGGCGCGAGCTCTATGCCGCCGTCTCCCTGGTGACCGCCGCCCTCTACTGCCTCGCGCTGGATCAGGGGCTGCCCAATGATTGGGCCGCCTTCGGGGCCATCGGCGTCGGCTTCGTGCTGCGGCTGCTGGCGGTGCGCTTCAAGTGGGGGCTGCCCACCTTCAACTACCAATATGCCACTCACTGAGTGCGCCAGCTTCTGACCATACTGACCTTATTATCACCAACAAAAAAGCGCCCGAAGGCGCTTTTTTGTTGGTGATGACAACACAAGACTAGCTCAGTTGATCCCTTCCGAACTGAAGAAGGTCGCCTTGTCGGCGATGAAACGGATCTTGATGTTCTTGTTATCCTTACCCCAGATGCAGCTGGTAGTCCCCAGCTTGTCCTCACAGCTCTCAGCCTTGCCGAGGATGCTGGCCGCCTCCGCATAGCTGATCCCCATCTTCAGCTTGTCATAGTTCTCCCGGTTCAGCTTGCTGCACCCGGTCAACAGCAGCGCGATCAACCCGCCGATCAGAATATGCTTCATCTATCTCTCCTCTAGGTTAGTGCCCAGAGCCTAGCAGCTCGGCTCCCCCCTTTGCCAGCGACGACCTGTCAGGGATCGGGGTTGCCGTATCGAAAAACAAGGCACAATAGACCCGTATTGCCAGCGACCTGTACTAGGTCGGTATCACCGTATTTGGACAAGTGACGGGCTGCGGACCCTTACCGCAACTTACCAGCTGCGAACCGGGCCGGTATCGAGGTGCACGAAGTTATCCGACGGGTAGTAACCGACACCGCCCACCTTGAGGTTCAGGGCCGCCTTGCGCAGGTGTGCCAACTGCACGCCGGGGATGCGCACATCCACCGCCTGTCCCAGGGTGTGATAGCTGTGCTTGGCGACGCCGCGACTGCGTTGACGCTTCTGGCGATTGGTTGCCGGAGAGCGGTAACCCGAGATGAGCTGGATCTCGCCCTGGCGACCCAGCTTGTGTTGCAACAGAAACAGCTGATCGAACAGCTTCTTGTCGATGTTAAACACCTCGTTGCGACGATAGTCGCGGAAGATATGATTGAGCTCGGCCAGACCGTCGC
The DNA here is from genome assembly GCF_000764655.1 of Aeromonas aquatica. Taxonomy (GTDB): domain Bacteria; phylum Pseudomonadota; class Gammaproteobacteria; order Enterobacterales; family Aeromonadaceae; genus Aeromonas; species Aeromonas aquatica. The sequence continues at coordinate 63,923 of NZ_JRGL01000005.1, forward strand.
TCAGGTAACGTCCATTCTCCCAATAGTTGGCCTGGACCCGCTCGCCGGTATTGAGGTTGAAGAAGCTGAGTTCACGCCCCGAGGTACTGCGGCTCGCCATGGCCGGGGACGGCAACAGGCTGGCCCCCATCAGGCAACCGGCTCCCAGCAGCAGACGGCGTCGGCTTATCTCTTGTTCCAGCATCCGTTGTCCGTCCATCGCATAGTTAAGTAAAACTGATGAGTAAATTTGATACAGACACCTGAAACTACCCGTCGATAAAAGCCCTGTCAAACCGCAATCGCCCATAGAAAAGCCCGGCATGGGCCGGGCTTTTCACTCTGTGGCGAGGATCACAACAAGCGGCTCTGGAAGCTAACTCGATCGAAGCCATAAATGTCATTGCGCAGTTGCTGGCGCCCCTCTTCATCGATCCAGCTGCTCCAGTAGACGGTGAACACCGGGATAGGGCTGGTCAGCGGCAGCCACTTGGTCTGGGTCTCCTTCAGGATGTTGGCGACCTTGTCCGGCTGGTAGCGGGAATCCGCCAACAACAGCTCCGCCAGATCGTCCGCATGCTCGACCCGGATACAGCCCGAGCTGAAGGCGCGTGCCCCCTGCTCGAACAGCGCCTTGCGCGGCGTCGAGTGCAGGTAGATGGCGTCGTTGTTGGGCAGGTAGAACTTGTAACGACCCAGCGCATTATGATCGCCGGGCTTTTGCCGCAACCGGTAAGGGAAGCCCGATGCCAACGCCTGGTGCCAGCCGTCTTCACTGAACTGCACCGGATTGCCCTCACCGTCGATCACCTCGAACTGCTCCCGATCGAGGTAAGCCGGATCCCGCCCCAGCTTGGGCAGAATGTCCTTGCTCAGGATGGAACGCGGCACGTGCCAAGCCGGATTGAGCACGATGGAGCGGATCTCGCTGGCGAGGATGGGGGTAGCCCGCTGCTCCTTGCCGACGATGACCCGACTGGTGAAGACCTCGTTGCCGGACTCCACCACGCTCAGGCGGTAATCCGGGATGTTGACCAGCACATAGCGACCGGCCAGCTGATCTACCAGATCCCGGCGCCACAGATTGCGCAGCAGCAGGCTGGCGCGCACTTGCGGTCCGGTGTTGAGCCAGGAGCGGGTCTGACGGCCAATGATGCCATCGGCGGTCAGACCGTGGCGGCGCTGGAACTGCTTGATGGCGGCTTCGGTGTCCGCATCATAGATGACCTCCTCATCACTGCTCGGGGCACCGTCCCCCAACGCATTGAGGATGGCGCGGATCTGACCGAGCTCGGTCGAACTCTCGCCAGAGCGCAGGGTCGGTATGTCCAGATTGGGCCAGTGCTTGGCCATGGGCATGGCCAGCAGCTTGCGCACTTCCCCGCGCACCGCCTCATACTCGGCGACCTGTGGCCTGAGCTGTTTGACCTGATCCAGCAGATTGTCGCCAACCGCCTCGTGGGCCAGGGATTTGGTCAAGTCCAGCTTGAGGGTCTGCATCTGCTCACGGGCGACCAGATCCATGGCGCGCCAAGCCTGCTGAAAACGGGCCAGCTTGCCAAAGGCTTCATCGTAAAGCGCACCGCGCTTGTCAGTCGGGGTTTTTTGCAACTGTTGCCAGAGCCGGTAGAAATCCGGGTGCAACTGGGCGAGCACCGCCTCCTGCAACTGGCTCTCCAGCTCGTGGCGCGCCTGCTCCGCGGTGCTGCTCTGATACCAATCGTGCTGGACACTGGGGCTGGCCACCACGATTTGCCCTTCGCTAGCATGCGCCATGCCAGCCGGCCAGCAACCCAGCCAGATAAGATTCGCCAATGCCAACCAATACTTCTTACCCATGCTTACCTCAAAACGGTTCACTTCGGCCTGTCAGGCGCAACGGTCAGAAACCCATGATGCGTGAATGGCGTTGACTTTGCTAGCGTGCGGGCGCGTCACGGCGCCAGATAGGCGCCTGCTCGACTCCCTTGCCAGGGGCGCCGGCCATGGGCTGTCGGGAAAAAACCTGCCGGCTACCGCGCTCCCGACTCTCCTGACGACGGGATTCATCATTTTATAAGCTACTTTTGGTAAATGACGACAGATCCTGCCACAGCGATGTGCAATATCAGTCATTTGCCTGATAAGATCAGAGCCTCGCCACTCGCCGCTGCCGGTGTCCAGGCATGCGGATGCTTGTCGCCACACGAGGATCCGCAAGGTGCCAAAGGCATTTGGTGAGCAGGGATATTGGGGTTAATATCTGAGCAAATATATTTTTGTGATCTACTATGCTTTTTTTGCAATTGGATTAGCATATGCGCGAAATCTGCCTACCCATCCGTCAGGCGTCGAGTGAGTAATATGACCTACAAAAAGTTTGGTTTTCTGGCTGCCATCCTGGCACTGAGCGGTTTTTACCTCTACACCCTCTATCTGGCCGCTCACCCCAACGTGAGCCTGGCTTACAAGCTCTATTACCTGGAAGGCAAGACCCGCTTCTGGGAGCACAACTCCAGCATGACCTACCAACCGGGCAACGAACTCAACCTGACCAAACCGAGCCGCTTCCTCTCCAGCGAAGGCTGGGCCAAGAAGCCGAGCGCCGAGGGCACCGAACTCAGCGGCCAGGGTGGCCTCTATTTCGTGCTGCCCAAGCAGCAGGCGCAACCGGAACAGCTCACCATCCAGGCCAGGATCAACAGCCCGCAGGCAGGTACCCTGCTCAAGGTGGCCCTGGGTCATGACTTCACCACCACGGTCAAACTGGCCAAGGCGGGCATCAACGAGATCCGTCTCAGCCTGCCGGGCGAGTCCCTGACCGCCGATCCCAAGCGCCCCAACTTCCTGGCCTTGTCCGCCCCGACACCGCTCAACGTCCAGTCGGTGCGTCTGACCGTCGCCCAGTGAAGCTAAAAACGATAAGAATCTGTTTTATTAAATAATTCTTTAATAAGGAAGTTCCCATGTCCCGTGCCGATTTTCGACTCTCTCTGGTCGTCCCCGTTTATAACGAGGAAGAGAGCATTGACGCCTTCATCAGCGCGATAGATGACGAACTGGCCCCGCTCAAAGACCAGCTTGAAATCGTGTTCGTCAACGACGGCAGTCGCGACCGCACCCGCGAAGTGGTCGAGCAGGCCATCGCCCGCGATCCCCGCGTCACCCTGGTCAACCTGGCCCGCAACTTCGGCAAGGAAGCGGCCATGACCGCCGGCTTGCATCATGCCAGAGGCGATGCCATCGTCCCGATGGACGTGGATCTGCAAGATCCCCCCGCCCTCATCCTGGAATTCGTCAAGCTGTGGCAGACCGGTGACTACGACACCGTCTTCGGCATCCGGGTGGATCGCAGTGCCGACACCCCGATGAAGCGCCTGACCGCCGGTGGCTTCTACCGCTTCTTCAACGCCCTCTCCACCAGCACCAAGCTGCCGGAGAACGCCGGTGACTTCCGTCTGATCGATCGCAAGGTGGTCGAGGCGATCAAGCAGTTGCCTGAACGCAACCGCTTCATGAAAGGGCTGTTCGCCTGGGCGGGCTTCCGCGCCGTCGGCGTGCCCTACGAGCGCCCCGCTCGCCACGCAGGTGAGACCAAGTTCAACTACTGGAAGCTGTGGAACTTCGCCCTCGACGGCCTGCTCAGCTTCTCCAGCTGGCCGCTGCGGGTATGGAGTTACGTCGGGGTCGGCGTCTCCCTCATCGCCTTCCTCTATATCCTCAAGATCATCACCCAGGTGGTGTTCTTCGGCATAGACGTCCCAGGTTACGCCTCCCTGATGTCGGTGATGCTGTTCCTCGGCGGCATCCAGCTGCTCTCCCTTGGCATCATCGGCGAATACATAGGCCGCATGTTCGTCGAGGTGAAGCAGCGCCCCGTTTACCTCATCGAAGGGGTCTATGGCCAGTATGCCAAGCCGGCGGCCGACAAAGCTCCAGAGGCTGACAGCGCACAAGATGCAGACAAGCAGGAGCCGACGCCTCAATGATCTCCCGTGAGGAATTCTGGCGTCTGGTTCGCTTTGGTTTCGTCGGCGGGGGAGCTACCCTCGTCGATCTTGGCACCTCGTTCGCGCTGTTTCGCAGTTGGCCCACTATCTCGGAACACCTGGTCACCACCCTGGCATTCGCGGTGGCGTTCTGGTTCTCCTTCTTTGGTCATCGTTACATCACCTTCCAGAAGCAGGGAGCGGCCGGCAAGTTCCTGCTGGTGGCCCTCTTCTCCCTGGCGGTGCGTAACCTGCTATTGAGCGGCCTGCTGTTTGCGGGCCTCTCCGGCTTGCTGCCCGTGGTGATCGCCACCCTGACGGTGACCGTGCTCACCTATATCCTCTCTCGCGTCTGGGTATTTGCCTGATGAATGACATGACAATTCCGACTCCCGCCACCGCGGGCCCCTATCGTCCTTCCTTACGGATCAGCGGCCGCGATTGGCTGATGATCATCGCCGCCTTCGTGCTAAGCCGAGCCGCCCTCTACGGCATGGGCTACTTCGGCGTCCAGCTTTACGGCGTCCCCGGTATCGGCCCGCTGCAGGCGTACTGCCAGTTCGACTGCGTCTGGTTCCAGCGCATCATCGAGAACGGCTATGACCTCTATCCGCGCTGGCTCAGCAAGGGCAACGCGGCAAATTGGGCCTTTATGCCGCTGTACCCGATGATCTCGGGGGCACTCTCCAGCCTGCTCAACATAGAGAGCCTGATCGGCCTGATGCTGGTGGCCAACATCGCCTTCTTCCTCAGCCTGCCGCTGATGCTGCTGGTGCTGCGCCAACTCAAGCTGGGGGATGAGACCGCCCGCTTCGGGGTCTGGCTGCTGGCTTTCTCCCCCTTCTCCGCCTACTTCGTGTCCGGTTACACCGAGCCCATGTTCATGGCGCTGATGCTGGGTATGTTCCTGTTTGCTTATCGGGAACAGTGGCTGATGGTGGCCCTGTTCGGCGTCTTCATTTCGGGTACTCGCAACCTGGGGGTGATGATGGTCTTCCCGGTGCTGATCCTGGCGCTGCAGGCCTATGGCTGGCGCGAGTTCTTCCGCTTCACCGAGCGGGCCTTCAAGGTAGTGTTCACCCTCTGGGTCATCCCGTTCGGCCTGTTCGCCTACATGGTCTATCTCTATCACCTCACCGGGGATGCGCTCGCCTTCAAGCACATCCAGGTCGCCTGGGGCCGCTACATGGACAGCCCGCTGGACTGGTGGCTGAGCGGCTTCGAGCTCGGCGGCCGCAAGGCCTACCTCTCCATCATGGTGATCTTCGGCTGGTGCCTGAACGGCTATCTGTTCAGCCAGAAGCGCTGGGCCGAAGCGACCCTGATGTTCATCTGCTGCACCATACCGCTGATGACAGGGCTCAATGCGATGCCGCGCTACATGTTCGGCCTCTACCCGACCCTCTTGGCCATCGTACTGCTGGCCCATCGCTGGCCTGCCATCCGCCCGGCCATCCTGTGTGTCAGCGGCATGGTTGCTTCCTTCATCGCGGTGGCCTTCGTCAACTTCAAGTTCTTCACCGTCTGACGAAGACCCCAATCCGACAATGCCGGTCCCATGACCGGCATTTTTTATGGGCCTCGCTCAGAGACCAGCACCGCAGGCGTCACACTTTGCGCCGCTTGAAAACGTAACCATTTGAACTGACCTCACAAATCGGAATTTTGCCGATCCATGTCCCCTCGCAATGCCCCCTAGAATGAGTGCCTTAACGGAACCCTGCTCACCCTCAGCTCAAGGAATGGCTTATGCGCCCCTCTGTTCGCCTCGATCGCAGCCTCTCGCCCCTGTGGCTCGCCGTGCTGACCACGCCACTGTTTGTCGGCCAGGCACTGGCCGCACCGGCGGTCCACCTCTATGTGGATGGCAAGCCGGTGGCCGAGGCGCTGATGCTGGACAAGGGC
>NZ_JRGL01000050.1 GCF_000764655.1 Aeromonas aquatica
TATTTCAGGACTAGACACGAGCAACCGGCTCAGGGCATTAGTGCAGGATCCGGGCGCGGATGGTGCCACCGATCTCCTTGAGCTTGGCGAGGGCCTTCTCGCTGTGCTCCGTCTCCACGTCGATCACCACGTAACCGATATGGCTGCTGGTCTGCAGGTATTGACCGGCGATGTTGATGCCTTCGTCTGCGAAGATCTGGTTGATCTGGTTCATCACCCCCGGCTGGTTGCGGTGGATGTGCAGCAGACGGCTGGAGCCCTTGTGGCCCGGCAGGGAGACTTCCGGGAAGTTGACGGCGGAGAGGGTGGAGCCGTTGTCGGAGTACTTGACCAGCTTGTTGGCCACTTCCAGCCCGATGTTCTCCTGGGCTTCCTGGGTGGAGCCACCGATGTGCGGAGTCAGGATGACGTTGTCCAGGCCACGCAGCGGGGTCAGGAACTCCTCGTCATTGGAGGTGGGCTCGGACGGGAAGACGTCGATGGCGGCGCCGGAGAGATGGCCGCTCTTGATGACGTCGGCCAGGGCCTCGATGTCCACCACTGTGCCGCGGGAGGCGTTGATGAAGATGGCGCCGGGTTTCATCATGCGCAGCTGCTCGGCACCGATGAGATCCTTGGTGGAGGCGGTTTCCGGCACGTGCAGGCTGATGACGTCAGACATGTTGAGCAGCTCCACCAGATTTGGCACCTGGATGGCGTTGCCCAGCGAGAGCTTGTTCTCGATGTCGTAGTAGTAGACCTTCATGCCGATCATCTCGGCGATGATGCCAAGCTGGGTACCGATGTGGCCGTAGCCGATGATGCCGAGCTTCTTGCCACGGGCTTCCACCGCACGGTTGGCGAGCTTCTCCCAGACGCCGCGATGACACTTGGCGTTCTTCTCCGGGATGCCGCGCAGCAGCAGCAGGATCTCCCCCAGCACCAGCTCGGCCACGGAGCGGGTGTTGGAGAAGGGGGCGTTGAACACCGGGATACCGCGCACATGGGCGGCGTCGAGGGCGACCTGGTTGGTACCTATGCAGAAGCAGCCGATGGCGACCAGCTTGCCGGCGGCATCCAGCACCTTCTCGGTGAGCTGGGTGCGCGAGCGCAGGCCGATGAAATGCACGTCGCGAATGCGCTCGATCAGATCCTCTTCCGACAGGGAAGTCTTGAGATACTCCACACTGGTGTAACCGGCGGCACGGAAGGTTTCCACCGTGTTGGGATGGACTCCCTCCAGCAGCAGCACCTTGATTTTATCCTTGTCCAGCGAAAACTTGGCTGTCATGACGATCCCTCTATTGTTTTAAAAACCTGTGCAGGTATGCGGTGTGAAGAAAACCGTAAAGTAGCAAAAACGTTTGGGAGAGGGAATATTTGTGACGAAAGTCAAATTCTTTGATGTTATCAACGTTTGTTGTAAACCCTGGTTTGCAACTCGTTGAGGCATAAACAGAAACGGCGCCATCAGGCGCCGTTTCTCATGGTCGGTGTGATGATGGGCCCTTGCATTGAGAGGGAAGGCAGCATCACCACAGAACCTGCTTATTCGTTGGTGATCACGCCTTCCGGGGTGCCGATCAGCACGACATCTGCACCACGGTGGGCGAACAGGCCGTTGGTGACCACACCGACGATGGCGTTGAGCCGGGTTTCCAGCCCCTTGGCATCGTGGATGGCCATCCCCTTGACGTCCAGGATGATGTTGCCGTTGTCGGTGACCACCCCTTCACGCCACACAGGGTTGCCACCCAGTTTGCGGATTTCGCGGGCCACGTATTCGCGGGCCATGGGGATCACTTCCACCGGCAGCGGGAAGGTGCCGAGCACCTCGACCGTCTTGGTGTTGTCGATGATGCAGATGAACTTGTCGGCCACGGCAGACACGATCTTTTCGCGGGTCAGGGCTGCGCCACCGCCCTTGATCATGTCGCGGCTGGCGTTGATCTCGTCGGCGCCATCCACGTAGACGGAGAGGGCATCGATGTCGTTGAGATCAAACACCTGAATGCCGAAACCCTTGAGGCGCTCGGTGGAGGCGATGGAGCTCGATACCGCGCCCTTGATCTCGTCCTTCATGGTCGCCAGGGCGTCGATGAAGTGATTGACGGTAGAGCCGGTGCCGACCCCGACGATGGTGCCGGGTACCACGTATTTGAGCGCAGCCCAACCGGCCGCCTTCTTCATTTCATCTTGAGTCATGATGGATCCTTATGGAAAAAGCGGGCGCATTATATCCAAGCCCGCCCCCGAGGGCGACCACCTGGCTCACGTTCTGGTCCTAAAAACCCCAAGATGTAAATCGTTTGCCTGTTTATCGTTCATGGCGCCGTGCGGTAGTCGAAAATATCGCCAGGTATGGGCCGGGCAGTGACCCTGACCAGCACAACCCGCCGACTCAGGAGAAGCACCAGCAACGCGCGGGGGTGATGATCTCGGGCAGCGGCACGTCCCACTGCTCCTTGGGCACCGCATCCACCTGCTGGCAGTCGTGGGCCAGCCCCAGGGGTCTCGGGCCCAGTCCGTGTTCGTGCCAGTCGGCCAGGGTGCGATCGTAATAACCACCGCCCATGCCTAGCCGGTTGCCCAACCCATCGAAGGCCACCAGCGGGGTGCAGATGATGTCCAGGGCGTCGTGGGGGAGCACCTGCGACATATCGAGCTCGGGCTCGGGAATGCCGAAGCGGTTGCGGGTCATGGGGCTGGTGGGGGTGTAGCGCTGGAACAGCAGGTGACCCGGGGCGTCCGGGTGCAGCACCGGCAGGAACACCTCCTGTTGCCGGGCCCAGAGCCACTGAATGGCGGGGCCGGGATCGAGCTCGCCGTCGTTGGCGAGATAGAGCGCGATGCGGCTGGCCGCCAGGATCTGCGGGTGCTCCTGGAAGCGGACCACCAGTTGCGCGGCGGCTGCCTGCTGCTCGGCCGGGCTCAGGCTCTTTCTGCGCTGGCGAATGAGTTGGCGCAGGGATTGTCGCTCATCGGGTCTATCGGTCTGGGTATCCGGCATGGGGGCTCCTGTGATGGGGCGAAAAGGCTGGGGTTACCTTAACAAGGGCCATCCGGGATGAAAAGCGGGGGAGGGTCGGTGCATTGGCCGGACAGCAGAAGATCCGGCCAATGACGGGCACTGTCTGGCGGCAGTGCCCGTCATCAAAGAGTGGCTACTCAGGCGGCTTGTCGGTGCTCGGCGGCGCCCCGGGTCTGATGCTTGATAAAGACGGCAACTATGGCAGCCAAGGCCAGGGCCATGGGGTAGAAGCTCATGCTCACCACCGCCAGCGGCGACAGTGCGAAGATGGAGCCGAGCAGCAGCGCCTGGGCGCCCCAGGGGATGAGGCCCTGCACCACGCAGGAGAAGATATCCAGCATGGAGGCAGCGCGGCGCGGGGTGACGCCGTGTTGCTCTGCCAGGTCCCGCGCCACCTTGCTGGCGACTATGATGGCCACCGTATTGTTGGCGGTGCAGAGGTTGGTGAGGCTTACCACCCCGGCGATGCCGAGCTCGGCCGCCTTCTCGTTCTGTTCACCATCGTGGGCGCGGGTGAAACGGGCAATCAGGGCCGCGATGCGGGCGCTGATCCAGGCAAGCCCCCCCTGGCGCTCCATCAGGGCGCCGAGGCCGCCGATCAGCATGGAGAGCAGGAAGATCTCCTGCATGCTGGTGAAGCCCTGATAGATGTCCTTGCTGAACTGACCGAGGGGATAGTTGCCGACCAGGCCGACGCCACCGGCGGCCAGGATGCCGAGCCCCAGCACCACGAACACGTTCATCCCCGCCAGTGCCAGCACCAGGATCAGCAGATAGGGGGCGACCTTGAGCAGATCGGCGCCGGCGCTGGTGGCCGGGGCTTCGCCGGTGGAGCCCAGCAGCAGGTAGAGCAGGATCACCAGCACGGCGGCGGGGGCGGCAATCTTGACGTTTTCCCGGAACTTGTCCCTCATCTCGCAGCCCTGGCTGCGGGTCGCGGCTATGGTGGTGTCGGAGATGATGGAGAGGTTGTCCCCGAACATGGCGCCGGAGAGGATGGTGCCTGCCATCAGCACGGGATCGATGCCGGTCGCCTGGGCGACGCCGAGGGCCACCGGTGCCACGGCGCCTATGGTGCCCATGGAGGTGCCCATGGCGGTGGCAATGAAGGCAGAGATGAGGAACAGGCCAGGCAACAGGAACCAGCTCGGGATGAGCGACAGCCCCAGTGCGACGGTGGCATCCACCCCGCCGGTGGCCTTGGCCACGGTGGCGAAGGCGCCCGCCAGCAGGTAGATGAGGCACATGGCCATGATGTTGCTGTCGCCGACCCCCTTGAAGAAGGTCTCGAGGTTCTTGTTGAACCCCTCTTTGCCCAGCATCAGTGCCAGCATGACGGCGGGCAGGGCGGCCACGGGGGCGGGCAACTGGTAGAAGGCGAATTCGACTCCTTGCAGGGTCAGCCAGGTGCCGGTACCGATGAAGAGAGCAAGAAAGACCAGCAGGGGCAGCAGGGCCCTGGCACTGGGTTGGGTCTGGATCATGTGTTCCTCGAAACTTGAACAATGACCTCCTGTCGCGGCCTGTGTGAACCCGAATCAGCTCGGGCACAGGGTGGGCATCCTGCCGCTATGGGGTGCCCACGGTAGTGAGTCGGGGCCATTCGGTCAAGATAGACGTCCAGATGGACAATCTTTTTATCTCGCAATTCCGCCGGATTGATTAAATCTGTTCAATATTCGGATTTTAATGAAATAGTCCGTTTATTCGTCGGCACTAAAACGGCGGCCACGGCGGGCTTTTCAAAGGCTATGTCCCAATTA
>NZ_JRGL01000051.1 GCF_000764655.1 Aeromonas aquatica
CGGCGTTCGTTGTGCTGACCTCGCTGTGGCTGGTACGCCTGGCCATTGAAGCGGCCGATCTTGGCAATTTGCACACCATCATCGAGAGCATCCTGACGGCTCCGCTCAAGTTGATTGGCGGCAGTTACATCGGGGCTCTGGTGGCCACCACGATGGAACATGCGTTGTGGGCCGTGGGCATCCATGGCAGCAATATCGTCTCCAGCATCATGCTGCCCATCTGGCTGGTCTTCACCGATGAGAACCGGATCGCCTTCCAGGCCGGTACCGAAATCAAAAACATCATCACCGATCAAACCAACTCCATTTTCCTGAACTTCGGCGGTTCTGGCAGCATGATGGCACTGGTCCTGTTGCTGGCCTTCCGTGCCCGCAGTGAACAGTGCCGCTCCATCGGCAAACTGGGCCTGCCTTCATCGCTGTTCAATATCTCCGAACCCATCATGTTTGGTCTGCCTGTGGTGCTCAACCCCATCATGGTCATTCCCTTCATCCTGGCGCCTGTCGTGGGCCTGACCCTGACCTATATCGGCATGGCCAGTGGCCTCGTGGCGTTGCCGGCGGGTATTTCGGTGCCTTGGACAACCCCCATCTTCATCGGTGGTTATCTCTCCACGGGGGGGCATATCTCGGGTGCCGTGATGCAGCTGATAAACCTGTTGGCAGCCATGGCCATCTATTACCCCTTCATGAATAAATGGGACAGCATCTGCCTGGCCAATGAAAAAATGGTGACGCAAGAGACGCCGGAAGAAGACGAAAAGGCAGCACTCTCCTTCTAAGTCAGTCAGCGGCAGACGTTGAGTCATCGGGCTTAACGTCTGCGATAAAACGGGGTAAGGCATCATGCAGGCAATTGTGGTGACAGCGGGAAAGGGCAACAGGTTATGGCCATTTACCGAGATAAGAAGCAAATCCATGCTGGCCGTCAGCAATATGCCGATCGTCTACTGGTTGCAGCAGGCCTTGGCTGCCGCCGGGGTCAACGAGATGGCAATACTTGCCGATGAGCATGAAGGCCAATTCGCCCAGTTTTTTCACCACAATAAGGCAGCGTCTGCAACCAGCCTCCACTCGGTGGCGGGGGCTCAGGACATCGTCGAGGCCTTGTTGGCGTATCAGCAGCGCAACCCGGTCACCGATGCGGTGCTGGTGATCCCCGGGGATTGTCTCATTGAGGCTGAGGATCTTGAACGACTGGTAAATAGCCCCTCTGCCAACGCCGTCTTGCTGAGAAAATTGCGTACCGAGGAGCGCTCCGATCGGCTGTGTTTCAATGCCGAGCAGGACTTCAAGCTATTGGCGCACCCGCGGCGGGAGGGGTTCGATTGCGAGATAGTCGCCTATAAGCTGAGCGCCGATTTTTTCAGCGCGGCATTGCCTTACACAACTGACATTTATGACCATGTTCAGGTTGGCATGATGCCTTCGAGTGAGAAATTTCTGGAGTCAGCCCTGGCTGGCTGGGCGCAGCAGGTCACCGTCGACTTTATCCATTGCGACCAGCCCAGTTTCAATCTCGACTACCCCTGGAATATTCTGGAGGTCAACGGCTATCTCAACCGCCAGCGCTGCCAGCAACTGAGCGCGAGCGAGATAGCACCAAGTGCCACCGTCTCATCCCGTGCCGTGATACGCGGACACATCAAGATCGGTCAGCACAGTCATATTGGCGACGGGGTCATTTTCCAGGGTAATGCGATCGTCGGCGATCATTGCCAGATAACAGACGGTGCCATCATCGGTGAGAACGTGGTTATTGGTAACGGTGTGACCATCAAGGAGTATTGCAAGCTGGCCGATGAAACGACGGTGGGTAACCAGGCCATCATCGGTCACTGCGCCGAGTTGGCGGGTGTCATTTTTGAGAGCACCTATTTGTATCACAACTGTGAGATTGCCGGGGTACTCG
>NZ_JRGL01000052.1 GCF_000764655.1 Aeromonas aquatica
ATTTGCGGGGGGATTACCATAGCAGATGGGCTTTATCTGGCGTTCTCCGTACTCAAGATCAGAAAAGGCCCACACTATGGGGCCTCTTCATTCCACATTAGTGAGCAGCTAGCTCACTGTAGAGATCTGGCTTTTCTTGCATAAGCGTCAAGACCTTCGCTGCCAATCCAGTCGGGTTGCGGCGCCGGGTTTCCCAGCTTTTGACCGTATCCACACTCGTACCCAATGCCTGGGCAAACTCTTGTTGCGATACCTTGAGGGCCAGGCGGATGGCCTTGACGTCAGCGACCTCGTATTTTGTCCGAGCAGCAGGCTCTACACGACCCTGCTTGATCTCGACAGCCTCTTCCAGGGAAGCCTTCAGTTCGTCAAACATGTTCATATCAAACCTCCCCTTTCAGTAACGTGGTCAATTTCTTCAACTCTGCTTTTTCTGCTGCAGTGAGACTCTCTTTCTCACTCTTCGCATACGCCAGTACCAGATAAATCGTCTCAACGGTTGCCAAGAAGTAGATCACTCTGGCACTGCCGCTTTTCCCTTGCTGGCCTGTTGACATGCGAACTTTTCGCAAGCCACCAGTACCTTGGATCAAGTCGCCTTTTTCTGGCTGGGCAATCAGCTCGACCTGCAGTGCTCTGAGCTCATCGTCTGTCGCTAAGGCTTTTATCTGTCTAGTGAAGATAGAGGTCTCAATAAATTCAATCGCGTGACTCACGCATCACTCACTCTGAGCATTCATAATGGTGTACATAGTACACACCACGAGTCAGCGAGGCAACATGGCCATTCTGGCTGTGCTCCCCCCCTGCCGCCATTTCGGCCACTAAGCTTTCATGATGAGATGGCATCGAGCAAAATAAATGGGGCAATATATGGACACTACAAATAGAAAATCGATACAAAACAAGAAATTATAGATACAAAAAAGGAGGCCTAAGCCTCCTTTTATCTTTCATAACAGAACCGGATTAAACCAGAGCTGCTTTAGCTTTTTCAACCAGGGCGGTGAAAGCCAGCTTGTCGTGAACGGCGATATCGGACAGGATCTTGCGATCGATCTCGATGGAAGCCTTCTTCAGACCGTTGATCAGACGGCTGTAGGACAGACCGTTCTGACGGGCAGCAGCGTTGATACGCGCGATCCACAGTTGACGGAACTGACGTTTCTTCTGACGACGGTCACGGTAGGCATACTGACCGGCTTTGGTTACCGCTTGTACCGCTACGCGGTAGACACGGGAACGGGCGCCGTAGTAACCCTTGGCGGCTTTCATTACTTTCTTGTGACGAGCGCGAGCAGTCACACCACGTTTAACTCTTGGCATTTTTCACATCCCCCTTATGCGTACGGCAGACAAGCGACAACACGTTTGTGGTCGGCAGCAGAAACCATGAACTTCGGCCCCAGCTTACGCTTACGCTTACTGCTCTTCTTGGTCAGGATGTGACGCAGGTGGTTGTGCTTGCACTTGAAGCGACCTGAGCCAGTCTTCTTGAAGCGCTTTGCGGCGCCCCGGTTGGTTTTCATCTTCGGCATTTCATACTCCGCATTGTGAGTGACAACAAAATCGCAAGGCGAACCGACTCATGGGACATGCCCATGAGTCAATTTCTTGTGGGCCTTAAGATTTCTTCTTAGGTGCGAGAACCATCACTGCTTGACGGCCTTCGACTTTCGGGAACGACTCTACTACGGCCAACTCTTCCAGATCGTTTTTGACTCGCTCCAGAACCTTGATACCAAGATCCTGGTGGGCCATTTCACGACCACGGAAGCGCAGGGTGACCTTAGCCTTGTCCCCGTCTTCCAGAAAGCGAACCAGGTTGCGTAGTTTTACCTGATAGTCGCCTTCGTCAGTGCCAGGACGGAATTTGATTTCCTTGACCTGGACGACTTTCTGCTTTTTCTTCTGTTCTTTGGTGGTCTTGCTCTTTTCGTAGAGGAATTTGCCGTAATCCATGATCCGGCAAACGGGCGGCTCAGCGTTAGGACTGATCTCGACCAGATCCACTCCAGCCTCAAGGGCCAAGTTCAGAGCATCTTGAATGGTGGTGACGCCAATGGCCTCACCATCCAAACCGGTCAGACGAACTTCTTTCAGACGGATCTCTTCATTGATCCGGTGAGCGCGGGCTTGCGGTTGCTTGCCCAGTTTTTTTCCGCCTTTTATAGCTTATTCCTCCACTTTCTTTTGTCCGCGGGTCTGAACTTCCTGGGTCAACAGAGCGATTAGCTCTTCAACAGGATAAGTGCCCAGGTCAGCCCCTTTACGAGTTCGCACTGCAATCTTGCCGGCTTCAACTTCTTTATCGCCGCAGACCAACATGAAAGGAACTCGTTTCAAAGTATGCTCGCGGATTTTAAAGCCAATCTTCTCATTTCTCAAGTCCGCTTTTGCGCGAAGGCCCGCATCATTCAATGCTTTGGCAACTTTCACCGCATAATCGGCCTGATTGTCCGTGATATTCATGACCACGGCCTGAGTCGGTGCCAACCAGGTCGGGAACAGTCCCGCGTACTCTTCGGTCAGAATACCGATGAAGCGCTCGATGGAACCCAGGATGGCGCGGTGGATCATGACGGGCACATGGCGCTCGTTATCTTCCCCCACATAAGTGGCACCCAGACGACCCGGCAAGGCAAAGTCGAGCTGCACGGTACCACACTGCCACGCACGATCAAGGCAATCATGCAGAGTGAATTCGATCTTGGGACCGTAGAAGGCGCCCTCACCCGGCTGCAGATCGTACTTCAGACCGTTCAGCACCAGCGCCTCGGCCAAGGCGGCCTCGGCACGATCCCAGGCCTCGTCGGAGCCGATACGCTGCTCGGGACGGGTGGAGAGCTTGACCACGATGTTCTCGAAGCCAAAGGTGCCGTAGACGTCATAGACCATACGGATACAGGCGGACACCTCTTCCATGATCTGCGCTTCGGTACAGAAGATGTGGGCGTCATCCTGAGTGAAACCCCGTACCCGCATCAAGCCGTGCAGGGAGCCTGACGGCTCGTTGCGGTGGCAGGAGCCAAACTCGGCCATGCGCAGCGGCAGATCGCGATAGGACTTGAGGCCCTGATTGAAGATCTGGACGTGACCCGGGCAGTTCATCGGCTTGATGGCGTACTCGCGGTTCTCGGACTGGGTGGTGAACATGCCCTGAGCATACTTATCCCAGTGGCCGGAGCGCTCCCACAGCACGCGATCCATCATGGCGGGGCCTTTCACCTCCTG
This sequence comes from Aeromonas aquatica, assembly GCF_000764655.1. GTDB lineage: Bacteria > Pseudomonadota > Gammaproteobacteria > Enterobacterales > Aeromonadaceae > Aeromonas > Aeromonas aquatica. Next base: position 3,235 of record NZ_JRGL01000052.1, read on the forward strand.
ATAGTCATACTCACGCAGCTTGGTACGCATGAAGGTTTCCAGTTCACGGAAGATGGTCCAGCCATCGTTGTGCCAGAACACCATGCCGGGCGCTTCTTCCTGCATGTGATACAGGTCGAGCTGCTTGCCGATCTTGCGGTGGTCACGCTTGGCGGCCTCTTCGAGGCGCTGCAGGTAAGCCTTGAGC
>NZ_JRGL01000053.1 GCF_000764655.1 Aeromonas aquatica
GGCGTTGTTTCCCAAATCATGATGGTTCATGCGGAACTTATGGCGCTCTCGGTGATCTGATGACCAAATCCCCTTTCAAGTCAGTATCATGGGCAAAGCGCGTCACCCCATTTCCAACTGGTCACAGTACAACAAGTCCCTGATAAAGCGGGGTTCACTGACGTTCTGGGTTGACGAGGATGCAGTGAGCAACTGGTTCCATAACGAGCATCATGGTCGACGGGGTCGAAGCCCGCTCTATACCGACCAGGCCATTTGTACCGCGCTCATCCTCAAGGGCATTTTAAAGCTGCCCTTGCGGGCGGTGCAGGGTCTGCTCGACTCCCTGTTTGAGCTGATGAACGTGCCATTATGCGCACCTGATTTCAGTTGCATCAGCAAGCGAGCCAGCACGGTCAAGGTACCATACCGGCAACCACCCAAGGGTAAGGTCACCGATTTGGTTATCGATTCCACTGGCCTGAAGGTGTTCGGCGAGGGCGAATGGAAGGTGAGAAAACACGGCCATGACAAGCGTCGGGTCTGGCGCAAGTTGCATCTGGCGGTGGACCCGGCGACCCACGCTATCGTGGCGGCAGAGGTCTCGCTGGAGAATGTCCATGATGCCGAAGTACTGCCCACCTTGCTCAAGCCGCTGCGGCGTCAGCTGGGGACTATTTTTGCCGATGGCGCGTATGACACCAAGGATTGTCATGCGTTGATAAGGCAGAAGAACGCCACGGCGTGCATCCCGCCCCGTCAGAATGCCGGTTTATGGGAGAAAGGCCACCCGCGTAACGAGGCGGTACTGGTCATGCGCAAGGAGGGGCTGGCGTATTGGAAACGGGTTTCTGGATATCATCGGCGGTCATTGGCAGAGACGGCGATGTATCGGTTCAAGCAGTTGATGACGGGGAAGCTGAGTTTGCGCGAATACAATGGTCAAGTGGGTGAAGTGATGGCCTATGTGTGTGCGGTGAACAAACTGAACGGCCTTGGTTTGCCCGTTAGAAAGCCCCAAGAGTAGCTATCTCTTGGGGTTGGGGATGTTGGGCTCTGATGGCTGATTTAGGAAACAACGCC
>NZ_JRGL01000054.1 GCF_000764655.1 Aeromonas aquatica
CGTCTACATCATGTACCAGCAGACTGATATGGCAGGCCGGGTAACAAAGTGCCTGGATACTGGCAAGAGTGCGTTGGCGAGTCGTGTCATCTCCTTCACCAACCAGGTGAAGACAGAACCGGGGCAAGCTGCTCCAGCGAGTCAGCAAGCGGTCGATCATCCGGCGATCTCCCGGTTGCAGCGTATCGAAGTTTGCCAGCCAGTGGTCGTAAGCATGTAGCGGTTTGTCATCACGCAACCTGCCGACCAGTTGATAGGCCTGCTGCAGATCTGTCAGCCACAGATGCCAAGACAGCCCAAAACGCTTGCGTTTTTGAGTGCCGATGTGTTGATAGAAAGGCAAGACCCGGCGTAGTCGACGCCAGAGGCTCTCGGTGGAAGAGACTCTGCGCAGTGGGGCTATTTCAACCTGGCTATCGCTCCCTTCGCTGCTCGGGAGCAGGGCCAATTGATTGGCTCCTTTGGGCAGATAGACCAGCTCTTGCAAGGTGCCACGCCGGGTGACAGGGAGTACCTGTTCATGCCATATCCCTTGGTCACACCGCCAACGCAGCCGGGTTTCTCCCCGTGGCTGAGGGACACGCACCTGTCCGCGAATAAAGATCCAACCAGAGTGCAAAGAAAAGGAGTCCGGCAGCGCCAGAGGCTGCCAATAGCTATCGCTATACATAAGGATATTCACGGTCGGAATGAGGAATTGCTCAACCCAGTCCCCTGTCGGGTGGTGGAGAATAAACGATAGAAATAAACAGATATAGTCGGCTTAGCGCATCAAATTTTTCATCTTGCTGGCCAACCAGGAATCACTCTTCACCGGTTTTTCTTCAGGCAGTGCGGCCAATTGCTCGCTCAGCCTTGCCATTTCTGCTTTGACTCTGGGGGCGATTGCTGCTGCCAACAAACAGGCTTCATCATTGCGATCATGGGCCTTGAAATAGGCCTTGTGCTTGACCCGGTTGGCAGTTGCCGCACTGCCGCGCAGATGCTTGCCGAGCAAAAACTCTTCCAGTGACTTGACGGCATAGTGGTTGACACGTACCCCACTCCATAGCACCTCGGCACTGACCCCGTTGCCATGTTTGGGATGCAGTATTACGTCATTGCCCAAAGCATCGACATAACGGCCATAGCGCAAGTCGGCGTAATGGGGGTTATGAAAACGATTCACCCGCTGTGGCCTCACGACGCTTTTAAAATTGTGGTGAACATTGAAAGATTGCGGCGCCCGCTTGGTAAAACGCTCCGTCACCAGGCCGTCTTCGGCAAACAACTCGCCATTGGAACCAAAATTGGACCAGTTCAGGGCGAGGGCACTGACGCTCTCATCCTGAAAGCGGGAAGCAAGAAAATCGGCCAGTCCAAGCTCATTAGTCAACGGCAATAAAAATTCATCTGCATCGATAAAGGCAAGCAGGTCGACCTCAGGTGGGCAGCTACGCAGAATACGCTCGTAGGCGGGCAATTGCGGTTTTTGATTATCCAGATTGGGCTGCTCAAATGTGCTCACAATCCCCAATCTGGCGAGAGAGGCAAGCAGTTCTGTACTGCCGTCGCGGCTACCATTATCGGCAATCATAAATCCGGTCACGCCTAATACCCGGTGGTAGGCAATCCACTCAAGCAGACCTGAATATTCATCTTTAATGATGGCAGCAATATAGAGGTTCAATTTTTCGTCCAATTGATAATCAGGGTGTAGTGCCGGTTTCATCCTATAGATGAATACCGGCACAAAGTAGTGCGGTTGCCTTATATGGTGGGGGAGAAGGTCAACTCCTCCAGCCAGGTAATGAGGCCATCAGACTCCAACCCCAGGGTGATACGGTCAGAGAAGGGCACCGCGATATTGAAGCCGCAGCACAATCCAGAGTGATTGTCTGCAGGTTGCTGCAAGATGGCAGCAACAACGTCAGGCCGTTTGGTATTGAACGCAAAGCTGTATGTGGCAAAACCAGTCTTGATGGCAAGCCGGGGGGAGGTCTCTCCTTGTGCCAGCAGCCACCCCTGAAGCACGATACGGCCATGGGTGAGAGTGAGCGGCTCCTTGCGTGAAGGTGAATCGATATGCCAGCGCAACTGGCTACCCTGGGTAACCAGTTGCGATGTTGTCAGGGTGTAGGTGGTTGTCATCCTGTTTTGATACTCGTGTCATTTTATTGTTGTGAGGTGCGCTGGCAGAGTTGACCAGACTCAGGTCATGCCAGTCGCTTTGGGTGCAGAGAGTCTACCCCAACCCGGGGGGAGGCTGTCATCCCCTGAGCGCATCCTTGCTTATCTTGTGGCACCGGTCACTCAGTCACTGGGCGCGTTTGTTCAGGCAGTGTGCGCCGACGAGTCGTGGGAGGCTTGCATACCCTCTTCTTGTACAGTTACTCGCCGTCCGTTTATTCGGTCAATGATGGGAGTTTTGGCGCATCCAGCTCGGCAATCGTCTTTTGGATATAAAAAGCGTGCTTCTGATCGCTCGCCTGCAAGGAGTGAAG
>NZ_JRGL01000055.1 GCF_000764655.1 Aeromonas aquatica
CGGTATAGGCGTTGCCCAGATCGGCGAGGGACTGGATATCGGCGGCGCCGAGCAGGGGCTCACCGTCCCTGTCGTCCGTTCGCAGCCAGCGACGCTCGAAGCCGCGACTGTATTCGGCCGCGAGGGCACCGTATTCACGCAGACCCTGGCGCTTGGCCGCCAGGATATGGGGGGCAAAGACGCCAAGCGGAGCCAGTACGAGCAGCAAGCCAAAGCCGGCAAGCAGGATGATCTCGGGCTTGTAGGCGGTCAGCACGGCGGCGTCATAGAAGATCCGGTTGGCGATGAAGCCTGCCAGCTGGGCGCCGAATGCGGTCAGCAGCGGTGAGTAGGCATAGGCCGAGGCGCCGAGGAAGCCGAGACCACAGTTGCGATCGGGATGGGTCGGCAGGAGTGCGAGCCGGATCCGGGAAACCTGCCAGAGGAAGCGGGTCCAGATGATGATCCGGTAGAGCCAGCGCAGGATCAGAAACTGGGTGATGGGGTTGCTCACCCAGAAGAACCAGAAGCCGGGCAGGGTCAGCGCCATGTTCCCGTCCTCTATGGTGGCGTACCAGGTTGAGGATTGCAGGGCGAAGGTGTGGATCCGGATGAAATAGCCCATCGAGAAGACGAACAGGATGAGGCCTATCTCTACGGGGATCGAATTGCGCCAGCGCATGGCACTCTGGATGGCATCATAGAAACGTGGCAGAGAGAGGGGGGAAACGAGGTCCCGCTCGATGAACTGGCTGACGATCCCCCGAATGCGCTGATGGACGATAAGCTCGGCGTACACCAGCAAGGAGACACAGAGCAGGAAGCGGACATGGGTCTCGACATCCATCAAAAAGGGCACGGCAACGCCCTGCAGCAGGCTGCCCTCCCATCCGCACAGCAGCAACAGGGGCAGCCAGCAGAGCCCGCTCAGCACCAGGATCCGCCGTCTGATATGGGTCTTGATCTCGCCAAGGTGCGCCCGGCTCAACAGCTGGTACAACGGCCCCCCCAGGATCAGGGAGAAGTTGTAAGGGTCGGACAGGGGTTGGCGCTGGGGATCGGGGGGGGGGACGGGCTTATGGTTCGACATGATAAGGACCTCTGTGTGCAAGGTGTCGAATAAGCCTCGGCCTTAGGGCCGAGGCGATGAAAGAACCGGATGTTGATGGTGAGGGAGAGACAAGGGATGAGCAGGGACAACGCCATCCGATCGCCACAGGGCGGCTTGCGTGGGACGGATGCGGGCGCCATCGGAATGCTGTCGGGGAGGGGTCATCTTGACCATGGGGGTGGGGATTCATCACCGTGCTCCTGACCAAGGACTCATGGTATTAGGTATAGCGCTTGCCCGTGCCCGCGGCGGAGTCTGTCGGGGGCTATCTCGCGTTGTGCGGGTCCCTTTGGCACGGCTTGTGGGTGAGACCGCACTTGTCGTGAAGCAGATCCATCACTGGAAGAGGCCCAGTAGGTATACACGGAGTCAGGGGAGAGGGTGGATTATGATGGATATGGTGAAAAAAACCATGTCAAGCAACTAATTGCTCTGGTGGTAGAGATAAACTCCATCAATGCAACAAAGTGCGGTTTTATATGCTAGTGAGGCAAGCTGTTGCGGTGTATGGAGTACCTTTAAGCTGTAAAAAGCCATTAACTGTATGTTTTATAGGATAAAAATAATTTGGCATGGTCACTGCTAAG
>NZ_JRGL01000056.1 GCF_000764655.1 Aeromonas aquatica
GTCGTTCATTATTTCAAATTCTAATCCACTGAAAGTTCTAGACACAAATCCTCCGAGATCGTATTTATATAATATTTTTTGTGTGATTAAAGTTTATATAAGCACTAGCAGTGAATCAACATTGTAACCCAAGTGGAGCTCTCTGTTAAGTCAGGTTGTCATTTGGTTAATAGAACGCACAGACTTGAATACTAATTTGCTACCTTGGCGCCTAGGTGTGTAGTTATGCAGATTGTTTCTGGTGCGTGACAGAAATTATCGATAGTGGGTACCATAGTCAGTGCCGGACCTAGACCATCCGGCTGTTTATGACCAAAAGGACCCAGACCATGACCAAACCACATACCCGAGATCTATCCGCAGCACGCCCACGCGGCTGTGCCAGCATCCACAGCATCAAGCCTATCCCCCCTCAGTTTAGCCCCGAGCAGGTCGAGCTTTTCCAGAAGCTTGTTGGGGAGGGCGTAGCTTGAACACCTATCCCAAGTATTTCCTCCGCAACCCAGAAATCCGGTCCCGTGCTTGCCAGTTGGTCGCTGGCCTGCCGGTTGACCAGGACAAGCCTCTGGTCATCGAGATCAAGGAGATGACCCGGTCTCTGGCCCAGAACTCCATGTTTTGGGCATGCCTCACAGACATCGCCGAACAGGTGAACTGGCACGGCCGCAAGCTCGCCAAGGAGGACTGGAAGCATGTGCTCAGCGCCGCCCTTCATCAGCAGGACGTGGTGCCAAACATCGACGGTACCGGCTTTGTCGTGCTGGGCAAGTCCACCTCCAAGATGACCGTGCGGGAGATGCGCGACCTCATCGAGTTGGCACAGGCCTTCGGCGCCCAGCAAGGCGTGAAGTTCGGGGATGAATCTCGCCGCGGCTTCGACTGGGTGGCCGCATACGGGAGGGCCGCGGCATGAGCAAGACCAAGGCTGATAAGCAGTGGTTGGGCGATGTGAGCTCTCTGTGCTGCATTGCCTGCCGGAATGCAGGCCTGGGGCCGAGCCCCGCTGAAATCCACCATGTGCGCTCTGGTGCCGGGATGGCGCAGCGTGCCGCCCACACCCAGGTGCTGCCCCTGTGCGTTCGTCATCATCGCGCCTGCTACCCCACCGGCTTCCACGCCGCTCCCAAGAGCTGGCAGGCCGAGCACGGTAGCGAGGAGACCCTGCTTGTCCAGGTGACCCGAGAGGTCGCCGAACTGCGCAAGAACACCATCGGGAGGGCGGCATGATCCACCTTTCCGCCCTCGATGCGGCCCGGCTGCTGGGTAACAGCCCCAAGGTCAAGAGCGCCGCCAACCAGGTGCGCAAGGCACAGCAAGTATCGACCCTGCGCGACAAGGTGCTGGCCCAGCTTGTTGGCTTCCCTGACCCGGTCACTGAGCTGCTGTTCCATCCCAAGCGCAAATGGCGATTCGACTTTGCCTGGCCGGCCAGCATGATCGCACTCGAGATCCATGGCGGGATCCACTCCGGCGGCCGGCATACCCGGGGGAGGGGGTTCGTAGAGGACCGCGCCAAGATGAACGAGGCCGCCCTGCTCGGGTGGACCGTACTGGAAGTTACCCCTGAACACATCAAGACCAGCCAGCTGCGCGCCTGGCTGCTGAAAGCATTTGAACAGACTGACAACTAACCAAGGACCCAACCATGACCAACCTGACCTGCAAAGCCTTCGAAGGCCACAACATTCGTATCGTCACCGATGAGCAAGGAGAACCCTGGTTCGTTGCGAGCGACATTGCGACGGTATTGGGATATGCCCAAACCAACAGCATGAACAAGCTGATTGATGAAGACGACAAGGAGAAAAGGGTACTCCAAATTGGAGGAAACTATGTAAATCAATCTCTTATAAATGAGTCTGGTCTTTATCAAGCCATATTCAGCAGCACCAAGCCTGAGGCTAGAGTGTTTAAGCGCTGGGTTACAGTTGAGGTTATCCCGAGCATTCGCAAGAACGGTGGCTATATCGTTGGGCAGGAGCAAGACACGCCTGAGCTGATCATAGCCAAGGCGCTGATGGTGGCGCAGTCAGTGATAGACAGAAAAACCATGGAGCTGCAGAGAGCTCAAGAACAAATCGCCATCCAGGCTCCGAAGGCTGACTTTGCCGATCGAGTAGCTGGTGCCGACAAGGGTGTCCTTCTCGGTAATTTCGCCAAAACCGTAGGGATTGGGCCCAAGAAAATTTTCGCCATCCTGCGTGAGATGCGGATCTTGATGAAGGGCGGCAACCGTCACAATCTGCCTTTCCAGCAGTATCTCGAGCAGGGTTACTTCGAAGTCATCGAGACGCCATACGATGCACATGGTGAAACTCGTCTCGCTTTCTCGCCCACGATCACCGGCAAAGGGCAGCAATGGTTGATCCATAAGCTTCTTGCTGCCGGCCACCTGCAAGCTCACGCTGCCTAGCCATCCTGAGGAGGACTGATTATGAGTAAGTCATTGGAAATGGCACTGCGCCTTTTCTCACCCAAGGGGGCGCTTCATGAGCCGTCATCCAGTAACGTCAGTAATCTGGGGCGTGACGAGTTTCTCGGTGCCCTGCAAGTGGCCGCCAAGAACAATCCTCAGGGGTATCAGTATCTGATAGCCGATCACCTGTTGGACATGGACGCCACTCAGGGGTTGCTGGCTCATTTCTGCGAGACCCTGGGTAGTAGCGAGGTTGCGGGCATGGCCATGGCTATCCTGCTGCGCCGCCCGCTACCAGAGCAGTTGGATAGACTGGTGCTGTCTCACCCGCACTATGACAAGGAGCGCCGCCGGGCCGCCGTGGTGATGGAGAAAGCCAAGCGGGTGCACCGTGCTGGCAATGACCATGAGTACCAGCGCCTGCTGGATGAGCGGAACTGGATCCTGGGCCTTGCCCGTGACCACTGTGTGGCTGAGATGATGCAGTCAGGCCGCTGCCCCCACTGCAATGGGACAGGGCTACGCCCGCGCAAGGGTGACGACTGCCCGAAGTGCCACGGCAGCGGGCGAGTGGTGCCAGATGCGGATCTGGTATCACGCCGGTTTGGCGTTCAGGTGCGGCAGTCAGTGGATCGTGCGGTGGATGAGGTGATTCATCAGGCGTCAGACCTGGCCCGAACTATGGACCAACAGGTGAATGAAATGCGGGTCATTTAAGAGCTCATGCCCATTGCCGGATTCATTAGAGGATACTAGATTTTAGTGCTACAGCGGCTCGCTTAAAGGTGGACAGGATGAATACCTTGCTAGCATTTATCCCATTACTTGCAGCCCTGGGTTCCCAGGGCCATAACGATGGTGCATACCCGATCTGCGACTCCTTTGTCGAAGATGCTAAAGCTTACTCGGAGAGGGACAAGGATGAGCTGATGGCATTGCGGGCAGAAGTCCGGAATGCAACGGACCTGGCCTACTTCGAGAAGCTCTATTCAACATCCTCCAATAAGCTGCTTGCTGCATATGCCCAAGAGGATGGGTTGACTCAGGAGCAAGCCAAGGCAAAGGCCTTTCATGATGCCCAGGCATGGGAGGGCGCCTTGTTGGATGTCGGGATTACCATGCAAGGGAACACAAATGAAAGTGACTGGAATGCGATCTTCAAAGGCTGCCTCGATAACGTGACTGCCGCTCGGTAACGTACTTTCATCGTCATTTCGCGCTTGGGAGTTCATCCAGGCTTGTTGTGTATCGGGGGCTTAGATGCTCCTGCTTCATCATCCACTCCCGTGTATCCCGGCCCCTGGCCGCAAAGTAGACTTTCCCCAACCGCCCCTGGTTGATCTTGTCGATGACCTGCATCAGTGCCTCGCTGCGCGGGGAATGCTGCACCCCGGCGAACAGGTCGCCCTGCTGCATGCCGGCGGGGGTGAAGTCGGCCAGCATGACGCCCCCCTTCTGATAACGCTGCTCATCGCGCCAGATCCGGGGAAGTAGTTGGGGGATCAGGGCCAGCAGCGCCCGGGTGTCATT
>NZ_JRGL01000057.1 GCF_000764655.1 Aeromonas aquatica
CTTGAGTATATTGTTGCTCGAGGACAAAAAGGGATCCAAAGGAAATTCTGTAAGATGTATTCAGTATCAGAAGTCGCCTGGTTGAATTTTAATGTAAAATAGTTTTTATAGCTGCTATTAGGACATTTTAGAGTTATATGAAACGCTTTATCATCAGATTACTATTATCTTCCATACAATCACTGTTATAGCTTAGGAGTCAATCTTGAACAAAGTTATTTACGTCAAAGCCAAGTTTAAGCCAATTGGAGAAGAAGTAACCGTAAAAGTATCTACCGGAGAAATAACGAAAGGCTTTTTTGGCGGAGAGAAAGAGGTAACAGTTAAAAAGAAAGAATGGCAACAAACTGGCTGGTCAGATCACGAAATCGATGGTGAATGTCTTTCCAATGACATTAGTACAGCAGTAGAAAAATTAAACCGCGAAGGTTATGAGGTGATTGCCATACAGCCCATAACATCAGGGGCATATAATCATAAGGTAGGCAAATTCAGTGCTCACATGAATACCGCAGACACTTGTTATAGTTATGGTTATGGGTATAGCTATACCGAAGGTGTAACCATTATTGCGAAGAAGATATCTTCAGTAGCAGTATAGCAACTGTTTCTAAATGCTCGCACCGCTAGTACCAGAAAGGTAGATGTCCCAGTTTTTGTAATCGTTAGATTTCTCTGGAAGTAAGATATGGAATTCAAGATTGACTTAAGAAAAACACCATTGATGTTATTTAGCAAAAACCTTGTGAGAATAAAATCAATCCAGATTATTCAGAAAGATCTTGAAAAAATGGATATAAACAAGAAAGGATACAAGATTTGGTTTTTAAACCAAACATACCATTTACACCTAGTAGCGTATTGGCAAGTTTATATACAAGATCAACTAGAATGGATATTTGGAGAGCTGACAGAGGAAGAAAATAGTAATAAATTTGTAGTAACACTACTTAAAAGTAACCTATCGGAATCCATTAGAGCTTTTTCAACACCAAACAAAGACAACATAAAACAATTATTCAAAAAGAATATAGGGATTCCAAATATTACTGAATCTTGGGCTAGATGCGGAAGAAATGAGCACGAGGTTAACAATATGCTAAAGAACATTCTAGCAACAAGGAATGATATCGCCCATGCAGCGCATTCGTCAGCAAAACTAGATTTTGACATTAATTACAATAATATGATGTTTTTATATAATCTAGCCTACGCAACCTCATTTTCTTGTGAGGAATACTTAGCAGATATAAGAGGTGTTGAGTTTCGAAAGGAGTTTCAATTGCCTCATGATGCAATCTAACGAGTCAATCAACTATGCGCCAGTTGTACAGATCTCGTTATCACCTGACACCGGCCTCAAACCGGTGTCTTGTTTACGCTACTTTAGTGCGCACTTCCTTCGGTATCAATTTCAGACCCTTCTTGAACATGCTGTAGGGAGTCTGTCCCTCCATCATCCTGCCCTGATGTGGCCGCTGGTTGTTGTAGTGTGTGTTCCAGATAGCTGTCCAGGTCTGTCTGCATCTGCTCCACCGACTCATACCAGGTTGTTCGCCCTTTGATACCAAAAAGATGGATGTCCCAGATTTCGGCAGCACCTGCGTAAGCACTTTGATGACGCAGTTCAAAAACGATAACTTTCTGATGGTTGTATCACTTCTGATGCTCGCATATGCAGCTTCGTTTGGCTTACCATGGCCATTCAGAATCTGTTGAACTGCGATGGGTTGCTGCCAACACAGGTCAAGGGAGCATATTGGAAGCTGTCATCCACAGGGGTAGCGTATTTTTTGTAGGTTAGATATGGTGGATTAACCTATTGAATTTAAAAGTGAGTTGTCGCGGAAAATGTTGGGCTTCACTTCGTTCAGCACCAACCTACATAGCCTGTAGATTTGTGCCCTACCCATCCAGCCCAACATACGTGATTAATATTAAGTTACAGGGATGATTTAATTTCAATGAAAATATCATTACCAGCTCGTTATGAAGATTTAGATCTAGCATTCAGAGGGAAACTTTTACCTAATCAAGATCTAATTTCTCAGATTAACCGTTCTTATAAATCAATGTCAATTAGCGGAGGAATTCGTTTCTTGCCAATTTACGGTGAGAGTGGTATAGGAAAAAGTTGTGCGACCCGAGAATTGGGGACTCACATGCCTGATGTCTGCACTTTTGTATTAAATCGCTCTGAAATAGAGTCAAAAGACGAATTACTCGCAAGATTAAAGTCAGAACGTAAGGCGACAGATAAAAAGCTATTGGTTGCTGTTGTAGATCAATATGAGGAGAACGTTCTTGGAAAGGAAATAATTCCAACACAGTTCATTGAACGGTTAAGCTTACTTGACCGTGCTGAATTAAGTGGAGAGCTTATTGTTTTCATTTGGTTAACAACGAGCAAACAATTCCATCAACAACTTGTTGATGCTACATCTAGAAATAGTAGGCTTTTGGCTAACAAGGAATTTGAAATATTTGGGCCAGATAAAATTGAGTGGCCACAAATAGTCGAAGAAACATTTTCGTTCCACAATAGTGAAACACCATTAGCTGATTATGGCATAATCACCGAAGACATTAAAAATATAGCCCGTACTGCCGATACGATTGGTAAGACAATTTTATATGTAGGCGAGTCTTTGGGTGAGCATATGGATGCTCTTGAGAACCTATCAGAGTATCAAGTAATTCTGCTATGGCCAGTTGCTGATTCGACAAGAAGTCAACGAGTCGCACAGTTTACCCGTGCCCGCTCTGGATACAGGCTAAACTGGGATGCGTGGTATCATGAATTAAATGAAGAAGACAAGCGTACATTACCACTCAAAGAGTTTAATAGAACTCGTTTATATTTTGATATGCGAGTGATTCCTGTTCGTGCTGCAGATCTTCATAAACTATGTTTGAACCTTGAAGATGATAACAGGAGCTTGGGAGCATCAAATCTTACTCGCTTTAAGAGCACGCATTTCTTTCATATTGTTTCAGGGCATTGGGATAATTATGATTTTGCACCAATGAGAGAAAGGGAGTCTAAACGGGCTGATAATGCCAAGGTTTGGTATGAAGGGAGGCGTTGTTTCCCAAATCA
>NZ_JRGL01000058.1 GCF_000764655.1 Aeromonas aquatica
TCATTTATTTCGATCACGTCCATCTGGTCTAACGACAGTTGCGCTAACTCCAGTACCTTTTTAATAGCTGGCACTGGGCCGAAGCCCATAATATTTGGCTCTACTCCGGCACAGGCTGTTGCCACTATCCGAGCTTTTGGTACCAGTTTATAATTTGACAGTGACTGTTCTGAAGCTATCAATAATACAGCTGCTCCATCGTTAATGCCTGATGAATTACCAGCACTGACAGAACCGTTTTGATGAACGACTGGCTTGAGATTGGCCAAGGTATCTAAACTCGAGAGTCTGGGGTGTTCATCAGTATCAACAACTAAACTACTCTGACGTTTGCGTTTGACTTCGACAGGTACAATTTCATTTTTGAAGAACCCTCGCTCTTTGGCATCGGCATATTTTTGCTGGCTCAAAAGTGCAAACGCATCCTGTTCTGTTCGGGTAATGTGGAATTTTACCGCAAGGTTTTCAGCTGTTTCAGGCATAGAGCAGGTACCGTACATTTCATTCAGTTTTGCGTTAACAAACCTCCAGCCCATCGTGGTATCGTAGAATTCGGCATTACGAGAAAAAGGTGAATCAGTTTTCCCAAGCACATACGGTGCCCGTGACATAGACTCAACACCACCGGCAATGATCAAATTGGCTTCGCCAGATTTAATGGCGCGAGCAGCGCTAGAAACTGCTTCCATCCCAGATGCACATAACCGGTTCACCGTTGAACCTGGTACCTCTGTATCAAATCCAGCTAATAGCAAACTCATTCTAGCGACGTTTCTGTTATCTTCTCCAGCCTGATTAGCACACCCTAAAATCACATCATCGACGTTACGCCAATCCACATTTGGATGACGCTTTTTAAGAGCCTGCAATGGAACTGCTGCCAGATCGTCAGCACGGATCGAAGCAAGTGAGCCTGCGTAGCGACCAATAGGAGTTCTTACGAAATCACAAATATATGCGTTATGCATATACGACCTCCTCGTTATTCACAGTAAAGCTGGATGAGATTAACTCTCTGGCTGTCTCAATTTCAGGCTTAGAAATGAAGTGGTCTCGTTCTGTAAAAATCTGAAGATGAACTCTCGCACCCAACTGTTCAAAATATTCGGCCGTTTGTGTCACACGCTCAGCAGATACCCAAGTATCGTTGTTACTACCCGTTAGAAATACATTCATTTCATGAAATATATTTTTTTGAGATGCTGCTTTTGGGCAATTAGGACCGAATAGACCTCCGGTGAATATGATTGCACCACCAACCGGATATAAAGATTGCCTCAAAAATTCGGCGACCATACAAGCACCCTGCGAAAAGCCAATTAGCCAGATATTTTGACTGTTCACTCCTTGTGAAAGCAAGTCCTGAAGTACGTCGTTGATATAATTGAGGCCATTGTTCAGAAAAGGTTGATTGTCTTCAATGTTGCGGGTGAACCCACGCGGATACCATGTTGTTTCCGGGGCACAAG
>NZ_JRGL01000059.1 GCF_000764655.1 Aeromonas aquatica
GTATTCATCTGAGGCACTCACAACAACAATAAATTAATTTATCAATTACAAAGTGTGATCAATGCAACACTTCTTAACATCCATTGACGTTTATTAACACTTAATGACACTTTATCTAGTGTTTATTGTTGACATACTTTTGTCGCTTGTATTTTGGGCACCACGTTCAATGAGAAACCTGTAAATAACGGTTCAAAATGCCCTGGGTCTGCCTGTGAGAAAGCCGCACATGTAGCTATCCCTCGGGGCTGGGGGAATGGCGTTTCAATGACCGATTTGGGCAACAACGCCCTAACAACCCAAAAGACCCATCCAATTCCTTTCCAATACCTTATCTGATGTGGGACCCATCAATGGCCAGCCATCAAGCGTTGCAACTTGGTGTAAAGACCTTGCACAGCTCTCATTCCACAGATGATGTGGGACCTGCCTGTAATCTGTGGATCGGCGTTGCTAATGGTGTATGGAGATGGTGTTCACCTGACAGTTGCCCACAAAAGGGAGTGATCATACAGCTTCAATCCCCTTTTTTTAGGGACCTCTATTTTACTTGGTATCTATATTATCAATCAAAATGTATAACATAGAAGATCAAAAATTATGGAAAATCTAATCATCACTGCTGCCGTAAATGGCGGCATAACTCCCAGAAGTAAGAACCCTGCAGTCCCACATACCCCAAAAGAAATTGCCGATGCTGTAGTTCAATGTAGTTTGGCTGGTGCCAGTGTCGCCCATATCCACGCTCGTGATGAAGCTGGTAAGCCAAGCTATGATAGTAAAGTTTGGCGGGAAATTATTGAGCGTGTCCGTGAGCGTTCCAATATTATCCTCAACCTGAGCACATCCGGTCTAAACCTTCCACAAGGTTTTCCAGAAGAAGAAGCATGGAATCACCTTCAGTACAGCCCAGAAATAGCCTCATTTAATTGTGGTTCGGTTAACCATGGCGATAAACCATTTATCAATAGCCCCGCACTTGCCAGAAAACTGGCGCTTGCCATCAAGCAACACAATGTTACACCAGAGATCGAGATTTACCATTCAGGTGTGATTAACGAAGCAATCACCCTTCAAAAACAAGGCTACCTTGGCTCCAAATTGGTGTTTGCATTTGCTATGGGGATCCATGGCGGGGTCAGCCCGACCTGCAAAGATCTGCTGTATGTAGTCGATTGTCTCCCAGAAAACAGTATTTGGTCTGCTATTGGCATCGGTCAGGCGCAGCTCCCACTAAATACCTATTCAATTTTGCTTGGTGGTCACGTCCGTACTGGACTTGAAGACAATATTTATT
>NZ_JRGL01000006.1 GCF_000764655.1 Aeromonas aquatica
CTGAAACGGGCACGGCTAAGCAGGTAGTGACCTGTCAGGTAATCACCGCTGTCCGAAGCGGACGTGCGCAGGTCGATATAATAAAAGCTTCCTGATCAGGGTTACTCTCTTACCCGCGGTATCCAACTGTTCGATATTTCTCCGTTTATCCTTGTTTTGAATATAAAAAGTACAGAATGTGATACCCCTACCTTTCTTGGCGGGCCCGCTCTGCTTTAATTCGTCTGCCCACATTCGATGGGCCAAGGAAACACAATAATCTGAGGAATGGACACATGTTCAAAAGAACAGTAACGATGATGCTGGCGGCGGGAACCCTGGTATTAGGCGGTTGTGCAGCTAACGGTGGCGCTGAGCAGGCGGGGGCGGACAACAGCGATTTCGGCGGCAAGTCCATCTACCTGCGTGGGGAGATGAACGACTGGATGGCCACTGATGAGACCAAGGCGGTCAAGGTGGCCGACAAGCTCTACATGGCCAAGGGCACACTCAAGAAGGAGTGGGCTCCCTACAAATTCAAATTTGGTGACTCAAGCTGGAGTTGCGGCACCAACTTTGGCTACAAGAGCCCGAGCGATGGCGTCGCCGTGCTGGGCGGCGAGCCGGTGCCGGTCAACCCCTGCTCCAAGTATGAGGACATGAAGTTCTCGCCGGAAGCAGACGGGGTCTATGAGTTCTATCTGAACCTGGCTGGCGAAACCCCGACGGTCTACGTCAAGAAGCCCTGATCCTGCCCCGAGTGGTCAATCCCTCGGACAATGAAACGGTTAACAGCTCTGGCCCAGCACTCTGCTGGCCAGGGCATTTTTTTAAGCTTGGGACGGCGGCCCATGATATGAAGACTACTATATATAGTGTTTTCGTATTTCACATTCACCTATTAGTTGTGTTTTTATCCCTATCATGACGCTGATGTATTCACATAAGGTGGCTTGAAAATGGCTAAATCCAATCCGGTGCTGGAGACCGATCCCGGCACCGACCTCATCCCCATGCAGGAAACCTCCCTCGAGATCTGGGATAGCAAGTATCGTCTCAAGAGCAAGGATGGGGCCCCCATCGATAGCACCATCGACGAGACCTACCAGCGGGTGGCCCGTGCCTTGGCCGAGCAGGAGCGCGAGCCGGATGCCTGGTATGAGCCCTTCCTGTGGGCGCTGCGCAATGGCGCCATTCCGGCGGGCCGGATCACCTCCAACGCGGGGGCCTTCGAGCACAAGCCCGCCACCTCGACCATTAACTGTACCGTCTCCGGCACCATCGAAGATTCGATGGATGACATTCTCGGCAAGGTGCACGAGGCGGGGCTGACCCTGAAGGCGGGTTGTGGCATCGGCTACGACTTCTCGACCCTGCGCCCGCGCGGTGCCTTCGTCTCCGGTGCCGGGGCCTATACCTCGGGCCCGCTCTCCTTCATGGATATCTACGACAAGATGTGTTTCACCGTCTCGTCTGCCGGCGGTCGCCGTGGCGCCCAGATGGGCACCATGGATATCCGTCACCCCGACGTGATCGAGTTCATCCAGGCCAAGCGGGAAGATGGTCGTCTGCGCCAGTTCAACCTCTCTCTGCTGATCACCGAAGAGTTCGTCAAGGCAGTGAAGGAGGATGCCCCCTGGCAGCTGATCTTCCCCTACACGGCCAAAGAGGTGGAGCAGGACGGCATAGCGCTGGATGATCCCGACGTGGTGTTCTGGGCCGACTGGCCCAACAAGGAAGGGGTGGTCATCAACGCACTGGGCCAGGTGGCCTGCAAGGTCTACAAGACCCTGCCGGCGCGCAAGCTGTGGAACGTCATCATGACCTCTACCTACGACTATGCGGAGCCCGGGTTCATCCTGATCGACAAGGTCAATCAGATGAACAACAACTGGTTCTGCGAAGAGATCCGTGCCACCAACCCCTGTGGCGAGCAGCCGTTGCCCCCCTATGGTGCCTGTCTGTTGGGCTCGGTCAACCTGACCAAGTTCGTGCGTCACCCCTTCACCGAGCAGGCCAGCTTCGACTGGCAGGCGTTTCGCAAGGTGGTGGCCATCTTCACCCGCATGCTGGACAACGTGGTGGAGATCAACCAGCTGCCCTTGCCCAAGCAGCGTGAGGAGATCACAGCCAAGCGTCGCCACGGCATGGGTTTCCTCGGCCTCGGCTCGACCCTCACCATGCTGCAGATAAAGTACGGCTCCGCCACCTCCGCCGCCTTTACCGAGCAGGTTTCTCAGGAGCTGGCCATGACCGGCTGGCAAGAGTCCCTGCGTCTGGCGAAAGAGAAGGGTCCGGCGCCCATCATGGAGCAGGAGTTCGAGGTGACCGGCAAGATGCTGCGCCTGCGTCCCGGGATGGCGGCCGATGGTATCAAGGTCGGCGACAGGCTCAAGGGCAAGGTGCTGCACGCGCGCTACAGCCGCTACATGCAGCAGGTGGCCGAGGTGGATCCCGCCCTGGTGGCCGCGCTGGCCGAGGTGGGAGGACGTTTCACCCATCACAGCAGCATAGCGCCGACCGGTACCATCTCCTTGTCGCTGGCCAATAACGCCAGCAACGGCATAGAGCCGAGCTTCGCCCACCACTACAGCCGCAACGTCATCAAGGCGGGCAAGAAGAGCAAGGACAGCGTGGATGTCTACTCCTTCGAGCTGCTGGCCTACCGGGAGCTTATCAACGCCGCTGCCATGCCTTACACCGAAGATGATGCCTGCCGCCTGCCGGATTACTTCATCACAGCCGACGACATCAGCCCGGCCCAGCACGTGGACATCCAGGCGGCGGCCCAGCGCTGGATAGATTCGTCCATCTCCAAGACGGCCAACGTGCCGACCGACTTCCCGTTCGAGCAGTTCAAGGACATCTACATGTATGCCTCGGACTCGGGGTTGAAGGGTTGTACCACCTTCCGCTTCAACCCTGAGGCCTTCCAGGGGGTGCTGGTGAAGGAGAAGGATCTGGAGAACACTCAGTACGAGTTCACCCTGGAGGATGGCTCCGTCATCACGGTCAGGGGCAACGAAGAGATCGAATACGATGGCGAGCTGCACACCGCCGCCAACCTCTATGACGCCTTGAAAGAAGGCTATTACGGTAAATTCTGAGAACAGATTATGGTCAAGAAGATCGACAAGAAAATCGTCGCCTACAAGGTGCGTACCAAGGATGAGCCGCAGGAAGATCTGGCCCCCCAGGATGACGTGGTGCAGATGCACGAGACGGTGCTGCGCCCGGAGCGCTTGATGGGCACCACCTACAAGCTGAAGACGCCGGAGCATGTCTCAGAGCACTCGCTGTTCATCACCATCAACGACATTATTCTCAACGAGGGGACCGTCCACGAGACGCGCCGTCCGTTCGAGATCTTCATCAACTCCAAGAGCCTGGAACACTATCAGTGGATAGTGGCGCTGACCCGCATCATCTCGGCGGTGTTTCGCAAGGGCGGGGATGTCACCTTCCTGGTGGAGGAGCTGCGTTCCGTGTTCGATCCCAAGGGGGGCTACTGGAACAAGGGCAAGTATGTACCATCGCTTATCGCCGAGATTGGCAACGTGATCGAGACCCATCTCACCGAGATAGGCATGTTAAAGGCAACCGGGCTGGATGAGCATCAGCAGGCGTTTCTGGCCGAGAAGCAGGCACAGATGCAGGCCGAACAGGAGGCTGACGCCCATCAGGCAGGCAGCGGCTTCCCGGCCAATGCGGCGCTCTGCTACAAGTGCCACAGCAAGGCGCTGGTGCAGAAGGATGGCTGCATGACCTGCCTCAACTGCGGCGACTCGAAGTGTGGCTAGCAGGTGTGGTTAGTCCGATAAGCAGTGCGAAAAGACCGGCCTATGGGCCGGTCTTTTCTATTGATTATTTTCT
The DNA here is from genome assembly GCF_000764655.1 of Aeromonas aquatica. Lineage (GTDB taxonomy): Bacteria > Pseudomonadota > Gammaproteobacteria > Enterobacterales > Aeromonadaceae > Aeromonas > Aeromonas aquatica. The sequence continues at coordinate 3,853 of NZ_JRGL01000006.1, forward strand.
GTTCAATCGGTGGCGGGAGCCAAAGGGATTTGTTGCACGCTGGTAAAATCGGGCGTAGCGTGAGGGGTAATAAAACTGTCACGGCCGTGTGGTTTCAATGACATCTGAGATTCACACACGTGGCACCTTCAGTGCCAAGGAGGATGCTTATGGACAATACGGACCGAAAGCTGTTTATCCTGGATACCAACGTTCTGCTTCACGAACCCCTCGCCATCTACTCCTTCAAAGAGCACGACGTGCTCATCCCCATGACGGTGCTGGAAGAGCTCGACAACATCAAGGATCGTCAGAAAGACGTCAGCCGTGATGCGCGGGTCGCCATCCGTGCGCTGGAAGACGTGTTCCGTGACGCCAACCCTGAGCAGATAGTGCAAGGGGTGGCGCTGGCGGGTGAGGCGAGCGGTCATATCTCCATCTTCAGTGATCACCATCTGCCCCAGGATGCCGAGGTGTTCACCGACAAGGAGGCCGACAACCGCATCATCAACGCGGCCCTCTATCTGCAAAAGCACGAGATGAAACGCCAGGTGGTACTGGTGACCAAGGACATCAACATGCGCCTCAAGGCCAAGGGGGCCGGTTTGGCGCATGTGGAAGACTATCGCAGCGACCAGCTGATCGATGACATCCGGCTGCTGGCCAAGGGCTTCCAAGTGGTGCCGGGCAGCTTCTGGGAGCGGGTCGGCGAGTGCGACAGCGAGACCCATGGCCGCGACACCGTCCACGTGATCGACTCGAACCTGCTGGAGGGGGTGCACGTCAATCAGTACCTGCTTGACGAGGAGAACTTCTTCGCCGCCAGGGTATTGAGCAACGATGGCCACAAGATCCGCCTCAAGGATCTGGGCCGCGAGCGGTTGATGTCACGCAAGGCCTGGGGCGTGCATCCCAAGAACATCTATCAGGGCATGGCACTGGATGCCCTGCTGGATCCGCACATCGATCTGGTGATCCTGACCGGCCCGGCGGGCTGCGGCAAGACCCTGCTGGCCATGGCGGCGGCCCTGGAGCTGGTGATCGAGAAGGGGATCTACGAGAAGGTGATCGTGACCCGCAACACCCCGGAGATCGCCGAGAGCATCGGCTTCCTGCCCGGCACCGAAGAAGAGAAGATGATGCCCTGGCTGGCGGCGGTCACCGACACCCTGGAGGTGCTGCACAAGCAGGACGAGAACATGAGCGGGTCCCTCAGCTACATCATGGAGAAGGCCAATATCCAGTTCAAGTCGGTCAACTTCATGCGCGGGCGCAGCATCCAGAACACCTTCGTGCTGCTGGACGAGTGCCAGAACCTGACCGCGTCCCAGATCAAGACCATCATCACCCGCTGCGGCGAGGGCACCAAGATCGTCTGCTCCGGCAACCTGGCCCAGATTGACTCCAACTACCTGAGCCCGGTGACCTCGGGCCTGACCTACATCGTCGAGCGTTTCAAGGATTTCGACGGCAGTGCCAACATCTTCCTGAACGGGGTGGTGCGCAGCAAGCTCGCCTCCTTCGCCGAGGAAAACCTCTGATTTAACTGAATATCTTCATATGAAAAAGGGAGGCCATTGGCCTCCCTTTTTTGTTCCCGCTGGCTGCTATTGACCAAGGTAACGCAGCAGTCCCGGGTGATCGCTGTTTTGCAGGATATCCGGGGTGCCCTGCAGGGCGATGCGCCCCTCGTCCACGAACAGCACCCGATCGGCGATCAGTTGGGCATCCTCGGGATTGTGAGACACCATCAGCACGGTAATGCCCTGCTCGCAGGCGAGCCGGGCGACTTCCGCCAGCATCTCCCGGCGCAGGGCGGGATCCAGCGCCGAGAAGGGCTCGTCCAGCAGCAGCAGCGGCTTGCCGCGCACCAGGGCGCGGGCCAGCCCCACCCGCTGTTGCTGGCCACCGGAGAGCTGCTCCGGCAGGCGGCTCAGCATGTCGCCAAGACCGACTCGCACCGCGCCCTGCTTCACCTGCTCGCGCTGGGCCGGACTCAGGCGCAGGCCCGGATGCAGCCCGATGGCGATGTTGTCGAACACCGACAGGTGCAGGAACAGGTTGTGATCCTGGAACAGGGTGGTGACCGGGCGCTCGGCGGGGCCGAGCGGCAGCAGATCGACGCCATCGAAGCGCAGGGCTCCTGATTCTACCGGCACGAAGCCGGCGATCATGCCGAGCAGAGTTGATTTACCGGCACCGCTCGGGCCGATCAGTGCCGTGATCTCCCCCTTGGGCAGAGAGGCGTTGAAGCTGACGCGCCAATCAGGGTAACTGGTTGCCAAATCATCAATTAACAGCATCTTTGACTCCTATGATGTGGCTGGGTGCGCAGACCGTATGTAGATCCGCATTTGGGCAGCAAACTCGACTATCACGCATCCAGGTTTTTGCCCCCGAGACCCCGCTCCACCAGCCAGAACAGGGAGAAACACAGGGTGAGCAGCAGCAGGGCGGTGGCCGCCGCATCGGTCAGCCGGTAGCTGCCGAGCTGCTGATAGAGCAGCCAGGGCAGGGTGGTGAGCGCCTGGCTGCCAAACATGGCGATGGCACCCAGGTCTCCCAGGGACAATATCATGGAGAGCGCCATGGCCAGCGCCAGTGGGCGGCGCAGCAGGGGCAACTCGACCAGGCGCAGGCGTTGCAGGCCGCGCACTCCCAGGCTGTCTGCCAGCCTGTCGTACTGGCGCACCACCAACTGCATGGGGGCGCTCAAGGTGCGCAGCACATAGGGCAGCGCCATCAGGGCGTTGACCAGCACCACCAGCCAGGGCCCGAGGGCAAAGACATCGGTGAAGGGCATAAACAGGATGAAGAGGCCCGTGCTCAGCACCACCGCCGGGATCATCAGGATCATGGAGCCGCTGGCCTCCCACAGGGCGGCGGCTCGCCGTTTGCGATCCCGCACCCTCAAGTGGCGGCTGGTGAGCAGCAGGCTGGCGCCGAGCAGGGTGGCGAGGCTTCCCGCCGCCAGTGCTATACCGAGGGACTGCCCCCCCGCCCGCCACAGCTGGGGCGAGCCGAGCGCCGTCAGCAGGCCGGGGTTGAAGCCCGCGATGACTATGGCCAGCAGGGGCGGCAGGAAGATGGCGAGGCCGAGACTGAGGGCCACGATATCAACCCACTGAGTGCCCGGCTGCTGTCTGTCCGGGCGCAGGCAGGGGCGGCGGCTGGTGAGGCGACTGGACGGGCTGGTCTGCAACTTGTGTTGCAACAGCAAGAGACCTGCGGTCAGCAGCAGTTGCACCAGCGCCAGGCCGCCGGCGGTGGCGAGATCGAAGTCAAAGCGCAGGGCCTGATAGACCGCCACCTCCAATGTGGTGGACTTGGGGCCGCCGCCCAGCGCCAGCACTGTGGTGAAGCTGGTGAAGCAGAGCATGAAGATGAGGCTCGCCAATCCGGGCAGCAGGCCACGGATGATGGGCCACTCCAGCAGCCGGAAGATATGAGAGGAGCGCATGCCGAGCTGGCTGGCGAGGCGCCAGGAGGACTCAGGAATGCTCTCTATGCCTTGCAATATGAGGCGCGCCGCCAGCGGCATGTTGAAGAACACGTGGGCCAGCAGTATGCCGAACAGGCCATACAGGTAGTTGCCGGGATCCAGCCCCAGGCTGCGCAGGGCATGGGGCAGCCAGCCCTGGGAGCCGTGCACCGCGACGATGCCGAAGATGGCGATGATGACCGGCAGCACCAGCGAGAGGCCGAACAATTTGAGCAGCAGCCGGCGGCCACGAAAACGGCGCCGCGCCAGGGCCCGCGCCACCGGAATGGCCAGCCCCAGGCTCAGCAAGGTGGAGAGCAGCGCCTGCCCCAGGCTGAAACCCAGCACGTGGCGCAGGTAGGGGTCTGCCAGCAGGGTGCTCGGCAGCGTGCCCGCCTGCCACAGCAGGGCGACAAGCGGGCCCAGCGAGAGCAGCAGGATAACGGCGGTGGCTGCGCTACCCGGCAGCCACCAGAGAGGACGAGCCTGTGGTTTTACAGCGTGACGGCTCACTGGGTGACGGCTTGCAGCCATTCCTTGATCCAGCCCTTGCGGTTGGCGGCCACCTCATCGGAGCTAAAGCTCAGCGGTTTGGCCACGGTGATCATCTGCTCGAAGCCCTTGGGTAGCGGGGTGTCCGTCACCGGATACATCCAGTTGCCGCCGGGGATCTCCTGCTGGAAGGCGGGGCTTATCATGAACTGCAGGAACTGGTCCGCCAGCTTGTCTTGCTTGGCACTCGCGAGCTTGGCGGCCACTTCCACCTGGCGATAGTGGCCCTCCTCGAAGGCGGCGGCCTGGTACTGGGACTTGTTCTCGGCGATCAGGTGATAAGCCGGGGAGGTGGTGTAGGAGAGCACCATGTCCGCCTCGCCGTCGAGGAACATGCCGTAGGCCTCGGACCAGCCCTTGGTGACAGTGACCGTCTTCTTGGCAAGCTGGGCCCAGGCGGCAGGCGCCTGATCACCATAGACGGATTTCATCCACAGCATCAGCCCCTGACCCGGGGTGGAGGTGCGCGGATCCTGGTAGATCACCTTGAGATCCGGGCGCTCCACCAGCTCCTTCAGGCTCTTGGGGGGAGTCTTGAGTTTGTCCTTGTTGTAGACGAAGGCGAAGTAGCCGTAGTCATAGGGGACGAAGGTGTCGTCCTGCCAGCCACCCGGCACCTTGAGGGCGGCCAGATCGGTGTGATGAGGGGCGAACAGACCGCTCTGCTTGGCCTCGCTCACCAGGGCATCGTCCAGTCCCAGCACCAGATCGGCCTGGCTGTGTTTGCCTTCCAACCGCAGCCGGTTGAGGATGGCGACCCCGTCTTCCAGTGCCACCAGCTTGAGGGTGCAACCACACTCCTGCTCGAAGGCCTGCTTGATCTTGGGACCCGGTCCCCATTCGCTGGCGAAGGAGCCGTAGGTGTAGACGGTGAGGGGGTCGGCGGCGAAGGCCTGGGCACTGAGCAGGCTGGTGGCGACCAGCAGAAGGGTTTTCATCGATGGCACTCCCTGTGGGTTGCGAGCTGCCAGCGGATGAGGGCGCAAAAAACGAGCGCCATGCCTCAAATTCCTCCGCCAGCATTATCTGGATCAGGTTCACGGGTATAATCTCAGCGGTAAACCGCACCCCGTTTGAGAAACGAATCGCATTGTATTAACGTTTTTTGGGGGAGGCCAGCACAATTATTTCACCGGCCGATACGGGCGTAACGGCATAGCAGAGGAGGTCCTCGTGATCACCAGTACCAAGGAAAGGCGCGCCTTTGCGCGCATGGTCATCAATGCCCCCGTCACCCTGTTTCAGCATCAGGATGTGCTGGAGGGGATCTGCCGGGATCTCAGTGCCAACGGCATGGGGGTCGAGGTGAACGAGCACAGCTTCGATGTGCATCAGCCCATCCGGGTGAGCCTGGCCACCAGCAGCAACCTGCTGCCGCCGTTCGAGGTCCAGGCCCGCATAGTGCGGGTGCTGGAGGAAGAGAGGGGGCTCTTGCTGGCGTTGGAGTTTCAGTCTCTGGCCTGATATGGCGACAGATTTCACTGCTTTTCATCGGTCAGCATCTGCTGGCCGATGTCATTTAGGTTTTCAATAGATTGATATGCTGCCGCTTGGCTGTTCTCCATCGCTTCTCGGCCTGTCTGGAGGCGACTCATTGACTGGCCAGCACGGGCTGCAGGCTCCATTGTCTGCTGTCGACCAGCATTTTGCTGGTGGGCGCCAGCTGGCCCATGGGGAGCTGGGCCGGGCCGGTAGGCTCCATCAGCAGATAGGTCTGCCCCTCCCAATTCAGGGTCGCGTCTCCCGGCTTGGCGGGCAGGGCGACGCCGAGCAGCGCATGGCCCGGCACGAACACCATGGCCTGGGGGAGCTCGGGGAAGAGCTGGGCCAGCATGGCCGCCATCAGGGTCATCTTGCTGTCGCAATCCCCCCGGTTCTGCTCCAGCACCTGGCGCGGGGTCAGAAAGCCCTTGCCGGCCCGGCCGGACTGGCTGTCCAGCAGGCTATAGGGAATGGCTTGAACGAAATCGAGCATGAAGGCCACCGTCTGTTGGCGCGCCTCCACCTCTGTGGTCCCCTGCCGTTTGAGCTGATCCGCCAGCGGTGCCAGCTCGGTCCGGCTCTCCAGCGCGATACGCACGTGATCCTGTTTGATGGCGGGCACGCCATCGGACGGGGTGAAGCGCTGGAAGTAGTGTTGCTTGAGCCACTCCTGCTCCAGCTTTGCCTGCTCAGGCCCGACCCAAGCCTGGGCTTCCCTCGCCTTGTCGGCGTTGCGGCTCTTGATGTTGAGGGCGAGCGCGGGGCGGGAGAGGGAGAACTGCACCTCGGGAAACGCGATGACGGCCTGTTGCAACAGCTGCTGCAGCATATCCTCCTGCATTCGCGCGGGTCTATAGGCGATGAGCGGCGGCAACGTGCCCGCCTCCAGCCGGTAGCTGAGCTGCTGCGCCTTGTCCTCCCTGTCCTGCCAGCCGACGTTGAGCTGGCCGCCGTTGCTGTGAAAGTAACGCTGCCCGGCACTGGCCGGCAGGGCGAACAGCAGGGCGCAGAGCAGGAGGCCGCTCGCTTTCGTCATCATCCTCTCCTCAGGTATCGGTTGGGCCGTCTCTTGCCGTCAGCCGGAAATAGAACAGGGAGCCTGGGCTCCCTGTGGATGCTACTCGTTGTGGCTATTCGTGCCTAGATCCCGCTCGGCTGCCTTGGGTTGTCTCGAAGGCGCCGATGTGAGTCTTGAGCGTGCTTAGATCCAGCTGGGTTGCTTCGCCTCGAAGGCGTCGATGGCGGCCCCGTGCTGCAGGGTCAGGCCGATGGCGTCCAGCCCGTTGAGCAGGCAGTAGCGGCGGAACTCGTCGATCTCGAAGCTGAAACACAGATCGCCGGCGCGCACCTGGTTGGCCTCCAGATCCACCTCGATCTGCAGGCCTGGAGTGGCCGCGACCAGCTGGAACAGGGCCTCCACCTCTTGCTCTTGCAGGCGCACCGGCACCAGGCCGTTGTTGATGGCGTTGCCGTAGAAGATGTCGGCGAAGCTTGGGGCAATGATGGTCTTGAAGCCGTAATCCGCCAGCGCCCAGGGGGCGTGCTCGCGGCTCGAGCCGCAGCCGAAGTTCTCCCGGGCAAGCAGTATGCTGGCACCAGCAAAACGCGGCTGGTTCAGCACGAACTCGGGGTTTGCTTGCTGGCCTGCGTCATCCAGGAAGCGCCAGTCGTGGAACAGATGCTTGCCAAAGCCGGTGCGGTTCACCTTCTGCAAGAACTGCTTGGGAATGATGGCGTCGGTGTCGACGTTGGCGCTGTCGAGGGGGACGACGATCCCTTTGTGTTGCTTGAAGCCTGTCATCTTGTTCTCCTCGTAATTACAGCGCGCGAATGTCGGCGAAGATGATGTCGGTGACGGCGAAGGGCCGTCCGTGTTGTTTGAAACCTGTCATCATGTTCTCCCTGTCGTTACAGCGCACGAATATCGGCAAAGTGACCGGTGACGGCGGCGGCGGCGGCCATGGCCGGGCTCACCAGATGGGTGCGGCCGGCGCGGCCCTGACGCCCCTCGAAGTTGCGGTTGCTGGTGGAGGCGCAGCGCTCCCCCGGTTGCAGACGGTCGTTGTTCATGGCCAGACACATGGAGCAGCCGGGCAGACGCCACTCGAAGCCCGCCTCGATGAAGATCTTGTCCAGCCCCTCGGCCTCGGCCTGGGCTTTCACCTGCTCGGAGCCCGGCACCACCAGCGCCTGTACGCCAGCTGCCACCTTGCGACCGCGGGCGATGGCGGCGGCGGCACGCAGATCCTCGATGCGGCTGTTGGTGCAGGAGCCGATGAACACCTTGTCGATGGCGACATCGCTGAGCTTCTGACCCGGTTGCAGATCCATGTAGGCGAGTGCCTTGCGGGCGGACTGTTGCTCCATCAGATCGCTGAAGGAGTCCGGATCAGGAATAGGCTCATTGACGGCGATCACCTGACCGGGGTTGGTGCCCCAGGTCACCTGCGGCGCGATATCGGCGGCATTGAGTACCACCTCAGCATCGAAGCTGGCATCGGCATCGCTCTTGAGGGTCTGCCAGTAGGCGATGGCCTGCGCCAGTGACTCGCCGGTGGGGGCGAATACCTTGCCCTGGATGTAGTCGATGGTGGTCTGGTCGGGGGCGATCATCCCCGCCTTGGCGCCGAGTTCGATGGCCATGTTGCACACCGTCATGCGCCCTTCCATGGAGAGACCCGCGATGGCATCCCCCGCGAACTCCACCACATAGCCGGTGCCGCCAGCGTGGCCGACCTTGCCGATGATGGCGAGCACCACGTCCTTGGCGCTGATGCCCTCGGCCAGCTTGCCGTTGACGCTGATGCGCATGGTCTTGGCCCGACCCTGCTTCAGGGTCTGGGTCGCCATCACGTGTTCCACCTCCGAGGTGCCGATGCCGAAGGCCAGGGAGCCGAAGGCGCCGTGGGTGGCGGTGTGGGAGTCGCCGCAGACTATGGTGGTGCCGGGCAGGGTGATGCCGAGCTCGGGGCCCATCACGTGGACGATGCCCTGATACTGGTGGTTCAGGTCATAGAGTCGGACCCCGAACTCCTTGCAGTTGGCTGCGAGCGTCTCCATCTGGATGCGGGCCATCTCGCCGGAGGCGGCGATGTCCTTGGTGGTGGTGGAGACGTTGTGATCCATGGTGGCCCAGGTGAGATCCGGGCGGCGCAGCGGGCGATTCATGGCGCGCAGGCCGTCGAACGCCTGCGGGCTGGTCACTTCGTGCACCAGGTGGCGGTCAATGTAGATGAGGGGGGTTTCGCCTTCCACTTCACGCACCACATGGGCGTCGAACACTTTCTGATAGAGGGTCTTGGACATTGCTCTCTTCCTTGTTATCTGGTGTCTTCAGATGCGCGCGGCGATCTGGTCACCCATGGCGGCGGTACTCTGCACCGGGTGACGGGCATCGGCCCGATGCAGATCGGCGGTGAAATACCCTTCGGCCAGGGCCTGGGCCACGGCCTGCTCTATGGCCTGGGCGGCGGCTTCCTGGCCGAGGCTGTAGCGCAGCATCAGGGCGGCGGAGAGGATCTGGGCGATGGGGTTCGCAATCCCCTTGCCGGCGATGTCCGGCGCCGAGCCACCGGCCGGCTCGAACAGGCCGAAGCCGGATTCGTTCAGGCTGGCGGAGGGGAGCAGCCCCATGGAGCCGGTGATCATGGCGCACTCGTCGGAGAGGATGTCGCCAAACAGGTTGGAGCAGAGCAGCACGTCGAACTGGGACGGATCCTTGATGAGCTGCATGGTGGCGTTGTCGATGTACATGTGGTTTAGCGCCACGTCCGGGTAGGACTTGGCGACCTGGGTCACCACCTCGCGCCACAGGATGGAGGAGGCGAGCACGTTGGCCTTGTCGATGGAGGTGACCTTGGCTTTGCGTACCCGGGCAGATTCGAACGCTATCTTGGCGATGCGCTCGATCTCGAAGCGGTGGTAGACCTCGGTGTCGAACGCCTTCTCGGTGGCCCCTTCACCCTCGCGTCCCTTGGGTTGACCGAAGTAGATGCCGCCGGTCAGTTCGCGCACGCAGGCGATGTCAAAGCCGCGATCCGAGATGTCGGCGCGCAGCGGTGAGAACTGCTCGAGTCCGGTGTAGATGCGGGCCGGACGCAGGTTGCAGAACAGCTTGAAGTGGGCGCGCAGGGGCAGCAGGGCGCCGCGTTCCGGCTGATCGTTCGGCGGCAGATGCTCCCACTTGGGGCCGCCGACCGAGCCAAACAGCACCGCATCGGCCGCTTCGCAGCCGGTTATGGTGCTCTGGGGCAGCGGGGTGCCATGGTTGTCGATGGCGATGCCACCGACGTCGTGGCGGTCATAGTCGAGGGAGAAGCCGAATTTGGTCTGTACCTTGGCCAGTACCTTGATGGCCTCGGCCATCACTTCCGGGCCAATGCCGTCACCCGGCAATACTGCGATCCGATAACTGCTCATACTGTTTCCGTCCTGATGTTGTCGTTATTGAGCCATCTGCCCAGCGACCCGATACTGTGATCCGATCACTGTTCAGGCGGTCTCCGTCCTGATGTTGTTATTGAGCCCCATCTGCCCAGCGACCCGATACTGCGATCCGCTACCTGTTCAGACTGTCTCCATCCTGATGTTGTTTTTGCGTCCCATCTGCTCAGCGTTCTGATCACCGTTCAGACTGTCTCTGTTTTGATGTTGTGCTTGGATCCCATCTATTCAGCGATATGGCTCAGACGGTTTCCGATTTGATGTTGTTATTGCGTTCCATCTGCTCGGCGACCTGATCGGCGCGCCAGATGCTGTTGATCACATGGACCAGGGCCTGGGCCGAGGACTCGATGATGTCGGTGGCGAGCCCCATGCCATGGAATTTTCGGCCCTTGTACTCGGCGACGATGTCGACCTGGCCGAGGGCGTTCTTGCCTTCCCCCTTGCCCTTGAGCTCGTACTTGTCGATGCGGATCTCGTAGCCGGTGATGCGATTGATGCACTGGTAGACCGCATCCACAGGACCGTTGCCGGTGGCCGCTTCGCAGATCAGATCCTGACCCACCTTCAGCTTGACCGAGGCGGTGGCGAGCACCGAGCTGCCGCTCTGCACGCCGAGGTACTCCAGCTTGAAGTGCTCGGGTTCTTCGTGGATCTGGCTGAAGAAGGCCAGCGCCTCGAGATCGTAATCGAATACCTGCCCCTTCTTGTCGGCCAGGGTCAGGAACTTGCCGTAGAGGTCATCGAGGTCATAGCTGTTCTCGGCGTAGCCCATGCTCTCCATGCGGTGCTTGATGACGTGGCGACCGGAGCGGGAGGTCATGTTGAGGTTGTTCTGGGTCAGGCCGATGCTCTCAGGGGTGATGATCTCGTAGGTGTTCTTGGCCTTGAGCACGCCGTCCTGATGAATGCCGGAGCTGTGGGAGAAGGCGTTGGCGCCGACGATGGCCTTGTTCGGCTGCACCGGCATGTTGCAGATCTGGCTGACCAGCGTGCTGGTACGATGAATTTCACTGTGGCGGATGTTGGTGTGGACCCCGAGCAGGTCGGCGCGGGTCTTCAGGATCATCGCCACCTCTTCCAGGGAGCAGTTGCCCGCCCGCTCGCCGATGCCGTTGATGGTGCACTCGATCTGGCGCGCCCCCATCTGCACGGCGCCGATGGAGTTCGCCACCGACAGGCCGAGATCGTCGTGGCAGTGCACCGAGATGATGGCCTGATCGATGTTCGGCACCCGGTTGAACAGGGTCTGGATGATGCCGGAGAACTCGGTCGGTACCGTGTAGCCCACGGTATCCGGGATGTTGATGGTGCGGGCACCGGCCTTGATGGCGGCCTCGACCATGCGGCACAGGTTATCGATGGGGGTGCGGCCCGCATCCTCGCAGGAGAACTCCACATCGTCGGTGTAACGGCGGGCATGCTTGACCGCACCGATACCCATCTCCAGCACATCCTCGAAGCTCTTCTTGAGCTTGCTTTCGACGTGAATGGAGGAGGTGGAGATAAAGGTGTGGATGCGGAAGGCTTGTGCTACTCGCAAGGCTTCGCCGGCGGCATCGATGTCCTTGGGCAGGGCGCGGGCCAGGGCGCAGACTCGGCTGTTCTTGATGTGGCGGGCGATGGTCTGCACCGAGAGAAAATCACCGGGGGAAGAGACCGGGAAGCCCACCTCCATGACGTCGACCCCGAGCCGCTCCAGTGCCAGGGCGATCTGCAGCTTCTCCTTGACCGTCAAGCTGGCCGAGAGCGCCTGCTCACCATCACGCAAGGTGGTATCGAATATGATGACGCGATCTGACATGTGACTTCCCTCTTCCTAAGTTCGGTACGTGCATCCTGCATGGCATAAAAAAACCCGTGCGGGGTGCACGGGTTTTTGTAAATTCCGGCTATGCCTTAGCCCGGCTACAAGGATCCCGCGCGAGGAGTCGCGATTAGGGAGAGCAGTAGTAGCGGAGCGGCAAAATGCATGATGACTCAATCCTTCCAGTCGATAACGCTTCTACCAATATCGAGATTTTTATGCTGTGTCAACACGAACAGACAGGATCAACTCGCTGTGTTATTTAATCGGATTGTAAAGGAATGCAAATTTCCTTGTCCCATATTCGGTTCATGCCTGATTATCTGGTCATTCCTGCTGTGCTCGATCACCCACACAATCAGATCGACTTATCAGCTTTTGCTGAATTATCTGAGGTATTCCATGGAAAAACGCAGACCTGGTCGTCCGGTCGGACGCTCCGACATTCGTGACAAGCTGCTTGCCGCCGCTCGCGAACGTTTTCTGAACACTCCCTACAGCAAGGTGACGACCCGCGAGATCGCCGAGCTGGCCGGTTCCAATCTGGCGATGATCCATTACTACTTCGGCAGCAAAGAGGGCCTCTACAAGGCGGTGCTGGGGGATGTGGCCGAGCCGCTGGATCAGGCCTGGCATGACGAGAGCAGCAACCGCAGCCTGACCGATCTGCTCAATACCTACTATCAGGTGATGGCACCGAACAGCGAACTGACCTCCGCCATCTCCAGTGCCTTGTCGACCGAGAAGAGCCCGGGACGGGATTTCGTGTTGAACCGTCTGCTGGAGCGTCAACTGCCCCAGTTCGATGCCCTGCTCGAATCCATGCGCTCCAATGGTCAACTGGGTGACAACCTGGATCCCGAGATGCTGAAGATCTCCTTCCTCAGCATGATGTGGCAGCCCTTCGTGATGAAGGATCTCTACGAGCAGGTGTTCGGCCTGACCGTGGATGAGAGCTTCATGAGTCGTCTGGCGGCCCACAACTGCCAGCTGATGGAGAACGGGCTGCGCGGCTCCCTGAACTGAGTTCCGCCACCTGAAGAATGAAAAAAAGGGCCGTTCGGCCCTTTTTTCATCGCGCCTTTCACAAATCTGTTATCTGCCCTTCAACGAACTGTCACTCCGCCGCCCTAGTCTGCACAGAGATCTCGGGGAAGGAGGGGTTATGAACAAGATCCAGCAATGGGACCTGCAGGTGTGCCGTGTCTGTCTGCTCCATCCCTACAATCGCTCGCAAGCCAGAGTCAGCCGGCTCATCTCCCGCACCGGCGACGGTCCACTCTACGCCGTGCTGGCGGCCCTGCTCTGGTGGCAGGGCGGTGCGCAGCGCGAGACGGTGCAGATTGCCGTGCTGGCCTTTGCCCTCGAACTGCCGCTCTATCTGCTGCTCAAGAACGCTCTGAAACGCCAGCGCCCGGTGGGCCTGCCGGTCTTTATCACCCCCTCGGATCGCTACAGTCTGCCCTCTGGTCATAGTGCGGCGGCGTTTTTGATGGCGACCGTGCTGGCGGCCAGCTTCCCGCTCTGGGCGCCGCTGCTGTTCGCCTGGGCCGCGCTGGTGGGGGCATCCCGGCTGCTGCTCGGGGTGCACTACCTGAGCGACCTGGTGGCCGGTGCCCTGCTCGGCGGTGGTTGCGCCCTCTGGGCACTGAGCGGGAGTCAGGCATGAAGATACTGTTCGGGGTTCAGGGCACCGGCAACGGTCACATCAGTCGCAGCAGGACTCTGGCGCGCGCCCTGAAGAGCAGGGGGATAGAGGTCGACTACCTGTTCAGCGGGCGCGCCGCCGACGGCTACTTCGAGATGGGGGAGTTTGGGGATTATCGCACCTTCCCCGGTATCAGCTTCGTCAGCCACGAAGGCTGCATCTCGAGCTGGCGCACCCTCAAGGGGCTCTCTCCCTGGCGTTTCTGGCGGGATATGCGGGCGCTGGATTGCCGCGACTACGACCTGGTGATCAGTGATTTCGAGCCCCTCAGCGCCCATGCAGCCCGTCGCTGGCAAAAACCCAGCCTCACCATCAGCCATCAGGCCAGCTTCGACTGGTCCATTCCGCGTTGGGGGGAGAGCGGCTTCAGCCGCCAGCTGATGCACCGTTTCGCCCCGGTCCGGCAATCCTTGGGACTGCACTGGTTTCACTTCGGCCAGCCGCTGTTGCCCCCCATCATCGACCCCATCGCGCTGGCCCCGGACAATCACCAGATCCTGGTCTATCTGCCATTCGAGCAGACCGAGCAGATAGCGGCCCTGCTATCGCGCTTTAACCAGCAACACTTCGTCTGCTTCCATCCCGCCATTCGGACCCCCAGCCAGTGGCGCAACATCCACTTCGAGCCCCTGGCGCGGGAAGGGTTCAAGCAGGTGCTTGCCGGTTGTCGGGGGGTCATCACCAATGCGGGTTTCGAGCTGGCCTCGGAGGCGCTCTCCCTTGGCAAGAAGCTCTTGGTCAAGCCACTGGGTGGCCAGTTCGAGCAGTTGACCAACGGCAAGACTCTGGAGCTGATGGGCTTGGCCCAGCTGATGGAGGTGCTCGATGCCAATGCGGTGCGCGGCTGGCTCGAGACGGCGGCACCGGGGGCCGTTCGCTACCCGGATGTGGCGGCTGAATTGGCGGACTGGCTGGCCGCCGGGTCGGAGGAGAGCATTGAACTCTTGTCTCGCCGGCTGTGGGCCAGGACCCTCTTCCCGGAGGAGGTGTGTGATCGGCTCAGCGAGCTGGCCGAAAACCCGGCATTGACCCGCCCCTGGTTATCGCAACTCAGTGCCTTTGACTAAACTGAGATGACCCCACCCAAGGAGAGGACGGATAGCATGCGCTTTACCAATGAGAACGGCGACACCATGACCCTGGCGGACAATCTCACCCTGCATGAGCTGCTCGACATGGGGGTCAGCATCTCGGTCTGTGAAGAGACGGATCCGGATCAGCAGATCTGGCTGGTGGAGCCGGAACAGGACCATTGAGTCACCGGATAGTTGACGGGCCCACCCAAGCGGTGGGCCATTTTGTTCCGTTAAACCTCAATTTTTCAGCATGATCCGCTGCTTTACTCCTCCTCCTCTTCGCTTTCTTTCCTGCCCTCTGGCCAAGTCACTGAATGTTAATAGCTGTTTGAAATTTATGACTGTTCAGGCCAGACAAAGCCGTGGACAAGCGTTCACAAGCGGGTTAAGTTGGTTTTTCACCCGATTTTCGGGTGAATGATGGAAAAAATCACTTTTTCTACTATCGACAGCTCCGTACTCGCCTGGTCTGTATTCAGACAACAACAAGACACGGACTGGCGTTGCCGGGAAGCAGCGGACTGTCGATAGCTTTCGCTTAACGGAGCAAAGCCTGGAGGGCTTTATCATGGAGATGTTATCAGGCGCCCAGATGGTGGTTAGAGCGCTGGAAGATCAGGGAGTGGAGCACGTGTTCGGCTACCCTGGTGGCTCAGTGCTCGACATCTATGACGCTCTCTTCGAAAACGGCAAGATGGAGCATGTCCTGGTGCGGCACGAGCAAGCCGCAGTGCACATGGCTGACGGTTACGCCCGCTCCACCGGCAAGGTGGGCACAGTGCTGGTCACTTCGGGCCCCGGTGCCACCAACTGCATCACCGGCATCGCCACCGCCTACATGGACTCGATCCCCCTGGTGATCCTGTCCGGTCAGGTGCCGACCAGCATGATAGGGGAAGATGCGTTTCAAGAGACCGACATGATCGGTATCTCCCGCCCGGTGGTGAAGCACAGCTTTCTGTGCAAGAAGGCCAGCGAGATCCCCGACGCCATCAAGAAGGCCTACTACATTGCTGCCAGCGGCCGCCCGGGGCCGGTGGTGGTGGACTTGCCCAAGGATGTGCAGAACCCGAAGGAGAAGTTCCCCTATCAGTATCCCGAGTCCGTCTCCCTGCGCTCCTACAATCCGACCAAGGCCGGACACAAGGGCCAGATCAAGCGGGCAGCCAAGCTGTTGACCGAGGCCCAGCGTCCGGTCATGTACGTGGGCGGTGGCGCCATCAACGCCAATGCGGATCATCTGGTGACCAAGCTGGCCGAGTTGCTGAACCTGCCGGTGACCACCACCCTGATGGGACTCGGGGCCTTCCCCGGCACCCATCCGCAGTTCATCGGCATGCTCGGCATGCACGGCACCTTCGAAGCGAACAAGACAATGCACAACGCGGATCTCATCTTCGCCGTGGGTGCCCGCTTCGACGACCGCGTCACCAACAACGTGGCCAAGTTCTGCCCCAATGCGACCATAGTCCACATCGACATCGATCCCACCTCCATCTCCAAGACGGTGCAGGCCCATGTGCCCATCGTCGGCTCGGTGGAAACCGTGCTGGAGCAGATGCTGGAAGTGATCCGCGAGTGTGGCTTTGACAACGACAAGCAAGCGCTGGCGGAGTGGTGGGAGCAGATCGCCCAGTGGCGTTCCCGCAACTGCCTGGCCTACGAGACCTCGCCCACCCTGATCAAGCCGCAACAGGTTATCGAGGCGCTGTACAAGGTGACCAAGGGGGAGGCGTTCGTCGCCTCGGACGTGGGCCAGCACCAGATGTTCGCCGCCCTCTACTATCCGTTTGCCAAGCCACGCCAGTGGATCAACTCCGGTGGTCTCGGCACCATGGGCTTCGGCATTCCCGCCGCCATGGGCGCCCAGTTCGCCAACCCGGATGCGGTGGTCTGCTGCGTGACCGGTGACGGCTCGGTACAGATGAACATCCAGGAGCTCTCCACCTGTCTGCAGTACGGGGTGCCCATCAAGATCATCTCCATCAACAACCGCGCCCTCGGCATGGTCAAGCAGTGGCAGAAGATGTTCTACGGCGGCCGCCACAGCCATTCCTACATGGAATCCCTGCCGGACTTCGTCAAGCTGGCGGAGGCCTATGGCCACGTCGGCATCGCGGTGAGCGATCCGGCGGAGCTCGAGAGTGCCATGGAGAAGGCCTTCGCCCTGAAGGATCGGCTGGTGTTCATGGACATCTCGGTCGACCCGGATGAGCATGTCTATCCGATGCAGATCAAGTTTGGTGCCATGGACGAGATGTGGCTGAGCAAGACGGAGAGAACCTGATGAGACATATTATTTCCGTTCTGTTGGAAAACGAATCCGGCGCCCTGAGTCGTGTGGTGGGCCTCTTCTCCCAGCGCGGCTACAACATCGAGACCCTGACGGTGGCCCCCACCGAGGATCCGACCCTGTCGCGCATGACAATCGTCACCATGGGTGACGAGCGGGTACTGGAGCAGATCCAGAAGCAGCTGCACAAGCTGGTGGACGTGCTCAAGGTGTGTGACCTGAGCGAAGGGGAACACATCGAGCGGGAGATCGCCCTGGTCAAGGCGCGCGCCGCTGGCGGTGCCCGTGACGAGCTGAAACGGCTGGCGGATATCTTCCGCGGTCAGATCGTCGACGTGACCCCGGAGCAGTACACGGTGCAGCTGGTGGGCACCAGCGAGAAGTTGGACGCCTTCATCAAGACGGCGGCTCAGACCAACGAGATCATCGAGGTGGTGCGCTCAGGGGTCTGCGGCATCTCTCGCGCCGACAAGGCACTGCGCCCCTGATACCGCTGGTTGGCTGCATCATCCAAAAGGGGCTCTTCGGAGCCCCTTTGTTATTTCGTAGGGTGGTGCGCCTCAAGCTGTCTGCAGGATTTCCCGGGCTGACAAGGCGCTGCGTCTCTGACTCATCCTGCCGGTCAATTGGTTATCCACAAAGGGCTCCTCGGAGCCCTTTTTCACGGGCGCGAGCCGGGGCAAGGGAAAGGGTGAGTCTGTCATTTTCTTTCAAATGATCGGTAAACTATCCACAAAAGCTGTGGAAAACTCTGTAGATTAGCGGTGTGTCTGGCGTTAGTTGACTGATCTTAAAAGGATATTTTGATTTGATCCTGGCTGGATCGCAATTGTGCAATCCTTGGCGAGCTGGTGAGCGTTTGCTTATCGCCGGGGCCTTGTCAGACGAGGCCCAGCACCAGGAAAGTAGATCCGCTCAGGATCCTGATTTGATCTTGCGGATCAACAGCTCGCCTGCCAGCCATAAAAAAACCCGCCTCTCGGCGGGTTTTTTAGCAGTGTCAGCATAGGGCGAACTTATGCTTCGGCTGCCTCGGCCTGGGCGGCCTGGATACCGGTCAGGGCGATGGTGTAGACGATGTCGTCCACCAGGGCGCCGCGGGACAGGTCGTTGACCGGCTTGCGCATGCCTTGCAGCATGGGGCCGATGGAGACCAGCTCGGCGGAGCGCTGTACCGCCTTGTAGGTGGTGTTGCCGGTGTTCAGGTCCGGGAACACGAACACGGTGGCTTTACCCGCGACCGGTGAGTTCGGTGCCTTGGACTTGGCCACGTTCTCCATGATGGCCGCGTCGTACTGCAGCGGGCCATCGATGATGAGATCCGGGCGCTTGGCCTTGGCCAGCTCGGTCGCTTCACGCACTTTCTCTACGTCCGCGCCGGCGCCAGAGGTACCGGTGGAGTAGGAGATCATGGCGACGCGCGGCTCAATGCCGAAGGCGGCAGCGGAGTCGGCGGACTGGATGGCGATCTCGGCCAGCTGTTCGGCGCTCGGATCCGGGTTGATCGCGCAGTCACCGTACACCAGCACCTGATCAGGCAGCAGCATGAAGAAGATGGAGGAGATGAGGGACGAACCCGGGGCAGTCTTGATGATCTGCATCGGCGGACGGATGGTATTGGCGGTGGTGTGCACGGCGCCGGAGACCAGGCCATCCACTTCACCACGTTCCAGCATCATGGTGCCCAGCACCACGTTGTCTTCCAGCTGTTCGCGGGCGACCACTTCGGTCATGCCCTTGCTCTTGCGCAGCTCGACCAGACGCGGCACATAGCGCTCGCGCACTTCCAGCGGATCGATGATCTCGACGCGATCGGTCAGTACCACACCCTGCTGTTCGGCGACGCGGCGGATCTCTTCCGGGTTGCCCAGCAGGACCGGACGGGCGATGCCACGTTCGGCACAGATGGCGGCAGCCTTGATGGTGCGCGGCTCTTCCCCTTCCGGCAGCACGACGCGCTTGTTGGCCTGACGGGCCAGCTCGGTCAGCTGATAACGGAACGCCGGCGGGCTCAGACGACGGGAGCGGGTGGACTTGGCAGAGAGAGACTCGATCCAGTGCTTGTCGATGTGGCCAGCCACATAGTCCTGCACCAGCTCGATCCGCTCGCGGTCATCTTCCGGGATATCGACGTTGAAGTTCTGCAGGCTGACGGCGGTCTGCCAGGTGTTGGTGCCGGTGATCATGATCGGCAGGCCGGTGGCCATGGCCTGTTGGCACAGGGCGATGACTTGCGGCTCCGGATGATAGTTACCGGTCAGCAGCAGGGCACCCAGCTTGACGCCATTCATGGCGGACAGGCAGGCGGAGACGATGACGTCGGAGCGATCGCCTGAGGTCACCAGCAGGCTGCCCGGACGGAAGTGCTCGATCATGTTGTGGATGGAGCGGGCACAGAAGGTCACGGTCTGCAGGCGACGGCTGTCCAGCTCACCCTTGTGCAGGATCTTGGCGGCCAGGTGCTTGGCGAGATCCTTGGCGCGCGGGGCGATCAGCTGGGTGTTCCAGGGGATGCAGCCGAGGATGCGCAGCGGGCTCTTGCCGAAGACCTGCAGCACTTCCAGGTTATGAGCGGAGTCGGAGGTGTGGTGATGAGCCTCGAACATCTCGGTCAGATCGGGGCGGGTCACGCCATGCTCGTCAACCGGTGCGCCGACCTTGTTGATCACGCAGCCCACGATACGCGGGTTGCTGACGCCACCGAAGTTGGAGCAGGCCAGCTCGATGCGCTCTTTGAGCTTCTGGCTGGAGTCGTTGCCCGGATGGGTCACGAACACCATGTCGGCATCCAGCGCCTTGGCCACGTCGTAGTTCAGCTTGTTGGCAAACGGCTGCTTGTCGGTCGGGACCAGACCTTCGATCACCACCACTTCGGCACCGCTGCTCTTCACGTGCTCTTCGAAGCGAGCCACGATCTCTTCCAGCAGGATATCGGTGTTGCTGGAGGTGATCATGTTCTCGGCGTAGGAGAGGGCGAACGGCTCGGGCGGATTGATGTTGGCGGCGGCGCGGATCACGGCGGTGGAGCGCTCGGTACCGGTTTCACCCGGACGCGGCTGAGCCACCGGTTTGAAGAAGCTGACATTGACACCGTGACGTTCCATGGCGCGAACGACGCCAAGACTCACGGAGGTTACGCCGACACCAGTGCCGACCGGGATGAGCATAATAGTGCGTGCCACTTATTACCCCTTGTTCATTTTTTGGGATCAGGAAAAGGCCGCCCGGGGGCGGCCTTGCTCTACAGCTAAATTATGCGCCGACCAGTTCCAGCGCGTCGTGGGCGATGACCCACTCTTCGTTGGTCGGGATAACCAGGGCCTTGGTGGAGCCAGCCTTGGTGATCTCGCCACCCTTGCCGAAGCGAGCGGCCAGGTTGGCGTCGTGGTCGACGTCAAAGCCCAGCAGGCCCAGCTTGTTCAGGGTGATTTCACGGATCGGGGCGGAGTTCTCGCCGATGCCACCGGTGAAGACCACGGCATCCAGACGACCGTCCATGGCGGCGGCGTAAGCGCCGATGTACTTGGCCAGACGGTAGCAGTACACGTCCATGGCGCGCTTGGCTTCTTCCTTGCTGTCGTAGTTGTCTTCAACGAAACGGCAGTCGGAAGTGACTTCGGTCAGACCCTGCAGGCCGGATTCCTTGGTCAGCATGGTGTTGATCTCGGCCACGCTCATGCCCAGCTTGTCGTGCAGGAAGAAGATGATCGCCGGATCCAGATCACCGGAACGGGTACCCATCACCAGGCCTTCCAGCGGAGTCAGACCCATGGAGGTGTCGACGGACTGGCCATTCTTGATGGCGCAGACGGAGCCGCCGTTACCCAGGTGGCAGTTGATGATGTTCAGCTCGGATACCGGCTTGTTCAGCTGCTTGGCGGCTTCCAGGCTGATGTAGTAGTGGCTGGTGCCGTGGGCGCCGTAGCGACGGATGCCGTTCTCTTTGTAGAGCTTGTACGGCAGGGCGTACAGGAAAGCTTCTTCCGGCATGGTCTGGTGGAAGGCGGTGTCGAACACGGCGACGTTCTTCTCGGCCAGCTCAGGGAACACCTTCAGCGCGGCACGGATACCGATCAGGTGCGCCGGGTTGTGCAGCGGAGCGTAAGGAATGGCGGCTTCGATACCGGCGATCACGTCTTTGCAGATCCGCACGGAGGAAGTGAATTGCTCGCCGCCGTGAACCACGCGGTGGCCGATGGCGATCAGGTTCTTGGACAGCTCCGGGTTGAGCGGCAGGATCTTGTGGACAATGAAGTCCAGCGCTTCCTGGTGAGCGGCACCGGCACCCAGATCGGCGCTACCCTTTTCACCATTCAGTTTCCACTTGATGCGGGCGTCGTCGAGGTTGAAACACTCGGCCAGGCCGGACAGCAGATCATCACCGGTGGTTGCGTCAATGACAGCAAACTTCAGGGACGAGCTGCCACAGTTAAGAACAAGAACCAGCTTACTCATGAATAAATCCTATCGCAGATTGGGTTGGGTTGGAGGATGCGCCGGACGCGGAGCGTCCAAAAACAATCAACTTATCCTTATGAGGGTTGGCAATCTGTTGCTTGCCCCTTGTATAGTGATACAAGACCCGAAATCCAGACGTCCCTGACTGGCCAACGGCAGGCCGTTGGCGTAAAAATTAGGCGCTCAAAGGATAACCTGATTGTTGAAAAATAACAAAGTCATCCTCAACCTTTGTTATTGAACCTCAAATATTGTCGAGGTTTTGCCGTTAATACGTTCAAAAAGAGCTCGGAGGTAGTATGAGCATGAACATTTTTGGAACTAAATTACAGCAAGGCCGTCATTATATGACTCTTTGGCCGCGCCGTCCCGAGCTTAATTCCATGTTCCCGGAGAATCGGGTGATCAAGGCGACCGAGTTTGCCCTCAAGATCATTCCGGCCCTCGCCGTGCTCAGCGTCATGTTGCAGTTCCAGTTCGGCGAACAGCATTATTGGCCCTCGGTCATGGCCTCCGTGCTGTTTCTGCTCAGCCTGCCGCTGCAGGGCTACTACTGGCTCGGTCAGCGCGCCGACACCCGGTTGCCTCCCTCTCTTGCCAGCTGGTACCGGGAGATCAACGGCAAGATGAACGAGCAGGGGGGGCACCGCCAGCTGGTGGCGCGGCCCCGTTATGAGGAGCTGGCCGATACCCTCAATGCCGCCTTCAAGCAGCTGGACAAATCCTTCCTCTACGAATGAGCCGGTAGCACGGCCAAAAAGGCGCCCAAGGGCGCCTTTTTCATCTGTTTTTTCAGGCCGCCAGCACCTTGCTGATCTCCTGGATGGAGAGCTTGTACTGACGGGGGCACTGACGCCAGGCCGCCAGCATGCGCTGGTACTTGTCACGCATGGCGATGTCGCTGGAGAGCTCGTCACAGGGGCACGGCAGCTCGGGGAAGCGCTTGTCCACTTCCAGCAGGAAGCAGACATAATCCGCCAGTTCCCGCTCCTGGCTGCGGCTGTAGCCGTTGAAGCTCAGTCGGCTGGCGTTCACCTCGGCCTGGCTGGCGGCGTCCAGGTTGCCCCAGGAGATGGCCAGCGCATGGTGCAGCTCCAGAGTGTCCAGCACCTCCTGGCAGGTGGCGAGATCCAGATGACCGAAGCTCTTCTCCAGCTCGAGGATCTGCAGGCAGTAGCCGCGCTCGACTATGGTGCTGGCGCGCTGGTAGAACGGCGCCTTTTCCGGATTGAGTTTGGCCAGGATCTCGTACTGATTGCTCAGGATCAGGCGTTCGGTGTGGCTCATATTCATGGGCTGTCTCACTGGAAAATGAATCTGCAGCCACGTTAACCCATATCTAAGATGAATTTTTTGATCTGGTAGGGGAGGTTGGCGAGAAAAACGGGAGAGGGGAAATCAAAACCGCCGGCGACCTGGTTAATTAAATGTGTCCTGGCCGACTTGAATTGTGTGGTGGAGAGGCAAAAATGTAAGCGTCATTTGGCCATGCCAGATGATATACCACCAAGTCACCCCATCAGGTGCAAGCCATCATAAGGATCTCGCCGCGGCCCAGGGCTCGCAGGTGGGGCGGGGCAGGCAGCCGCGTGCCCCGTAGTTTCTGAAGACGAAGTGCATCAGCAAAGAGGGCCTGCAACTGCAGGCCCTCTTTCTATCAGGTGCGAGGTGATTCAAGCGTCCGCCGACTGGCCCTTGATAAGGGAGAGCACCACCTGATGGTGATCGCTGGTCTTGAACTTGTCGAAACGGTGGGCCACCTTGCCCTCCTCGTCGATGAGGAAGCTCAGCCGATGGATGCCGTCGTACTCCTTGCCCATGAACTTCTTCGGGCCCCAGACGCCGAACGCATCGGCGACCGCGTGATCCTCATCCGCCAGCAGGCGGAAGTTCAGGCTGTCGCGCTCCTCGAACTTTTTCAGGCGCTTGGCCGGATCCGGGCTGATGCCGAGTACCACCACGTTGAGGGCAGCCAGCTCGGCGTTGACGTCACGCAGGCCGCAGGCCTGGGTGGTGCAACCCGGGGTCATCGCCTTGGGGTAGAAATAGATGAGCACCTTCTTGCCGCGCAGGGAGGACAAACTAACCTGATTGCCATCCTGATCGGAGAGAGAGAAGTCGGGGGCCTGGGTGCCAGCTTGTAGTGGTTGCATGGGGTCTCCTGAGCCGTCAGGCGTATTTGTGATTGATGAGGAACTCGAACGATTCGGCGCCCAGTTCACGACAGAATTCGGCGAAGGCCGCCTTGGATTCACTAGACTCTCCCTGCTTGGCCAGGTTCAACTGAAAGCTCGCCTTGAGCAGGTTGAACGGCTGTTGTTCGAGGGTAATGGTCTGCATGGCCTGGATGTCCCAACCATGATCGCTGAAGAACTGGGTGCACTGGCTGACGATGCCGGGCTGATCCCGGATCAGGACCTCGGCACTGGCGCTGATGTCGTACTGCAGGGAGTGGTGGCGCTCGGTGCGCTTCATCATGGTGATGAGATCCCACTCCTGGCTGCGCAGGGGCAGACTGATTTCGAGTTGCATCAGGCTATTCCAGTCACCGGACAACAGCATGATGAAGGTGAATTCGTTACCAAAGATGCCAAGACGGCTGTCGACAATGTTGCAACCGCAGCCACTGACGTGGCGGGTAACCTCATTGACGATGCCAGGTCTATCCGTGCCGATGGCCGTTACGACCAGGTAGTGAGTCATAAATGTCCTCGTCCATTAGTGCGAATGCGATGACTGCGAGCGCTATTCATGGGCATGGCCGCCAAGCGTTGGAGCATGTCCTGCTCTCGTGCATCATTTTTAGGGCGGATGGTATCACGGCTTGTCCCTTGCCTCCCTTGTTTTTCAAAGGGGGCAGCTTTACCATAACGCCCCTGAAAATCGGGAGAAAAATCCATGTTACGCGGTAGTATTGTTGCGCTCGTTACCCCCATGCTGGCCTCGGGTGACATCGACTGGACCAGTCTGGCAGCCCTGGTCGATTATCATGTCGACGCCGGCACCAGTGCCATCGTCGCGGTGGGCACCACGGGAGAGTCGGTCACCCTGACCGAGCAGGAACATATCGCCGTGGTGGAGAAAACCGTCGAGTTCGCCGCCGGCCGCATTCCGGTCATCGCCGGCTGTGGCTCCAACAGCACCGCTCACGCCATCGAACTCTCCAGGCGTTTCGCCAACATGGGCGTGGTGGCGGGCCTCTCGGTGACCCCCTATTACAACAAACCGACCCAGGAAGGCCTCTATCGTCACTATTGTGCGATCGCCGAGGCTAGTGGTCTGCCCCAAATTCTCTATAATGTGCCCGGTCGCACCTGCTGCGATCTCAAACCGGAGACGGTGGCCAGGCTGGCGAAGGTGCCCGGTATCATAGGTCTGAAAGAGGCCACCGGCGATTTGAGTCGCACCCCGTTGCTGCGGGAGCTGTGCGGGCCGGATTTTGCGCTATATAGTGGCGATGATGCCAGTGGATGTGATTTTATGCTGCAAGGGGGCGATGGAGTCATCTCGGTCACCACCAATATTGCGGCGGCCCAAATGGCCGACATGTGTCGTGCTGCGCTGACTGGCGATGCCGGACGGGCGTATGATATCAACAATCGATTGATGCCGTTGCATCAGACTCTGTTCTGCGAACCGAGTCCCATCCCGGTGAAGTGGGCTTGCGCCCGACTGGGATTGATGGCGACGGCGACCTTGCGTCTGCCGCTGACTGACCTCACCCCAGAGGGAGAACAGGCGATGACGCGAGCACTGACGACTGCGGAGTTGATGGCGAGTGTTTAAAGCAAATGGAAAGGGAAATGCAGTGCGCCTGGTGCTGAGTGTCGCGACCGTTGCCGTGTTGGCAGCCTGTAGCTCACCCCAGGATCGCAAGATGGCCAACCGTGGCTTCGAGTATGAAGAGAGCCGCCTCGAAGGTCGCGCCTTCCTCGTACCCGCCGGGTTGAGTACCCCCGCCTTTAACAGCAGTTTCGACATTCCGGCCCTGCCCGAGAGCAGCCGCGAGGGTGCCCTGGGTGCCAAGGTCGATGTGCGCCCACCCGCCCAGTTGCTGACCGTGGTACCGGGCAGCCAGGTGGTGACCAAGGCCAGCGAGCCCACCCTGGCCTTCTATGCCCTGAGCACCAGCCAGAGCGTGGAGCGCGATACCTGGGCCTTCCTGATGAACTTCCTGGCCCAGCACAAGGTGACCACCGAGAAGCTGGATCAGCAGGCCGGCGTGTTGCAGACCGGCTGGTTCGACAATACGGTCGCACTCGATGGCTGGGGTGAAGAGGACGAAGACTTCAAGATCCGTCAGCGCTACCAATTCACCCTGAGCAACGATGCCCAGCGTCACGCCGTCAACATGTCGGTGCGGGTGCTGGAGCACGAAGAGACCTACGACGGTGAGACCAGCACGGCGCTGACCGCCGCCGATGCCCAGCGCTACGCGACCCGGGCCCTGAACCAGTTCTCCCTCTACTACGACAAGCAGCTCAAGGCGCGCGAACAGCACAAGTCCAGCGATGGCATGGGCATGGAGCTGGGTCTGGACAACAACGAGCTGAGCGCCTGGATCGCCGACGGCTCCTTCGAGCAGGTGTGGCGGCGCCTCAACCAGGTGCTGCCGGGTTACGGCTTCACCATCAAGGACACCCAGCAGTCCCTGGGTTGGATCGACGTCGAGTATGACGATCCGGGCAGCGACTTCTGGCAGGCCAAGGGCGCCGAACCCTTCAAGCTGGAGGAAGAGGCATATCGCTTCCAGCTCGGCGAGATGGCGGGAGGCAAGACCTCCATCACCCTGTTCGACAAGGACAAGAAGCCGGTCGCATCCGGGATCATCTCCCAGATGTACATCAGCCTGTCCGAGGCGTTTGCCAAGGGGCAGGCCGATCAGGCAGCAGCAAAAGCAGAATAGAAACAGGGGCCTGGTGCCCCTGTTTTGTTTTATGAATTCCCATACAAACAGGGAGCCTAGTACTCTTGTTTGTTAAGTGAATCCCCCAGTTTATAAAGGGGGTAGTGCTCTCGCTTCATTATGTTTACCCCCACAAACAGGGGCCTGGAGCTCCTGTTTTATCAGTCCCACAACAGGAAGTGTTAAAAGCCATGAGTCTTGCAGATCAAGTATTGGCGGTGAATGACGATTTGCCGATCCGTACCGATAAACCTGTCCATTCCGGCAAAGTGCGCAGCGTCTACTGGTTGACCCAGGCGGACAGTGCCCGGCTCATCAGAGAGAAAGGCTATGACGTACCGGCCGATGCACCGCTCGCCATCATGGTGATCAGCGATCGCATCTCGGCCTTCGACTGCATCTGGCAGGGCGTGGACGGGCTGAACGGCGTGCCGGGCAAGGGTGCCGCACTCAATGCCATCTCCAGCCACTGGTTCAAGCTGTTCAAGGAGAAGGGACTGGCCGACAGTCACATCCTGGACATTCCGCACCCCTTCGTCTGGATAGTGCAGAAAGCCCGTCCCGTGATGATCGAGGCCATCGCCCGCCAGTACATCACCGGTTCCATGTGGCGTGCCTACAAGGACGGTGAGCGCGACTTCTGCGGCATCCGTCTGCCGGAAGGGCTGAAGAAGGATCAGAAGCTGCCCGAGATCCTCATCACCCCGTCCACCAAGGGCGTGCTCAAGGGGCTGGAAGGGATACCGGAGGCCGACGACGTCAACATTTCCCGTGCCGACATCGAGCGCCACTGCCAGAGCTTCAACTTCAGCACACCGGCCGACATCGATCGCTACGAAGTGCTGCTCAAGGAAGGCTTCAACGTGATCAGCGATGCTTTGGCTGCGCTGGATCAGATCTTCGTCGACACCAAGTTCGAGTTCGGTTACGTCAAGGACGCTGCCGGCAATGAGAAGCTCATCTACATGGATGAAGTCGGCACCCCCGACAGCTCCCGCATCTGGGACGGCCAAGCCCTGCGCGATGGCGAGATCATCGAGAAGTCGAAAGAGGGCTTCCGCCAGTGGCTGCTGAACCACTTCCCGGATCCGGACATTCTGCTCAACAAGCATCGCATGCCTGAGCGCTTCGCCCTGGCCCGTGACAACAAGCTGCCCACCGAAGTGATGATGGACATCTCCAACACCTACGTGGGGATCGCCGAGAAGATCATCGGTCAGCCGCTGGTGCGCAGTGCCAATCCGAAGCAGGAGATCATTGAGGTCTTGCGCACTCAGTACGACCTCGTTGACTGAGGCTTGCCGCCTTTTTTTGCCATCGACAAACAAACGTTTGCTGATGGTGAGAGACTGGCGGCACCGCCGAGGTGACAAACGAACGGGCCCCATTGCGGGGCCCGTTTTTATTGGGATGTCAGCTGGTTTGAGCAGGCGTTAGCCATTGACCCTGAACACCTGGCCGCTCTGCACCCCCAGCACCGACTTCTTGTAGGCCTGGGCCACCCGGGCGGCGGGCACGGGCACGAAGCCCGGGAAGAAGTCGGCGTACTTGTCCATGGACTCTTCCAGCACGGTCGGGCTGATGACGTTGATGCGCAGGCCTCGTGGCAGTTCGCAGGCGGCGGCGCGCACGAAGTGCTCGATGGCGCCGTTGATGGTGCTGGCGCTGACCCCCCAGTTGATGGGTTCCTCGCTCAGGATGCCGCCGATCAGGGTGATGGAGCCCCGATCGTTGAGGTGCGGTATGGC
The DNA here is from genome assembly GCF_000764655.1 of Aeromonas aquatica. Taxonomy (GTDB): domain Bacteria; phylum Pseudomonadota; class Gammaproteobacteria; order Enterobacterales; family Aeromonadaceae; genus Aeromonas; species Aeromonas aquatica. Next base: position 31,786 of record NZ_JRGL01000006.1, read on the forward strand.
GGCGCGGGTCAGCCTGATCTGGCCCATCAGCTTGCTCTCGAGCCCTGTCTGCCACTGCTCGTCCGTCAGCTCGGTCAAGGCATTGAAGGCGACGTTGCCGCTGGCCACCACCAGGGCATCGAACCGGCCTATGCCTGCAAACAGGGCGGCGATGGAGGCGCCATCCGTCATGTCGACGGTGGCATCTCCCTGACGATGGCCGACCCGGATCACCTCGTGGTCTCTGGCAAGCAACTCGCTGACGGCGGATCCGACGGTGCCTGAGGCACCCACTATGACGATTTTCATCTTGGTCACTCCTGTTTGGGATATTTATCATTTTAGTCGGCATAAAAAGAAGAAAAAGCGCTTAGCATGAACGTATTGTTTCCATATTGGAGTTAATAGATGGACGTTAGTCACCTGGCTAGCTTCTATGAGGTGGTCAAAGGGGGCAGCTTCTCCGCCGCCGCTGACCTGATGGGGGTGAGCAAGGGGATGCTGAGCCGCCACGTCAGCGCGCTGGAGGCGTCCCTCAATGCCCAGCTGTTGCAGCGCACTACCCGCCGGCTCAGCCTGACGGAGGCGGGCAAGACCCTCTATCTGCAGGCGGGGCAGATCTTCGCGCTGGCCCGGCAGGCGGAGCAGGACATCCAGGCCCTGACCGAGGAGGACAGCGGCCGGCTGCGCTTCACCTGCCCGGTCAGTACCGGGGATCGCATGGTGAGCGAGCTGTTGGCGCGTTTCGCCACGCTCTGTCCCGGGGTCGAGGTCGAGCTCAACTTCACCAACGCCATGATCGACATGAGCCAGGGGGAGCACGACATCGCCCTGCGCGCCATGGAGCGGGTGCCGGACAACCTGGTGGCGCTGCCGCTCGGTCGCTTGAAGGACATGGTGGTGGCGAGCCCGGCCCTGATTGCGCGAGAAGGGATCCCGGCCACCCCCTACGAGCTCGGCGGCCGCACCTGTCTGCGGCAGGGGAGCAACCCCGCCTGGGAGCAGTGGCACTTTCGCAAGGAGGGGGAGGAGGTGCAGATCCCGGTGCAGGGGCGAGTGCGGGCCAACCACTACAGCACCCTGCTGCAACTGGTCCACGCCGGCATGGGTTACGCCAAGTGCCCGCTGATGCTGGTGGAGGCCAGCCTGGCCAAAGGGGAGCTGGTGGCCGTGCTGACGGACTGGCAGACGGGGCTGCACCCGCTGCACGTGCTCCATGCCCAGCAGCGGCGGGTGCCGCGCAAGATCCGGCTGTTCAAGCAGGTGCTGGCCCAGTGGTTCGCCGAGCGGCCCCATTACTTGCTCTGAAGTTGTTGTTCCGAGCTGCGTTATTTTTCTGTCATATCCGGCTGCTAGCCTGCGCCATCATCGCGATCAAAGAGAGGCAGGGAATGAAGCGTCATCAAGTTTGGATTGGGATCATGCTGCTGTGCGGCGGCGTGGCGCAGGCCGAGGTGCGGGTTGAGGTGCCCCAGGATTTCCGGATCCTGACGGTGAGCGACGGCAAGTTGCAGGATGATCGGCACGCGGTGCTGGCCGATGGCGAACAACAGCTGCTGGTGCGCTATGAGGGGGTGATCCCGAGTCGCAACAGCAGCGACAACGATCGCCAGATCCGCTCCGAGCCCCAGGTGATCCGCTATGAGGCCCGGGGCCTGCAGCTGAAACTGCAGGCCGCGGTTCCCACCGATGAGAACGGGATGGAGCGCTACGCCAAGGCCCCGGCCATGAGCCTGCAAGGGGCAGGACAGCCAGTGGCGGCGGTGCAGGATGAGCTGGCAATCAAGGGCATGCAGATCGGCATGGACTGGCCGGCCCGGCTGGCGGAGTACAACCGCGGCGCGGGCAAGGCGGCGCTGATGACGGCGGCGGCAACGGCCACTGCGCCGGGAGAGACTCAGACCGCCTCCGTGCCCGCCAACGAGCTGGAGAGGCAACTGCAGCAGCTGTTCCTGCAGGCGGATCCCGAGCTTCGCAAGCGCTTCATCGGCTGGGCCGTGCCCCGGCTTTAAGTTTGCCCCCCGTTGCAGTAACGTGGGCGCATCCAACGATGTGCCCTCCTACCGACGAGGTTCTTATGTTTGAATTGCATCCCCGCCTGCTGGCGGATACCAAGTCCCTCGGGGATCTGCCGCTGTGCCGCGTCCTGCTCGCCAAAGACAGCCAATATTCCTGGCTCATCCTGGTGCCACGGGTCGCCGACTTGCGGGAGATCCACCATCTGGCCCCCCCCCAGCAGCAACAGTTGATGCAGGAGTCCTGCGCCGTCGCCAGCCTGATGGAGCAGGCGCTCAGTCCCGACAAGATCAACGTGGCGGCGCTGGGCAACCTGGTGCCCCAGTTGCACCTGCACCACGTCTGCCGTTTCAGCACGGATCCCGCCTGGCCTGGCCCCATCTGGGGGGCTCATCCTGCTGTCCCATATAGCGCGCAAGATTTGCAGCGCGAGGCCGATAACTGGCGAGCCCGCCTGGCCACCTTGAGTGGATTCAGCCCGCTTGCCGACTGACAAAGTCGTCAAGTGGGAGCCGGCTCGCGGTTTCGACGCCAGAATCGCATTATCTGTTAGCGCGACGGCCGGGCGCGTGGTGACATGAGTGACGAGACAGACAAGCCCACTTTTTTCGATCAGCAGGAAGGTTCCATGATAGTGACAAGATCCGAGGATGATGCCGTATTCACCACAGAGGACGTGCTGCTGAGCCTGTGCAATTCGGTGACGACGGTATTGAGCGCGGCGACCATGAGTCAGGTCCGCTTCTCCGGCATGGTGCAGCGGATCAGCAAGACTTGCCTCAAGCCTGACATCGGCTGCTTCGTGCTGTTCGACGGCGGCTTCTCCGGCTTGGTGGTGATCAACTTCTCCGCCGCGGCGGCCATGGAGCTTTACCAGAGTTACATGCTAAGCATGGGGCTTTCCAAAGAAGATCTCGCTATTTCTCACACCTCTGACGAGGTGAGCAACGTCATGGGCGAGCTGATGAACCAGATTGTCGGCAGCTTCACCGGCAAGGTCGGCCGCGAGCTGCAGACTCACATCACCCAGAACCAGCCCAAGATGCTGGCCTTGAACAAGCAGGTGATGCTGAGTGTCGACACCAACCTCGACAACCCCGAGACCCGCCGGGTCACCTTCTTCACCGCCACCAACAACATCTTCTATCTGGAGCTGGCGATGGACAGGACCGAGTTTATCCGGATCCACGATGGCGGAGTGCAGGAGGAGGTCGATCCGGACGAGTTGATCGCCCAGGCCAAGCTGGCGGCAGCCAAACCCGCTCCCGCACCGGCGGCACCCGCCAGCAACGATCACGACGATCTGCTGAACTCCCTCGGGCTCTGACAGTTCGCCACAAACAACAAGGCCACCCTAGGGGTGGCCTTGTTGTTTGTATCGGCAACGACTCAGAAGTTGTAGAGCAGGCCGGTGCTGAAGACGCTGGTCTGGTTGTCGTAGAAGGCGATGTCGGAATCGGCCTGGCTGTAAGCCGCGGTGATGACGCCGGTGAGATCCTTGACCCCGAGCAGACGGTGCCAGAAGAAGGTGCCGGTGAGAGCAAACTCCTTGGCATCGGCGCGCTGGCCGAAGAGCGGGTTTGCCTCGTCATAGTCGCGCTTGCCCATGTAGGCGTTGCTGACGATGGACCACTGGGGGCCGCGTTTGGCATAGGTCAGCTGCAGACCGGTGTTCTTGAAGCTCTCGGCGCTGCCGTCGAGTTTGGCCTGCTTGTAGAGAATGGCGGGCTCCAGCACCTGGCCATCGCCGAAGTGCCACTGGTAAGAGAGCTCCATGTTGTTGACCTTGCCGTTGCGATCCAGCATGGGGGCATAGTGGGTGCCGTGGGCCAGGTCGTACTGCTGGCCGCTGCGCTCCTCGTCCAGATCCACTTCCCGGCTGGTGATGCTGCCGTTGAAGTTGCTGCCCCAGATCTTGTCCCAGGCGAAGCGCACCCCTTTTGACTTGGCATCGGTGGAACTGCGATCCACCCCGGTGGCGAAGGGATCGCTCCACAGCTCGACCGGCATGACGTTGAACACCACTGAACCGGCCACTATGCCCTTGTCCCCCATGGCCTGGCGGATCCCGAGCTGCTGGGTAAAGTCGAAGCGCAGCGCATCCTGGATGAGGTTGCCGAGGAACACCTGGGTGCGGGTATCGGCGAAGGTGTAGCGGATGTCGGCGTTGATGAGGGGAGAGAACGCGCTCTCGCTGCTCGGGGAGCCGAGGTTGTCGATACGGCTGTTGCTGTCACCACCGGCATAGAAATTGGATTCATGGCTGCTGGCGGTGACGCCCCCCAGCAGAAAACCGGACCAGCCCGATTGTGTGGGAATGGCACCAAGGTCGGCGTGGGCGGTGGTGGCGACCAGCAGGCCGAGACTCAGCAGAACGGGATTACGCATCGGTAAGGGCTCCTGACAGTGAGGGATGATGGCGGCGGTAGTCTGGCTCGGATTCGTTTGCTGAACTGGAGCTGACTGGATGCGGGCATGCTACCCCAGTAGGAGTGTGACGTTAATCAATAATTTAAGATGCAACGGGCAAGAGTTCGGGGCGCCGTACTGGTATTCTGTTTGCGCAATCGCGGGGAGAAAATAACGAGATGAAGCAAATCAAATCCTGGGCGCAGTACTATGTCGACCTGATGACCAAGCTGGGGCTGGTGCGTTTCAGCATGTTGCTGGCGGCCTGCATCATCGTACTGGCGGTCTCCATCCAGATGGGGGTGACCCTGTTCCTGCGCGGCACGGTGGACATCGTCGACCTGGTGCGTTCGGTCTTCTTCGGCCTGCTGGTGACGCCCTGGGCCGTCTATTTTCTCTCCATCGTGGTGGATCAGCTGGAAGATTCTCGCCAGCGCCTGAGCCGTCTGGTGGCGAAGCTGCAAGACATGCGCGAGCGGGATCTCGAACTCAATAGCCAGTTGCAGGAGAACATTCACCGTCTCAATGCCCAGATAGCCGAGACCAACAGGGCCGAGACCCTGCGCCAGCAGGCGATCGAGGATCTGGAGAACGAGGTGTTCCAGCGTGAGAAGGCCCAGTTGCATCTGGGAGAGCGCACCGCCCTGCTGCGCTCCTTCATCGACTGCTCGCCGGATCTGGTCTATTACCGCAACGAGGAGGAGCAGTTCTCCGGTTGCAATCGTGCCATGGAGGAGCTGACCGGCCGGGTCGAGGCGGATCTCATCGGCCTGACTCCCTTCGATGTCTACAAACAGGATATCGCCAGCAAGGTGGTGGAGACCGACAAGCAGGTCTTCGCCAACAACGAGCCGCTCACCTATGAGCAGTGGCTGGAGTATCCGGATGGCCGCAAGGCCTACTTCGAGCTGCGCAAGGTGCCCTTCTTCGACCGCTTCGGCAAGCGGCTCGGTCTGCTTGGCTTTGGCCGGGACATCACCGAGCGCAAGCAGTATCAGGACAAGTTGGAGAAGGCGAGCCGCGACAAGACCACCTTCATCTCCACCATCAGCCACGAGCTGCGCACCCCGCTCAACGGCATCGTTGGCCTGAGCCGGATGCTGATGGACACGCCGCTCGACCCCGTGCGGCACCAGCAGCTCAAGACCATTCACCTCAGTGCCGTGACGCTCGGCAACATCTTCAACGACATCATCGATCTGGACAAACTCGACCGCCGCCGGCTGGAAATCGCGCCGACCCGCATCGACCTGCCCGCCTTCCTCGACGAGCTGGAGACCCTGTCGCGCATCCAGGCGGAGCAGAAGGGGCTCTATCTGCATTTCGACAGGGACGGCGACATGCCGCAGTTCGTGATGGCCGATGGCACCCGGTTGCGCCAGGTGTTGTGGAACCTGGTGGGCAATGCGGTCAAGTTTACCGACGAGGGTGGGGTGACGGTGCGTTGCCTCTCCCACGCGTCCGATGTGCCGGGCAAGCTGGCGCTGCACTTCGAGGTGGAAGACACCGGGGTCGGCATCCCCCGCGCCCAGCAGGAGAAGATCTTCGCCATGTACTATCAGGTGCAGGGCAAGAAACACGCCACCGGCACTGGAATCGGCCTCGCGGTCTCCCGCCAGCTGGTGCAGGCCATGGGCGGTCAGCTCTATGTGGACAGCGATCCTGGCGAGGGCTCCTGCTTCACCGCCGAGCTGGAGGTGGACTGCGTCGAACCTCAGGCCATCGAGCCGGAGCAAGAGCTGCCGTCCCTCGACATCCTGCTGGTGGAGGACGTGGAGCTAAACGTGACCGTGGCCTGCGCCCTGCTGAGCAAGCTGGGCCATGAGGTCAAGGTGGCACGGGATGGCGCAGAGGCGCTGGCCATGGCCAACCCGGATGACTTCGATCTGATCCTGCTCGACATCCAGCTGCCGGACATGACCGGTTTCGATGTGGCAGCCCAGTTGCTGGCGCGCTACGGCGACAGCCTGCCCCCCATGGTGGCGCTCACCGCCAATACCACGGGGGATCGCCAGTATTATCGGGATCGCGGCATGCAGGATGTGATCAACAAGCCGCTCGGATCCAAGGCGGTGCGGGAGGTGATAGGCCACCTGTTTGCGGATCTGGCCTTCGATGAGGCCGATGCCATAGAGGATGCGAGCAATCAGGATGCCTTGCTGGACTTGCCCTTCCTCACCGATTACGCCAGCACGGTCGGCAAGCCGATCCTGCTCTCCAGCGTCGACTTGTTCGAGAAGATGATGCCCGACTACATGGCGGTGCTCGATTCGAACATGATTGCCAAGGATCAGGCCGGGGTGGTTGAGGAGGCGCACAAGATCAAGGGGGCGGCCGGCTCCATCGGTCTGCGCCGCCTGCAACAGACGGCGCAGCTGATCCAGAGCCCGGATCATCCCGCCTGGTGGGAGAACGTGGAAGACTGGATTGAGACGCTACGCCGGGAATACCCGGGAGACATCGCTCGATTGCGCCGCTGGTTGCTCTCCTGAGCCGCTCGCCGATTGTCATCAACGCCAAGGAGACAGACCCATGTATCAGCGCCTGATCCCGTCACTGCGAATTCACAGCTGGGGCGAGGAGCCCCTGCTGGAGGCGACCGAACAGGATCGCGCGCGCATCGTGCAGGCCGCCCCGGTGCGTCGCCTGCAGCAGAAGACCCAGGTCTTTCCGCTGGATGTGAAGGCCTCGGTGCGCAGCCGCCTCACTCATTCCCTGGAGGTGCAGGAGACGGGCCGCCAGATCAGCCGCCGCATCCTGGCCCTGCTGCCTGCCGGCACCGTGTGCGAAGGGGCCTTCATCAACCTGGTGGAGATGTCCTGCCTGCTGCACGATGTCGGCAACCCGCCGTTCGGCCATTTCGGCGAGCAGGTGATGAGTCAGTGGCTGACACAGGCGCTGGATGATCTCTTTGCCAGCGCCCATGACCAGCTGCCGAGCCCGCAGTGGGCCGAGCTGCGCCAGGACTTGCTGGTGTTCGATGGCAACGCCCAGAGCCTGCGACTGGTGCACAGCCTGCACGAGCTGAACCTGACCCTGGGCCAGCTGGCGGCCCTGTGCAAATACCCGCAGCAGCCCCAGCCCGGCCTGCATTATGGCCAGCACCACGGCTGGACCAGCAAGCGTGGCATCTTCTTCAGCGAGCAGCCGCTCTACAGCGCCCTCGGCCAGAGCCTGGGGTTGGCACCGGGCTGTCGCCATCCGCTGGTCTACATCATGGAAGCGGCGGACGACATCTCCTACTGCATCGCCGATCTCGAAGATGCGGTGGACAGACGGATCCTCAGCCTTGGCGAGTTGTTGCAGGCACTGCGCGGCGCCGATCAAGGGGACTATATGGCAGGGCTGCTGGCGGATGCCGGCGCCTCCGAGCGGGGTTTCTTCCCCCATTTTCGTCAGCAGCTCACCCGGGATCTGGTGATGCTGGCGGCCGATACCTATGTGAGCGAGCACGAGGCTGTTCTTAGCGGCGCCTATCCCCAGGCGCTGCTGCACGGTCAGGCGCCGGCGGCGCGGGTGCTCGATACCCTCAAACAGGTGGCCCGTGAGCTGGTGTTCATGCGCCCCGAGGTTGAAGCGCTGGAGCTGGAGGGCTACGCCGCCCTGCGCGGGGTGCTGTCGACCTATGCCTGCCTGCTGGCGCTGCCGGCCTCCCAGTTCGAGCGGCTGCTGGCTGGCAAGGGCGGGAGCGAGTTGTTCTTCGCCCGCCGGCTGTTTCACCGGCTCTCGGCCCGCCACCTCAAGGCGTACCGCTTGGCGGTGGCCACCGCGGATCCCCGCTTCGCCTCCGCGGCGGAGCAGGAGTGGTATTACAGGGTGCGCTTGCTGCTCGACTACGTCAGCGGCATGACGGATACCTATGCGCTGGAGGAGTTCAGATTGTTGTCCGGGATCTGAGAGGCTTCATCAGGCATCCCACCCATATGGGTGGGACAGATATTGCACAACATTCGGTGTTTTTCTAGACTGTGGCAACTTGTTCAACTTTCACTCGGTAAGGAGACGAATATGCAACATTCCATGTTCAACGTTGCGTTCGATCGCTGCATGAGCAGCGCGAAGATTCGTGCTCGTTATTTACCGCGTGGAGGGAACAGGTAACACCTGCCTTTTCATCACCCGCGGTTATCCCGCAGGGTGATGTCCTCTCTCCGGGAGAACCGCATGTTCAACTGGAGAATCATATGTCTATCGAACTCACTCTGCTGCGCACCGTCGAATCCCTGGTTCAGAAACGGATCACCCGACTGGAGCGGCGCGTCAGCTACCTGCACCTTTCCCCGGCCATGTTGAAGGATATCGGCCTGGAAGGCATGAATGTGCAGGTTTCCCATGTGCGTGAGCGGGAATTTCAAACCGGCTTCCGCCTCGGGAATCGAATAACCTGAGGTGAGGGGCCTGGCCCCGAACTCCTCGATGGCAGGCCTCGGCCTGCCATTTTTATATCCAGATGAAGGCGACACGCATTTATTAGTCGCACATTTAACCAAAAACTCTATGATCACCCCCCTGTTCGTATGGGAGTTCATTATGTTGCGCCGTTGCTATCGTCTCATCTTGTTGTGCTGGCTCGCCTGCTGGAGCCTGGTGACGGCTGCTGCCACCGCATTGAGTCACGACAACCTGGCCCGGGCGGAGCAAGCCTGGCTCGAGTCGCGCAGCGAGTTGGTGGTGGGCATGCCGACGGTGGATTGGCCCCCCTATGTCTATACCAATGGCCGGGGTGGGTTCAGCGGTCCCCTTGACGATTTTGCCGAGTTGGTGGCGAGCCAGCTGGGATTGACGCTGAAGTACCGGGGTTATCCCGATTATGCCCGCGCCCAGCAGGCGCTGAACGATGGTGAAACCGATCTGCTGCTGGGGGTGGTACCGGAGCAGAAACCGCAGCAGCAGGCGTTGAAGACGCTGGATATCATGGGGGTGCCGCGGGGGATACTGCTTGCGCGCACCCAGACCGAGACCGCTCTGGACGATGCGAGGCGCTGGCGTTGGGTGTGCATACGGGGCTTTGGGGCCTGCAATGAGCTGATCCGGCTCGGGGTGAAGGATCACAGCGAGGCCGACAGTGTCGACGAGGCGGCCTTCATGGTGAAGCGCGGGCTGGCGGATGCCTATCTGGCAGACCTGCCGACCCTGATCCGCCTGCAGCATTTGCGTCAGCATGCCCAGTTGCAGGTGATCACGCCATCCTGGGTGCCACCCACCCGGCTGACCATGGTGATGACGGCCAACAATCTGGGATTGCACAGCCTGTTGCAACGGGTGCTGGACTCCATCCCGGACAGCGAACGCAGGCAAGTGCTGGAGGCGGGCGGTGGCATCGATTATGGCCAGGTGCATGGCCCACGCCAGAACCTCTTCAACCAGGAGGAGCTGAACTGGCTGGCGCAGCACCCTGTGCTGAAGTATGGGGTGGCGCCCAACTGGCCGGCGATGAGCAATATCGACAAGCAGGGTCAGTTGGTGGGCTTTGTCGCCGATCTGCTGGACTTGATGAGCGCTCGCTCCGGCCTGCAGTTCAGCCTGGTGCCGACGCCGAGCTGGGGCGACACCCTGGCGCAGTTCGAGGCAAACAAGCTGGATTTCGTGCCCGCCATGACCCCGACCGACGAGCGTCGTCGATCCATGCGGTTTACCCCGAATTATGCCTTCATCAATCGGGTCATCGTAGGGAGGAAGGGGACGGATGAACTCTCCAGCCCAGCGGATCTGAAGGGACGCCGGGTGGGGATGGTGCGGGGATCTGTGGAGCAACTGCTGCTGGAGCGGGTCGGGGCCGTGATGGTCACCGCCGACAGCGACACCCAGCTGTTGCCGCTGCTAGACAGCCATCAGGTGGATTACACGCTGATCAGCATGAACACCCTGGGGCAGTCATTGCAGAAGGGGTTCAGCGATCACTATCAGGTGGTCTTCTCGGGCGATGAGCTCAGGGTCCCCGTTGCCATGGCGATACAGCAGCAAGATCCCATGTTGCAGCAGATCCTGAGCAAGGTGCTGCTCTCCATCCGGCCGGATGAGCTGGCCAGACTGGATCACAAGTGGCTTTCCCTGACCATACAGACGGGGCTGGATCCGAGCAAGGTACTGCTCTGGTCTTCCCTCGGAGGCGGTGTCTTCCTGCTTTGTGTCCTGTTGTCCGTGGGCTGGAACCGGACCCTGCGTCGCCAGATAAGCCAGCGACGAGAGGCGGAACAACGGCTGGAGGAACAACTGGCATTCGTTCAGATGATGCTCGATGCACTGCCCAATCAGGTGGTGTTGACCAATGAGCGCCATGAAATAGCGATGACGAACTGGGCGTACCGACAGTTGTTCTTGCAGGGGGAGAATCTGAACGGCTCCTGCTATCTGTTGCTTCAGGATCGGCTACCCGAAGCCATTCGGGCCAGGGTTATCGAGGAGGATACCAGGGTCTGGGAGAGCGGCGAGGAGCTCAATGGCAGCGGTGAGATCCAGCTGCCGGATGGTGCGCTGCATCAGATGCTCTACACCAAGCGGCTGTTTGTCGGCCCCGATAACAAGCGGCTCGGGATCCTGACCGTGCTGACCGATGTCACCGAGCTGAAGCAGGCGCGCTCCGCTGCGCAGGAGGCGGAGACCCGGCTCACCCAGATCACCGACAGCATGCCGGGCCTCGTCTATCAGTATCACTGGATTGGGCCGGGGAACGGACGCTTCCTCTATACCTCCCAGGGGCTCAAGGAGATAGTGGGTTATGACGAAGATCCGGTGCATAGCGGCGTCGTCGGCAGCACCATTTTGGGGCTGACAGGCCCCGCCCTGCATGACTTCGTTGCGACCGTTGAACGGCATGCCAGAACCATGCAACCCCTCGATCTTGAGGTGGATATCATGCGTCACGGAACCCCCTGCTACCTGCAGATACGGGGCCATTTCGTGCATCAGGAGGGGCTCGAGGGGGTCATCCTGAACGGGGTGGTGCAGGACATCACCAGCCTGAAGCGACAGGCGCTGGAGCTGCGTCAGGCCAGAACGGTGGCGGAGGAGGCGATGCAGGCCCGTAGCCGCTTCCTCGCGACCATGAGCCATGAATTGCGTACCCCCATCTCCGGCATGCACGGCATGCTGGAACTGCTGCAGATGAGCGATCTGGACGACGATCAACGCTATATGCTGCGCAACGTCTCGACCTCCACCAATCACCTGCTCTACCTGGTCAACGACATCCTGGACTTCTCCAAGATGGAGGCGGGCCAGTTGCAACTGCATTATCAAGTGGGCAGGCTCACCACCGTCATCTGCGATGTCATCCGTGGCCACGCCACCCTGGCCCATGGCAAGGGGCTCGGCGTGACCCTGGCCTGGGCCGCCGAGGTGCCGGATCAGGCCAGCATCGACGCCATTCGGGTCGGGCAGGTGATCTCGAATCTGCTCAACAACGCGGTGAAATTTACCGAGTCGGGGCAGATAGACATCCGGGTCGGTTATGACGACCATCGGCTGGTGTTTATCGTTCAGGACTCGGGGATCGGCATCCCCCTGGAGAAGCAGGCGAATCTGTTCATCCCGTTCAAGCAGGTCGAGTCCGACATCACCCGGCGTTTCGGCGGAACCGGGCTCGGGCTTGCCATCTGTCATCAGCTGGCCCAGAAGATGGGGGGCAGCCTGACGCTGGAGAGTCAGCCCGGGGTGGGGACCAGGATGACCTTCAGGATCCCCCTGAGCGAGTGCCAGTGGGATGTGCCGCCGCTGGCAGGGCAGGATTGGTGGTGGTTTGGCGAGGATGCTGTGCTGCAGTCGGTGATGGAACGGCTCGGCGCCAGGCTCCATCGACTGGAGCCCGCCCAGTGGCAGCCGTCGCTCGGCGGACGCCTGCTGGCACAAGAGAGTCACCTGGAGCAAGCCCTCGGCGGTGACTGGTTGCAGCATTTGCAGCAGTCCTCGCTCAAGGGCATAGTGCTCTCTTCACAGGAGGCGCTGCGTGGCCGGATGGGCTCGGATGCCTGGTGGCGACTGGGTCAGTCCCCGCTCTATCCCGACCTGTTGCTGGAGACCTGTCGCCAGCTGTCGGGGGAACGGGCGGCTCAACCGGTGCAGGCCTTGGGGGACAAGTTGCAGGGCCGGGTGCTGGTGGCCGACGATCACCCCGTCAACCGTGCCCTGCTGGCCCGCCAGCTCGCCATTCTCGGTATCGATGCCGAACTGGTGGATGATGGGGAGAAGGCGCTGCGCGCCTGGCAGGGACAGGGCTTTGCCCTGCTGCTGACCGATTGCCACATGCCGGTGATGGACGGCTATACCCTGACGCGCACCCTGCGAGCGGCAGGCGAGGAGGCGCCCATCATCGGGGTCACCGCCGATGCCTCGGAGGAGGCCAGCCTGCAGATGCAGGCCGCTGGCATGAACGACATGTTGTTCAAGCCTTATAGCCTGGAAACCCTGCGTCAGACGCTGGAGCGCTGGCTACCGACCGCCAGCTTGCCGTCGGGGGAGCCCGAGCCGCTCGTGCAGGCCAGGGTTCAGGAGCAGGGGTTGAACTGGTTATCCTTGTTTGGTGATGAGGGGCTGGCGCGTAGCATGGCGATGGAATATCTGGACTCCAATCGCCAGGATAGCGAGGACATGATGCGGGCGCTGGCACGCCAAGACGCCCAGGCACTGGTGGAGACGGCGCACCGCATCAAAGGGGCGGCCCGCATGGTCGGGCAGCTCGCGCTGGCAGAAGAGGCGGCCCGGCTGGAGACGGCGGCCCGCCTGAAGCAGCTGGACAGGCTCACCGAGTTGAGCCAGACGGTACAGGCATTGATGGATTCTATTACAGGCGAAATTGGATTATGGCTCGATGAATAGCACAGGGAATAATTTGGCAATCATGGTGGTGGAAGATCACAACTTCCAGCGCAAGGCCCTGATGCACCAGATCCGCGGACTCGGCTACGGCAATCTGCTGGAGGCGCAGGATGGGGAGGAGGCGCTGGCGCTGTGTCAGTATCACCAGGTTGATATTCTGTTTTGCGATCTGCGCATGCCCGGCATGGATGGCATGGCCCTGTTGCGCCGGCTTTCGCTTGGGGGATTTCGTGGTGGCATCATCTTGTGCAGTGCGCTGGAAGACGACGTGGTCGATGCCGTGCTGCGCATGAGCAGCGCCTACGGCCTGCAGGTGCTGGGGCGCATAGACAAACCCGCGAGCCATCAGCAGATCAAGCAGATGATCGGTGCCTGGCGGCCCCAGTTGGTACACAGTCAGAAGGAAGATGGCCACAGCCTGACGCTGGATGAGCTCAGCCAGGCGCTGGAGCAGGATCAACTGCTGCCCTGGTATCAACCCAAGGTGAGCTTTGGTACCGGTCAGTGGGTCGGCATGGAGGCGCTCGCCCGCTGGCAGCACCCGAAATACGGGCTCATCTCCCCGGCCCGCTTCATTCCGCTGGCAGAGCACCACGGGCTCATCGATCCGCTGACCGAGCTCATCATCAGCAAGTCTCTGCGCGATGGCCATCTGTGGGAACAGACCGGGCTTTCCCTCAACCTGTCGATGAACCTCTCCACCACCTCGCTGATCGAAGGGGATCTGTGCAACACCCTGCTCAACCACTGTCAGCGCTGGAGCATCAACCCTGAGCTGATTACCCTGGAGGTGACCGAGAGCGCCTTCGTCAAGGATCTGGGGAAGTCGCTCGAGGTGCTGACGCGGCTGCGCATGCACGGTTTTGGCCTTTCCATCGACGACTTCGGCACAGGTTACTCCTCCATGCAGCAGCTGGCCCTGTTGCCTTTCACCGAGTTGAAGCTTGACAGATCCTTCGTGGATCGCTGCTATGAAGATCCCTCCCGGCTCGCCATCATAGAGTCGAGCATCGAGCTGGCCCGCAAGCTGGGGCTCAAGTCGGTGGCCGAGGGGGTCGAGGATGAACCCACCTGGCAGCTGCTGGCCAGGCTGGGATGTGATCAGTGCCAAGGCTTCTTCTCCGCCCGGCCCATGCCGCGCGATCAACTGCTGGAGTGGCATCGCACCTGGCTGGACCGATTACCGGCGCTGATCAAGCATTAAACCCTGGGCAGGATGCCCGCAGTGGAACAAGGACGTTTATGAAAATATCAAGCAAGCTGTTGTTGAGCTTCTGTTTTATCAACCTGCTCATCATTCTCTCCTCCACCCTCGTCTACCATCAGCTCGGCCAGATCGAGCAGTCGCAAGATGCCCTGCTGGAGCAGGCGTTGCCCGCCCTGCAACGGGATGAAGCGAGTCAGAAGGCACTGATCGCCACCGTTTCCTCCCTGCGTGCCTACCTCATCCTCGGCAAGGACCAGGCCCAGGCCAGCCGTCTCAAGCAGGAGTGGGATGGCGCCTGGCATGCCATTGAACAGCAAGCCTTCACCCCCGCGCTGACCCAGTCTCTCAAGACGTTCAAGGGGGCCCAGGAGAAGGTGTGGGCCATCGCCCATACCGAGGAGAATCTGCCGGCCCACAGCCTGATGCTGCTGGAGGCGGGCCCGCTGGCGGAGGCGGCGCTCGATCAGCTGCAGTCCTTTGCCAATGAAGAGGTGGCCACTTCGCAAGCCGAGCTGCCGGGGGATCGTCGGCTGCTGCTCAAGCAGGTGGGGGATGCCTACAACGGCCTCGCCAATGCGCTCTCCGCCCTGCGGGATTTCCTCATCTCGGGGGACAAGGAATATCGGGACAAGTACCAGGATTACTACCAGTTTCACCTGCAGCGGGTGGCCGAGCTGAGGCAGCAAGAGGCCCACTTCACCGAGGCACAGAAGGGGCTGTGGGCGCTGTTCGAGCAGATGTCGGCCCCCTTTGCCGAGTTGGTGGGCCAGGTGATCAGCAAGCGCCAGGCACCGGACTGGGATCAGGCGAACCACCTGATGGCGACCGATATCGAACCGGCGCTGACCCGGCTCGCCGACCAGCTGGCGTCTCAGGTGACCCACACTCGGGCCGAGGTGGACGGAATGGCGCACAGGATGGCAGGCGCCAGCCAGACCATTCACAGCACCCTGCTGCTGGCCACTCTCAGCGTCATTCTGCTCGGCACCCTGGTGGCCTTGCTGTTCAGTCGCAGCTTGACCCGGGACATCGCCAGCCTGGTGACGCGTGCCGGCCTGGTGGCGGATGGCCGTCTGCCGGCCGAGCCCTTGCCGATCCTGCGTCAAGACGAACTGGGCGGTCTGACCGGCTCCATCAATCGGATGTCGGCCCAATTGCGCCAGCTGGTCGGCGAGATCCAGGGGGCCGTGGGTCAGGTGGAGGGGGCCGGCCGCGAGGTGGCTCAGACCACCAATGCCATCGTCGAGGATCTGGCAAGCCAGAATCAACGGGTCGATATGGTCGCCGCCGCCATCGAGCAGATGTCGGTCAGCGCCCGTGATGTGGCGGGCAACACCGCCGGGGCGGCCGAGGCGGCGCGTCAAACCGAGCAGCAGGCCCGCCAGGGGAGTGACACGCTGGAACGCATGGTGAACACCATGAAGCAGGTCGCCGTCATGATCACCCAGGCCAATCAGGCCATGGGGCAGCTCAGCAGCCAGAGCGAGCAGGTGGGGCGCGTCACCGAGGTCATCGCCACCATCGCCGAGCAGACCAACCTGCTGGCGCTCAATGCCGCCATCGAGGCAGCCCGTGCCGGAGAGCAGGGGCGTGGCTTTGCCGTGGTGGCGGACGAGGTGCGTCAACTTGCCAACCGCACCAGCCAGTCGACGGCGGAGATCAACCAGACCATCGCCAGCATCCAGCAGCAGACCCGACAGACAGCCGCGACCGTGGGTGGCGGGACCCAGCTGGTGGAGCAGGGGCGTACCGTCATGTTCGCACTGGCCGAGACGTTTGAGACGGTGATGCGGCTGGTGCAGGATCTCTCTGGTCAACTGGAAGCCATTACTGCCGTGACCGAACAGCAGTCCAGAGTGGCGCAGGAGGTGGCCGGGACTGTCGAGGAGATCGCCGGGCTCAGCCGCCAATCCAGCGAGCGCGGTCAACAGGGGGAGCGGATTGCCGCCAGATTGATCCGGGAGACGGGCCGCTTGACCTCGGTCATCAGCCGGTTCGAACTGAGGTGATAAGCGGGCGGGCAGATGCCCGCCCGTTGTTTAGTCCAGGCGGCGAAAGGCCTGGTTGTCGAAGCTGCCGCTGGTCTCCTGATTGAGCAGGGTGACCAGCAAGATGGCGCGCTTCTCGCCATCCGGTTCCAGATAAATGGCCTCGAATCCGGCGAGAGGGCCCGCCTCGATGAGCACCTTGTCCCCCTGCGTCGGCAGGCTGGCGTAGCTGGCCCTCGCCTCGTCGCTGTCGTCACGACTCATCAATCGATAGATCAGCTGACTGCTGATGGAGGTCCATTCCTTGCCGAAATGGACGATGCGGCTGATGCCGCGGGTCGATTTCAGGGTGACGGGGGTGACCTCGTCGAGATCCACATAGATGAACAGATAGTTGGGAAACATGGGCTCGCGTACGGGGACCCGCTTGCCGCGGCGCAGTTTCTCGACTTCGACCATGGGGTAATAGGATTCGACACCCTGGGCTGCCAGATGGGCGCGGGCGCGGGCTTCTTCCTTAGGCTTGCAATAGGCCAGATACCATTTTTTCATTGTTCTGTTTTGTGTTTGTTACCGTGCTGACGCCCATGATAACGGGGGCAAAAAAAAAGGCCACGCTTGGCGCGGCCTTTTTTGCAGAGTGAGTGGTTACCAACCTTTCACCAGACCGCCCTTGAACAGTTCGGTCCCTTTCTTGTAGACCTCGTCGGTCTGGAAGGACTGGACGAACTGCTTGACCTTCTCTTCGTCCTTGTTGTTTTCACGGGCGACGATCAGGTTGACGTAGGGGGACTCCTTGTCTTCGACAAACAGGCCGTTCTCGGTCGGGGTCAGGCCGATCTGACCGGCGAAGGTGTTGTTGATGATGGAGAGATCAACATCTTCCAGGGAGCGGGGCAGTTGAGCGGCTTCCAGCTCGACGATCTTGAAGTTGCGCGGGTTGCTGGCGATGTCCAGCACGGTGGCTTCCAGACCGGCGCCTTCCTTCAGCTTCAGCAGGCCCTGCTTCTCCAGCAGGATCAGGGAGCGGCCCAGGTTGGTCGGATCGTTCGGCACCGCGATCTGGGCACCGTCTTTCAGTTCACTCAGCGCCTTGATCTTCTTGGAGTAACCGGCGATCGGGTAGACGAAGGTGTTGCCAACCGGTACCAGCTTGAAGCCACGATCACGGATCTGGGCATCCAGATAGGGCTTGTGCTGGAAGGCGTTGACGTCGACGCTGCCGTCGTTCAATGCCACGTTCGGGGTGACATAGTCGGAGAAGGTAACGATCTCGACGTTCAGACCGTATTTCTCTTTTGCCACCTTGGCGGCAGTCTCGACCAGCTCGGTCTCCGGGCCGGCGATGGCGCCGACTTTCAGGGTCTTGTTCTCTTCCTTCTGGCCGCAGCCGACCAGAACCAGTGTAGCCAGCAGTGCAGCCGCAGCGGATTTAATGCCCAATTTCATAAAAACCTCCTGTCAGAAACCGACGATTAACGATGATCACATTGTTGAACCAGGCGCTCACCTGCGCTCTGGATGAGTTGAACCAGCACTACCAGAATGACCACGGTGACCAGCATGACGGTGGGATCGAAGCGCTGGTAGCCGTAGCGAATACCCACATCTCCCAGACCACCCCCTCCGATGGCACCGGCCATGGCGGAGTAGTTCACGAGCGTGACTAACGTGATGATGACGCTGTTGAGGATCCCGGGCAGGGCCTCGGGCAGCAGCACCTTGGCGATGATTTGCAAGGGTTTGGCACCCATGGCCTTGGCCGCCTCGAGCAGGCCGTCCGGCACCTCCATCAGGGCCCCTTCCACCAGGCGAGCGATGAAGGGCACGGCGCCTATGGTCAGCGGTACTATGGCGGCGATAGTGCCGATGCTGGTCCCGACGATGAAGCGGGTCAGCGGAATGATGGCCACCAGCAAGATGATGAAGGGCACCGAGCGGCCGACGTTGACTATGATGCCGAGGGTCCGGTTCAGCAGCGGGTTGGCCAGGATCTGGCCGGCTTTGGTCACGTGCAGCGCCACGCCGAGCGGCAGGCCGAGCAGGCAGCCAAACAAGGCGGAGGCAAACACCATGATCAGGGTGTCGCCGAGGGCTGAGATCAGCAGATTAATCATTGCTTCGGACATAGCCCATCACCTCTAGCTGAATATGGTTGTCTATCAGGAACTGCTGGGTGGCCTCGCACTGGGCCTCATCCCCGAACAGTTCCGCCAGCAGGAAGCCGAACTTGACGCCACCGGCGTATTCGATGTCTGCGCTCAGTATGCTGATGTCGATGTTGAAACGGCGGCTCACCTCGGAGATGAGCGGCGAATCGACGGTGGCGCCGGTGAAGCCGAGCTTCACCAGGGGATAGCTGTTGGCCACCCGCTCGCTGCTCATCCTGTCCTGATACTCCTGCGGCACCTCCAGATGGATGGTGGAGTGGATGAAGTCACGGGCCAGCTGGGTCTTGGCGTTGCTGAAGAACCAGGCCACTTCGCCCTGCTCGATCAGGCGGCCGTCGCTGATGATGGCGACCTCGTCGCAGATCCCCTTCACCACGTCCATTTCGTGGGTGATGAGCAGTATGGTGAGCCCCAGCTTGACGTTGATCTCTTTCAGCAGGCTCAGGATGGAGCGGGTGGTCTGGGGATCCAGGGCCGAGGTGGCCTCGTCACACAGCAACACCTTGGGGGCCGGGGCCAGGGCGCGGGCGATGGCGACGCGCTGCTTCTGACCACCGGACAGCTCGGACGGATAGGCGTGGGCGCGGGCCTCCAGCCCGACTAGGGCGAGCAGCTCCTCGACCCTTGTCTGGATCTGGGCCTTGCTCCAGCCTGCCAGCTCCAGCGGGAACGCGATGTTGGCGAACACGGTGCGCGAAGACAGCAGGTTGAAGTGCTGGAAGATCATGCCGATCTGGCGGCGTGCCTGAGTCAGATCCCGCTCCGGCAGGGCCACGAGATCCTGGCCATCGACGATGACCTGGCCGTCGGTAGGACGCTCCAGCAGGTTGACGCAACGAATGAGGGTACTCTTGCCGGCACCGGAGGCGCCGATCACGCCGAAGATCTTGCCTTGTGGCACATGCAGGCTCACGTCACGCAGGGCGTGCACGGCGTCAGTGCCCTTGCCGTAGACTTTGTTGAGACCGTTCAACTTAATCATGAATTCTTCCGTGCTAACAGCCTTAAAGCACAGGGCGCTACAGGCGGGTGAATTGGGCAGAGGTTTCACTGGGTTAGTCTGCCATCATGGAGGATGATGCTAAGATGTCCGGATGGCTGTGTCAACGCATGTTTCTACGTCTAGACGGCTAAAAAATGGATAAGGATTTCTGCTGATTGACTATAGATTGGCGGGAAACGGATCGATTCAATATTAGATTCTTATTTATAGCATAATGTCCGAATATAACCCGGCTGATGGACCTCAGGTCGCTGATTCATCAGTGCCGCCGCTTATCGTTACCTGCTCTTCTGGGCAGCCGTTGCCAAGATGACACGGACCTTCTGCCTTGTCCCGCTCTCTTTCTCTTTTCCATC
This sequence comes from Aeromonas aquatica, assembly GCF_000764655.1. Lineage (GTDB taxonomy): Bacteria > Pseudomonadota > Gammaproteobacteria > Enterobacterales > Aeromonadaceae > Aeromonas > Aeromonas aquatica. The sequence goes on from NZ_JRGL01000006.1 coordinate 51,729, forward strand.
CTATTGATAAAGCACAATAAACAACCAGTTCTGGTGAGAGGCAGGGTCGACTGTCGTTTGAGCCTGCCAGGAGGTGCACGCCAAGCGGGGAAACCGGTGGCTAAAAGCTAAAAGAAGGAGGGCTGCACTCGCCGAGGCGGCACTGTCTTGGCGCTGGCCGCATTCTCTCACCCTGATGATCAAAGAGGCCCGACATATGCCGGGCCTTTCTGATCATCTTGCGAGACAACGGCTCACTTTCCTTGCTGGGACTCGGCGTAGAGGGCGGCACCTATGATACCTGCCTGATTGAGGCTGGCCGCCGCTACCAGCGGGGCCCGGGTCTCTATCTTGTCGATGAACTTGTCGAGTTTGGCGGCGCTGCCGCCCCCCAGGATGAAGAGATCGGGGGAGAACAGGAATTCCAGCCTGGCCAGGTATTTGTTGAAACGCTTGCCCCAGCGGCTCCAGGAGAGATCCTCGCGCTTGCGGGCGGCGTCCGAACAGTAGTGCTCGGCGATCATGCCTTCCAGCATCAGGTGACCCAGCTCGGTGTTGGGCAGTAGCTGACCGTTAACGAACACGGCGGTGCCGATGCCGGTGCCGACCGTGATGAGGATGATGACCCCCTTGCGATCCTGACCAGTGCCAAAGCGCATCTCGGCAAGCCCGGCTGCATCGGCATCGTTGATCACGTGGCAGGGCAGGCCGGTCACGTCCGTAAACAGGTGGGCCGCATCGGTCTCGACCCAGCTCTTGTCGATGTTGGCGGCGCTCTTGGCGATGCCGTTGTGAATGATGGCGGGGAAGCCGCAGCCCACCGGGCCCTTCCATTCGAAGTGCTCGACCAGCGCCTTGAGGGTATGGGCAATGGCGGCCGGGGTGGCCGGCTGCGGGGTGGTCAGACGCAGGCGTTCGCCAATCAACTCGCCGGTCTTGGTATCGATCAGGCAACCCTTGATCCCGGACCCACCTATATCAACTCCCAACATCTGCATCAGAATGTTCCTTTTATTGCGCCTATGGTCAATGGTCGGCAGAGCATGAAAAAAGTGCTGTCATCCGGCAAGGGCCAGATCACTTATGCGTGATCCGGCAGGCCTTTTTCGATGCAGCGGATCAGCAAACGGGTCTTCTTGTTCTCTTTCTCCTGGCGCGCGGCCAGGGTCGCCAGTGCCCACTCTATGTGTTCGGCCACCATGGGCTCGGCCTCGGCCAGCGCCTGCTGCAGGGCTGCGATCGCCTCGGGGCTGGCCGGACCGTTGCCGAGCGCCACCGCCAGGTTGCGGCGCCAACGTTGATAACCGATGCGGCGAATGGGGCTGCCCTCGGTGCGCTTGAGAAAATCGCTCTCCTGCCAGCGCCACAGGGTGAGCAGGGGCGGGCGGTGCAGGTTGGGCCTTGGACTGAAGTCAGGCTCGGGGCTTACGTCCGCATAGCGATTCCAGGGGCAGATGAGTTGGCAGTCGTCACAACCATAGATGCGATTGCCCATGAGCGGGCGCAGCTCCAGCGGAATGGGCTCGTCGCTCTCAATGGTGAGATAGGAGATGCAGCGCCGGCCATCCACCACGTAGGGCGCTATGATGGCACCGGTCGGGCAGATGTTGATGCAGGCCACGCATTTGCCGCACTGTTCTTTCTCCACCGGCGCATCCATGGGCAGTGGCAGGCTGACGAGCAGCTCCCCGAGGAAGAAGAAGGAGCCGGCGGACTCGTTGAGCAGCAGCGAGTGCTTGCCCACCCAGCCGAGCCCGGCCTTGGCGGCGAGCGGCCGCTCCAGTATGGGGGCCGAGTCGACGAAGGGGCGCCACTCTCCCGTGGCCTGAAACAATGACTGGCAGCGTTGCTCTATGCGATCCCCCAGCTGTTTGAGCCGGTTGCGCATGACTTTGTGGTAGTCGCGGCCGAGGGCATAGCGGCTGATGTAACCCAGGGTGGGATCGCGCAGGGTGGCGGCAAAACCCGCCTCGAAAGGCAGGTAATTCATGCGTACCGACAGCACTCGCTGGGTGCCGGGCAACAACTCATGGGGGCGCGCGCGCATCATGCCGTGACGGGCCATGTAGTCCATGTTGCCGTGATGGTTCGCATCCAGCCAGGCCTGCAATCTGGGCTCTTCGATACGCAGATCGGTGTCGGTGATCCCGACCTGGTCAAATCCTAGCTCGCGTGCCCAGAGCTTGATATCTTGAGCCAGTTGCTGGAGTTCGGTTGCCGTCATGCTGCGCGGTCGGACCCGAGCCTCGAAGGCGGGATCTTGGGGAGCGGGCATGGGGCTGAGCAGGTGTCGTCATGCCACGGTATATGCCCGGCGCCGGAAGGTCGGATCACTGGATGATGAAGGTCGGGAGCCGTCATGGTACAGGTTATCGAGGATGCTATCTGCGGGGAAGAAGGCAACAGTCTAGCACAGCCCCTGTGGCGGACCGAACAGATCCGTCGCCTGGAGCAACACTGGGCCAGGCTCGAGGGGCGTGAATGTTATGACCTGATGGAGCGGGCTGGTGCCGCCCTGTGCAGCTATGCCTGTCACCACTGGCCCAAGAGCCGCCACTGGTGGATCTTCGTCGGCCCCGGCAACAACGGCGGCGATGGTTATGTGCTGGCGCGCCTCGCCAGACGGATCGGGCTCGATCCCCTGGTGATCGCCACTCGGGCCCCCGCGTTGCTCCAGGGCGACGCCAGACGAGCCGCCGATGGATGGCTCGCCGCGGGAGGGAGCGTGATGATGGCCGAGACGGCCGAGCTCGACTCACTGATGCCACCGGATCTGGTAATAGACGCCTTGCTCGGCACCGGTGTCCATATTTCCCTCTCCCCTTCAATGACAAGGCTTGTCGCAACAATCAATGCCTTGCAGGTCCCCGTGCTGGCGGTGGACCTGCCCTCCGGGCTCAATGCCGACACCGGTCGCGCCATGGGCGCCCTGGTGCGCGCCACCCGTACCCTCACCTTCATTGGCATCAAGCAGGGCATGTTGACCGGTGACGGGGTGGACGGGGTCGGTCGGCTCGACTGCGATAGCCTCGGTGTGATGCCACCGGATGGCGTTATTCCTGCCTCTCTGCGGATCGACTACCCCGGCCTCAGGGCACTGTTGATCCCGCGCCTCCGCTCGGCCCACAAGGGGAGCAACGGCAAGGTGCTGGTGGTGGGGGGCAATCTCGGCATGCAAGGCGCTATCCTGTTGGCGGGGATGGCCTGCCTGCGGACGGGGGCTGGTCTGGTGCGCCTCTGGCAGCATCCGGACTCGCCTCCCGTCAGCTTGGTGCAGCCGGAACTGATGGGCTGGTCCGGCGGAATAGACGATGGCTGGGCCAAGGTCAGGGTGCTGGGACCCGGCCTCGGTCGGGACGAGTGGGCAAGGAGCCGGTTCGAGCAGCTGATCACGACCGAGGGGCCGCTGGTATTGGATGCCGATGGATTGAATTGGCTGGCGCAGGGGCCCCGTCATCAGGATAATTGGGTGCTCACTCCCCACCCGGGGGAGGCGGCCCGCCTGCTGGATTGTTCCATCGCCGAGATAGAAGCGGATCGCTTCGCCGCAGTGCGGCAACTGCAACGGCGCTACGGCGGCGTCGTGCTGCTCAAGGGGGCGGGTACGCTCATCTGCGACGGGCACAGCATCACCCTGTGCGACGAAGGCAACCCCGGCATGGCCAGTGGCGGCATGGGCGACCTGTTATCTGGTATAATCGCCGCCCTCCTGGCTCAGGGCTGGTCTGCCTCCATGGCAACCCGGCTGGGGGCCGTGATCCACGGTGAGGCGGCCGATTGCGCCGCCGCAGAGGGAGAGAGGGGCATGCTGGCATCGGATCTGCTGCCCTGGATCCGCCGTCTGGTCAATCCGACACAGTAACAAGTTAAAAGAAGAACATGGCAAAACAGTTGATGATGACACTGCCGGATGAGGCAGCAACAGTGGCACTGGGCGGACGGCTGGCGCAGGCGTGCCAGCAGGCGACCACGGTATTCCTGCACGGCGCCCTCGGGGCCGGCAAGACCACCCTGACCCGGGGTTGGGTGCAAGGGCTCGGCCATCAAGGCAAGGTTAAGAGTCCGACCTATACCCTTGTTGAGCCCTATGAATTGGCCAACTGGCAGGTCTATCACTTCGATCTCTATCGACTGGCGGATCCGGAAGAGCTGGAATTCATGGGCATTCGGGACTACTTCGCGGCCGATACCCTCTGCCTGGTGGAGTGGCCAGAGAAGGGGGAGGGCTGGCTGCCCGCCCCCGATCTCGAGATTACCCTGACGTATGTAAACGAGCAGCGTGAGGCCCTGATAGCGGCCCGCACTGCTATTGGCGAAGCCATTCTGGAACGGTTGTCATCTCAGTGCGCTTGATCCTTGTCGTTGTATTTTCCCTGCTGGCCCTGCCCTCCTACGCGAATCAGCTCAAGAGTGTGCGGGTCTGGCCATCGCCGGATAACACCCGGGTCGTGCTCGACATGAGCAGTGCCCCCAATTTCAACTATTTCACCCTGACCGGCCCGAACCGCTTGGTGATCGATCTGAAGGGGGCGAGCAACGCCGCCAACCTGACCCGCATCGAGAACAAGAGCGAGCTGGTGCGCAAGATCCGCGAGAGCACGCCGCTCGAGAAGGGCAGCATGCGGCTGGTGCTGGACCTCAGCTCCAATATCAAACCGGTGGTGTTCCCGCTGGCACCGGCAGGCCCCTATGGTCACCGGCTGGTGATTGATCTGCCCTATGAGGAGAAGGGGGCCAGCGCCGCGCAGTCCACCCCCGTTGGCGGGCAGGGCAAGGCCATCGTCATCGCCATCGATCCCGGCCATGGCGGGGAAGATCCCGGCTCCATAGGCCCGCGCCGCACCTACGAGAAACGGGTGACCCTGGCGGTATCCCAGAAGCTGGCGGCGCTGATCGACCGTGAGCCCGGCATGCGCGCCGTGATGACCCGTCGTGGCGACTACTTCGTCGACCTGAACAAGCGCTCCGAAATTGCCCGCAAGGCCAAGGCCGATCTGCTGGTGTCGGTGCATGCGGACAGTTTCCACAACTCCACGCCGCGCGGCGCCTCGGTCTGGGTGCTGTCGACCAACCGCGCCAACCGCGAGATGGGCAGCTGGCTGGAGAAGCAGGAGAAACAGGGCGAACTGCTGGGCGGGGTAGGCAAGGTATTGGCCGAATCCGACCCCAACCCCTATCTGGCGCAGACCTTCCTCGATCTTTCCATGGACAAGTCCAGGGCCGAGGGCTATGACGTCAGCCGCCAGATCCTGCGCTCCATGGGCAAGGTCGCCCGGCTGCACAAGAAGGCGCCGGAGCACGCCAGCCTGGCGGTGCTCAAGGCACCGGACATCCCCTCGGTGCTGGTGGAGACCGGTTTCATCTCCAACCACGGGGAAGAGAAGCTGCTGGCCACCGCCAGTTATCAGGATCAGCTGGCGCGCGCCATCTTCGAGGGGATCCGCAACTACTACCGCAGCCACCCGACCAAGGGCCCCATGATGACCGGCAAGGGCCAGCAGGTGGCCAGGAACAGTCAACCGGCGGCGAAAAAGGCGGTGGTCGCCCCCGCACCCCAGCAGCAGGTGACCAACCGCATGCCGGCGACGGTACCGACCAGCAGCAATGATGGCGGCGCCCCGGTCAGCAGCGTCAGCGGCGGATCCGGCGCCGGGGTGATCAAGCCCTACTCGGTGGCGGCCAAGGAGCCGAGCGTGCCGGTCGCAAGCAGCCAGAGCAACGACAAGTCCAAGATGATCCGCCATGTGGTCACCCGTGGCCAGAGCCTCTCCCGTCTCGCCGAGAAGCACGGAGTGAGTCAGGCGAAGCTGGTCGAGATCAACAAACTCAAGTCGCGGGACATCCAGATTGGGCAGGTGATCTATATCCCCCAAGGATAAGAATCGGGAGCCAGCGATGCCGATCCGTATATTGCCACCGATCCTGGCGCACCAGATCGCCGCTGGCATGGATGAGGTGGAGCGGCCCGCCGCCGTGGTGAAGGTGCCTGGATCCCGCAAAATGAAACGTCAGGAGTAAGCGATGCCGATCCGTATATTGCCACCGATCCTGGCCAACCAGATCGCCGCCGGCGAGGTGGTTGAGCGGCCCTCCTCCGTGGTGAAGGAGCTGGTGGAGAACAGCCTGGACGCGGGGGCGGATCGGATCGAGGTCGACATCGACAAGGGAGGCGCCAAGCTCATCCGCATCCGTGACAACGGCGGCGGTGTCGCCAAAGACGAGCTGGTGCTGGCGCTGTCGCGCCACGCCACCTCCAAGGTGGCGACCCTCGACGATCTGGAGGGGATCAACAGCCTGGGCTTCAGAGGGGAGGCGCTCGCTTCCATCAGCTCGGTCTCCCGCCTCACCTTTACCTCCCGCACGGCGGAGCAAACCGAGGCCTGGCAGGCCGAGGCGCAGGGGCGCGAGATGAGCGTCACCGTCAAGCCGGCGGCCCACCCGGTGGGCACCACGGTGGAGGTGGTGGATCTCTTCTTCAACACCCCGGCCAGGCGCAAGTTCATGCGCAGCGAGAAGACCGAGTTCGCCCACATCGACGAGCTGGTGCGCCGCATCGCACTCTCCCGCTTCGACTGCACCCTGATCCTGCGCCACAACGGCAAGGTGGTGCGCCAGTACAAGTCTGCCAATACGGTGGCGGAGCAGGAGCGTCGCCTCGCCGCCGTCTGCGGCACGCCCTTCATGCACCACGCCCTGGCGGTGGAGAGCGAGCACAGCGACGTGCGGCTCTGGGGTTGGCTGGCTGCCCCCGCCGGTGCCCGGCCGCAGAACGATCTGCAATACACCTACGTCAACGGCCGCATGATGCGCGACAAGCTCATCAATCACGCCATTCGCCAGGCCTATGACGAGTTGCTGCCGGCTGACCGCTTCGCCGCCTATGTGCTCTACATCGAGCTGGATCCGCGCCAGGTGGACGTGAACGTGCATCCGGCCAAGCACGAGGTGCGCTTTCATCAGGCCCGTCTCATCCACGACTTCATCTTCCAGGCCCTGTTCAGTGCACTGCATCGCGAGGTCAGGGTAGAGAATGCTATGGAAGAACCCTTGGCTGGTAGTCAGATTGAACTGCCATCCGCGTCAAAAATAGAATATCCCGGTCAGGCGCCGCGCCCGGAGTGGTATGGCGCCGAGCACAGCTATCGCTCCCCGGCCCAGGTCAGGGAGACCGTGGAGGCGCGGGAGGGCGGCGCGACTCGCAGTGGCCACTATCAGCCCCCTGAGCCCCCCAGCCGGGAGGCGATGCGCGGCATGGGCGCCTTGCTGACCACCCTGCCCATCGCCGAGGCCGGATCCGCGGCCATCGCCGCGCCGGTTGGTGCCGCCACGGCAGCCCAGCCGCAGCAGGCCTATCGTGCCCTGACTCTGGTGGAGCAATCCTATCTGCTGCTGGAGCGGGATGGTCAGCTGGCGCTGCTCTCTCTGGTGCGGGCCGAGCGGGTGCTGCTGCGTCACTGGCTGCTGGAAGCCTGGGGCCAAGGGCTGGCGGCGCAGCCCTTGCTGCTGCCGGTCTCCTTCAAGCTGCCCAAGACCTTGGTTGCGTTGGTAGAAGAACAGGAACGTTTGCTCAAACGCATGGGGCTGGAGTTGAAAAGCGGTGGGCGCGACACCATGATCCTGACTCGGGTGCCCGCCTTGCTGCGCCAGACCGATCTGGTGCGGCTCTTACCCGAATTGCTGCAGTTAATCGAGAGCGGATCTGACAGTGATGGGAACCAGCTGGCTGAAGTAGTATGCCAATGGCTGGTGGAACAGGGTATAAGCACCGAAAAAGTATATGATTTTTCAACGGCCAGTCGTTTGCTGACGGAACTTGTGAGCAATTTCAGTGACCAACTGGCAGATATTCGCATGGTGCGCCCCTTGTCGTTGGCGGCTGTGCTGGAAGAATTTACGCATGGCGGCCAAGCGCAATGACCCCCCTCCGGGTGGGTTCCTTGCCTCTGATTCGCCGTGTGAGAGGAAAGTGAACGTGGCTGAGTTGCCGAATGCAATTTTTCTGATGGGGCCGACGGCCTCCGGCAAGACGGATCTCGCCATCAATCTGTGTCAGGCCCTGCCCTGCGACATCATCAGCGTGGACTCCGCGCTCATCTATCGCGGCATGGATATCGGCACCGCCAAGCCGGGCGCCGCCGAGCTGGCGCAGGCGCCGCACCGACTGATCGACATCCTGGATCCGGCCATGAGTTATTCGGCGGCGGATTTTTGCCGCGATGCCTTGCGCGAGATGGACGAGATCGCCGCCCGTGGCCGCATCCCGCTGCTGGTGGGGGGCACCATGCTCTATTTCAAGGCGTTGCTGGAGGGGCTCTCTCCCCTGCCACCGGCGGATCCGGTCATTCGGGCCGGGCTGGAGGAAGAGGCAGCTCGCCTCGGTTGGCAGGCGCTGCACGATGAGCTGGTACGCATCGACCCTGTGGCCGGCGCGCGCATTCACCCCAACGACCCGCAGCGGCTGAGCCGGGCGCTGGAGGTGTATCGCATCAGCGGCAAGACGCTCACCGAGCTGACCTTGGTGCAGGGGGAAGGATTGCCATATCGGGTACACCAGTTTGCCATCGCGCCGAGCGATCGGGCCGTGCTGCACCAACGCATCGAGCAACGCTTCGATCTGATGCTGCAAAACGGCTTCGAGCAAGAGGTGCGAGCCTTGTTTGAACGGGGGGATCTCCACCCCGACCTGCCTGCAATTCGTTGCGTTGGCTACCGCCAAATGTGGGACTATCTGGCAGGGGAAGTGGGATATGATGAGATGCGTTATCGTGGCATCGTTGCCACCCGTCAGCTGGCCAAGCGCCAGATGACCTGGTTACGTGGCTGGTCCGATCTGACCTGGTTGGAATCTGGTGAGTCTGGCAATCTGGCAAGGGTTGTTGCCCGTGCTGGTGCGGCTTGACACTCCCTGTATAATCAGGTTGTTATAGCAATATCCGGTGTTTAAAAACAACAAACTATAAGGAAAAGAAAGATGGCTAAGGGGCAATCTCTCCAAGACCCGTTTTTGAATGCGCTGCGCCGTGAGCGTATTCCAGTTTCTATCTATTTGGTCAACGGCATCAAACTGCAGGGTCAGATCGAATCGTTTGACCAGTTTGTCATCTTGCTGAAGAACACCGTGAGCCAGATGGTTTACAAGCACGCCATTTCTACCGTGGTGCCGGCCCGTGCCGTCAATCATCACCAGCCCGCCCCGGGCGCGGCCGGTGAAGAGCAGGGTGAAGCCGAGGCGTGATATGCCGCGGCGAGCCGGCTCGCCAACCCGGATTCATCATGAGATCTGTTAAGGAGCAAGCGCTTGTTTGACCGTTACGAAGCTGGTGAACAGGCCGTTCTGGTACATGTCAACTTCAGCGATGAGGGTGAGCGGGAGGATCTGGAAGAGCTCAAGATGCTGGTGAGCTCGGCTGGGGTCAATGCGCTGGGGGTGGTCACCACCAGTCGCAGTGCTCCCAGCGCCAAGTTTTTTGTCGGTAGCGGCAAGGCGGAGGAGATCGCGTCCCAGGTTCAGATGCTGAATGCTGACGTGGTCATCTTCAACCATGCCCTGACCCCTGCCCAGGAGCGCAACCTGGAGCGTCTGTTCCAGTGCCGGGTGGTGGACAGAACCGGCCTCATCCTCGATATCTTCGCCCAGCGTGCCCGTACCCACGAAGGCAAGTTGCAGGTCGAACTGGCCCAATTGCGCCATCTTTCTACTCGCCTGGTGCGAGGCTGGACCCACCTTGAGCGTCAGAAGGGCGGGATCGGTCTGCGCGGCCCGGGTGAAACTCAACTTGAAACCGACCGACGCCTGCTGCGGGAACGCATCAAGGCGATCTTGCGTCGACTCGACAAGGTGGCGAAGCAGCGGGAGCAGGGCCGTCGCGCCCGCAATCGCAACGAAGTGCCAACCGTTTCTCTGGTGGGCTATACCAACGCCGGAAAGTCCACTTTGTTCAACCAACTTACAGATGCCAGCGTGTATGCTGCCGACCAACTGTTCGCAACTCTGGATCCCACCCTGCGTAAATTGGTGATCCAGGATGTGGGTGATGTGATCCTGGCGGATACAGTTGGATTTATTCGGCACTTGCCCCATGATCTGGTCGCGGCCTTCAAGGCGACGCTGCAGGAGACCCGCGAAGCGGACCTGCTGCTGCACGTCGTGGACTGTGCCGATGAGCAGATGCAGGAGAATGTCGATTCGGTGCAGACAGTCTTGGCCGAGATCGAGGCGGACGACCGTCCCCAGCTGATGATCTGTAACAAGATAGACAAGCTGACCGATCGTCCGGCCGGCCTGGAGCGGGATGACGAGGGTCGTCCACTGCGGGTCTGGCTGTCGGCCCAGACCGGTGAGGGGAGCGAATACCTGTTCGCGGCCCTGACCGAATTGCTGGCCGGATCCATGGTCCATCACACCCTGCAGTTGCCGCCCTCGGCCGCGAGATTGCGCAGTGCGCTCTATCGGCTGAAAGGCATCGAGCAGGAAGGTTTCAGTGAGGAGGGGGATTTTGTCCTGGAGGTGCGCTTGCAAGTGGCCGACTGGAACCGCCTCATGAAACAAGAAGGTGAGAGTTTACAACGCTTTATCAGGCATTGATGGTCGATGAAGATGAAGGCTTAGCGGCTTCGTCAACGATCGATGGCCCGGTAGAGATGATATCCATCCGCATGTATTAATGGAGACGCTGATGGCTTGGAATGAGCCTGGAAACAACGGCAAAGACCGTGACCCTTGGGGGAATAACGGCAAGAATCAGGGACCCCCTGATCTGGATGAAATGCTGCGTAAGGTGAGCCGCCGTTTCGGTGGCCTGTTCGGCGGTGGCAAATCCGGTGGTGGTGATGTAGGCAAGTTTGGCCTCTCCATCGCGCTGGTGGTGGCCGTGGTGGTGTGGGTCGTCAGCGGCTTCTACACCATCCGTGAAGCCGAACGCGGCGTGGTACTGCGCTTTGGGGAGTATTCCCATAACGTGGATCCCGGCCTGCGCTGGAAGCCGACCTTCATCGATCGGGTGATCCCGGTGGACGTCGAGTCTGTGCGCTCCCTGCCGGCCTCCGGCTTCATGTTGACCCAGGACGAGAACGTGGTCCGGGTCGAGATGGACGTGCAGTATCGCGTGGTCGACCCGGAGCAGTACCTGTTCAGCGTCACCAATGCCGACGAGAGTCTGAGCCAGGCCACCGACAGCGCCCTGCGCTACGTGGTGGGTCACACCAAGATGGATGATGTCCTGACCACGGGTCGGGAAAAAGTCCGTCAGGAGACCTGGCAGGTGATCGATGGCATCATCGAGCCCTACCAGATGGGCCTGCAGATCGTCGACGTCAACTTCCTGCCGGCGCGTCCGCCGGAAGAAGTGAAAGACGCCTTCGATGACGCCATCTCCGCTCAGGAAGATGAACAGCGTTTCATTCGTGAAGCGGAAGCCTATGCCCGTGAAGTGGAGCCGAAGGCCCGCGGCTCGGTCAAGCGTCTGGAACAGGAAGCCGAAGGCTACAAGTCCCAGATCGTGCTGAAGGCCAAGGGTGAAGTCGCTCGCTTCAACGAGCTGCTGCCCCAGTATCAGGCCGCCCCCGAGCTGACTCGCGAGCGTATCTACCTGGAAACCATGGAAGAGCTCTATCAGCAAGCCAACAAGGTGCTGGTCGACATGCCTGCTGGCAACAACAGCATGATCTACCTGCCATTGGACAAGCTGTCTGGCAAGGCGAATGCGGTGCAACCGGCACGTCCGGCGGGCACACCTGCGGTGGAGCCGGCCCAGCCGTCCAACGAAGGGGCCAATTCCACACCGACGCCGCTGCGTGGCGGTGACCGTTTCAGCACAGGGAGAAACTAATAGATGAAGAAAATAGCTATTGGTGTCATCGCTGTGGCCGCCATGGTCTGCTTCTCCTCCGTCTTCATCGTCGATGAAGGTCAGAAGGGCATAGTCGTGCAATTCGGCAAGGTGAAGCGGGTTGACTCCGGTGAACCCCGTCTCTACGAGCCGGGCCTGCACTTCAAGGTGCCGGTGATTGACCAGGTTCGCAAGATGGATGCTCGCATCCAGACTCTGGAAGGTCAGGCGGATCGCTTCGTCACCTCGGAGAAGAAAGACCTCATCATCGACTCCTACGTGAAGTGGAAGATCGAGGACTTCTCCAAGTACTACCTGGCAACCGGTGGTGGCAACAAGATCCAGGCCGAAGACCTGCTCAAGCGCAAGATCAACAACGGTCTGCGTTCCGAGATCGGTAACCGCACCATCAAGGACATCGTCTCCGGTGAGCGCAGTACCGTGATGGAAGATGCCCTGATGAAGATGGCGCGCTCCTCCGAGCTCGGCATCAAGGTGGTGGATGTGCGGATCAAGCAGATCAACCTGCCGGTGGAAGTCTCCAGCTCCATCTATCAGCGGATGCGTGCCGAGCGGACTGCCGTGGCCCGTGAGCATCGCTCCCAGGGTCGCGAGCAGGCCGAAATCCTGCGTGCCGACATCGACCGAAAGGTCACCGTCATGATCGCCGACGCCGAGAGTAATGCGCGTCAG
>NZ_JRGL01000060.1 GCF_000764655.1 Aeromonas aquatica
ATTTAGTTGACCACTACACCCGCAAGCGAAACTTCGCGACGAGGTACCCGTTTGCCGAATGACTGGAGGCTCCCAGGAGAGTGGGGGAGGTGGGCTATCCAGGAGACAGGCCTCCCCAGGGAGCGGATCTTGATGGAGGCAGCTACGTTCGCCGATTACTGGCAGGCGCTGCCCGGCGCCAAGGCCGTCAAGTTGGACTGGGAGAAGACCTGGCGCAACTGGATACGCCGGGCTGCTAGCTCATTCCGGACAACAGCCCAGCGCAAGCCACTGGAAAACCTACAGGCGGCCCAGCAGGCCGCTAAGGCACTCAGGGAGTCGGGGAGGGGGGACTATGACGACAGCACTCCGCTCTAACGAGACGACGGCCCTGAGCGCACCAGGGGAGGCGCTGCAGGTCAGCGCCCGGATGTCGGTGTTCCTGGCCGAGGAGCTGCTGCCGCTGATGGCCGGACTTTGGCCTGCCAGTGCCAACCAGCTGGACAGCAATGCCCGTGGCGTGGCGCTGGCCTGGGGGAGCATGCTCAGGGGATTCAATGCGCAGCAGATCCGCGAGGCAGTGCTGCTGCTTGGGGAGGATGCTGATCGGCAGTTTGCACCGCGGCCGGCGGAGGTGAGGGCAGCCATCCAGCAACGGAGCCCGGCTTCCCGGGCCACCCCGGTGGGTGGGGGCCTGGTGTCTTACCGGGCGTGTGAGATGGAGGCAGAGGCTAGGGTCTTTCTGCGGTGTCGCAATGTGCCAGCAGATGAGGTTACCTCAGAGTTAGATGTTGTGCTGGCTGAAAAGGCTCGCCAAGGAGTTGAGGTTGTTATGCGTTCGTAATTTAAATGAAAACATGGAATAATTTCACAATATTTCTTCAAAGGAGAAGGGATTGTATTCTTTTATCGAAAGTTCAAAAGCACCATGGATTTTCGATGCTATGTAAATATTTGCATGAGGAAAGTGGGTAATTATTATGTTGTATAAGGTTTCCATTTTCTTTCTAGGCATTTTCTCACCTATTGTGAAACTTTTTATTGCGTTGATAGGGTATTTTAGGAAGTGCGCCTTTATTTCGGTGTTTTTGGCTTGGCAAATCACTCTAACTTCATTTTCATATTTCCAGCATGTTGGCTTGGTCGCTAGCATTTTTTGGTATATTTCATCATGAGAGTTGAATGATCTGTCGAGAGCATCTTCGTACAAACCTAATTCTTGTCGCTTGTCTTGTCCAAGATGTTTCATCAGTACTTCTGTGCTGTGAATGGCTTCCTGATGGTATGTGATTTGATCATGTATAACAGCCATTACAGCGGTGTCAATTTTTGGTGGGGCATCTTCATATAATACGTCCATAATTACAAGGTGCTCTTCATTATGAGATTGTATATAGTCTGGATTAAATTCAATACAATACCCTCTTAGTCCATCTGCATAATGTGACCACATTAGCAAACTGTCAGCATCTTTACTAAAGCAGCTAATCCTGGCTCTATCTATTATGGTAGATACAACTGGTTCTGATAATTTCAAGCTGTCAGCATAAGCATCATAGTTTTCAAGCACGATGTGATCTGATACATCCTCAAATCCCCATGCTTTTATTATTTCCTGAAGTCTAGAGGATTGCTCTGTTATTTTTGGGAAGCCAGAGAGTACCTCACAACTACATTCAAATGGGTCATTGAATGCTTCAAAATGACTCATGTATAGTTCATGGTTGAGTAAGTTGGATATTGAGTTCTCTGAAAATGAAAAATATTTGTACATGGCGGGCTAGTCTCTTTAAAATTGCAACATTAACAATGTGAAGTACCTGTTCATAAAATTAATTAAAGACCGAGAGTCATGCTCGTATTAATCTTGGTATTTTCGATTCAATCTCCAGTTTAAGGGATTCTTTATCTAGGCTGAAATGAAGTTTACGATGGCAGTTTGGACAAACTGCAAGCGCATTTGAAATGGTATCACTTCCTCCTTCTGATAATGGTATTAAATGATGCACTTCTAGATAAGGTGTGCCATCTGTCCGATGGAAAGGTGCGGGTAGTTGACAGGCTTCACATTTTCCCACTGCATTGCTAAGTACCCATGCTTTAACAAATGGGTCTCGAAGATATACCGTCGTAGTTATGTTGCTTTGCTTAGGATGAATAGAGCCTGTTGGCTCTTCTATTTTCTGTTTTAGAAGAGAATCTACAAGTAGGTTGAATTTTTCATGGTCAGCAGTTGGCTCAAAAATATCTAATTTATCCATGGTTGATGCAAGAGTGTGCCAGTATTTATCAGTCATAAGTGGGCTATGTATTAAAATTCTTTTGAATCTATTTCCACCTTTTGATTTAATGTTGTGAGGTTCTTTCATCTCTCCTACCTCACGACCAATTGCTAGTCTAATATCATCTGCATGCACATGTCTTATATATATATCAGTATCTACATTGTTATATAGTTTTACTGCTCTATCTTCAATATTTGGTAAGGCCTTTGATAAATTTCTCGATATAACATACACTTTAATGAAAGATAGGTTAGCCTCTCTTAGTCTTTGAATAATATAGCGAACAGCACATGCATAATCAGGGTTCCTATTTTTTGGTCCCCAAGATTCTATGATTAGTCCAAATACACCATCAACTGTGCCAACGTTGTATGTTGCATCCAAGAACTCTCCGTTGTATGAAAAGACTTTAGGCATTATTATTACTCATGATAACAATCAGTTATTAATTATAATCATTGTATTATAATTTATATTGTGCAATTATCAGCCAAGGTGTTCAGGTTTGTTGTTTTTGAATTCATGTATGAAGGTTAGTATATTTTTTTTATCAAATCGATAATTCGATTCTTTTCTTACGTCTATTCCATTTGCCATTCGAGTGGCTATATAGTTTATTTTTTCACTATTCCTTTCTATTATTTCTTCAGCTCTTAACCAGCATTCGTCACTAATTGTATCGAGATGCTTACTAATGTTTTTGTCGTGAATTTTTCCGCTAAATTGAATTCCTCGTGCTATATGAAGAAGTATATACAC
>NZ_JRGL01000061.1 GCF_000764655.1 Aeromonas aquatica
GTGTCATTGACCATAATAAAGACATAATAATAGGATCATATTTCAATAAAACCAACTCAAAAAAAGGATTTTTAAAGAACATTGTTAGTAGTAGCTATTTGGGGTGTGGTCTTGCTTTTAAGCGCTCTATTTATGATTGCTTTATGCCTATTCCATTAAATTTGATGATGTATCATGATTGGTGGATTGGTTTTATTGCAGATATAAAATTCAGAGTTTTCTTTGATCCCAAACCTACCTTTTTATATCGTCGTCATCCAAATGCAGTATCTAGTACTGTCAATCCGAATGGATCTCACAGAGCAATGTATATAAAGATCGCATCCAGAGTACAGCTCGTGTACAAGGCTCTAAGCAGAATCATAAGGAGGCATTATGGTGTTTAAGATTTTTTGGATCTTTAGGGGGCTATTTTACAAAATTTTTTTTGGTAGATTTTTATTACCATCATATATAGGTAAGCCGATATATATCGGCGGTTTCAGAAGTATATATATCGGTAAGAATGTACGTATTTTCCCTAATGCAAGAATGGAAGCTATTGGAGAGAATGGTAGGATTTCAATTGGAAATAATGTGGCGATTGCTCAAAACGTACACATTACTTCAGCAAGGAATTTGAATATTGGCAATAATTCAACAATTCTTCAAAATGTTATGATAACAAACATTGATCATGAGTATACCAAGATTGGCCAGCATATATTAGAACAGCCCCACGTAATTAGTCCTACTGATATAGGAGAGAACTGCTTTATTGGGTTTGGTGCTGTAATCC
>NZ_JRGL01000062.1 GCF_000764655.1 Aeromonas aquatica
GAAGTATATACACTTGTTCAACGTCTACAGCAGCAGTAGTTGCGTACAGCTCTTGAACTTGATTTTTTGAAAAGTTTCTTTTATAAGTTTCCGAAACAACACCGGCTAATAGTACAGAAATTCGTTTTTTCAGAAAATCCAAGATACTTTGTTTTGTAGGTAGATCTGGCCTAGGTGTGCAACAAGAGAGCCCACTTAATTGGTTTGCGATTAATTTAATCTCAATATGATCTGCGTCGAAGCCATAGTGCTGAGCAGTAAACCAATGGCCTAGTTCATGTTTGCAAATGTTAATTACATCATTTCGGTTAACCATATTTCCTCTTAAAATAATACTTTAATGTAAAGTCCATTTGATGTTTTTTATAGGGGGCGTTATATTCAAAAATTCATCCACTCACTAGGTTACAGTCCACCTAAATGCTATTGTTGACCTGTAATCAGATGGCAGTTCCTTGTCATAGGTAAGATATACATGGAGCTTTGGTACCATGCGGAAATGGTATCTCAAATGGTTCCAAATGTTGAGGTGAATTAGGAGTAAGTTTGGAGGGGATCACAGATTTTGTGGGAGGGGGTGGAAGAACGGATACTCCGACTCAGAAGCGGCGCAGAGAGCCGCTCCTGAGCTGCTCGTTAAGTGCTCACAGGACGTTATTGTGTCAGAAAA
>NZ_JRGL01000063.1 GCF_000764655.1 Aeromonas aquatica
CTTTCAGGGTGGCCGGTCTGGTCCCATAAAAAGCCACTTACCACTGGGGTGATCACGGCGCAGGCGTAGCCAACGGTCAGCATCAGTGACGATACACGATGGACCTCATTGGCCTGACTCACCGCACTTGGAAGCCCAAGCATCAAAATCAGGACGATGGCAGAGAAGAAGCCCACGATCGCTGCTGCGGGCACGATAACCTGAGCCTGGTAGAGTACGATCATCGCCAAGGCACCCAACAATCCAGCAGAGGACAACAGATAAGGCATACGGGACTTCGCCACGGAACCACTGGCCATCAACAAAAGTATGGAAGCGGGTATCTGCCCAAGATTCAATGCAATCAATGCTGACGACGTCTGTGATGCTGCACCGATTTCATCCAAAAACCGGGGAATAAAAAAGTTGGTCGCAAAATACGTGGCATTCACACATCCCATCATCAGCCCCAGTTTCCAGAGGTTTTTTTGTCGGAAATCAGGCCACCATTTGGTTCCGCTCCCCAATTGCTGACCAGCGGCATTCTTTTGGGGCACGCCAAAATAAATCAGACCAGCGATCAACCACGAGACAACGGCCCAAAACTGATAAGCCTCCCGCCAAGTGCCCAGCCAAGGGACCAGCAAGGTATCGGTGATCGCCACGGGGATCACCTCACCTCCCAGCAACATACCATTCACATAAATAGCTGTTGCAAACACGATATGTTTGGGATACCAGTTGGCAACGATGGATGGCAACGCCGGCTGCATCAACGCCACCCCTAACCCTGTAACAGAAGTCGCCAGGTACATGGCCATAGCCGTATCCACGGACCCACGCAGTCCAGAACCGATACCTGTGATCAACAAGCCCGCCACGAGGGTTTTGAGGGCCCCGGTTTTTGAGATCAGGAGTGCCCCCAGAATTGCGGCTGCCGCAAACAAGATAGGGGGAATACCAGAGAGCACCCCGACTTGAGTTTCCGTGAGAGCCATTTCAGCATGAATCTGTGAAATTACTGGTGGAGTTGCCAGAATCGTTAGCCGGGTCCCGGCTCCTGCCAGCCACAGTAATACCAACCCAAACCAAGGCATTCCCTCAAGACTCGAAAAATACTTAGATAAGGGCTTCATCATGGCTCCTTACCGACTGTTTTTCAGAGAGAGAAATGCTCCTGTTCTTTTCAAAGCTGTCGACCTGTTCAGGCGTAAACGCAAGGAAATCTGTCAACAACTGTCGCGTATGCTCACCATGCTCTGGTGCCGGCTGTCTGACAACATCAAACGCAGGATAGGCTCCCAGCTGTATCGGCTGGCCCACCAACAACATCTCACCCAGACGTGAATGGGTAACAGAACACTTCATATTGAGGGCATCCAACTGAGGATTGGACATAGCCTGGCCAACATCATAGACAGGGCCGCAGGGAATGCCTTTGTCGTTCAGCCAGAAAATGAGATCATCACTCTCATGGTTCTTCGTTACTGATTCAATCAAAGCCATCAATGCAACACGATTATTGGATCGTGCGTGAATGTCCTGATATTCAGGGCGTTCGTACAATGCACCCAGTTCTAACAGTTCGCACAGAATGGAGAATTTATCATCCTCTGCTGCAGCAATGTTTATTTCTCCGTCGAGCGTTTTCACAATACCTGTAGGCATTAATGTAGGATGATCATTCCCCATCCGTTGCGGCAGTGTCCCATCATGGAGCCACCGGGCAACCTGAAAGTCCATCATCGCTAAGGTCGACTCCAGTAATGACGTTGTCACCCATTGCCATTCGCCCGTCCGCTCACGCTGATAA
>NZ_JRGL01000064.1 GCF_000764655.1 Aeromonas aquatica
CGTCTTCGGTGACGGTGCCGCCGGGGTCGTTGCTGGCCTTGGACACATCGTCTTCGACGTGGATCAGGAAGCTGCCGGCCAAGGTGCCACTGCCACCAGTGGCCTTCAGGATGCTGGTGAAGTCCAGGGTCAGCAGTTCGCTGTCATCGCCGTTGCCCAGCGGATGATCCAGCGATTTGACCAAGTTGAACTGATAGCTGCCATTTGAACCGACCTGGAGCGTGAACACGGTTGCCCCATTGGCCGTGGCCGTCAGGGTATCGCCCAGCACGGTATAGACCAGCGCTACACCGCCGGAGCTGGCGGCTGTCACACCGCTGGTGTTGGTATTGAGACTGATGGTCGCGGAGTTATCCGGGCCGACGATCAGGGGGGCAACGCTGCCACTGACGCTGCTGGTGACGCTGTCATTGTCTGTGATGCCACTGGGCAGCTCATCCTCATCCACATAGCCTTCCACCGACCCCACGTCTTCGACATAGAGGTGCAGGGTCGCCGTAGCCGGATCACCGTCCTTGTCGATGATGGTGTATTGGAAGTCCTCCGTGAGATCGCCATTCACATTGGCCGGGGCCTGATATCTCCACGCCCCGGTGGAGAAGTTGAAGCTCAGTTTGCCACCCGCAGGAGTGGTAACGGCTGTCAGCTGCTGATCACCATCGAGCACACCATCCCAGCTGTAGGTATTCGCACCAATCTTGATGGACTGGATATAGCCCGGGCCATCCGCGCCATAGGCATCATCATCCCCACCGCCCACGACGTTGTTGGAGCCGTTGAGTACGTTGCCTTGCACCAGACCGCCAATGACCTGATTGAGCAGGGTGTCGACCAGATCGCCGAAGTTGTTCACTCGCAGCGGGGTATTGTTCGGACCCGCATCCACGTCGATATCTTGCAGACGGGCATCGATGATGCCATTACCGATACCTATGGTGGTGACAGTGATACCGTTGTTATCGACGAAATTATTCCAACTGGTTGCCACAGGACTGGTGAGCGAAGTGCCGCCAGGACCTGTTTGTTCGTTGGGATTGCCATCGCTGATGAAGACCACCTGATTGTTCCACCCCGAGATCGGGGTATAGGAAGCAATGGTCTCCTGGATGGCATCGGTAAAGTCGGTGTCACCGTTGAATGGACGAGCACCGCCAGGCTCTTGCGGGTTCAGAGAGTTCACCAGATTCGTGAACGCGGTGATGTTGTCGGTTGGCAGATAAGCAATGGAATCGCCGGAAAACGCCACTATCTGGATCTTGACCTGACCGCCGGAAGTATTGAACAGCGCCTGCCCTGCGGTACGCACTGCATCGAGCATGGCGTTCAGCTCGTTATTATCGATACTGCCGCTGAAATCGAGCACAAACACCATATTGATGTTCTGGGACTGACCGGCAAGCACGGTCGCATAGTCATCTTGGGCCACCGGAATATCGTCCTGTACATCGACAACGAACGAACCTTTCGTGAAACCTGTGACCTTGTCACCATCACCGTCGGTAGCAACCAGGACGCCCGAGAAGTCGATAGGCACCGGCAGCAACTCATTATCGCCATTCGGTAGCCCTTCCTTGACGGGATGATCCAGCGGCCCCTTCAGGGTAAAGGTGTAATCGCCATCGGCAGCCACCGTCAGGGTGAAGATAACGGTGCTACCTGCGGTAGCGGTCAGCACATTGCCCACCACGTTGTAACTCAGCGCCACGCCCCCACTGCTCAGCCCCTGTGATACCAGCGAACTGACGTTATTGGACAGGCTGAATGCACCGGGGCCATCGGCGCCAAAATTCACCAGGGTATTCAGGGTACCCGAGGTGTCACTGGCGATGGTGGTCTGGCCTGGACCTTCGTGGTTGCCTTCGTGGGGGGCGCCACCGGCCAGGGTCAAGGCATCTTCTTGTACCTGGGCTCTGATGCCGCCGCCATGCAGATCCTGCAGTTGCGGACCATCATCTTCGAAGCGGAACACGCCACTGGTCCCCAGATCGAAGCTGGCCTTGGCACTGTCACCATCGGCATCGGTGACGGTCTGCACCAGGGTCAGCACATCGCTGTTCAGGGTCAGACTGACACTGTCATCCGGATTGCTGGTATTGCCGTGCCAGACATTGTCCAACAACGCCAGGGTCACCGAGCCCGTTGCGGGATCGATGGTCAGGGTGAAGTAGTTCACCCCGTTGGCACTGCCGGTGATGACATTGCCCACCTGGTTGAGCAGGATCTGGGCACCCTGGCCATTGACCGCCAACGGATTGACCGCATAGAGGCCACTGGCCACATTGCCGCCACTGAGCGCCAAGTTGTAACCAACACTGCCCGCCCCATCTGCACCAAATACCGGGTTAAACTGAGCCTGCACAGAGGCCCCCGTCAGGGTTGCACTGGCGATACCATCACTGTATGCCCCGCCCAAGGCTGGCAGACTCTCGTCCACAACGGCCATCAGGCGCGGTGCCTCGCCCGCCAGACCAGTCTTCGGACCGTCATCTTCGAAGCGGAACACGCCACCGGCGCCCAGATCGACGCTGGCCTTGGCACTGTCGCCATCGGCATCGGTAACGGTCTGCACCAGGGTCAGCACACCGTTGTTCAACGTCAAGCTGACGCTGTCATCCGGGTTACTGGTATTGCCGTGCCAGACATTGTCCAACAGTGCCAGGGTCACCGAGCCCGTTGCGGGATCGATGGTCAGGGTGAAATAACTCACCCCATTGGCGCTGCCGGTGATGACATTGCCCACCTGATTGAGCAGGATCTGGGTACCCTGACCATTGGCCACCAGCGGATCCACTGCATAGAGGCCGCTCGCCACATTGCTGCCACTGAGCGCAAGGCTGTAGCCAACGCTGCCTGCACCATCCGCACCGAAGGCATGGCTGAACTGGGCTTGCACCGTGGCGGCTGCCAGGGTCGCACTGGCGATGCCATCGTTATATGCACCGCCCAGCGCCGGCAGGCTCTCATCCACCTTCACAGATCCCAGGCTTGGGGCCTGGGCCGCCAGCCCTGCCGTCGGGCCATCATCTTCGAAGCGGAATGTCCCATTGACGCCCAGATCCAGACTGGCCTTGGCGCTGTCGCCATCGGCATCGGTGACGGTCTGTACCAGAGTCAGCACGCCGCTGTTCAGGGTCAGGCTGACACTGTCATCCGGGTTGCTGGTATTGCCGTGCCAGACATTGTCCAGCAGCGCCAGGGTCACTGCACCCGTCGCGGGATCTATGGTCAGGGTGAAGTAACTCACCCCGTTGGCACTGCCGGTGATGACGTTGCCGACCTGACTGAGCAGGATCTGGGCACCCTGACCATTGGCTGCCAGCGGATCCACCGCATAGAGGCCACTCGCCACGTTGCTGCCAGTGAGCGCCAGGCTGTAACCAATGCTGCCAGCCCCATCCGCACCGAAGGCATGGCTGAACTGCGCTTGCACCGTGGCGGCTACCAGGGTCGCGTTGGCGATGCCATCGTTGTATGCGCCACCCAGCGCCGGCAGGCTCTCGTCCACCTTCACCGAGCCCAGATTAGGGGCCTCGGCTGCCAAGCTTGCCGTCGGGCCATCATCCTCGAAGCGGAAGGTCCCGTTGGCCCCCAGATCCAGGTTGGCCTTGGCGCTGTCGCC
>NZ_JRGL01000065.1 GCF_000764655.1 Aeromonas aquatica
AGCCTGCACTGTCTGGAGAGTTTCTTGCGGGAAAAAAAGTGGGGTCGGGAGGCTTGGGAACAGGCTTCGACCTTGGAACTGTGAAAACTAAATCTGTAAAAGCTCATAGATTAGTTAATTATGCTGTTGCCAGTTTATGCGCGGCGTGTCCTATTTTTAATATCTAATTGATATTATTTAGAGTTACGCCAAGTTGGGATGTAAATCACAAACGGTCAATCTCAATTCTAGATCGTAGCTTTCTCACGTCAGACTCAATTTGTTGCATTGCTTCATTCATTAAATGGTGGGTGTTTTTAGCAAGTCGATCTAGTATTGGACTTATCTCTTCGTTGGCTTCCGCCTCACTCATCCCGGCTCCCATTGAATTACCTTTAGCCAAATCGGCTTCTTTAATATACTCAGCGACATCCGAACGTAGTTTTATGAATTTTAACTCAAGGTCATTAGATATATACAGCTGGTCGTTCATAATTATTGTTTTTAACTTATTATAAGTGGTGATATATACATGCCCCCATTCCTCTGTCAGCTCTATCAAAAAGTCTTCATTCATTCCTGTGAAATATTCATTCTTTATCTTAAGGAGCTCCGAATAAGTCTGTATGCGACTCTTAAAAAAATTCTGGTAAACCTCGATAGATATTCCACTGAATTGTTCTCTATCTTTCATTTCTGATTCAGCTCGTTTTTTGAAGTTTTCAATGGAAAAGTTATGCTTGGACTTCAAAATTTCTAGTTCTTGAGAGTATTTTGCAGTTGTTTGTTCTGCAATTCTATCTGTCCAAATTTTGCCAAGAAAATGTGCGAAGCCTGCAATTATGACTGAAGCGCCACCTAATGATGCAAGTATTGAAGCTGCCGTTTCTAGATACATATAGCGTTCCTATGTTTAATGACGCCCTTCGCAGGGAAAAAATAACTTTACTACTGCTCTAGCCACCGAATTGCTACTGTGAGTGTGCAGATGACATTCCTTGTCATTGGTAGGCCTTGCGTGGAGCTTGGGTATCATGCGGAAATCGTATCTCAAACAGTGCTGGTTGTTGAGTGTAATGAACACTGAATCAGGAGGGGATCACAGATTTGTTGGGACTACATGGGCAAAGTGAGTAGGGGACAAGCCCCACTCAGACTATGAAGCGCAAGCACACACCAGGGAGCTGCTCTGAAGCCCTTGGTACGATCACGATAACTTCGTGACGGCAACTGACAACGCATACTCATAGAGCGATACAGAAGGGACCTCTGAACAGGCCAGTTTTAGGTCTTCACTGATCTGCTTGGCAATGATTATCCCACGTACTGTCTGCCCCGGCTCAGCATGGTTCTTCTTGATCCAACTGATGTATCTCAATAGCTGGCCAACAACGCGGTCATAGCCCTTAGACACCTTGAGCTCGATAACAACATAGTTGCCAGTACCATCAACAGCTAGCAGGTCGATGAAGCGGCCACCCACTGGGAACTCCACACCAGTGATCCCTTCATCCATATAGAGCTTTAGCGAGGGTTCAATGATGTGCAGATTCTTGGCTAAGTAGTCCCTCAGGTCATGTTCGTAGGCAAACTCGCTGGAGCCCTCGAGCGGTGTG
>NZ_JRGL01000066.1 GCF_000764655.1 Aeromonas aquatica
CTTCGAGTGTCACGGAATGTGTAAATAAGCCGGTGAAATACCACTATAATATTTGTACAAACATCACCTACATCTCATGGCAAGATTACGAAACCCCGCCTCCACAATGACTGAAGCGAGGAACTTCCTGTCCATCGCAGCTTTTCGCATTTTCCTTATCAGACCGGCTTTAAATTATTTATTCTGAAATCAGAAAAATTAAACCATCCAATTCCAGGTTTAGTGATAGACAAAGCAACATTGTATTTAATTATTATTTCTAAACCAATATAGCTGTTAGTTGCTCAGGGATTTTAAACTCAACACAAGCTATCTCAGACTTGTTCGTTGCATAAATTTGTATGTCTGCAATATGTATATTGGGTAAGGTCACAGAAGATATGAACCCACATCCTATTCCATTACCAACCCCTGCACGCTGTACATCTGGCCTATCATGAAACGATATATTGTTAGTGTGAATAAGTATGGAGTTATTTATAACAACAACGATATCGTGACATGGCCTTTTTAAATCATCGACAGCCCATCCTTTTAAAGTAATGGTA
>NZ_JRGL01000067.1 GCF_000764655.1 Aeromonas aquatica
GTACTCGGTCGCAATGTGGATATCGGCGCCGGCACGACCTTCGGCACGCTGCGGTATGATGATGCCAAAACCAGTCATCTCATCAATCAAAAGCGCGTGACGCCTCATCATTACAGTAATGTCGTTTATATGGGGGACTTTACCCGTACCGGGGTAAATACCGTGATCATGCCCGGCGTGAAGGTCGGCTGTCGCTCCGTCGTCGGCTCGAATGTGGTGTTGGCCGATGATCTTCCCGATGAGCGCATTATTCAGGTCGAACAAACCTTGATTACCAAGCCTTGGGGTAGTCAGCGTTATGGCTTTAATAGATAGGGCGTCCCCATAGGAAATACAGGGCAATGTATTGGTGAGCTCCTGGGCTTATATTTATGGTCAATCATCGACAGGGTGACTTATGTTCGAATATGTAGAGTTATTGCAGCGCAGGCTTGAGACCTTGATCAGTTGCAATGCTGAAAAGATGAAAAGAGTCATTGGATTATTTTCTGATGCAATATTGAACAATCACATGATTCATATCCTCGGCACCGGTCATTCTCATATGGTCGGCCTGGAAGGGTTCATTCGTGCCGGTGGACTTGGCAATATCAATGCAATCCTTGATTCGACAGTGACGACCAGTGACGGCGCCCTGCGCAGCTCCAAACTGGAGAAATTGCCGGGGCTGGCGGCCATCCTGTGGTCAGAGCAGCCCATCAGTGCCGGTGATCTGATCGTTGTGGTCTCCAATTCGGGGCGCAACGCCTTGCCAATTGAATTTGCCCAGATAGCGCGGGCGTGTGGCCACACTGTGGTCGCTATCACGTCGGTAGAGCAGTCGAGCGCCTACCCAAGTTTGCATCCTTCAGGGCAAAAACTGTTGGATGTGGCTGACATAGTCCTTGATAATTGCGTTCCGAGTGGAGATGGCTTGTGCCTGGTCAACGGCCGAGTCACTGGCGCATTTTCTACAGTGGCAGGTGTCGTCCTGCTCAACAACATAGTAGTGGAAGCGCAAAAGCAGGCATTGGCTCGACATGGTACGCCCTTGATATTCTCTAGTCAGAACGTCGATGGCTTTAATAATGATGATGTCTATGCCCACTTTGCTGGTCGCCTGAAGTCAATGTGAGGAGATTATTTTGTCCAGTTACCGTTATCAAGAAG
>NZ_JRGL01000068.1 GCF_000764655.1 Aeromonas aquatica
CAAGTTCCAGCGCACCGTCGATCTGGTGTTGCCGGACTGGAGCGTGGGCGTCGATCGGATGCTGACCGAGATCCTCGGCAAGTAAGAAGAGAACGAGTGGTGCGGAGATGTACGCTTCTCACTACCAGGGATAAAACACAAGAAGAGTGGCTATTGGGCACACTCTTTTTGATGATTACATAATTCAAATATAAGAAACGAAGCATCATGACTAAACGTAAAGGCATTATTCTGGCCGGTGGCTCTGGCACCCGTCTCTATCCCGTCACCATGGCTGTCAGCAAGCAGCTGCTGCCCATCTATGACAAGCCGATGATCTATTACCCGCTGAGCACCCTGATGCTGGCGGGGATCCGCGATATCTTGATCATCAGCACCCCGCAAGATACCCCCCGTTTCGAGCAACTGCTGGGTGATGGCCGCCAGTGGGGCTTGAATCTGCAATACAAGGTACAACCGAGCCCGGATGGGCTGGCACAGGCCTTTATCCTGGGCGAAGAGTTTATCGGTAGCGATGACTGCGCGCTGGTGCTGGGTGACAACATCTTTTACGGCCACGACCTGCAGAGACAGCTGGAAGGTGCGGCGGCCAAAGCCAGTGGTGCCACCGTGTTTGCCTATCACGTGCATGATCCCGAGCGCTACGGCGTGGTGGAGTTTGATAGCAAGGGAACGGCGATTTCACTGGAAGAGAAGCCGCTGGAGCCCAAAAGCAATTATGCGGTGACGGGGCTCTACTTCTATGACAACAGCGTGGTCGAAATTGCCAAGAGCCTGAAGCCGTCACCTCGTGGTGAGCTGGAGATCACCGACGTCAACCGCATCTACCTTGAGCAGGGCAACCTGTCGGTAGCCATGATGGGCCGTGGCTATGCCTGGCTGGATACCGGCACCCATGAAAGCCTGATTGAGGCGAGCAACTTTATTCAAACCATCGAGACCCGCCAAGGGTTGAAAGTGGCCTGTCCGGAAGAGATCGCCTATCGCCAGAAGTTTATCAATGCCGACCAGGTCCGTGAACTTGCCGCGCCGCTGGCAAAGAATGCGTATGGACAATATTTGTTAAGAATGGTTGCCAAAGCCTGATGTGATATGGGGGGCGGAAATATGCTCCCCCCATAAAGATTGAATTAAATGTGGATAGACAGATGAATGTAATCAAGACAGCAATCCCTGACGTGCTTATTTTTGAGCCAAAGGTATTTGGTGATGAGCGTGGCTTTTTCTTTGAGAGTTTCAACCACAAGTTGTTTGAAGAGGCGGTAGGATATCCGGTGATTTTTGTGCAGGATAATCACTCCAAATCTTCGCAAGGGGTGCTGCGCGGCTTGCACTATCAGTTGCCGCCCCATGCCCAGGGCAAGCTGGTACGTTGTGTAGCAGGTGAAGTGTTTGATGTGGCGGTAGATATCCGAAAAAGCTCACC
>NZ_JRGL01000069.1 GCF_000764655.1 Aeromonas aquatica
GGCAAGAAGTGTTTGAACTGGTCCCCCTCAACGATGATTACCCCACTATGCATTCCGACCGGCAGCACATCCAGATTATCGGCGTGATGGTAGAGCACAGATCATATAGAAAAAGACAAACAGGGCGCTAATGCGCCCTGTTTTTATATCCGTTGCCAGCTTATAGCCACGCCCAGACCAGCATAACAATGGACGACATGCTTGAGCGGCAGAGACGTTTTAGGGAGAAAACATGCCAGAGTTCAATGATGTGCCAATGTCATTTGGTTACAAGCGCAATAAGCAAAAAGCACTGATCAGCCTTCACGGTATCTTGAGCGGCCTCACTGCCGATCAGCGTCTTAACGAGACTGAAGTTCTCTTTATGGCTACTTGGTTGAAATCAGACTCCGAGTTCAAAAAAGATGGTGATTTCCTCGATATTCAAGATCTCATCCACGACGTTCTCGAAGATGGGATCATCACAGCCGATGAGAAAGAAGACCTGCTGAACCTGCTCAATGATGTGCTGCAGTACAACGAGATTGAGCACGACAACATGGATGCGTTGGTCAATATGTTGCTCGGCTTCCTGCAAGGCATCAGTGCCGATAGCAACATCGTAGAACAAGAGGTGCACGCTCTTAGAGCGCTGCTGCTAAAGCATCGTGACCTGTTGGCCTCATGGCCGGGTAGCCTGCTGTTCAACCGTCTCAACGATATTCTGGCAGATGGCGAAATCACCGAAGACGAGCGCGAAGACCTGTTGGAACTTACGTTAGAGAGAATAACAAATCTATTTATCATACGGCGCAGGCGCTCAATATCGATAATGTGTTAGCCCGTTACAATGAGGACAATGATGCAGAGTTAGCACGTAAATTTTGCGCCATTTGCGCTGGTAATGTGAATGTGATCTCATTGCCGGATGCATTCGATCAGCAACTCGTCCTTTCCATTAAAAAAGAGTTGGATAGTAGCGGTCGAGATGTTGGTTCTCTAACGCCAACCGAACTAAGAAAGCGTATGGCAGATAAAGTACAAACCTTGTTCGGGTACAAAGATGCTGCGGGAACATTTGCGGCTTCTATGAACTCTGGCGAGAAAGCAAACCGTTATTTGCTTTGGCAGATCTATTCGCTTATCGCCGGAGTATTATTATTTTTCGCTTGGCATATGATTCGAATCATTGAATTAAATCATATAGCTCAACAAGTGGTTAC
>NZ_JRGL01000007.1 GCF_000764655.1 Aeromonas aquatica
AACCGGAGCAGCCCCCCCCAGTGATATAGACCCGCAGCTTGAGCTCGGTATTTTCTTCTTCGGTAATCAAGGTCTTTACCTTGTTAGCCGCCGCATCCGTCATCTGGATTGGCAACGGGGCTTCTGCTACTGCACTCATTACTGACCTCACAACCGTTAAATCCACAAACATGGAAACTGTGAAATTATCCAATACCCGACCATTTAGTTCAAGTATTCACCGCTCTGTTACTGTGCCGCAGGCAGTGGGGCGGGTTGCGTCACCAGAGGCTTGAGCACCTCGCTCCACTCAGCCAGCAACTCCTGGGCGGGTTGGCGACCCTCTTTGGCAATGGTGACACTCACCCGATCCGGGATAAAACCTGCCGGCAATTGCCAGTTCCCTTCCAACAACTGGAAGTAGCGCAGCGCATAGCGCCCCTCCCCTACCTTCATGCCGAGATCCCGACCGCTGAGGGTCTTGGGCTTGTCAGCCAGGCTGCCCTCCACCTTTATCTGTATCTGACCACGGAACAGCTCACGCTTCTTGGCGGGCTGGGTCAGGGCCAGACGATAGTGGTAACGGCCGGGTACGCTGGTCTCTTGCAGGGTGAGATTATCGATCACCACCCCCACTTGCTCACCCGTGGGCCTCATGATCCGCTCGAAGAAGGCCAACTGGCGCTTCTGCTCCTGTACCTGCGCCTCCTGATCCTTGAGGGTCTGCTGCAACTGTTCGAAGGCCGCCTTCTGGGTCGCCAGCAAGGTATCCTTTACCCCCAGATCGGTCTTGAGCAGGCCGATCGCCTTGCTCTGACGCTCCAGGGTCTCCTGCTGCACTGTCAGCAAACTGCTCTGAGCCAGATCCTGTCGATTACCGACGAAATAACCGATGATCACCCCCACCATCAGCACCACCAATACCTTCACGATTCGGGACATAGGGCCTCTTTATATGACTCCGTCGCACACGGCCACTCTCCCTTCACTATACGCGACATCCTCTGATTGATGCGGATAAACAAGGAGTTAACCGGCCGTCACGCTGCTTTCTCCCCGTTTTTGACGCGCCGCCAGCCGTAAAGTTCGCTCCAGGATCTGGGAATAGATGGGACGCCCCCCCAGCCATTGCGCCACCAGGGTCGCCCCTATAGTGGTGATCATCATGGGCAGGATCAGCTGATAGTTATCCGTCATCTCGGTCACCAGCACTATGCCGGTGATGGGAGCCCGTACCGTGGCGGCAAACAGTGCCCCCATGCCAGCGATGGCGAAGGCGCCCGGCTCGATGCCAAGTTCGGGGAAGGCCGTATGAAACAGATGGCCGAATACCACACCGAACAGGGTGCCAAGCGCCAGGGTCGGGGCAAAGACCCCGCCCGGCGCCCCTGAGCAGAAGCAGATCAGGGTTGCAATCAGCCGTACAGAGAAGAGGAGGAACAGGGTCGCCAGCGCATACTCATTGCCCAGCAGATGCGGAATGAGCTCGGTACCGCCGCCGGTGACCGAGGGGACAAACAGCGACAGCACGCCGAAGATGCCCGCCACCAGCATGCCGATGGCGACGAAACGGTGCCGCTTGTTCTGGTGCAAGGCCAGATAGCCGTCCTGACAGGCGAGCACCAGCTTGTTGAAGACGAAGCCCAACACGCCAAAACAGCCCCCCATGAAGAGAAACAGCCAGAGTGCCTTCAGGGCGGGGGCATCGTAATGAGGGAGGCTTATCACCGGCCCCTGCCCCCTCATGTTTTGCAGCATCAGGGTCGCCATGACGGCGGAGATCCCCACCGCCTTGATGGCGAGGAAGGAGTAACGGAACTGCGGCCGCATCTCCTCCATCACGAACAGGATCCCCGCCAAGGGGGCGTTGAAGGCGGCGGCCAGGCCACCCGCGGCGCCGGCGGCCAGCAGGGCATGGCCATGCTCCTTGGGCAGCCGGAAGATATCGGCCACCATCTTGCCGAGATTGCCGCCGATCTGCACCGAGGGCCCCTCCCGTCCCAGCACCATGCCCGAACTCAGGGTGCAGATGCCGCCGAAGAACTTGACCGGCAGCACCCGCCACCAGCGCACCGGCCGCAGATCGTCCATGGCCCCCTCGATCTCGGGAATGCCGGATCCCCCCGCCTCGGGGGCGAAGGTGTGGGTGAGGAAATAACCGACCAGGCCCAGCAGGGCGCTGAACCCGAAGCCCAGCAGACCGAGTTGCCACCAGGGGCGATCCGCCAGCAGCGCTAGCCGCAGCTCCCCCAGCCAGCGTACCGAGAATTCGAACAGTCCACATACCAGTCCGGCCAGGATGCCGACCAGGGCCGCCAGCAGCAACACCAGCAATGGCATCTTGTCCTGCTGAATGAGGCGAAAAAAGACGGGTCTGCGGTGTGGCGCAGCCGGTTCAGAAGAGAAGAGAGATTCTTGCACCATGGGATACCATATTCATCTAACCAGGATCGGAAACACCCTGCCTCGGCTCGGCTGCCCAGCACAGGGCCTTTCTGCTATAGTCGGCCCGTTTCATGTGCCACGGAGCAGGCCAGGGCCCGGGTAACGAGAGCGCAAAGCATACTCCACCCCCTCCTGGCTGCCGAGCCTCATTCGGCCATCTTCCCGGGTACGACAACCAAAATCCCACTAAGGATGATCCATGTCAAAATCAGATCAGCTGTTTGAACAGGCCCGCCAGACCATACCGGGTGGCGTCAACTCCCCGGTCCGCGCCTTCAACGGGGTCGGTGGCACGCCCCGCTTCATCGATCACGCCGACGGTGCCTATCTCTATGATGTGGATGGTCAGGCCTATGTGGACTACATCGGTTCCTGGGGCCCCATGCTGCTCGGCCACAATCACCCCGCCATCAAGGCCGCCGTCATCCAGGCGGTGGAGAAGGGGCTGAGCTTCGGCGCGCCGACCGAGATCGAAGTGCTGATGGCCGAGAAGGTCGCCAGATAGTCCCCTCCATGGAACAGGTCCGGATGGTCAACTCCGGCACCGAAGCCACCATGAGCGCCATCCGCCTCGCCCGCGGCTACACCGGCCGCGACAAGATCGTCAAATTCGAGGGTTGCTACCACGGCCACGCCGACTCCCTGCTGGTGAAGGCCGGCTCCGGCGCCCTGACCCTGGGCCAGCCCAACAGCCCGGGCGTACCGGCCGACTTTGCCAAACACACTCTCACCTGTGTGTTCAACGATCTGGACTCGGTGCGCGAAGCCTTCACCCAGTACGGCAGCGAGATCGCCTGCATCATAGTCGAGCCGGTGGCGGGCAACATGAACTGCATCCCGCCGGTCCCCGGCTTCCTGGAAGGACTGCGCGCCATCTGTGACGAGTTTGGCGCCCTGCTGATCCTGGACGAAGTCATGACCGGCTTCCGGGTCTCCCTGCGCGGCGCCCAGGGCCACTACAACATAGATCCCGACCTCACCACCCTCGGCAAGATCATCGGGGCCGGCATGCCGGTGGGCGCCTTCGGCGGCAAGAAGAAGGTGATGCAATACATAGCCCCGACCGGCCCCGTCTATCAGGCGGGCACCCTCTCCGGCAACCCGGTGGCCATGGCTGCCGGCCTCGCCATGCTGGACCTGCTGCAAGCGCCTGGCCTCTATGAGCAACTGAGCGCCAAGACCACCCAAGTGGCCGAGGGGCTGAAGGCCGCCGCTGCCAAACACGGCATCCCGCTCGCCATCACCCATGTGGGCGGCATGTTCGGCTTCTTCTTCACCGACGAAGCCGAGATCACCCGCTATGAGCAGGTGACCCGCTGCGACATGGAACGCTTCAAGCGCTTCTACCATCTGATGCTGGAAGAGGGTGTCTATCTGGCGCCGAGCGCCTACGAGGCGGGCTTCCTGTCACTGGCCCACGGCGACAAGGAGATTGAACACACCCTGGCCGCCGCCGAGCGCAGCTTCGCCAAACTGGCGGGCTGAGCCCTGCCGGTATGAACCAAGGGCCCGTGAAGGGCCCTTTTTTGTTGCCTCTGTCGTCTCGCCGTGCCAGAGCCCCCTTCTGGTGCAGACCCCTCTCTTCTCGCCGATGTTTGCCACTAGCTGGTGCATCCACCACCACATTGGCTGTCATAAAGCGGGCCCACTATTTGCACGAGTTCATGCAGGAGCCCACTTGACCGAGGTGTGTATGGCAGAGATGAGCCCTATCGATGTGCTGCGGCGCTATCAGGAGTACGAGACCGAGCTGAGCCCCCTGCTGCTGGGGCTGCTCAGCCTGCCCCCGGAGGCCCTCAAGGGTTATCCCTTCGTGCAGAGCATAGGCCAGAGCCAGGCAAGCCCCGGCATACTGGCACCCATCCCCGCCCCGCAGGGGCAGCTTCGACTGGTGGTGCAGGGCCATGGCCGCGAGCTCGGTATCAATCTGCATCAGCTGATCGCCTGGTTGATGGGGGACAGGGAGCGGCGCCGTGCCATCCCCTGGTTCAGGGCCGTGTATGTGATCCTGAGTCTGGCGCTGTTTCTCATTGTCGCGACCCTGATCTGGCATGGGCTGGAGCAGATCTATTTGCTGCTGTGCGGCACCCAGCAGAACAAGCTCGGCGCCTTCAGCGCCATCATCTTCCTGACCCTGGCGCTGGCGGTGTTCGATCTGGGCAAGACCATTCTGGAGGAGGAGGTGCTGCTGCATAAGGACATCTTCCGCCACAGCGCCATTCGCCGCACCATCACCCGCTTCATCGCCGCCATCCTGATCGCGGTTTCCATCGAGGGCTTGTTGCTGCTGTTCAAGGGATCCCTCGGCCAGATCGAGCTGCTCTGGCCTGCGGTGGGGGTGATGGGCTGCGCCGTGGGGCTGCTGCTGGCGCTTGGGCTCTATGTCTTCCTTGGGGCCAAGGCCGAGGCGGCATTGGTCGCCTCCAGCCAGCGTCCCCCGCCGAGTACGGGTCAAATGAAGACGGGGACACTCGCCAGACGCGGGATCCGGCGATCCAAATGACAGGCCCAGCCGCTATCCGCCTGATGGGCCTTGTGACGCTATCGGGTAGCAGCGAGCCAGCCACTTCAGCATCTGCATGTCGGTGGACTACACCGGAACATGACCGCCAGAACCGTCCTGCCTGGTTGGTAGCAGCTAGCCGGTGGCACCCGCCAGTTGGGGCTGAGGTTGATGGCGCGCCGCCTTCCAGGAGGCATACATGGTCCAGGAGGTGTAGATGACGATGAAGGCCACCAGCCATTTCAGCATCTGCATGTCCATGGATTGCACCAGCATGGCCGCCAGCACCACCCCGATCGGGCCGAAGATGGCCACCGCCAGCACCGCCTTGGCATCGAAGGCTCCCTTGCGGATGAAGGTGCCCGCCGAGAAGACGCTGAGCACGGCGGTGGAGCCCATCATGATGGGGAAGGCCGCCAGCGGGTTCATTCCCAGCAGGTAGACCAGGGTCATGCAAGGGGCGAACAGGCCGATGCCGACATTCATCAGCACGCCGAAGATGAAGTTGCCGAGCAGCGCTATCCCCAACTTGTAACCGGTCAGCCCCATGGCCGCGCCCCCCAGGGGGAACAGGCCCAGCAACCCGGCGAAGATCAGCCCCGCCACCACCAGCAGGGAAACCGCCATCACCAGCCGGATGGTCTGCCTGTCGAAGGAGGCGACGTGACGAGCACCCCAGGCGGCCCCCGCCGCCGCCGCCGCCATCATGCCGATGAGGGTGACAGGATCCACCTTGACTGCGCCGACGAAGATGAGGGACTGGACCACGGTCGGCAACACGCACTGGCCGTTGAGGGTACCGGGCAACAGCCGGTCATCGATGAGCTTGAACTGCTTGTAGCAGGCTGTCTTCACCGCGAAGCTGCCGACCCCCAGGGTGTCGAGAAAGTTGGCGACAAACCCGATGCCCGCCACCGGCCAGAACGGCGTGGACTCAAGTTCGCCCTGACGCCGTTTGTGCCACCAGGCACGGACCAACATGAAGATGAAAACCAGGGCACAGCCAATAAACAACAGGCGTAAAAAAGTAATGAGCATACGAAGTCCTCCAGCGACGGGCGGCGATTCTAAGGCAGCAAGAATAAAAAATCTTGGTCAGGATCAACCCTTCAGCCAATGCAAACGATTAACTGGAGGATCTCTCGACAAGCACGCCCGAACGACTCTGCTAATACTTGTCTATGAGGGCGCAAGCCCGGGTTCATCGGTCGTAATCATGGTCATTTCGCGACGACCACAGATTCCGATGGTGCATCACCAAAAGAAGGCGGCTCACAACCGCCTTCTTTTTTATCGTTCGTGGGTCGGTGAGGGAGAAAACATCAGGACAGGCAGCGAGACAGTCTGGGGACGAGGCGCGCGATCAATCGATCCGACAATGGGGTCAGCAGCAGCGGCGGCAGGCAGAGCAGGGCCAGACTGAGGGCCCCCACATAGACATCCGTCAGCCAGTGGGCACCGGCAAGAATACGGGGGGCCGAGAACAGGGGCACCATCAGCACGGCTGACGACAGCGCCCGGCGCGGCAGGTAACGCAAGGCAAAACCGGCGAAGATCATCAGGAACAGGGCGTGATCGCCGGGAAAGCTGTTGCCGGCAGAGTCCTTGGTCGGGATCTGGCTAAGCTCGCTCACCCGCAGCGCCCGCCACCATCAAGGTGAGGCTGGAGCGGCTGATCGGCAGCAGGTGGACGACCTGATTGATAAGCAAGGCGCCGAGCAGCATGACCACCCCCATCGCCACCAGCCGGTGGCGTGCCTCACCCTGGACACGGAAGAAACAGGTGGCCAGGATCCCCCCCATGCAGGCCAGCACGGCCAGATCGAACAGCCGGTGATTGGTGATGGCAACCAGATAGGCCCAGTGCGGGGAGGCGCCAAGCCAGCCATTGACCAGCTGGAAGGTGGCGAGATCCCATCTATCCCAGGGGCCATGACCCGGCAGGACGGTCCAACTGAGGGCGATCAGGCCCCCGACCAGATAGAAAGGGATGAACTTGCTCATGCCAACGCCTCCTTCGAAAAGGGCCCATGTTAAGGCAGAGTTTTGGTGATCTGAATCACAAAAATGTAAGGGCGAGCGTCAAACACAGGCACCATCGATACTGACCCAGCCGCCTCTGCCTGCGTCGGGATCGGTGAACGCGCCGCCTTGGATCGCCCGCAACTTGCGGCTAGTATGGACTCTCCCCTCACTCAGGATGATGACGATGCGCAGCTACCTTCGCATGATGTTGTTTGCTCTCGGTTTGCTGGCAGGCGTGCAGATACCGGGGCTGATCGATCTCTACTACCAGCGGCTGGATGCCCGGCTGCAACAGGCCAACCTCAGTCTGGCGCCCTTCCAGGGCACCGCGGAACAGCATTTTGGCGGGGATCTGAATGCCTTGATCGCCCATTACGGCGCCAGCCAGGATCCCGTCTTCACCCAGGATGCCACCAGCCTGCAACTGCTGGTGAGCCAGCAACAGCGCCTGCAGCAGGAAAGCCTCTTCCAGGATTCCCCCTGGTATCGGCAGCTGTCCCACCTGCTGCTGCAACCGGATCCCCAGCTCTGGCAAGACACCCTGCACAACTACAGCTATGTGGTGCCCATCAAGCAGGCCGCCATCTTCTGTGGGATGATGGGGGGCCTGTTCGCGGCCCTGCTGGGGGATCTGCTGCTGGGGATAGTACTGCTGCCATTTAGCCAACGCCCTCCCTCCCGTCATAGCCTGCGCTGAGCCGGCGTCAGTGCAGAAAAGCAAGAGGGGCCCCGAGGCCCCTCTTGCTTTTCCCCTTCCCCCGAGGCGGCTACTCGAAGGGTTCGAGGTAGGCCTGGATCGCCTTCTTCAACCAGGCGAGCACCTTGCCGTGGTGGGCGTTCTCCGCCAGATAGACGCCGTAATCGCGCCACTGCAGGCTGAACTTGTGCTTGAGGGTCAACAGCTCCCCTTGCCGCAACTGGCTCTGGATCAGCGGCGAGGGCAGCACGGCCCAACCGAGGCCATCCAGCACGGCGTCCCGCATCAGCTCGAAGCTCGACAGGCCGATGTGCTGGCCGCCGATGGGCAGCAGGCTCTTGACCGAATACTCGTCGACGTAGGAGAGGGTGACCTGGGTATGGCCGGCCAGATCCTGCTGCAGCACCCGCTTCAGGCTGGCGAGGGGGTGGCTCGGCGCCACCACCATCAGGGTGCGGATCGGGTTCAGCACATCGATGCACAGACCGCTGCGCTCCTGCTCATCGGTGATGAGGCCGAAGGCGGCATCCACAAACCCCTCCTCCACCAGGGCCGGCAGTTCGGGGGGCGAGGCCAGCACCAGCGAAATACTGGTGCCCGGAAACTGGCGGCGCAGGGTGCCCAGCATGTCCCGCCAGACGGGTTCGGGGATGGCATCGTCCCGCGCCACCCGCAGCGCCACCTCGGCGCCTGAGGCGTGATGCTCGCACTTGAGCTTCAGACTGTTGGCCGCCTGCAGCAGCCGCTTGCAGTCGTCCAGCACCTGCTCCCCTATCTCGGTCAGCCGACTCTGGTTGGCCCCTCGTTCAAAAAGATCGACGCCAAGCTCCAGCTCCAGTGCCGCAATCGCCGTGCTAACCGCGCTGCGACTCTTGCCAAGCCGGCGCGCGGCATGGGCAATGGAGCCGCAGTCAGCTGATTCGACGAAGAGTTGTATCTGGTTAAGCTTCATAAGGATCGCGGATGGTGGAGTTTCCTATGACTACCTTAGCTCGCCCCCAATGCACAAGGCAAACCCACAGCGTCCGATTTCTCGACGCTCAGCGATTCCCGAGCCGGCTGTCACCACGGCTATCATCTCAGGGTCGCAGTCACAAAAGGACGTCGTATGTTAATCAGTCGCATGCTATTGGCCCGGATCTTTCTGACCGGCGCCATCCTGACCGAGGTGGCGGGCACCTCGACCATGGCCCTGATCCCGGACAATGAAGCCGGATGGCTCAACTATCTGCCCATGTGGGGGCTCATCGCCCTCTCCTATCTGTTGCTGGCCAAAGCCGCCAAAACAATCTCTATTGGGGTCGCCTTCGCCTTGTGGGAGGGGCTGGGGATCGGCCTCATCACCCTGGTCTCCATGCTGTTCATGGATTACGACCTCGGCACGCAGGAGCTGATCGGTCTGGCGCTGGCCATAGTGGGGATTGTTATGGTGACCCTGGGTGAAACCCATGAGGAGCCGCGCAGCCAGAATGGCCCGAGCAAGCTGAAGGAGGCGGTATGCACCCCCTGATCATCGTGCTCGGCGCGGCGCTGCTGGATATCTGTGCCAACATGGCGATCAACCGATCGGTCGGCTTTCGCTACAAGGGCTGGGGCTTTCTCGGCATCCTGCTGGTGCTCTGCGCCTTCACCCTGCTCTCGGAGGCGGTGAGCACCGGCAAGATAGATCTCGCCATCGCCTATGCCACCTGGGGCGCCATCGGCATCCTCGGTACCGCGCTCGGCGGTCTCTTGCTGTTTGGCGAGCGGCTCAAGCCCATCGGCTGGGCCGGGATCCTGGTGATGGCCGTGGCGGTGGCGCTGTTGACCACCGCCTGATTCTCTACCAGTTGCACATAAAAAAGCCGCCCGGTTTGCCGGGCGGCTTTTTGTTGGATAAAACCTCTACAGCAGATGACTCAGGCAGCGGAAGTCGCTACCTCATACAGCTCCAGCGGCAGGCCGTCCGGGTCGGCGAAGAAGGTGAAACGCCGGCCCGTCAGCTCGTCCAGCCGCACCGGCTCCACCTCGATCTGATGGGCTTGCAGATGGGCGATGACCCGCTCCAGATCCCCCACCCGAAACGCCAGATGACGCAGGCCGCAGGCCTCGGGCCGGGAGGGCCGCGCCGGCGGCGCCGGGAAGCTGAACAGCTCGAGCTGGCTGCCATCCGGCAGGCCCAGATCCAGCTTCCAGGACTCGCGCTCGGCACGCAGGGTCTCAGCGATGATGGGCAGCCCCAGCAGCTCGTGATAGAAGCGGCGAGAGCGGGCATAGTCGCTGGCGATGATGGCCACGTGATGAATGCCGTCAAACAGGGGCACTGTCATATCGACTCCGTGAAGACGGGCGACCAGGCCGCCCGCCTCGTTAGTTGAAGAAACCGTTGAACCAGTTGTCCAGGGCATTGACCGGGTTCGGGTTGGAGACCGGGCTGGCGCAGCTCATGGGTTCCCCCAGCCCCGCCAGTTTGGCCGGTACCTGCAGACTGCCGGGGCAATCGTTGGTGACCCGGGCACCGCTGGCGCGGGAGAAGCTGGCCCAGCTCACCCCTTCCGGCATGTTCAGGCTCAGGCTGTTGACCCCGCGCTGGCTCATGTAACCGCTGAACAGCTGCAAGGCGCCGCTGGCCCCGGTCAGTCCGGCCGGGGTGTTGTCGTCGCGGCCGACCCAGACGCTCACCAGCTCGTTGTTGTCGAGGCCCGCAAACCAGGAGTCCCGCAGCTCGTTGGTGGTCCCCGTCTTGGCGGCCATAGTGGCGCCGGGGAATTTGGCGCTCAGGGCGCGGGCCGTGCCCTGGCTCACCGTCTTGGTCATGGCGAACAGGGTCAGCCAGCTCGCCTGGGGATCCGTCACCCGCTTGGCGGCCTCATCGTGCTGATAGAGCTGGCTGCCATCGCTGTTCACCACGGCGCGAATGGCCGACAGCGGCTGGGTCAGCCCCTGGTTGGCGATGGGCAGGTACATCTGGTTCACCTCCATCGGCGACAGGGCCACAGCCCCCAGCACCAGGGACGGATAGGGCTGGATCTCCTGGGAGACGCCGAGCTTGTGCAGGGTGTCCACCACCTTGTCCAGGCCTACCTGCAGGCCGAGGTTGACGGTCGGCACGTTGAGGGAGCTGGCCAGCGCCTCCATCAGCGGCACGCTCTGGCGGAACTTGCGATCGTAGTTCTGGGGCGTCCAGATCTGGCCGTCCTGACCACGGATGCGGATCGGCTGATCTTTCAGCGGCGTGCCCAGGGTCAGGCCGTTGGAGAGGCCGGTCAGATAGACCGCAGGTTTGACCAGGGAGCCGATCTGGCGGCGGGCATCCAGCGCCCGGTTGAAGCCGGCGTAGCGCGGATCCCGCCCCCCCACCATGGCGACCACCTCGCCCTTGTGCCAGTCGGAGACCACCATGGCCGCCTCCAGCTTCTTCTTGCCACGCTGCTTCTCGATGGTGGCCAGACCGGACTCCACCGCCTGCTCGGCGGCGTGCTGGGCGATGGGATCCAGGCTGGTGAAGATCTTGAGGCCGGACTGCTTGAGCAGATCCGGGCCGAAGCGGCTCTGGATCTCGCGCTTGAGCAGGCCCATGAAGGCCGGGGTGCGACCATAGCTCATCTGGCCCCGGGTGATGATGCCGAGCGGCTGCTTGCTGGCCAGTTCATATTCCGGCTGGGTCAGGCTGCCGTGATCCATCAGCAACTTGAGCACCAGATCCCGGCGTGCCTTGGCCCGCTCGGGGAAGCGCCAGGGATCGTAATAGGAAGGCCCCTTCACCATGCCCACCAGCAGGGCCACCTGATCGATGTCCAGCTCGTTGACCGGGATGCCGAAGTAGAAGTAGGAGGCGAGCCCGAAGCCATAGACCCCCTGGGAGAAGTTCTGCCCCAGATAGACCTCGTTGAGGTAGGCCTCCAGGATCTCGTCCTTGCTGTAGCGATAGTCGATGAGTACCGCCATATAGGCTTCCTGCGCCTTGCGCCACAGGCTGCGCTCGCGGGTCAGGAAGAAGTTCTTGGCGAGCTGCTGAGTGAGAGTACTGCCCCCCTGCACCGTGCGGCCGGCCAGCACGTTGGCCACCATGGCACGCATGATGGCCACCGGCGAGACGCCGCCGTGCTGATAGAAGTCTCTATCTTCGGTGGTGAGCAGGGTCACCAGCAGGCTGTCCGGCACCTCGGCGATACGCACCAGCAGACGATCCTCCCGATCCTCGGTGTTGAGGCGGTCCAGCAAGACAGGGTCCATCTGGGCATAACCGAGCTGACGCTGGTTCTCGAGGGACTGGATCCCCTCCAGCCGCGCACCGTTGAAGCTCAGGCGCAGGCCGCGCGCCGCATCGGCACCGTCATGGAAGGCGAACGGACGACGAATGAGATCGATGCGATTGCCGTTGACCGCATATTCCCCCGGGGTGTGGGGCTGGCGCACCTGCTTGTAGCTCAGCATGCTGAGCTCGCGCAGCATCTGGGCCTGGGAGAGACGCTGGCTGGGGTAGAGCTCCAGCGGACGGCTGTAGACCATCACCGGCAGCTGCCACTTCTCACCGTCGAAGCGCTCGCGCACCTTGGTATCGAGATAGATACCGAAGACCACCATGAAGGCGCCCACCACCAGGGAGAGCTTGAAGCCAAGCCAGAACAGCTTGCGCCATATGGTGCGGTTGGGCGCCGCCTTCTTGGGCGCGCTCTTGCGTCTTTGGGTTGCCATGAATCCTCTTTGTTATTCGTCGTTATGCGTTGTGTCGCCTGAGTGGCGTGATCATTGATTCACCACCCTCTCCCGTCGGGAGAGGGTCAGGGTTAGATCCCCATCTTCTTCTTGGTCACCCTGGTCGGCATCGCCTCCAGCGGATTGTCCGGCCAATAGTGGCGGGGATAGCGCCCCTTCATCTCTTTCTTCACCTCGCCGTAGGAGCCGGCCCAGAAGGCGGCGAGATCGGCGGTGATCTGCAGCGGCCGCTGGGCCGGGGAGAGCAGCTCCACCACCAGGGGCACCCGGCCATCGGCCACGCAGGGGGTGGTGCCTTGCCCGAACATCTCCTGGATACGCACCGGGATCACCGGCGCCTGTCCCGGCTCATAGCGAATGCGCACCCGGCTGCCGGTGGGAGCGGTGAAGTGGCTCGGCAGCGCCTCGTCCAACCGCCTCGGCAGCGGCCAGGGCAGGGACTGGCGCAATATGTCCACCAGATTGAGGCGCTTGAGCTGCTCCAGCCGGCTCATGCCCGCGAGGGCGGGCAGCAACCACTCCTCGAGGCGCGCCAGCAGGCTCTCCTCATCCATGGCGGGCCAGCCCTCGTCCGGCAGCCAGCCCTCGTCCGGCAGCCAGTCGGCGGCGCAGCGCAGCCGGGCCAGCAGCCCTTCGCTGCCCTCATCCCAGGGCAGCACGTGCAACCCCTTGCGCCGGATCCCTTGCAGCAGGCAGCACCCCTTCTGCTCGTCGGAGAGATCCGTCAGCGGCCGCTGGCTCAGCACCAGTTCGCCGATCACCTGCTGGCGCTCGGCCCGCACCCGTTCCTCCCGCTCGTCCCAGTCGAACCACTGGCGCTCGCTCACCAGCTCCGGCAGTTGGCGCACCAGCTCGTCCAGCTCCACCGGCTCGGCGATGAAGATGCGGCTGCCGCGCTCGTTCTGCCCCATCTCCACGGCAACGATCGCCGCTTGTCCCTGACAGGGATGACCTTCTACCAGATCGCAGCTCACCCCACCACTGAGTTGATAACGCTGACCGCTGCGCAGCTTGCCGATCCGATCCGGCCAGGCGAGGGCGCACAGCAGCCCGAGCCATTGACCCTGGGCGACCGCAGGCCTTGCGCCGAGGCGCTCGAACCAGCGGGCGGCGCCCTGACGCAGGGCTCCTTGCCGGCGATGGAACAGCACGGAGAGACGCTCGGATCCTCGCAGATCCTCTTCCAGCAGCGCCACCAGATAGGCCGCGTCGGCGACAATCCCTGTCAGACCCCCGGCCTCCAGCGCCCGCGCGCGCAGCAGCAGGCGTGCGAGCCGGGGATGGGTACCGAACGCCGCCATGGCTCTGCCCTCGGGGGTGAGTTGCCGATCCGCCTCCGGCCGCATGGCGCCGAGTGCCACCAGCAACCGCTGGGCGCTGGCCAGGGCGGCGGCGGGAGGCATGTCCAGCAGCGGCAGGCTCTCGACCCTGGCGCCCCACTGGGCGGCGTCCAGCAACAGGCCGGTCAGCTCCTGGGTCAGGATATCCGGTGGGCTCTGCTCGGCGAGGCGCTCCTGCCCTTCACTGCTCCACAGCCGGTAGCAGACGCCGGGGCCGAGGCGGCCGGCGCGGCCCGCCCGCTGGGTGGCGGACGCCCTGGCGATCTGGCGGGTCTCCAGCCGGGTGACGCCGCTCTTCAAGTCGAAGGAGGCGCGCCGCTCCAGGCCGCTGTCGATGACGATGGAGACCCCCTCTATGGTGAGGGAGGTCTCCGCCACATTGGTGGTGAGCACCAGCTTGCGACGGCCCGCCGGGGCCGGCTCTATGGCGGCCTGCTGGGCCGCCATGTCCAGGCGGCCATAGAGCGGTGCGAGGCGTACGTCCTCCGGCAACCGCCCCTCCAGCCATTGTGCCAGCCGCTCTATCTCCCCCTGCCCCGGCAGGAACACCAGGGCGCTGCCGGCATGACTGGCCAGCGCCTCCAGCACCACGGCGCCGACTTGCGGCTCCAGCCACTGCTGACGGTTGGCGGGGCGATAGTGATAGTCGATGGGAAAGCCGCGTCCCTCGGAGCGGATGACGGGGGCATCCGGCAGCAGGCGCTCAAGCGCCATGCCATCCAGGGTGGCGGACATGATCAGCAGCTTGAGATCGTCCCGCAGCCCTTGCTGACTCTCGATGGCAAAGGCGAGCGCGGTGTCCGCATGCAGGCTGCGCTCGTGAAATTCGTCGAAGATGACCAGGGAGACGCCCGTCAGCTCGGGATCCTGCTGCAACATCCGGGTCAGCACCCCCTCTGTCACTATCTCGAGCCGGGTCTGTGCACTGGTACGGCTCTCGCCGCGCACCCGCAGGCCGATGCGCTCTCCCACCTTCTCCCCCAGCTGACGGGCCAGGAAGCTCGCAATGTTGCGCGCCGCCAGACGGCGGGGCTCCAGCATGATGATGCGACCGGGCAGCCGGTTTTGGCGCACCAGCTCCAGCGGCAGCAGGGTCGATTTGCCCGCGCCCGGGGGCGCCTGCAGGATCACGCTCGGATGAGCAGCGATGGCATCAAACAGCCCGGACAGCACCGAGACGATGGGGAGTTGGGACAAAACGGCGAAGACCTTCTGTGGCGACCTTAAAAACGGGGTCCATTCTGCCATAGCATCCGCCAAGACCATAAGCGGATGTCGCAGGCGCACCACAACAACCCAGGCATTAAGGCTACGGCGCGCGCTTCCACACGGCGGTTGCCACCATAAGCCAGGGATTGCCGGGCAGCGATGGCGAGACAGGGGCCGGCTCGCTGCCATAGAATGGGCCATTCCACTGTGCCCACGAGGACCGACGACTCGCATGCCCAAACTCTTCTTTGCCCTGCCTCTGCACGAGCTGGCTCCCACCCTGATCGCGTGGCGTGAGCGGTGTCCCTGGCCCGGTCAGCCGGTGCCGGAGATCAACCTGCATCTGACCCTGGCCTTTCTCGGGGAGGCCGACGAGACCACCCTGGTCCAGCTGATGGCGGCCGCCGAACTGCAACACTGCCCGCCATTCAGTGTCCGGCTCGATCAGACCGGCTGGTTCAATCGCGCCAAGGCCGCCTGGGTGGGGCCCAGCGAGTGGCCGAACGAGCTGAACGTGCTGGCCAGGGCGCTGCGTCGCCACGGCGAGAAGCTGGGACTTGGCAACGGCGAGCAGGGCTATCGCCCCCACGTCACCCTGTCGCGCAAGGCCGCCGAAGCCCCGGCCGAGCTGCCAGCACCGGATTTCATGCTGCACGCCGATCGCTTCTGCCTCTATCGATCCGCCAGCACGCCGGACGGAGTGCAATACGAGCCGCTGGCCTGCTGGCCGCTGCGGGCCCGCGCCAAAGACAAAGCACAGCAGAGTGAGGAGCTAAGCCGATGATCTTCGATCCTCCCCTGCAGTCCGGGCAACTGATCGCCCGCTACAAGCGCTTCCTGACCGACGTCCTGCTCGACAGCGGCGAGCAGATCACCATCCACTGCGCCAACACAGGTGCCATGACCGGCTGCGCCCTGCCAGGCACCCGGGTCTGGTACTCCACATCAAGCAATCCCAAACGCAAGCTGGCCCACAGTTGGGAGATCGCCGAGAGCCCGGC
Organism: Aeromonas aquatica; assembly: GCF_000764655.1. Classification (GTDB taxonomy): domain Bacteria; phylum Pseudomonadota; class Gammaproteobacteria; order Enterobacterales; family Aeromonadaceae; genus Aeromonas; species Aeromonas aquatica. The sequence continues at coordinate 15,898 of NZ_JRGL01000007.1, forward strand.
GGGGCACTTCATCTGCGTCAACACGGCGCGCGCGAATCAAATCGCCAGGGAGCTGATAGAACAGGGGCTGCTCGCCCCGCTGACGGGCTATGCCAGGCTGCGCACCGAGGTGAAATATGGCGAGGAGAACAGCCGCATCGATCTGCTGCTGGAAGACGATGACAAGCCCCGCTGTTACATAGAGGTGAAGTCCGTCACCTTGCTGGATGAGCGGGAACAGGCCGGCATGGGCTACTTCCCCGATGCGGTCACCAGCCGTGGCGCCAAGCACTTGCGTGAATTAATGGCCATGAAGGCGGCCGGTCACAGAGCCGTGCTGTTGTTCATGGTGTTGCACTCGGGGATTGAGCGGATGCGTCCTGCAGCCCATATAGATCCGCACTATAGTCTGCTTGTTGAGCAGGCAATGGCGGCAGGGGTTGAAATTTTATGCTATCGCCCCCATGTTGGGGTGCAGGGCATGGTGGCCCAGAGTTTTATTCCATTTGAATCTGACCACCTGCGACCCGAGGGCTGCGAATAAATACTGGAGTGGGTAACATAATTGGCAAGGCTTGTTTGCCTCCGGTTAACCCTTCTGCTATAGATACGGCCCTCAATTTACGGATGGCACGGGTAGCGTGCTGAATTAGGAGACAGGGCATGCCAACAGGCGAAAACAGGAAATCTCTGGGCCCCCTGGCCATTGCGGGTGTAGAGCCTTACCAGGTCAAAGCCGGTGAGGAGTACATGAATGACCAACAGAAGGTACATTTTCGCAAGATCCTGGGAGCCTGGCGCAACCAACTGATGCAGGAAGTTGACCGCACCGTTGACCATATGAAGGATGAGGCTGCCAATTTCCCGGATCCAGTCGATCGCGCTGCGCAGGAAGAAGAGTTTGCTCTCGAACTGCGGACCCGCGACCGCGAACGCAAGCTGATCAAGAAGATCGAGAAGACCTTGCTGCTGCTCGAAGAAGACGACTTTGGTTACTGCGAACACTGCGGTATCGAAATCGGCATTCGTCGTCTCGAGGCCCGTCCGACTGCAGACCTCTGTGTCGACTGCAAGACGCTGGCCGAGATCAAGGAAAAGCAGATGGCTGGCTGATGCCGACCGTCCAGATGCACAAAAGGGGGCCTGCGAGCTCCCTTTTTTATTGAGCTTTTGGCCGCAGCGTCCCAAAATGCTGCCTCAATGTACCCCTTGCCCGAATCGCCACGCCCGTGAACCCAGTTCCCCCTTCCCAGCCTCGTCCTTATATAGGCCGCTTCGCCCCCTCCCCCTCGGGTCCGCTTCACTTTGGCTCCCTGGTGGCGGCCCTTGGCAGCTTCCTGCAGGCCAGATCGCAACAAGGGCGCTGGCTGGTGCGGATCGAAGACATAGATCCGCCGCGAGAGATGGCGGGAGCCAGCAGCCTCATCCTCCAGACCCTGGAGGCTCACGGCCTGCACTGGGATGGGGAGCCGATGTTCCAGAGCCGACGCCACGCCCGTTATGACGAGATCATCGAGCAACTCTACCAGGTAGGGGCGCTCTACTGGTGCCGCTGCACCCGGCGCGAGATCATGGCCAGCGGCGGCCTGTATTACGGCCACTGCCGTGAGCTGGGGCTGAGCCCACAAGACTGCGCCGCCCGACTGCGCCAGCCTCATCCCGTCTACCGCTTCGACGATGGGCTGCAAGGCGAGATAATCGTGTCCGCCGGGCTCGCGGAGGAAGACTTCATCGTCCGCCGCCGGGACGGGCTCTACGCCTATAACCTGGCGGTGGTGGTGGATGACATGGACAGCGGTATCACCGAGATAGTGCGCGGCGCCGATCTGCTGGAACCCACGGTGCGCCAGATTGCGCTCTACCAGACCCTGGGAGCCACGGTGCCCGGCTGGGTGCACCTGCCGCTGGCGGTGCTGGCCGATGGCAACAAGCTGTCCAAGCAGAACCATGCGCCGGCACTGGCGCTGGATGACGTCAGGCCGGCCCTGTGGCAGGCGCTCGCGTTTCTCGGTCAACGTCCTCCGCCAGAACTCAGAGAAGGCGAGGTCGATGAGATCATCGCCTGGGCTATCGCCCACTGGCGGCTGGCACAAGTCCCTCGCCAGCAAAAGATCGTCATGGGATCCCGATAAGCAGGCCCAAACCAAGTGAGCAGACCACACCGTTTCTCATTTGGTCAGGGCTGAGCTATGATAGGCCGCTATTTTTTGGCCTCCCGTCAATTTGAAGTCATGAAGAGGTGTACCATTTTTTCCCAGATCGCAAACTTTTGCCGCAAGGTGCTCGGCAAGGAAGACGGCGAGCAGTCGATGGAGTCTCCCATTCCAGCCCGTGTCGCCGGTCAACGCCGAACCTTGAGCCGTGACCAGCACCCCATCTCGCGCAAAGAGATCAGCGAGAATGCGCTCAAGGTGCTCTACCGCCTGAACAAGGGGGGCTACGAAGCCTACCTGGTGGGTGGTGGCGTCCGGGATATTCTGCTCGGGAGAACGCCAAAGGATTTCGACATCGCCACCGATGCCACGCCGGAGCAGATCAAGGCGTTGTTCAGCAACTGCCGCCTGATCGGCCGTCGTTTCCGCCTGGCCCACATCGTCTTTGGTCGTGACGTGATCGAAGTGGCTACCTTCCGTGGTCACCACCATCAGGTCAATACCAGCAAGCACGTGTCGGCCCAGTCTGATGAAGGCATGCTGCTGCGTGACAACGTCTACGGCACCATCGAAGAAGATGCCGAGCGCCGCGACTTCACCGTCAACGCCCTCTACTACAGTGCCAAGGACTTCACCCTGCACGACTTCGAGGGTGGCATCGAGGATCTCGCCCAGCGCAAGCTGGAGCTGATCGGTGACCCCGAGACACGCTACCGGGAAGATCCTGTGCGGATGCTGCGTGCCGTGCGCTTCGCCGCCAAGCTGGACATGACCATCAGCCCGCGCACCGCCGCCCCCATCAAGGAGCTGGCGCCGCTGCTGCAGGACATCCCGGCCGCGCGCCTGTTTGAGGAGACCCTCAAGCTGTTCCTGGCCGGCGATGGCCTCGCGACCTACAAACTGCTGAGGGAATACGGGCTGTTCCAGCCGCTGTTCCCGCAGGTCGCCGCCCTGCTCACCCCGCACGGCAGCTCGCCGTTCGAGCAGTTCATCGAGCAGGCGCTGATGGACACCGACAACCGGGTCCGTGAAGACAAGCGGGTCAACCCGGCCTTCCTCTACGCCACCCTGCTGTGGGGCGCCGTCGAGGCCCGTGCCCGAGTGCTGGAAAACGAGAGCGGCCTGCCTTGGCACGATGCCTTCATGCTGGCCATCAACGAGGTGCTGGACGCCCAGGTACGGATCATCGCCGTGCCGCGCCGCTTCACCACGGACGTGCGGGACATCTGGGCGCTGCAACAGCGACTGACCCGTCGCCAGGGTCGTCACCCCGAGCGCGCCATGGAGCATCCGAAGTTCCGTGCGGCCTTTGACTTCCTGTTGCTGCGCAACCGGGTCGAACGGGGCCTCGGCGAGCTTGCCAGCTGGTGGGAGCGCTACGTGGCCTCCAATCCGGATGTGCGCCCGCAGCTGCAACGGGAAGCGACCCGTCGCCCGGCGAGCGGTGAACGCGCCCCGGCGGCTGAGCCGCACAGCGGGGACGGTGAGAAACGTGGCACCAACAGCCGCAATCGCCGTCGCCCCCGCCGCCGCAAACCGAAAGCGGCCGAGTGATACTCTGATGATCGAGGCCTTCGTTGCCATCGGCTCCAACCTGGGCAATCCCATTGCCCAGGCCCGGCGTGCCATCGCTGCCCTGGCGATGCTGCCGGAATCCGAGCTGCAACAGGCCTCGCAACTTTACGGCAGCCGCCCCATGGGCCCTGCGGACCAGCCGGACTACGTCAATGCCGTGGTGCGACTTCATACCCGGCTCGGCCCCCTCGCCTTGCTGGATCAACTGCAGAAAATCGAGTTGGAACAGGGACGTGTGCGCAAGGACGAGCGTTGGGGGCCAAGAACCCTGGATCTGGATCTGCTGCTGTACGGCGAGCAAGTCATCCAGCATGAACGCCTGACCGTTCCCCACTACGGCATGAAGGAGCGGGAGTTTGTCCTGCTCCCCCTTGCCGAGCTCGCACCCGCCCTGGTGCTGCCCTGCGGCACCCCACTCACCGAACTGGTTGCCCGCTGCCCGCGCAATGGTCTCGCGATCCTTGCCTGCGCCACGGGTGAGTAGAGGAGTAGGAGCAACGTTATGAGCAAGATAACCACCACCAGCCTGTTGAAAATGAAGCAGGACGGGCAAAAAATCACCGCCATCACCGCCTATGATGCCAGCTTCGCCAAGCTGTTCGACGACGAAGGCGCTCAGGTGCTGCTCATCGGTGATTCCCTCGGCATGGTGCTGCAGGGAGGTGAAGACACCCTGGGCGTCAACATGGATGAGATGGTCTACCACACGCGCTGCGTGGTGCGTGGCACCAGCAAGGCGCTGGTGGTCAGCGACATGCCGTTCATGAGCTACGCCACCCCCGAGCAGACCTACCAGAATGCCGCCCGCCTGATGGCCGCCGGTGCCCGCATGGTGAAGATGGAAGGGGGCGACTGGCTGTGTGACAGCATCCGCCACCTGACGCGTAACGGCGTGCCGGTCTGCGGTCACCTCGGCCTGACACCGCAATCCGTGCACGTGTTTGGTGGCTTCAAGATCCAGGGTCGCGACGAGTTCCAGGCCCAGGAAATGTATCGCCATGCGCTCGAGCTGCAAGCTGCCGGTATCCAGCTGCTGGTGCTCGAATGCGTGCCAGTTGCCCTGGCCGATCGCATCACCAAGGCGCTGCGCATCCCGGTGATCGGTATAGGGGCCGGCCCCGCCACCGATGGCCAGATCCTGGTCATGCACGATGCCTTCGGCATCACCTCCGGCTATGTGCCCAAGTTCACCAAGAACTTCCTGGCCGAGACCGGTGACATGCATGCCGCCATCCGCCTCTATGTGAAGCAGGTCAGCGAGGGCACCTTCCCCGGCCCCGAACACTGCTTCAACTGATTGCACGCCTCAGGGCAATAGCGGGGGCATAGGCCCCCGCTTCGTCATTCTTAACTGGTCGATTTTGTCTCTCTTTGAAGTATCTGAAGGTGAACTCTTGATGTTGGTCGTTAATAATCCCGTCGCGCTGCGTGAGCAGATCAATCAATGGCGTCGCGAAGGCCGTGCCATCGCATTCGTGCCCACCATGGGCAATCTTCATCAGGGCCACCTGACCCTGGTCAACGAGGCCCGCAGCCACGGTGAGAAGGTGGTCGTCAGCATCTTCGTCAACCCCCTGCAGTTCGACAAGGCCGAGGATCTCACCAACTACCCGCGCACCCTGGAACAGGACTGCGCCGCCCTGCGCGCCGCCGGGGTGGATCTGGTGTTCACCCCGACCCCGGAGCTGATGTACCCCCATGGGCTGGCAAGCCAGACCTTCGTGGAGGTGCCCGGCCTCTCCGGCCTGCTGGAGGGCGCGCTGCGCCCCGGCCATTTCCGCGGCGTCAGCACCGTCGTCACCAAGCTGTTCAATCTGGTGCAGCCGGACGTGGCCTGCTTCGGTCAGAAGGATTACCAGCAGTTGGCGCTGATCCGCAAGATGGTGGCCGACATGGCCATGCCGGTCCAGATCGTCGGCGTGCCGACCGTGCGGGCCGAGGACGGGCTGGCGCTCTCCTCGCGCAACGGCTACCTCACCGAGAGCGAGCGGGCGCTGGCCCCCGAGCTCGCACGCACCATGAACTGGATAGCCGAGCAGATTGAGGCCGGGGATCACCACCTGCCCTCCCTGGTGGCCCAGGCCAGTCAGCGCCTCGATAACGCCGGCTTCAGGACCGACGCCATCGACATCGTCGATGCCGATACGCTCGAATCCGCCACCGAGGCCAGCGAGCGGCTGGTGATCCTGATGGCCGCCTATCTGGGCAAGGCCCGCCTCATCGACAATTGTGTGGTCACGCTCGGGGCCTGACAGGTCCCGACAAGGAGAAAGAGATGTCCAAGAAGGTTTATTGCATCGCCCAGTTCCAGCCCAAGGCCGGTCAGGAGCAGGCGCTGTTCCAGGTGTTGCAGGGACTGGAGCCCAACACCCTGCGCGAGGATGGCTGCCAGCAATACATAGTCACCCGCCGCATCCCGAGCCCCTTCGCCGAAGGGGATAGCTTCCCCATCGTGTTCAACGAGGTCTGGCGCGACATGGCGAGCTTCGAGGCCCACTGTCAGCGGGCCGAGATCAAGGCCTTCTTCGAGCGTTACTGCCTCGCCGATGACGGCCTGGCGGCCAAATGGAACGTCTGCGTTTACAGCGACGAGCCCGAAGCCTACGACGCCCCCGTCCTCTGACTCCATTACGTCCACAAAACAAAAGGCGCCCGTAGGCGCCTTTTTCATGGTTCGAATACTCAGTGCCGCAGGCCGGTGCCACGGGAGATGAGCCACCAGGCCAGGGCGTAGAACACCACGATGAAGCCGATGATGATGAGGTAGGCGGTGCCGAGCGGCACGTCCGAGATGCCAAGGAAGCCGTAACGGAACGCGTTCACCATGTAGATGATGGGGTTCACCTGGGAGACCCCCTGCCAGAAGGGGGGCAACAGGCTGATGGAGTAGAAGACCCCGCCAAGGTAGGTGAGCGGCGTCAACACGAAGGTCGGGATGATGCTGATGTCGTCGAAGGTCTTGGCGAACACCGCATTGATGAGCCCTGCCAGGGAGAACAGGATGGCGGTCAGCAGTACGGTGAAGCAGACGCTGAACAAATGGTGGATCTGCAGCGGCACGAAGAACAGCGACACCAGGGTGACGATGAGGCCAACGCAGAGTCCACGGGCCACGCCGCCGCCTACATAGCCGGCGATGATGACGTAGTTCGGCACCGGCGCCACCAGCAGCTCCTCCACGTTGCGCTGGAACTTGGCGCTGAAGAAGGAGGAGGCGACGTTGGAGTAGGCGTTGGTGATGACCGACATCATGATGAGGCCGGGCACGATGAACTCCATGTAGCTGAAGCCCCCCATGTCACCGATACGCGACCCGATAAGGTTGCCGAAGATGACGAAGTAGAGGCTCATGGTGATGGCCGGTGGCACCAGGGTCTGCAGCCAGATCCGGGTGAAGCGGACCACTTCCTTGGTCAGGATGCTCTTGAAGGCGATGTAATAGGTGTTGGCGTTCATGCGCTGTGACTCTCTTCCACCAGGGTGATGCAATTAGGGTTGGTCTTCATGCCTTGCGGCCCTCTTCCACCAGATTGACGAACAGCTCTTCCAGCCGGTTGGCCTTGTTGCGCATGCTCTGCACCTGCACCCCCTGGGCCGAGAGCTGTTCGAACAGGCTGTTGAGGGACTGGCTCTTGTCCAGCTCCACCTCCAGGGTACGTTCATCCTGCATGCGGCCCTGGAATTCAGGCACGTTCGGCATGGCCGATCCCGGGGCCAGGTCCAGCATGAAGGTCTCCCGCCCCAGCTTGCCCAGCAGGTTCTTCATGCTGGTGTTCTCGATGAGGCGGCCCTTGTCGATGATGCCGATATTGCGGCACAGCATCTCCGCCTCTTCCAGATAGTGGGTGGTGAGTATGATGGTGACGCCCTGCTCGTTGAGCTGTTGCAGGAACTGCCACATGGAGCGGCGGATCTCGATGTCCACCCCCGCAGTCGGTTCATCCAGGATCAGCAGCTTGGGTTCATGCATCAGGGCACGGGCTATCATCAGCCTGCGCTTCATGCCACCGGACAGGGTGCGGGCCGGCATGTCGCGCTTGTCCCACAGATCGAGCTGGCGCAAGTACTTTTCGGCGCGCACCTTGGCCTCGCCGCTCGGCACGCCGTAGAAGCCGGCCTGGTGAGTGATGATCTGGCTCACCTTCTCGAACATGCTGAAGTTGAATTCCTGGGGCACCAGGCCGAGCTGGGCCTTGGCCTGCTCCAGCTGGCCATCGATGTCGTAGCCGAACACCTTCACCTTGCCGGCGCTCTTGTTCACCAGTGAGCTGATGATGCCGATGGTGGTGGACTTGCCCGCCCCGTTCGGACCGAGCAGGGCGAAGAAATCCCCCTGCTTGACGGTAAGATCTATGCCCTTAAGGGCTTCGACGCCCCCCTGATAGGTCTTTTTCAGGCCGGTGATTTCCAATGCGTTCATTGCAACCCCTGTGATGGATGATGCGCCCATCTCGAGACAGAAAAGGCGGCCAAGGCCGCCTGCTGACAGTGATGGCGGACCACCATACTGCCTTTGCCACTTCCGAGCCTTGCTTATTCTTGCGGAACAACCTTGCCGATGAACGGCAGGTTACGATATTTCTGGGCGTAGTCGATACCACAACCCACCACGAATTCATCCGGAATGGCGAAGCCTACCCAGTCTATCGGCACCTGTACTTCACGGCGGGACGGTTTGTCCAGCAGGGTGCAGATGGCCAGGGACTTGGGTTCACGCAGGGAGAGGATCTCGCGCACCTTGTTGAGGGTGTAACCGGTATCGATGATGTCTTCGACGATCACGATATCCTTGCCCTTGATGTCATCATCCAGATCTTTGAGGATGCGCACGTCACGGGTGCTGTGCATACCGGAGCCATAGCTGGAGGCGGTCATAAAATCCAGGGTGACGGGCAGCTGGGTCTGACGGCACAGATCGGCCAGGAAGACGCAGGAGCCGCGCAAGAGGCCGATCATGACCACTTCATCCGAACCCTGATAACGGGCGGTGATCTCTTCACCCAGTTTGGCGATCCGGGCGGCCACGTCGGCCTCGGAGATCATCACCTCGACAATGTGTTTCATCACATACTCCATTAATGGCCAAAGGGTTATTGGCCGTTCATTAACATCAAAACCGAAGATTCTACCATTCCAACCGGAGGGCGTCAGGCATACGTGATGCTTTTATCGGCTTATTTTAATTGATAGAGTTAGCGAGCCTTTTGGCATTATCGGTGACAATACTATAAACACCATAATCAATAACTATTAGATGAAAAAACTATGGAACCACGCGCAGAAATAAGACGTCGGACCCGGCTCTCGCCGGAGGCTCGCCGTGATCAATTGATGGAATGTGCCATCGAGGTGTTCTCCCGTCGCGGCATCGGCCGTGCGGGGCATGCCGAGATTGCCGAGCAGGCCAAGGTATCGGTCGCGACCGTGTTCAACTACTTCAACACCCGTGAAGAACTGGTCGATGAAGTACTGGCCGAGATCGAAGGCTTTGTGCAACAGATCCTCGAGCAGGCATACAGTGGCCAGGGTCCAGTCAGGGACAGCATCCACCGCCACGTGAAACTGTTTGTCGATGCGGCCTATGATCAGCCAGATCACGCCAGTATCTGGCTGGAGTGGAGCTCATCGGTACGCGAAGAGGTATGGCCTCGCTATACCCGCTTGCTGGACAAGGCGCTGGAACGCATCGCGCCCCACCTGCAAGCCGCCATGGACAGTGGCGAGATCCAGAGCGTGCTGTCGGCGCAGGATCTGGCCCGCTCCCTGACCGGGTTTGGCTATGTCATGATGCAGATGATCAATCAACCTCAACGCCCGTCCCGGGAAGAGGTGACCGATTTTCTGTTCAAATATGTGACGGCCCCCATTCAGGCTGCATAACCCGCCTCGCCAATAAAAAGCGGCGCCGGACTGTTCAGGTCGGCGCCGCTTTTGTTTGTCTGCCCTCTACCCGGCTCAGGGCTGGGCATAACCCCAGCGTTGGGTCAGATCCTGCTTTATCCCCAGATGGTCGAGGATCCGCGCCACCATGAAGTCCACCAGATCCTCGATGCTCTTGGGCTCGTGATAAAAACCAGGCGCCGCCGGCATGATGGTCACCCCTAGCCGCGCCAGTTTCAGCATGTTCTCCAGATGGATGGCGGAGAAGGGGCTCTCCCGTGGCATCAGGATGAGCTGGCCGCGCTCCTTGATCACCACATCCGCCGCCCGCTCCAGCAAGTTGTCGGAGGCGCCGTTGGCAATGGCGGAGACGGTGCCCATGGAGCAGGGGCAGACCACCATCTGTTTCGGCGCCGCCGAGCCCGAGGCCACCGGCGAGAACCACTCCTCCTTGCCGCAGGCCACTATCTGCCCTTCTTTTGCGCCATATTGGCGACAGAGGTAGGCGGACAGCTCCTTGGGTGACCCCGGCCAATCCACCCGCTGCTCGGTCTTGAGCACCACCCGGGCGGCCGAGGAGGCCAGCAGATAGACCCGATAATCGGCTTGTACCAGACATTGGAGCAGCCGCAGGGCATAAGGAGCGCCGGAGGCGCCCGTCAGCGCCAGAGTGATCTGTTTATCCATGCTAGTTCGCGATCTTTTGCTGGAGGCGGGCAAGCAGCTTGTCGTGAATGCCGCCAAAACCGCCGTTGCTCATGATCAGAATATGATCGCCCGGACGGCTCTCGGCCACCAGCCGCTCGATCAGGGCATCCAGCTCGCCGAACACGGTCGCCGGACGGCGCATGTGGGCAGTGACCTCCCCCAGATCCCAGCCGATGTTGGACGGCTGGAAGAAGAACACCTCGTCGGCGCCGTCGAAGCAGGCGGCCAGCTCCTGCTTGTGCACCCCGAGCTTCATGGTGTTGGAGCGTGGTTCCAGCACTGCCAGGATGCGGGCCTTGCCCACCTTGGCACGCAGGCCACCCAGTGTGGTGTCGATGGCGGTCGGGTGGTGGGCGAAGTCGTCATAGACGCTGATCCCCGCCACCTCACCCTTGAGCTCCATCCGCCGTTTCGGCGACTTGAACTGGCACAGAGCTTTGATCCCGTGCTCCACCATGACACCGGCATGACGGGCGGCGGCGATGGCCATCAGGCCATTGCTGACGTTGTGTTCGCCGATGCACTCCCAGTGCACCTCGCCCTGCTTGGCGCCGTCCAGCCACACCTCGAAGGCGGAGCCGTCGTCCGCCAGCTTGACCGCCTTCCACTTGGCGTCGTCCTGACCCACCAGCTCCACCTCGCTCCAGCAGCCCATCTCGCGCACGACCCTGAGGTTGTGATCGGCTTGGGGGAACAGCACCCGGCCATTGCTCGGCACGGTGCGCATCAGGTGGTGGAACTGGCGCTGGATGGCGGCGAGATCCGGGAAGATGTCCGCGTGGTCGAATTCCAGGTTGTTCATGATCAGGGTGCGCGGATGGTAGTGCACGAATTTGGAGCGCTTGTCGAAGAAGGCGCAGTCATACTCGTCCGCCTCGATGACGAAGAAGGGGGCGTCCCCCAGGCGGGCGGAAACCGGGAAAGTGCCCGGCACGCCACCGATGAGGAAACCGGGCTCCAGCTTGGCGTACTCCAGCACCCAGGCCAGCATGCTGGCGGTGGTGGTCTTGCCATGGGTGCCCGCCACGGCCAGCACCCAGCGATCTTTCAGCACATGCTCGAGCAGCCACTGCGGGCCCGAGATATAAGGCAGGTTGCGATCCAGCACATATTCCACGCAAGGGTTGCCACGGCTCATGGCGTTGCCGACCACCACCAGATCCGGCGCCGGATCGAGCTGGGACGGGTCATAGCCTTCGGTCAACTCGATGCCCTGCTGCTCGAGCTGGGTGCTCATGGGGGGATAGACGTTGGCATCGGAGCCCGTGACTCTATAACCCAGCTGCTTGGCCAGCACGGCGACGCCGCCCATGAAGGTGCCGCAGATACCGAGGATGTGAATATGCATACCGCTTCCCGTTCCTGTAGAGAGAGCGAGCATTCTAGCAAGATGGCGCCAATTTGGCAGACCCAAGCTGACCGGCTGCAGCCAACTCTGTCGCACTGCCCTTGAAATATGGTCATTTGATGCGACATCGCTATAATATCGGCCTGCAAACTTGACTCAAACACTCAAAGGAAACGTCATGAGCCTGAACCTGGTACCGGCTGGCAAGAGCCTGCCCGACGACATCTACGTCATCATCGAGATCCCGCAGAATGCCGATCCGATCAAATACGAAGTCGACAAGGACAGCGGTGCCATCTTCGTTGACCGCTTCATGTCCACCCCCATGTTCTACCCGTGCAACTACGGCTACGTGAACGCCACCCTGTCTCTGGATGGGGATCCGGTCGACGTGCTGGTACCGACTCCTTATCCGCTGCTGGCTGGCTCCGTCATTCGCTGCCGCCCGGTCGGCGTGCTGAAGATGACCGACGAGTCTGGCGAAGATGCCAAGATCGTGGCCGTGCCGCACTCCAAGCTGACCAAGCAATACGATCACATCAAGGATGTGAACGATCTGCCCGAGCTGCTGAAAGCCCAGATCCAGCACTTCTTCGAGCGCTACAAAGAGCTGGAAGCAGGTAAGTGGGTCAAGGTTGAAGGTTGGGGCGACAAGGCTGCCGCCGAAGCCGAGATCGTCACCTCCGCCGAGCGTTACGCTGCCGCCAAGTAAGCGTATCCCTCGCAAAAAAGGCGCCTCATGGCGCCTTTTTTATGTGACTTTGCGAACGTGAGCCCGGCGGATCACCCTGGATATAGAGGTCGCGCCCATTCTGCCGATAGGGGCGATAGTAGCTGTCACCACAGCGGTAATCCCCACCCGCTCCCCCCACCAGATCGCAGTTGACCGGCAACACCTCCAGCCACTTGACCGCCTGCTGGAAACGCAGCCACTCCTGCCATTCATGTTCCCGCGCCAGCTGATCCCGCAGGGCAAAGGTGTCGGCCGTGGACATGCCCTGATTGACGAAAACCTGACCCGCTGCCGCCGGCAACGAGAGCAATAGCAGAAAGAAGGTGGCGACAGCTTTCATGGTGGTTCCCCGTGTGACTTATTTTCAAAATTAAATTTAAAGCCTTATCAAATCATTACCAACTTATGTGCAATTGGAACAATCCAAATTCTGCCGCCTAACCTAGTTGTTTAGTATTACCCGGCGCAGGATGCAGCATCATGAAACTGGCACAAGCTCTGCTGTGGAGTCTGGCACTTGGCTCAGCCGCCGCCCACGAGGTCAACTTCAGCTGGCAATGGCAGTCTGCCGACGGCCAGCAGAAACACCTGCAGCTAAGCACGGATGAGCGCGTCATCTCCGCCAGTCGTCACGAGATGACGCTGATCGACACCTCCCTCAACTTTCCGCTGGAGACGCTCTACTCCTACATCAGCCCGCGGCTTTACAGCAGCATCAACCAGATCAATCAGAGCAGCCCCGAAACCGCCACCAAATTCCGCAACCTGGAGCAGGCGTTTACCCTGCACGACGACAGCCTGGAGTCGACCCAGTTCTGGCAGGCCTATCAGCAGTATCAGGAAGATGCCTTCTACCAGATGCGGGTGCTGCCCTGCGTTCATCCGGCCAATCGTAAACTGCCCTGTGTGAGACCCAATTATTCCCAGTTATTCTATCAATTCAAGGGGGATCTGAAGCCGCTTGCCCAGCAGTTCTCGGCCAAGGATCTGGCCACCAGCATCAACCTGCTGCAGGAGTGGTTGAACGCCATCCCCACCCCACCGGAACAGATGGACCACTTCGCCCCGCCCTTGCAGGCGCTGCAGGACAACAAGGCCGACAGCGACGAGAAGGCGCTGCTGATGGCCAGCCTCCTGGCCGAGCTGGCGCCGCAATATATGCTCAGCATCATCTACCCGAACATCAGCATCGGCAGCGTCTCCCCAGCCTGGCTCGCCATCACGGCCGACAGCGGACTGAAGGGGGATACCGTGGTGATCGACAATCAGCGCCACGTCTTGCTGACCGGCTCCCCCCTGCTGGCCCAGCAGATGACCATGGCCCAGATCCCGCTGGTCAGCGAGCCGCTCTACTGACTTTGACTCCTCAAACCAGTTAATAACGGGTTGATTATTAACTGCTGCATGCCATTCTAGCCGCCCTCGCCAGCCAGCGTTCTGCGTTGACACGAAGCATCGCCTGATCATTTGCGACTTCATTTAACACTTTTTAAACACATCCGATCAGTTTAGGATGAGTACTACCCCATTCCCTCAATCATAAAATCGTTATAACATAACAAAGGAGTGTCATCAGGATGAAACATCTCGTACTTACCCTGGCGCTGCTGCCAAGCTTGGTCATGGCCCACAACATCAAGGAATCCGCCCAAGTGCCGCTGGTCAATATCAGTGACAAGGGTGAGCTGGTGCTGAAGGACAAAGAGATCAGCTACCAGCCATGGCAGAGCCAGGTGCTGACCGGCAAGGTATTTCTGATCCAGCACATCGCGGGTCGCTCCAGTGCCAAGGAGCTCAATGCCCCCATGATCGAGGCGATCAAGGCGGCCAAACTGCCCCACGATCAGTACCAGACGGTCACCATCATCAACAGCAATGACGCCATCTGGGGAACCTCCGGCTTCGTGAAGAGCAGTGCCGAAGACACCAAGAAAGAGTTCCCCTGGTCCGCGCTGATACTGGATGCCAAGGGCATGGCCCGTAACGCCTGGGCGCTCGCGCCGGAGAGTTCGGCCATCGTACTGCTGGATAAAGAAGGCAAGGTGCTGTTCGCCAAAGATGGCCAGCTCGATGCCACCGACATCACCAAGGTGATGGGGCTCATCAAGTCCCATCTCTGAATCAGAGAGAAGGGGCGCTGATGGCGCCCTTTCCAAAAGGGTCTATGGGTCGTACCAAGCTGAAAATCTGGTTGCTGCTGCTGGGCTGGTTGTGGTTGCAACCGGCACTGGCACAGCATCCGCTGGAAGCTGATCTGCCCGATCACAGCCACCATTGCCTCATCTGCGCCCTCCACCTGGATGGCAAGTTGGCCCTGACCCCCAACTCCCTTGCCCCAGCCCACCCCTTTGTCGCCTACCAACCCCTCTCCACCGAGATCACCCGCATCTCGAGTCTGGATACCCCTCACTACAGCATCCGTGCCCCTCCCCTGCTTCAGCGTTTCACCATTTAAACATTTCCCTTAACGATCAATGGTTTTAAAAGGAATCACGATGAAAGCAGTCACCCTGTTGCTGGCGGCCGCCGCCTTTGGCGCACAAGCGAATCACGATGAACACGAGAGTCACGGTCACGGTCACGGTGCCCACGAGCATGGTCACGGCCACCTCAATCTGGTGCTCGATGGCAACCAGCTGATGATCGAGCTGCAGGCCCCCGCCGCCGATCTGGTGGGCTTCGAACACGCCGCCAAGAACGATGCGGAGAAGGCGCAATATGCCAAGGCAATGACCCAGCTCAAGCAGCCGGATGCCCTGTTCCGCCTCGATCCCGCCGCCGGTTGCACCCTGACCCAGCAGGAGCTCAATGCCCCCAAGGACGATCATGACCATGATCACGACCATGACAAGGCTGACGGCGCCAAGGATGAGCACCACCACGAAGACGGCCACGCCGATATGGGCGCCATGTACACCTACACCTGCGCGGCCCCGGCCAAGCTGACCGGGCTGGAGGCCACCCTCTTTACCGTCTACCCGAGCCTGGAGAAGCTGAGCGTGCAGGGCATCCTGCCCACCGGCCAGACCGCGGCCGAGCTGACCCCGTCCGCCTACAAGCTGAGCTGGTGATCCCATGAACAACGCCGTGGTTGAGATCCGCGATCTGGCCTTCGCCTGGCCAGGTGGCGAGGCTGTACTCGATCTGCCCGCCCTGCGTATCGCGCAAGGGGAGCGGGTGTTTATCAAGGGGCCTTCGGGCTCCGGCAAGTCGACCCTGCTCGGGCTGCTTGCCGGGATCCAGACCGCCAACCACGGCACCCTGGAGGTGCTGGGCCAACCCCTGGCCCAGCTCTCCGGCCGTGCCCGTGATCACTTCCGGGCGGCCAATCTGGGTTACATCTTCCAGCAGTTCAATCTGCTGCCTTTTTTATCCGTGCTGGATAATGTCACTACGGCGCTCAGCTTCTCCCCACAGAAACGATCCCGCCTGCGCGGCAGTCCAGAACAGGAAGCCCGTCGCCTGCTGGGAGAGTTGCAGTTGCCGGATGAGGCGCTGCACAGGCCGGTCCATGCCTTGAGCATCGGCCAACAGCAGCGGGTCGCCGCAGCCCGGGCGCTGATCGGCTCGCCGCCCCTGGTGATCGCCGACGAGCCCACCTCGGCGCTCGATACCGACAACAGGGCCGCCTTCATCAAGCTGTTGTTCGAGGAGTGCGACAAACGGGGCTCGACCCTCATCTTCGTCAGTCACGACCCCTATCTCGAGCCCCTCTTCCCCCGGGTGGAAAACCTGCAACAGCTCAACCGGAGGGCGGCATGATGAGATCTGCTAACCAGAACCTCTGCCCACGCGCGCCCGCACAGGCAGGCTGCCAGCCATCCAGGATGCGGAGGTCGCCATGCTGAAACTCGCCCTGCAAAGTCTCTGGGCCCGCCGCCTCACCGCCGGGCTCACCCTCTTGGCCGTGGCCATCAGCGTCACCCTGCTGCTCGGGGTGGAGCGGGTGCGCACCGAGGCGCGCGAGAGCTTCGCCAACACCGTCTCCGGCACCGATCTCATCGTCGGCGCCCGATCCGGCCAGGTGAACCTCTTGCTCTACTCGGTGTTTCGCATCGGCAACCCCACCAACAACGTGGGCTGGGACACCTATCAGGCCATCAAGCAGCGTCCCGGTATCGCCTGGACCATTCCCCTCTCCCTCGGGGATTCTCACAAGGGCTTCCGGGTGCTCGGCACCAATGGCGACTACTTCACTCACCTGAAGTACGGCCAGCAACAGTCGTTGCAGATGCGGGAGGGGCGCCCGTTCGAGACGCCGTTCGAGGCGGTGCTCGGCGCCCAGGTGGCCGAGAAGCTCGGCTACAAGCTGGATCAGTCCATCGTCATCGCCCACGGCGCCGGCAACACCTCCTTCAGCCAGCACGACAACCTGCCGTTCAAGGTGGTGGGGATACTGGCGCCGACCGGCACCCCGGTCGATCGCACCGTGCACGTGCCGCTGGCCGGTATCGAAGCCATCCACCTCGGCTGGGACACCGGCCGCCACAGCAAGAACGTCACCGCCGAGCAGGCGCTGGCCCAGGATCTCACCCCCAAGACCATCACCGCCTTTATGGTGGGCCTGAGCAACCGGATCCTGGCGTTCCAGCTGCAGCGCGGCATCAACACCTACACGGGTGAACCCCTGATGGCCATCTTGCCGGGAGCCGCCTTGCAGGAGCTGTGGGGCATGATGAGCGTGATGGAAACGGCGCTCACCGTCATCGCCGGCTTCGTGGTGGTGGCGGGCCTCATCGGCATGCTGACCACCCTGCTGGCGGGGCTCAACGAGCGGCGCCGTGAGCTCGCCATCTTGCGCTCCCTCGGCGCCGGCCCGTCCCACCTGTTCCTGCTGCTGGCGCTGGAGGCCATGGCCCTCACCACCCTCGGCATCGCCCTCGGGGTCGGGGTGCTCTACCTCGGACAAGGGCTTGCCACCCCCTGGCTGCTCAGCCACTATGGCCTGCAACTCGGCCTCGGCCTGCCGAGCGCCTATGAATGGCAACTGCTGGGACTGGTGTGGCTGGCGGGCATGGTGATAGGGCTGCTGCCCGCCGCCCGCGCGTATCGCTACAGCCTGAGCGATGGCATGAGTATCCGGATATGACAATGATCAAAGGAAAGATGACGATGTGGAGAATGCTGGCGCTGCTGCTGGGTGTGTTGGCATTGCCTGCCCATGCTGTGGATTACAAGACAATCGACTGGGATGTACTCATTCCAGAGGGTGAAAAGCTGCTACCGCCGCCCCAGGTCAGCCACGACGGCAACCTGGCCTCGGTGCCGCAGCCGGTCGGCGGGGTCAACAAGAAGCTGGACAACCAGGATCTGCGCATCCCGGGCTTCGTGGTGCCGCTGGAGGGGGATGCCAAGAAGATCACCGCCTTCCTGCTGGTGCCCTACTTCGGCGCCTGCATCCATGTGCCGCCGCCCCCCACCAACCAGGTGATCTATGTGAGCTACCCCAAGGGCGCACCGGTGGATGATCTCTGGGACGCCATCTGGGTGAAGGGCAAGATGCGCACCATCAGTTCCAGCCACGAGATGGCCACCGCCTCCTACTCCATGGAGGCGACCGAGGTCAGCGTCTACGAGGAGTAAGCCGCTGCGTCTATTGCCTTGATACGCAATCAAAATGGCCTCCCTTGGGAGGTCATTTTGTTATACGGCCTGCACATCGGGGGCCCAGCACCGCCTGAGGGATTGCTCGTTTGGCTGCTTGGGGTAACATTGAATACCAGCCTGATCCACCCCTGCCATCACGGAGCCAGCATGGCCGATCTTCCGCCCCCCAAGAAAGAGAGTTCCATTCTGAGCAGCCAGGAGCAGACCCTGCGCCTGGCCCGCAGCCGCAACATCGATGGCATGCTGACCCGCAACAGCGACAGCACCTTCGAGCAGCGCGCCACCTTCCGCCAGCTGGCGGATCAGGCCTCCCGTCAGCGCAACCTGGAATCCATCATGGTGATGGCGGCGCGCCACTGCGAGGAGACGGCCGCCGGCGGTGAGATGGACAGCGACTGGCTGACCCGCTTCCTGCAGCTGGCCGAGGAGATCAGCATGGTGCCCATGCAGCAGCTTTGGGGGCGGATCTTTGCGCTGGAAGTGGCGACCCCCGGTCGCTTCTCCATCCGGGCCCTCAGCACCCTCAAGGAGATGACCCAGCGCGAGGCCCAGCTGTTCCAGCGCATCTGCGCCCTCTGCTGCCACTACGAGGGCAGCGACGAGCAGCGCCTGCTGCTCGGCATGCACAAGGGCGCCAGCTTGCTCAGCCGCGCCAGGGTCACCCGCATGGGGCTTGGCAAATATCGGGTGCCCTACAGCGCCCTGCTGTTGCTGTTCGATCTGGGCCTGCTGCACCGGGGGGAGCTGGAATCCGGGCCGCTGCCGGCAGACGGGGTGGAGCTCGCCTTCGGTAACCAGCATTGGCGACTGCGTCAGCGTCAGAACGGCCTGACCCTGCTCTATTACCGCCTCACCCCGGTCGGCAACGAACTCGCCCTGCTGCTGGATGAACCGCCCCTGGAGGAGTACCTGCAGGACTTGAAGACCCTGCTCTCGACCAACCTGCAGATCGAAACCCTGACAGCCCCCCCCACCAGCACGCCGGAGATCCCCGCCTGAATCGGCCGGGAGCCCGTCTGGGCTCCCGCTTCACGGCTTGCCAAATTGCGAAACCGGGGGTTTTATTCCCAAAACGGCTCCCAAAAAGCGAATCGATTCAGCAACCCATCAATCCCCTGCCCTGTCGCCCTCCTCCACCGACAAATTTTCTTCGAATAACCCCCATCAAGCCCATTATTTGAGCTTTTTCCGCCACTCTGGTGCACGGCTTGCAGACGGGACTCATAGCCCCAATCCCAGTCGGAATCCCTATGAGAGTCAATCAACCCGTAACCCAGCGTGAGCGCCTCTTTCCGGAGCATCAGAGCCTGATCTCGACCACGGATCTGGAGAGTCGCATCACCTATGCCAACGAGGAGTTCTGCCAGATCGCCGGCTTCGCGCTGGAGGAGCTGCAAGGCGCCCCCCACAACCTGGTGCGCCACCCCGACATGCCGAGCCAGGCCTTCGCCGACATGTGGGCACACCTGCGCCAGAACAAGAGCTGGATGGGACCGGTCAAGAACCGCTGCAAGAATGGCGATCACTACTGGGTCAATGCCTTCGTCACCCCCATTCAGGATGCCAACGGCAAGGTGGTGGAGTATCAATCCGTGCGCACCGCGCCGGATGGGGAGCTGAAACAGCGGGCGGAGCAGGTCTATGCCCAGCTCAGGGAAGACAAGCAGCCCCTGGCCCTGCGTCTGCCGGCCTTCTCCCACACGCTGGTACTCAACCTCTGCCTGCTGCTTGCCCTGGTGGCCATGCTGGCGCTGGGCTATCGCCACGAGTCGGGTTGGCTGCTGGCCGCAGCCGTCCTGCCACTGGCAGGCGCCGCCCTGATCGTCAACGCCCTCTCCCGGCGCCTCGGCAAACTCGGCAAGCTGGCCCGCAACCGCTTCGACAACCCGCTGATGCAGTTGCTTTACACGGGCCGGGTCGACAACCTGGCCGCCGTCGAGCTCGCCATGCGGATGAATCAGGCCGAGTTCAATGCCGTGCTGGCCCGCACCCAGCAAACCTGCCAGCAAATCTTGCGGGCGGCGCAGACGGACCTGCACAACGCCGAGGCCATCACCGACAACCTGCAGCAACAACAGGCGCAGACCAACCAAGTCGCCACCGCCATCACCGAAATGGCGGAATCCATCCGCGAGGTTTCCCACAGCTCGACCGCCTCCTCCGATCGATTGGACGAAACCGCCGATCTGTTCAAGGAGGGCAACCGCAGCGTGCTGGAGACAATGACGGCGGTGGAAGGGATGCACAGCGAGCTGGTCACCTCCAAGGGGGTGATCAACACGCTAGCCAGCCAGTGCCGGGCCATCGACGGCATCCTGGATGTGATCAACAGCATCGCCAACCAGACCAACCTGCTGGCCCTCAACGCCGCCATCGAGGCCGCCCGGGCCGGTGAGGCGGGGCGTGGCTTCTCGGTGGTGGCGGACGAGATCCGCTCCCTTGCCATCAAGACCCAGTCCTCCACCGGCGAGATCCAGAAGATGATAAGCCTCTTGCAAGGCAGTGCCGGGGATGCGGAGCAGGCCATGGAGAAGGGAGAGCAGCTCTCGGCCAGCTGCCGCCTCAAGGCCTCCGCCACCGGCGACGTGCTGCAGCAGATAAGCGACCGCTTGCTGCAGGTGGCCGCCGGCAGCAGCCAGATTGCTCAGGCGGTGCAGGAACAATCCCAGGTCACCATGGACATCAACCGCAACGTGCTCAACATCAAGAGCCTCGCGGATGACTCCAGTCAGGGCAGCCAGCACGCGGTGCAGGGCGTCATAGCGCTGGTGCGCCAGTTGAACGAACTGGAGCGGCTGGTGCGCCAGTTCCAGCAACGCCCCGCCCCCCACGCAGCCAGTGAACCGCAACCCAATGGTCGAACCCTGCTCGCCCGCTGAGCCGATCCCGTCACCACCAAGAACTAAGTAGGCCGTGCGCTAAAAAAGAATGGGCCCGTATCGTCACCGGTACAGGGCCCATCGACATTATGAGGCTAAGGGCTGAGCCCTAAATCAGCCCCCGATTACACAGGACGGCCAGCCGCTCATTCACCATCACCGCCACCGGCTTCCTTTACCGATCTTTAATGGTTGCTGCACGACACCGTACTCAAAATGGCCCTAACTCCGCCCCGATGCACGATGAGCGTTGAGCGTTGAGCGTTGAGCGTTGAGGGAGTTGAACCGGCCATTACCACCCAATAGTCACTCAATTTATTGATCTCGCCCGAGAAACCACTATCTCCCCCTTCCCTCACCAGCCCCGTTCGATAACATAGCCATCAGGAAAATCTCTCGTCGGAGTCACCATGAATCAGGCCAGAGCAACACCGCAGGTAAACATCAGCAAACTGGAGGCTGTCATTCAGGGGCAGTAGCTTTGTCTGATGAAATAGATAAGCAAGTGGCGGCATGTAGTGCGTCACTCAAACATAGTGGCAGTCCCAATTTCATTACAAATTTTTTATTTCTGTGGGTGTAACTAGTTTTTCAAACACCGAGAAGTCAGAAATTAAATAACTATTTACCCCTCTCATAAGCATTGGTAACAAAGGAGGATATGTTGATATTATATAAATACATGCCATGCAATGAATTTACTTTCAAAGCATTAGCTGTGAGAGGATTATGGTGTCATAACCCTAGAGAAATGAATGATCCTTCTGAATGTTTGGATATACTTGAACGAACTTTACCTGTTCCTGAGATTGTGAAGCTTCACGAGCTAATTAAATCAACTCCAAACTCACCACTAGCTATGCTGGCTAATTTACCTAATAATCAAGTAAACAAAATACTCTCTGAGTCCAGAAAGAGAATGGCTAATTCATTTGCCTTTTGCTCACTAAGCACAAAGTGCGATGACGTATTAATGTGGTCTCATTATGCTAATTGTCACAAGGGAATGGTAATTGGTATTGAGCCTGATACGGACGAAGCTCAAGACAGTTTACAAAAAGTTGAATACTTGAATCATTTGCCAGATTGGAACGTTGAAGAATACTTTAGATTTATGAATGGTGAAGACGAGTTCAGGCATATATTCCTGAGAGACTTATCTGTTAAGTCAAAACATTGGCATCAAGAATCTGAATATAGAATTTGGAGAAAACAACCAGGATATTGGCTTTACAAAGAAGAGCAGATTAAAGAAGTATATTTTGGGGTTGATTGCGATTTAATCACTAAGAAAGTTGTTTTGGAATTATTGAATTTCCTACCAGAGAATTTCCCTATATATGAAATGGAAATAAACAAGGAAACATTAGACCTGACTTGGTAATGTCACCTCACAATATTTTAATAGTGATTCGCAACGCATGTCGCTTTTACTATGCATTGTGTTTAGCAATTAAGGTTCCTGCAGATTATTATGTATTGCGTTACTCACACATTTAAAAAGCAGTATATTTACAAGGATAATTATGAGCTGTATCAACCAATTGAATTATGATGTAAAAATAAGCCTTTTTTCATCAATATACTTAAAAAACTACTTTCTCTGGATAGGTTCAGGATTTTCATATAATTTTGGATTTGGTAGCTGGGAAGATGTTTTAAAAAAGATTAGTGATAAAATTAAATATCCGCTGGATCTCGATGTTAAAAATCCCCTCAAAGCTGCAGAACTACTATGTGCATTTTCAAAACAAGAAAAAGGGTTTGATGAAATCAAGTTTAACTCTTTAGTTGCTGAATCACTCTTAGAGCTAAAAAGTGATAATGTTGAACCTGACTGGGTTCGACGTTTTAGAGCATTTTCTCCCAATATGATAGTGACTACCAACTGGGATAACCAATTAGAAACTATATATGATAACCTCGTAAATGTTGTAGTTAGAAAAGATAGAGCACCTCAAGTTTCAAATACGGGTAAAAATTTATTTAAAATTCATGGTGATGTGGGAAGACCGGCAAGTATAGTAGTCACCCAAAGCCAATACTTTTCATTTCAAAGAGAGGACACTTACCTCAACAGGAAAATATACACCTTATTTTCAGAGGCTTCTCCAATTTTCCTTGGCTATAGCCTGACAGATCCAAATATTGGATTTTTATATGACGAAGTTTATGCCCACTTAGGAGAAGAAAAGCCGCCTGCATTTATGGTTGTTCACCCAACAGTTGATGACAAGGTTTTACAAGAATCAAAATTACTATTTAAAGATAAAAACATTCATATTATAAAAGCTGAAATAGGTGAGTTCTTAGAAGATCTTTCAAGTGAATTCAGAGAGTATAAAAAATCCGGAAAACGATTTTTTGTGGAGCATGCAAATATAAAAGTGAGATTAAAGGAAATTGTAGATCTTATTATTGTCAATAAAAAAATATCTCAAGATGATGTATTGAAACGCTTTAATAATCGTGACTCTAGACAGCAATCTGTTAAAGCTTTTGTAGAAATACTATCTAATCAATTGCTGTATGTAGAATTTGGTGGGAAACTATTATCCCCTGAAAACATAATGTCTTATAGAGAAATCGATCAAATAGTTAACTCTATAGTTTTATTGGTAAATGAAGATGGGTATCCTAACCAAGTTGTAAGAGAAAATTTTTACACATCGGTAATGAGATTGTGCTCCAAGTCAGATGGAGTATGGGATTTTTATAGTGCCAAACAGCCATTCTATAACGTATTGAGAATTTCACCAGGCGTCGAAAGCTCAATATACAGTGAACGAATCTCTCACATAATAGAAGTTTTAAGGTGGTCTGGAAAAGGTAAACTTGGTAAGTGCTGGGATACATGGGATGTGTTTTGCAAGCAAATAAATTGGTTTAGTGAATCAGATATTGAAGGAATTCTCATTGAAATGGAAAAAGATGAACTCTCATTTTATCGAGAATCTGACCAAGCTTGGCTATCAAAATTAAAGGATTGTAAAAACATTACTAACGCACAAAAAATGCGTATAGATAGCATTGTTAACATATAACTAGCAGTTTATAGATGGGACGTAAACAATTTGACTTACGGTGCAATGCGCTGCACTTATTGCACCCTACATCCATCTCAAAAACGCTCGGCGGAGAAATAGCGGCAGCGACAAAGGGAATGGTTGGCAGGCAGTAAGCGGGGGCACCTGCCCCCCTCTTATATCAATGCTCGTTATGGTCAAGCGACCTCAGTCGAGAAGCTCCCGCTGGCGCAGGGCGGTCAGCAGCTCATCCACCAGCACGGCCGCCGGCTTACCGGCGTTTAGCAGATGGATCTCGGGTTGCTCCGGCGCCTCGTAGGCGGAATCGATGCCGGTGAAATTGCGGATCTCCCCCGCCCTCGCCTTCTTGTATAACCCCTTGGGGTCGCGCTCTTCACAGACGGAGAGCGGTGCATCGACAAATACCTCGACGAACTCGTCCGCCCCCAGAAGGTTTCGCACCAGATCCCGCTCGGCACGGAACGGCGAGATAAAGGCGGTGAGGACGATTAGGCCCGCATCCACCATTAATTTCGCCACTTCGCCGACCCGGCGGATGTTCTCCTGCCGGGCGGCATCGTCGAAGCCGAGATCACCACAGAGGCCGTGGCGCACGTTATCGCCATCCAGCAGATAGGTGTGCTTGCCCTCGGCCGCCAGTGCCTGCTCCAGCGCCCCCGCCAGGGTGGACTTGCCCGCCCCGGACAAGCCGGTAAACCAGAGCACCAGCGGTTTCTGTGCCTTCAACTGCGATCGGCTCTGCTTGCTGACGGCATGCTGATGCCACACGACATTGTTCATCCAGACTCCTTCTCTACGGCTCGATCCCTCGCCCTCTTCCAGAGGAAGTAACCCCCTCTCCTTCTCTTTTTAATGGCGGGAGAAAGGGCTGGGGATGAGGGGGAAGCTCTTCATCGTGCTCTCCCCCCGAGGGAGAGGGCACCAGGCTCTATTGCTTGCCGCTGTCGTTGCCGACGGCCAGCGCCTGCCAGTGGGGGAAATGCTTGCGCACCAGGGCGTTGAGCTCAACTTCAAACTCGCTGTACTGCTCCGCTTTGCCACCAAGAGTCACCACTTTCGCGGCCAGCCCTTCCACTATCATTCCGGCGCCGACGGTGACGTTGGTCAGCCGGTCAATGAGGATGAAGCTGCCGGTGTCGCGGATATCCGTATAGGGATCGTACGCCACCGGGTCTGTCAGGCTCAGCTCGCACAGGCCGATCTCGTTGAGCTTGAGCTCGCTCGCCGCCAGCTCGCCCAACTTATTGATCTCGATGCGATGGCGGATGGCCTCCACCTGACCGCGGCTCTTCTTGGTGGCCAGCTTGACGTCATAGACCCGGCCCGGTTGCAGGGACTCCTCCCCCATCCAGACGATGTGAGCAAGTACGTTCTGGGTCACCTTGGGCTGGCGAGCGGCGTCCACCAAGAGATCCCCGCGGCTGATGTCGATCTCGTCCGCGAAGGTGACGGTAATGGCCTGACCCGGCAGGGCGTACTCCAGATCCCCGTCGAAGGTGACGATGCGCGTCACCTTGCTCTGCTTGCCGGACGGCAGCACCGCCAGGGTATCTCCCACCCGCAAGATGCCGGATGCCAGGGTGCCCGCGAAGCCGCGAAAATCCAGGTTCGGACGGCTGACGTACTGCACCGGCAGGCGCACCGGATGGCGTTCCAGCTCGCGCTCCACCTCGGCAGTTTCCAGCAGGGAGAGCAGGGTCTCCCCCTGATACCAGGCCAGCTTGTCGCTTTGGTTGACCACGTTGTCCCCGTCCAGCGCCGAGACCGGCACTATCTGGATAGTCTCGACGTTGAGCTTCTTGGCGAACTCCCGATACTCGGCGCTGATGCGATCGAACACCGGCTGGCTGAACTCCACCAGATCCATCTTGTTGACCGCCACCACGAACTGCTTGATGCCGAGCAGGCTGGCGATAAAGCTGTGGCGACGGGTCTGATCCAGCACCCCCTTGCGGGCATCGATGAGGATGATGGCGAGATCGCAGGTGGAGGCACCGGTGGCCATGTTGCGGGTGTACTGCTCGTGGCCCGGGGTGTCCGAGATGATGAACTTGCGCTTCGCCGTGGAGAAATAGCGGTAGGCCACGTCTATGGTGATGCCCTGCTCGCGCTCGGCCTGCAGGCCGTCCACCAGCAACGCCAGGTCGAGCTTCTCGCCCGTGGTGCCGAGCTTCTGGCTGTCGGACTCCAGCGCCTTGAGCTGATCTTCATAGATCTGTTGGGAGTCGTGCAGCAGGCGGCCAATGAGAGTGCTCTTGCCGTCATCCACGCTGCCGCAGGTGAGAAAACGCAGCAGGCTCTTATGCTGCTGGGCGTGCAGGTAGGCTTCGATACCC
Organism: Aeromonas aquatica; assembly: GCF_000764655.1. Lineage (GTDB taxonomy): Bacteria > Pseudomonadota > Gammaproteobacteria > Enterobacterales > Aeromonadaceae > Aeromonas > Aeromonas aquatica. Next base: position 42,143 of record NZ_JRGL01000007.1, read on the forward strand.
TGCTCTGTGATGGCGGTCTGAATGTGGTTGTTCATGTGTCGATTCCTTAGAAATATCCCTGACGCTTCTTCTGCTCCATGGAGCCCGCCTGATCGTGGTCGATGAGCCGTCCCTGCCGCTCGCTGGAGGTGGTCAGCAGCATCTCCTCGATGATCTCCGGCAAGGTGGTGGCATCGGATTCGATGGCCCCGGTCAGCGGGTAGCAGCCGAGGGTGCGGAAGCGCACCAGCTCCTGCTTCACCTCGTCTTCCGGGCCTATGGGCATGCGCTCGTCATCTACCATGATCTTGATACCGCTGCGCTCCACCACGGGGCGCACGGCGGCGAAGTAGAGCGGCACTATGTCGATGTTTTCCAGGTAGATGTATTGCCAGATGTCGAGCTCGGTCCAGTTGGAGAGCGGGAACACCCGGATGCTCTCCCCCTTGTTGACCTGGCTGTTGTAGACGCGCCACAGCTCGGGCCTCTGGTTCTTGGGATCCCAGCGGTGGGACTTGTCGCGGAAGGAGTAGACCCGCTCCTTGGCGCGGGACTTCTCCTCGTCCCGGCGGGCGCCACCGAAGGCGGCATCGAAGCCGTATTTGTTCAGCGCCTGCTTGAGCCCCTCGGTCTTCATGATGTCGGTGTGCTTGCCACTGCCGTGCACGAAGGGGTTGATGTCCATGGCGAGGCCATCCGGGTTCTTGTGGACGATGAGATCCAGCCCGTACTTGGCGGCGGTCTCGTCCCGGAACTTGATCATCTCCTTGAACTTCCAGTTGGTGTCCACGTGCAGCAGCGGGAAAGGGATCTTGCCCGGGTAGAAGGCCTTGCGGGCCAGGTGCAGCATGACAGAGGAGTCCTTGCCGATGGAGTACATCATCACCGGGTTTTCAAATTCGGCGGCCACCTCGCGGATGATGTGGATGCTCTCGGCTTCCAGTTGTTGCAGGTGGGTTAGTCTTTCACGATCCATGTCTGGGTCCTCAGTCATTACCAGCACGCCTTGGCGTGCCGTGGGTTCAGTGCGGCGCCGCGTTGGCGGCGCCAAAAAATCGATTCGTCTTTGGCGGGAGATGGCTCAGGCCAGGCTGACCAGCTTCAGATCCGTGCTGCCCGCATCGGCAGCCTGCTCTCGCCCTTGCTCGCCAAACCAGGCCAGCTGCTCGCGCAGGGCCACCACCTCACCGATGACGATAAGGGAGGGGCTGGCCGCCTGGGCGGCCAGTGTGGCCAGCTCGCCAAGCGTGCCGGTCAGCACACGCTGACTGGCCTGGGTGCCTCTCTCTATGATGGCGATGGGGGTGGCTCGGCTTCGGCCATGGCTGACCAGCTGCTGTTGAATGTGTTCCGAGCGCATCAGCCCCATGTAGATGACCAGGGTCTGGTTGGTCACTGCAAGCTGCTGCCAATCCGGCTCCTTGCCATCCCCCTGGCAGTGGCCAGTGATGAAGACGGCGCTCTGGGCATGATCACGGTGGGTGAGCGGGATGCCCGCATAGGCGGTGGCACCGGCGGCGGCCGTGATGCCCGGCACCACGGAGAAGGGAATACCCTCGGCGGCCAGCACTTCCAGCTCCTCGCCACCCCGGCCAAACATGAAGGGATCCCCGCCCTTGAGGCGCACCACCCGGTTGCCCGCCCTGGCATATTCCACCAGCAGGCGGTTGGTCTCCTCCTGGGGCACGCTGTGGGCGCCGGCCTTCTTGCCGACCGACACCAGGGTGGCATCACGGCGCACCAGATCCAGGATCTCGGGGGAGACCAGCTGATCGTAAAGCACCACTTCCGCCTGCTGGATCTGTTGCAGCGCCTTGAGGGTCAGCAGGCCCGGATCGCCGGGACCGGCCCCGACCAGCACCACCTCGCCGACTTCGGTCTGTGCCTTGTCCAGCCCCTCGTTGAGCCAGCGCTCGGCCCCCTGCCAATCCTGCTTCTCGATCAAACTGGCGAGGCTGTTGGAGGCGAAGGCCCGCTCCCAGAAACGGCGGCGATCCGAGATGGACGCAAGCAGCTGCTTGGCCTTGCCGCGCACCCGGCCGGAGAGCTCCGCCAGCCCGCCCAGATGGCGGGGCAGCAGGCTTTCGAGCCGCTCGCGCAGCAACCGCACCAGCACCGGTGCCTTGCCGCCGCTGGAGACGGCGACCATGATGGGACTGCGATCGATGATCGAAGGGAAGATAAAACTGGAGCGCTGTGGATCGTCCACCACATTGACGAACAGGCCGAGCGCGTCGGCGCTCTGATAGACCAAGGCATTGACTTCCAAGCTGTCGGTGGCGGCCACCACCAACTGCTGGCCCGCCAGGTGATCCGGCGTGAAGCGCTCCGCCAGATGGGTGAAACGGTCGCCGAATTCATGAAACGCCGGGTCGAGCTCGGGGGAAACCAGGGTCAGCTTGGCACCCGCCGCCAGCAGCAGGCGCGCCTTGCGCAGGGCAACCTCGCCCCCACCCACCAGCAATACCGGGCGGCCTTCCAACCTGGCAAACATAGGTAAATAATCCATCAGGGCCCACTCCTCGGCATACGACGACATCTGGGGCGACTATAGGCAGGCTGCTTATTCCTTCAAAATAATAAAAAATGCTCTTTAATGCGTTTTGGTAATTAGTAAAGCCCCAAGCTGGCAAAGGCGAGTGAATGTCCTTGTGGTGCCGGGCACCAGACTCTAGGCTAATGAAAGTGTTTCATAAGGAGCTTAATAATGAATGAGTCATTGATTGTATTGGGGATCTTTGTATTCCTGGTGCTCGCTACCCTGAGCGCCGGCATCAAGATAGTGCCCCAGGGTTATAACTGGACGGTGGAGCGCTTCGGCCGCTACACCCGTACCCTGACACCCGGCCTCAACCTGCTCATTCCCTATGTGGACCGCGTGGGCCACAAGATCATCATGATGGAGCAGGTGCTCGACATCCCCGCCCAGGAGGTGATCTCCCGCGACAACGCCAACGTCACCATAGACGCCATCAGCTTCGTGCAGGTGGTGGATGCCCGCAAGGGCGCTTATGAGGTCAACGATCTCACCAGCGCCATCCGCAATCTCACCATGACCAACATGCGGACGGTGCTGGGGGCCATGGAGCTGGACGAGATGCTCTCCCAGCGCGACACCATCAACGAGAAGCTGCTGCGCACCATGGATGCGGCCACCGCCCCCTGGGGCATCAAGGTGACCCGGATCGAGATCAAGGATGTGCGCCCGCCGCTGGCGCTGGTGGAAGCCATGAACGCCCAGATGAAGGCCGAGCGGCAGAAACGGGCCGAGATACTGGAGGCCGAAGGGGTACGCCAGTCCAAGATCCTGAAAGCCGAGGGCGAGAAGCAGTCCCAGATACTCAAGGCCGAGGGTGAACGCCAGGCCGCCTTCCTCGCCGCCGAGGCACGGGAGCGGGCCGCCGAGGCGGAGGCCAAGGCGACCAACATGGTCTCCAAAGCCATTGCCGAGGGGGATATGCAGGCCATCAACTACTTCGTGGCCCAGAAATACACAGAGGCGCTGGCCCGCATCGGTGAAGGCCCCAACAGCAAGATCATCATGATGCCGCTGGAGGCGGGCAGCCTGATAGGCTCGGTCGCCGGCATGGCCGAACTGTTCAACAAGGATGGCAAGGGCAGCAAATCATGACAGCCCTGTTCGAGGGGCTGACGCACTGGCACTGGCTGGGGCTGGGCTTCGCCTTGCTGGCCATCGAGGTGCTGGGCTCGGTGGGCTTCCTGCTCTGGACCGGCATAGCCGCGCTGGAGGTCGGGATCCTGCTGCTGCTGTGGCCCTTCGGCTGGCAGGCACAGCTGCTGCTGTTCGCGGTGCAGTCCCTGTTCACCACCTGGGCCTGGTGGCGCTGGCAGCACAGGCGCGACCGCTCGAGCCGCGATGCGGCCGCCCCCATCAACGAGCGGATGCACAGCTACCTGGGGCGGGAGCTGACCCTGCTGGATGATGTGACTCAGGGCACCAGTCGGGTGCACCTGGACGACACCGTCTGGACGGTACGCTGCGAGGTCGCCCTGCCGGCGGGCAGCAAGGTCAGGGTGGTGGGTGCGGATTCCCACATCCTGCTGGTGGAGCCGCTGACCTGAGCGCGGCACCAGCCTCATAACCTCGTGAGAGCCCCATAAAAAAACGGGCCCGGCGCACAAGCGCCGGGCCCGTCTTCAGATGAGGTGCAGGCTTAGTTGGCCTTGGCATCGCTCACTGCAGCTTCCGCCTTGGTGGCTACGTCAGCAGCAGCCTTCTCGACGGTAGCAGAGGCTTCGGAAGCAGCCTTCTCTACGGTAGAGGCAGCTTCGCTAACAGTTGCAGCAACTTCGGCGGCCGGAGTAGCGGCCGGAGCGGCGGCTTCTTCTTTTTGACCACAGGCGGTCAACATCAGACCCAGGATACCGGCTACCAGTACTTTGTTCATGTGCATACCCTCAAAAAAAGATGGAGAGATAGTCTCGACGACCATCACTGTGCGTCTTCACCCCCGGTAAGCAAAGCCATACACCGGGAGCCAAGAGGCGCGCGAAATATAGCGCCATACGCCGCCAATGAAAACGCATATCACAATGATATTTTCTCGTGGGCTGGATGAAAAGGACTACTGCAACGACAAATATTAATACAATCCACTATAAATAGCCGAAAGTTGCATAATAAAACACCACCATCATGGTCATTGTCAGCCATGAATTGCCGTTTCAGCCAGCCGGCACCGGCCCCGAAAATCAACCTCAGTCAGACAGCTTCTGACAGCTCAACCGTTTGCCCTGGCTGTCGCTCTCCCTGGCCAGATCCAGCAGCGCCATCACCGCCAGCGCCTCCTGCGCCGGCACCGGATTGGCGGCCTCTCCCCTGATGGCGGCGCAGACCCCGCGGTAATAGGCACCGTAGTCACCGGCCTCGCCGTTTACCGGCTGGGATTGAGACTGCCCGTCAACCACACGGCTGAGCTGGCCCGACTCGGGATCCCGACCCCAGTCGGCGGCGGGTGGACGTAGCCCGAGCTTGAGCTGCTCTTCCTGCACATCCATGCCGAACTTGATGAAGGAGCCTGTGCTGCCGTGGATCACGAAACGCGGCATGGTGGCGGACACCAGGCAGCTGCCGTGCAGTATCACCCGCAGCGCCCCATAGCCCAGCACCACGTGGAAGTAGTCATCGCTCAGAGCGCCGGGACGCTGCTGGGCGAGATCGGCCTGGATCCAGTCGGGCTGACCGAACAGCTGCAGGGACTGGTCGAGGATGTGAGGGCCGAGATCGAACCACAGGCCGGAGCCCGGGCCGCCAGCCTCCCGCCAGCGCTGACGCACCTCGGGACGGTAGCGGTCAAAGTGCGACTCGAACTGGGCAATCTCGCCCAGGGCTCCCTCGGCCAGCAGCCGGCGCACCGTGAGAAAGTCCCCGTCCCAGCGCCGGTTGTGGAAGATGCTGAGCAGCCGGTCCTGCTTCTGTGCCAGTGCCACCAGGGCCTCGGCCTCGGCCAAGTCCAGCGCGAACGGCTTGTCGATCACCACGTGCTTGCCGGCCAGCAGCGCCTGACGGGCGATGGGGGCATGGGTGTCGTTCGGCGTGGCGATCACCACCAGATCCACGCTCGCATCGGCCAGCACCTGCTCCAGCGAGCCGACCTGGCAGCCGGGCAGTTCGGCCTGCACCTTGGCGGCATCCCGGCTCACCACCCAACCGAGGGAGAGACCCGGGGTGCTGGTCAGGAAGGGGGCATGAAAGGTCTGGCCTGCAAAGCCATAGCCCACCAGGGCGGCATTAATTGTGTGACTCATCCGGTTGTCTCCACGGGCATCTGTGTCATGAGTATCAGGCGAGTTGCCTGCAAAAGAAAAGGGGGCCTAAGCCCCCGTTTGTGCTCATCAGAGCACAGGATTTATTGCCAACACAAGCCGCGTTATCCATCAGCCCTGAGGAAATGGGCGGCCCGCACCATCAAGGCTGCAGGCAGAGGCGACGGCCCTGACGGGTCATCAGCAGCAACAGCGGCGGCAACAGCAGCCACATGTGCAGCGCCAGCTGGCTGAGGGGGTCCGGCATCAACGCGCCTGTGATCCCCACCAGGGCGCCGGAGCCGCTCATCTGGAACAGGCCGAGCAGGGCCGCCGCGGTGCCGGCACAGTGGCCGAACGGTGCCAGCGCCATGCCGGCTGCGGCCCCCAGGATCATGGCAAAGCCGATGCTGGAGAGGAACACAGGGCCCATCATGGCCAGCGGGTGCGCGAGGTGCATGCTCAGCGTCAGCACCACGGCCGATACCAGCAATACCAGCAGGCCGATGCGCAGGGTGCGTCTCGGGCCCACCCTGGCGATGAAGCGCGGCGCCAGGAAGCAGGCCAGGATGTTCAGCGCCGCGTTGGCGGTAAACCAGTAGCTGAAGCCGTTCATGTCCAGACCCAGCTTCACCATCAGTTGCACGGGCGCGGCGGTGACATAGGCCAGGATCACCGCCATCGCCAGCATGCAGAGGCTGGCGTTGAACAGGAAGCTTGGGCTGCGCAGCACAGGGCTGTAGCGGGACCAGCTGATCAACTGGCCGTGGCTGCTGGTCTCCTCCGGACGGGTCTCCGGCATGCGCCACAGCAGCCAGCTACCGACGATAACCGCGTAACCGGCCATGAACCAGAAGTTCGCCGACCAGCCCGCCTTGGCGGTGAGCCAGCCACCGAGCAGCGGTGCCAGCGCGGGAATGAAGCAGATGGCGCCATTGAGGTAGGAGATCATCTGGCCGCTCTTCTTGGGGCCATAGCTGTCACGCACCACCGAGAAGGCGGCGACCGAGGTAGCGCAGGCGCCGAAGCCTTGCAGCACCCGCGCCAGCATCAGCTCACCCAGGCTGGCGGCAAAACCCGCAGCCAGGGCGCTCAGGCCGTAGAGCAAGACGCCGCCCAGGGCGATGGGTTTGCGGCCATAGCGATCGGCGAGCGGCCCCACCAGCAGCTGGCCCAGCCCCATGCTGAACAGGAACCAGGTGATGGTGCCCTGCATCAGGGTGACCTCGGCGCCGAGCTGCTCGGCCATCTGCGGGATGGCGGGCAGGTAGATGTCGATGGCCAGCGGACTGAACAGCACCAGGAGTACAAGCAGAAGAATCAATGGCATCAGTCACCTCAAGCCGTGGGGAATTTCGATTGGGGCGCGAGTCTACTGACTCAGAGTAATGAATTGAAATGGTATTTAATCACTTCGGTTATTCCATTATGGAAAGATGTATTTTACTTGCTCCTCAGCGTCCCGTGATCCGGGCCCGGGGCGGCCCTGCCAAGGGGTAATTGAGCTTTGACTAAATGCCTGCCCCGCATAGAATGCGCAGATAATTTTTGCGGAGATGCGTGATGAGCAAGCTTGTCCTGGCAACAGGTAACCAGAAGAAGGTGAAGGAATTGGCCGCCATGCTGGCCGATATGAAGATCCAGGTGATCCCGCAGAGCGAGTTCGCCGTCTCCGATGCCGAGGAGACCGGCACCACCTTCGTCGAGAATGCCATCATCAAGGCCCGCCACGCCGCCCGCATCACCGGCCTGCCTGCCGTCGCCGACGACTCGGGTCTGGAAGTGGACCTGCTGCACGGTCGCCCCGGTGTCTACTCCGCCCGTTTCGCCGGTGTGGGCGCCAGCGACAAGGAGAACATCGACAAGCTGCTGGAAGAGCTCAAGGGTGCACCAGATTACCTCAAGAGCGCCCGCTTCTGGTGTGTGCTGGTCTACATGCGTCACGCCGACGACCCCACTCCCATCATCTGCCAGGCGAGCTGGGAGGGGACAATCCTCGATGAGCCCCGCGGCCAGCACGGCTTTGGCTACGATCCCGTATTCTTCGTGCCGGATCACGACTGCACCTCGGCCCAGATGCCGGCGGAGCTGAAGAACCAGCTCAGCCACCGTGGTCAGGCGCTGGCCAAGCTCAAGGCCGCCCTGGCGGCGGCGCACTGAGACCCGACCGGGTTCCGGATACGCCGGAGCGCATTTCATCTACAATGGGGGCCGTCGGCCCCCGTTTTGCTCGCTGCATCGCCGATCTGCAAACACACATTGTCATCTGCAACGGGGGTCAGTTCCATCAGCCCCCGTTCTGATTTTTGATTACTGGAAACCCCATGCTGCAACTGCCGCCCCTCTCCCTCTATATCCATGTGCCCTGGTGCGTCCAGAAGTGCCCCTACTGCGACTTCAACTCCCACGCCCAGAAGGGGGAGCTGCCGCACCTCGAGTATGTGGCGGCCCTGCTGGAGGATCTGGATCAGGATCTGCACTGGGCCCAGGGGCGTCCGCTCTCCTCCATCTTTATCGGTGGCGGCACCCCGAGCCTGCTGAGCGTCGAAGCCATGCAGACCCTGCTGGACGGTGTGCGGGCGCGCATCGCCCTGACCCCGGACTGCGAGATCACCATGGAGGCGAACCCGGGCACGGTAGAGGCGGACAAGTTCGCCGGCTTCCAGCGGGCGGGCATCAACCGCATCTCCATCGGGGTGCAGAGCTTCCAGCAGGAGAAGCTGACCCGGCTCGGCCGCATCCACGGCCCCGAGGAGGCGCGCAAGGCCGCCGAGTTGGCTCACGCCATAGCGCTTCCCACCTTCAACCTGGATCTGATGCACGGCCTGCCGGATCAGAGCCTGGAGGATGCGCTCTATGACCTGCAGCAAGCCATCGACTGCGCGCCGCCGCACCTGTCCTGGTATCAGCTCACCATAGAGCCGAACACCGCCTTCGCCTCCAAGCCCCCCAAGCTGCCAGAGGATGACACCCTGTGGGACATCTACGAGCAGGGCCACGCCATGCTCACCGCCCAGGGTTACCACCAGTACGAGATCTCGGCCTACGCCAAGGTGGGCTATCAGTGCCGCCACAACCTCAACTACTGGCGCTTTGGCGACTATCTGGGCATCGGCTGCGGTGCCCACGGCAAGATGACGGATCTGGCCGGTCAGCGGATCCTACGCAGCGCCAAGGTGAAGCACCCGAAAGGTTATCTGGATCCCGCCCGTCCCTACCTGGACAACCAGTGGACTGTGACCGAGGACGATCTGCCGCTGGAATACTTTATGAACCGGTTCCGGCTCTTCGAGCCGGCCCCCAAGGCGGAGTTCGAGGCCTATACCGGTCTGGCGCTGGAGCGGGTGGAGACCATGCTGGCGATTGCCCAGACCAAGGAGCTGATCGAGGATCTCGGCGACAGCTGGCAGCTGACCTCCCTCGGCCATCGCTATCTGAACGTCCTGCTCGAGCTCTTTATGGACGAATAAGCCGACGGGGCATCAAGGTCTGGCTTCACCGCCAAAACAGAGAGGGTGCCCATGGCACCCTCTCTGTTTCAGTCATGCCTAGCGGCAGAAACCCGCTCAGCAGCAGACGCGTACCATCTGCTGTTGACCGGGCTCCCACCGCTGGCCCTGCTTGGCCTTGCGTTGGTAGCTGCCCTTGCCCTTCTTGCTTGGTTCGACCCTGGCCTGAAACAGGGTTGAGGTGACCAGCGCCTTGAGGTGATTGTCCTGGATGACACCCCGCCCATGATCGTGGGCCTGATCGATGATATCGACCCGCTTCTTCTTGGCCATATTGGCTCCTGTCTGTGTGGTTGAAACTGGCTAAAAATACGCCAGTGGAAATAAAAACGCGCCGATTGTGCGCCTCCCGGCCCCCGAGTGCAAGAGGCCGGGGCGGATTGCCCAGGCTCAGGGAGCGGGCCGGTAGATCACCCGCACCAGGCCGCTCGCCAGCACTGCAGTGGAGAGCGGGACAAGCCGCTCTGGCAGCGGCTCGCCGCCAAACAGCGAGACTCCCTTGCCCAGCACCACCGGCACCCAGAACAGGGTCAGCTCATCCACCAGTCCGGCCTGCAAGCCCTGGCGCACCAGCTCGCCGCCGTCCAGATAGAGGTGCCGTACCCCCTCCTGCCACAGATCGCGCAGCACTTGCCCAAGCTCCCCTTGCCGGAAGGAGAGGTTAGCACCGGGCTCGGCAGGCCTGTGGGTCAGCACCACCACCGGCTTGTCGCCGTAGGGCCAGTCGGGGAAGGCGCGCACGACATCGAAGGTGTTACGCCCCATCAGCAGCACATCCGCGCTCGCCATCAGGGCGCTGTAGCCGGTCTCTTGCGGTGAGTCGCCGGAGAAGGGGGTCAGCCAGTCCAGATCGCCACCCTCCCCCGCGATAAAGCCGTCGAGGGAGAGTGCCAGGAAGGCACAGACGCTGGGGCGGCGCTGGGTGCTCAGGGATTCAGTGCTCATGATCGTGATGCTCATGTTGAGCGGGCGCACCGGACTCCAGGGTCTCCAGGATGGCGCAGTGCTCCGCCGAGCGCGGGCCACCGCAGCAGATGTTGGAGAGCTCGCGCAGGTTCTCGCGAAAACGGGTCAGCTCGATGATCTTCTGCTCCACCTGCGCCAACTTGGCATCGGCCACCGCCTTCACCTCCTGGCAGGTGACGCTGGCCTTGTTGGTGTCAAGATCCAGCAGCTCGCCTATGTCCGCAAGGGAGAAGCCCACCGACTTGGCACGGATGATAAACTCCAGCCGCCGCCTGTCCTGCTCGCCATAGACACGGTAGCCGGAGTCGTTGCGCAGACCCGGCGAGAGCAACCCGTTCTTCTCGTAAAAGCGCAGGGTATCCGCCTTTACTCCGCATGCCTTGGCCAGTTCTCCGATCCGATACATGTCCGCTCTCCCGCCGGCGTTGGTACTCAATATGAAGCGGTTCTCACTATCTCCCCTTTGCCTGCCGATTACCAGCCAAAGGCAGGAAAGCAGTAGATAACGGGCTCCCGCCCGGTCATTTCCAATCAATACACTGAAAAGACAAACGTTTCACAAAATACGAGCGGAAAACGTTTAACACCGCACCACAAAAGGCTTCGCCATTTCAAAAAATCCACCACGGCTCACATTTTCTGTGTAGAATACGCGCCCACAAGAGAGCGTCGCGTCAAGCGGGTATTTCCTAAAATACTCTTGCCCAGTGCCGGTGAGAGTGCTTTGCGAAATCCCCCACTTCCATTTATTTGGGGACTCTCTGTGTTGAGCCTCGCCTCCCATGGAACGGTCCCCGTTATGCTGAGGACGATAGTGTGATGGAACAAGCTCGACCCATTCGCCGTGCGCTGCTGAGTGTGTCTGACAAGACCGGCATCCTGGAATTTGCCGAGGCGCTCAACGAGCGTGGCGTTGCCCTGCTCTCCACCGGTGGCACCGCCAAGCTGCTTGCCGAGGCGGGTCTGCCGGTGACCGAGGTCTCCGACTACACCGGATTCCCCGAGATGATGGACGGCCGGGTCAAGACCCTGCATCCCAAGGTGCACGGTGGCATTCTCGGCCGCCGCGATCGGGATGACGCCATCATGGCCCAGCACGCTATCTCCCCCATCGACATGGTTGTCGTCAACCTCTATCCCTTCGCCGCCACCGTCGCCAAGCCAGGCTGTACCCTGGAAGACGCGGTCGAGAACATCGACATCGGTGGCCCGACCATGGTGCGCTCCGCCGCCAAGAACCACAAAGACGTGGCTATCGTCGTGAAGGCCGCCGACTACGGTCGGGTGATCGCCGAGATGGACGGCAACGGCAACAGTCTGCGCCTTTCCACCCGCTTCGATCTCGCCATCGCGGCCTTCGAGCACACCGCCGCCTACGACGGCATGATCGCCAACTACTTCGGCACCCTGGTTCCCTCTTACGGTGACAACAAGGAAGGCGACGCAGAGTCCCGTTTCCCGCGCACCTTCAACAGCCAGTTCATCAAGAAGCAGGACATGCGCTACGGCGAGAACAGCCATCAGGCCGCCGCCTTCTATGCCGAGGAGCAGGCCGCCCCTGGCTCGGTGGCGAGCGCCGTCCAGCTGCAGGGCAAGGCACTCTCCTACAACAACATCGCCGACACGGACGCGGCGCTGGAGTGCGTGAAGGAGTTCAGCGAGCCGGCCTGCGTCATCGTCAAGCACGCCAACCCCTGCGGCGTGGCCATAGGTGCCGATCTGCTGGCGGCCTACGAGCGCGCCTGGCAGACCGACCCCACCTCCGCCTTCGGCGGCATCATCGCCTTCAACCGTGAACTGGACGGCGCCACCGCCGCCGCCATCGTCGAGCGCCAGTTTGTGGAGGTGATCATCGCCCCCAGCGTCAGCCAGGAGGCCCGTGACACCGTCGCGGCCAAGCAGAACGTGCGCCTGTTGGAATGCGGTCAGTGGACCGCACCGGCGCAAGGGTTTGATCTCAAGCGCGTCAACGGTGGCCTGCTGGTGCAGGAGCGCGATCTGGGCATGGTCACGCTCGGGGATCTGAAGGTCGTCAGCAAGCGCCAGCCCACCGAGGCCGAGCTCAAAGACCTGCTGTTCTGCTGGAAAGTCGCCAAGTTCGTCAAATCCAACGCCATCGTCTACGCCAAAGACGGCCAGACCATAGGCGTTGGCGCCGGCCAGATGAGCCGGGTCTACTCCGCCAAGATTGCCGGCATCAAGGCCGAGGATGAAGGGCTGACCGTAGCGGGCTCCGTCATGGCCTCCGACGCCTTCTTCCCGTTCCGCGACGGCATCGATGCCGCCGCCGCCGCCGGCATCGCCTGCGTCATCCAGCCCGGTGGCTCGATGCGGGATCAAGAGGTGATCGACGCCGCCGACGAGCACGGCATGTGCATGCTGTTCACCAACATGCGCCACTTCCGTCACTGATGAGACAGGGCCGCCCCGGGGTGGCCCTCTTTTCAACGGACTATTTCAACTGACTGGTTTGCACCTGCAAATGCAGTGGGTTATCACGAATAGAAGCGAGCGAGACGATGAAAGTACTGATCATTGGTAATGGTGGCCGTGAACATGCCCTGGCCTGGAAGGCCAAGCAATCTCCCATGGTGACCCGGGTGTTCGTCGCCCCCGGCAATGCCGGCACGGCCCACGAAGGCAGCATAGAGAACGTCGCCATCGAGCCCACCGACATCGCGGCCCTGCTGGCCTTCGCCAAGGCCCAGCAGATCGGCCTCACCATAGTCGGGCCCGAAGCCCCGCTGGTGAAAGGGGTGGTGGATGCCTTCCGCGCCGAAGGGCTCGCCATCTTCGGCCCGACCGCCGCCGCCGCCCAACTGGAAGGCTCCAAGGCCTTCGCCAAGGACTTCCTGGCCCGTCACGCCATCCCGACCGCCGACTACCAGAACTTCACCGAGGTGGCGCCGGCACTGGCCTACCTGCGCGAGAAGGGCGCCCCCATCGTCATCAAGGCCGATGGCCTGGCCGCCGGCAAGGGCGTCATCGTCGCCATGACCCTTGAAGAGGCCGAAGAGGCCGTGATCGACATGTTGTCCGGCAATGCGTTCGGCGATGCCGGCGCCCGGGTGGTGATCGAGGAGTTCCTGGACGGGGAAGAGGCTAGCTTCATCGTCATGGTGGACGGCGAGCACGTGCTGCCCATGGCCACCAGCCAGGATCACAAGCGGGTTGGCGATGGCGACACCGGTCTCAACACCGGCGGCATGGGAGCTTATTCCCCGGCCCCCGTGGTGACCGATGAAGTGCACAAAAAGGTGATGGAACAGGTGATCATGCCGACGGTGCGCGGCATGGCGGCCGAGGGCAACCTCTACACCGGTTTCCTCTACGCCGGCCTGATGATCGATGGCCAGGGCAATCCCAAGGTGATCGAGTTCAACTGCCGCTTCGGCGACCCCGAGACCCAGCCCATCATGCTGCGCATGCGCTCCGATCTGGTGGAGCTGTGCCTCGCCGCCTGCGCCGGCAAGCTGGATCAGGTAGAGGCTATCTATGATCCCCGCGTCGCCATCGGCGTGGTACTGGCCGCCGGCGGTTACCCCGGTGACTATGTCCAGGGCAAGCCCATCAGCGGCCTGCCGGTGGAAGAGGCGAGCGGCGAGAAGGTGTTCCATGCCGGCTCCCGTCTCGAAGGGGATACCGTCGTCACCGCCGGTGGCCGCGTGCTGTGCGCCACCGCCCTGGGCCACACTGTCGCCGAAGCGCAGCGACGCGCTTACCTGCTGGCGGACCGCATCCAGTGGGACGGCGTCTTCTACCGCCGCGACATCGGCTGGCGCGCCATCGAACGTGAGCAGGCCCAATAATCGGGCACTCGTCTCAAGCTGAACATCAGGGCCTGCGGGCCCTTTTTGCTGCCCGTGACGGCAGTCTCAGGCCCGATTCCCCTCTGGTTTTCCTCACTGGCTTGCTACATATCATCAGCACAATGCGCACACTTAGTCACAATTGGTCGCACTTTATCCATACAATTGACCCCGCTTTCATGGCATCATGCTGCATGACGCCGCACTCAAATGAGTGCCATAAAAACTGCAATGTCGTTACTTCATAAGGAAATCCCATGTTGAAAACTGTGCGCCCCCTGCTGTTGCCCCTGATGTTCGGCCTGATGGCCCTGCCTGCCATGGCCGGCGATCTGGAGCAGCCGATGAAAAATATCGGCTTCAACTACAAGCAGGCCGTCAAGGCTGACGATGCCGCCACCATGGAGAAACACATCAAGGAGATGAAGGCCCAGCTCGACATCGCCAAAGCGAAGAACATGCCGACCGCCAAGAAAGAGAAGTTCCTGGAAGGCATGAACGAGGTGCAGACCGAGCTGGATGCCAGCCTGGCGGCGCTGCAGGCCGGTGATCAGGAAAAGGCCCGCGCTCACCTGGCCAAGATCAACGACCTGAAGAAGGAGTACCACACCTATGCCAAGCAGAAGGGCTGATCCCTTTCGCTGGGATGCGCTGGTTCGCCTCACCCACTGGGGGGTGGCGGCCGCCTGCGTCGCCAACCTCTGGTTCAACGAAGCCGGGGAGACCTGGCACGAGCGGCTCGGCTATCTGGCCATCATTCTGATCAGTGTCCGGCTGGGCTGGGGCCTCTCCTTTGCGCGGGGTCATGCCCGCCTGAGTTCCCTCATCCCGAACCGGGTTGAGTTCCGCCAGCAGGCGGCGGCGCTGCGCGAGCGCACCCCTCCCGCCCCCGGCCATCACGGCAGCGGCAAGCTGGCGGTCTGGGCACTCTGGCTGATCATCCTGGCCACCGCCGGCAGCGGCTGGTTCCAGAACACCGAGCTGGGCTTCGAGCTCGATGCCGATGACTGGCACCAGTGGTGCACCTGGGCGCTGCAGGCCATGATAGCCCTGCACCTGGGCGCCATCGTCTATACCTCCTGGCGCCAGCGCAACAACCTGGTCGCGCGCATGCTGCCAACGCGCCGCCGCGCAACCCCGGCCCGGCAAGAAACCCATTCCTGAGCCAGACGGGCACCCACTTCGGGTGCTCGTTCCATTATCCCGCCAGCCTGATGCCACCTTGCATGGCCAGGCATGGCGTCCTCCCTCCCCCTCTGAATATGCTCCAGGCTTTCGCAAGCCAACCCTTTACCGAGATGGCACAAATGTCCGATCAGGGTCTCAATACAGCCTTTCATGAGCCTCATATGAAAGCATTTTCATTCACAATTCTTAACTAAATCCCGCTGTTCGATTTTCAACCATTTCGATTTCATGAATGCTACTGACCGAACGAGGTTGTTCGTCGTCCGTTCGAGACTCAGGCAGTGATAACCAATAACAAAGTCGAAGGGAAAATCGTCATGCACAACACACTGTTTCGAACCGCCCTGCTCGCGGCGGCGCTTGGCTCATTCAGCCACAGCGCCAGCGCCGAAGGGGTCATGGTCCACCTGTTCCAATGGAAGTTCAACGACATCGCCAACGAGTGCGAGACCGTGCTCGGGCCCAAGGGATTCGGGGGTGTCCAGATCACGCCACCGGCCGAACACAAGCAGGGCAGCGAGTACTGGTGGACCGTCTACCAGCCCGTCAGCTTCAAGAACTTCAACAGCTTCGGCGGTAGCGAGGCGGAGCTCAAGAGCATGATCGCCCGCTGCAACGCCGCCGGGGTCAAGATCTACGCCGATGCCGTCTTCAACCAGCTCGCCTCCGGGACCGGTACCGCCACCGGCGGCGGCAGCTACAACTCGGGCCAGTTCCAGTATCCCCAGTTTGGCTACAACGACTTCCACCACAGCGGTGACATCACCAACTACGGCGACAGCAACAACGTCTGGAACGGCGCCCTCTACGGCATGCCGGATCTGAACACCGGCTCCGTCTACGTGCAGGATCAGATAGCCACCTACATGAAGACCCTGCTCGGCTGGGGGGTCGCCGGTTTTCGAGTCGATGCGGCCAAACACATGGCCCCGAGCGAGGTGAAAGCGATCCTCGACAAGGCGGGCAGTCCCAAAGCCTACCTTGAGGTGATAGGCGCCGGCGGTGAGTCCGCCGAGATCCAGCCCAACCGTTACACCTATATCGACCGCGTCACCGACTTCAAATACGGCACCAGTCTGGCCGCCAACTTCAACGGCCAGATCAAGAACCTCAAGACCCTGGGCGAGAGCTGGGGCCTGCTCCCCTCCGACAAGTCCTTCATCTTCGTGGTCAACCACGACCGCGAGCGCGGCCACGGTGGCGGCGGCATGCTCACCTTCATGAACGGCGCCCGCTATGAGCTGGCCAACGTCTTCATGATGGCCTGGCCCTATGGCTGGAAGCAGGTGATGTCAGGCTATCGTTTCGCCGACATGGGAAAATACGAGACCGACAAGGGGGCGCCAGGCAGCACGCCTTGCTCCGACAGCCAGTGGAACTGCGAGCAGCGCCGCCCGACCATCATGAACATGGCCCTGTTCCACAACCGCACCGAGGGCACGGCGGTCAGCAACTGGTGGGATAACGGCAACAACCAGATCGCCTTCGGCCGGGGTGACAAGGGCTTCGTCGCCATCAACAACGAGGGCGGCAGCCTGGTGGCCTCGGTGCAGACCGGCCTGCCGGCCGGCGAGTATTGCAACATCTTGAGTGGCAACGACTACTGCAGCGGCGCCTACATCACAGTCGACGGCAGCGGCAAGGCCAACCTGAACCTCGCCGGCATGAAGGCCGCCGCCATCCTGGCCGGCTGTACCAAGGCCAGCCCCTGTGGCGGGACCACCCTGCCTGGCAACAAGTTCAGCAGCATGAACCTGCGCGGCACCCACAATGCCTGGGGCAATACCCCTATGACAGTCGATGCCAACCGCGTCTGGTCCGCCACCGTCAACCTGACCGGCACAGGTGATGCCACCGGGGCCCAGCGCGTCAAATTCGACGTCTTCGGTAACTGGACCGAAAACTATGGTGACAACGAGGGGGATGGCATCGCCGACAAGGGCAGCACCAAGGACATCTTCATCAGCGGCGCCGGCCAGTATCGCATCTCCCTCAAGGAGAGCGATCTCAGCTACCAGATCTCTCCGCTGAACGACAACCAGGCCCCCGTCGCCGTCCTCTCTCCCAAGACCATCAGCGTCAAGCTGGGTGAGAGCGTGGTGTTCGACGCCTCCGCCTCCAGCGACGATGCCGGTGTGCTGAGCTACGCCTGGTCCACCGGCGGCAGCGCCAAGACAGAGACGGTGCTGTTCGATGCCCTGGGTACCCGCACCATCACGGTCACCGTCACCGACGCCGAGGGGCTGACCGCCAGTGCCAGCGCCACGGTGACCGTCACCGACAGCAACGGCGCCTACAACAGCGTGCTGCCGACCCTGAGCTTCCGTGGCACTCCCAACGGCTGGGGGACGCTTGCCATGACGCTGGTCGCCGACAACCAGTGGGAAGCGCTGGTCAGCTTCGACGGCCAGACCAATCAGCGCTTCAAGTTCGACGTCAAGGGGGACTGGAGCCAGAACTACGGCGATACCAACAAGGATGGCGTGGCCGAGCAGGCCGGTGCCGACATCGCCACCACTGTCACCGGCCTGTACCGCGTGCGCTTCAACGACCAGACCCTGGCCTACAGCCTGACCCCGGTCAGCGTCGGCTATGCGAAGACCTTCCCCAGCCTGAACCTGCGTGGCACCCCCAACAACTGGGGCACCACCCCCCTGACCCTGGTCGGCGACCACCTGTGGCAGGCCAGCATCACCTTCAGCGGCACCGGTGATGCCAACGGCGGGCAAAGCTTCAAGTTCGACGTCAAGGGGGACTGGACCCAGAACTACGGCGACAGCAACCAGGACGGCGTGGCCGAGTCGGCAGGGGCTGACATCGCCACAGCCGTGGTCGGTGCCTATCTGGTTCGCTTCAACGACCAGACGCTGGCCTACAACCTGAGCGCCCAATAAGCCTAGGGCGAGAATGCTCTGGCGGCAGACGGTACCCATGCCGATTGCCACCGAAGCAGATCCGCCACCATAATGAAGCCGTGTCACCGGGTCCTCGACCCGGTGACATTTTTCTACTCGCTCTCCCCCTCACACCCCGACCTCCCAGCCGAATATTCTCCTGCCTTCTCCTCCGCCGCCAGGGGACCTCGCTTACCCCATTTCCCGACCGCCGACTCACAGGCATACTGGATCGACATCCCCATGCAGGAGCGCATATGAAACAGCTGGAAGCCCTCAAGGCCGAGGGAAGGATTGAAGAGGCCCGTCAACACGGCCTGCTGCAGCTCACCGAGCATCCGCAGCACGCCGAGCTGCACTACGAGGTGGCCTGTCTGCACGACATGCTCGGGCGCGAGACCCAGGCCATCCCCCTCTACCAGAAGGCCATAGCACTGGGGCTGGGGGGAGTGACACTGCGCGGTGCCTGGCTCGGCCTCGGCAGCTCCTATCGCAGCATCGGCCAATATGCCGAGGCGCTGGCCGCCTTTGAGCAGGGACAGGCCCGTTTCCCCGAGGCCAATGAGTTCAAAGTGTTTGGTGCCATGGCCAGCTACAACCTGGGGAACCACAAGGAGGGGATCGAGACGCTGCTGAGGGTACTGGCGGAGACGACGACGGATCCCGATCTGGTTCCCTATAGACGCGCCATCACGCTCTACGCCGAGGATCTGGACCGGCGCTGGTAACGCCAGAAACGACAAAGCCGCTCATGATGAGCGGCTTTGTCTGAATTTGGTGGCCCCTGCCTGACTTGAACAGGCGACCAATCGATTATGAGTCGACTGCTCTAACCAACTGAGCTAAGGGGCCAGAATCTTGGTTTTGCGGCGTGGATTATAGGGGATGCGAGATACCTCGTCCATAGGCAGATCAATCACTTGCTGATATTTTGTACAGCCCCCGCCAATATGCGTGATCCCCCCGACTCGTGAAACCCTGATAAAACAAAGCCCCGCATGGCGGGGCTTTTGACAAGGCTGTATCGGGTTGACCACCCCCTACCCTGAGACTACTCGTCCAGGAAGCTGCGCAGCACTTCCGAGCGGCTCGGATGACGCAGTTTACGCAAGGCCTTGGCTTCGATCTGACGAATACGCTCACGGGTCACGTCGAACTGCTTACCCACTTCCTCAAGGGTGTGGTCAGTGTTCATGTCGATACCGAAACGCATCCGCAGCACCTTGGCTTCACGGGCAGTCAGGCCAGCCAGCACTTCGCGGGTAGCGTTGCGCAGGCTCTCGCTGGTGGCCGCATCCGCTGGCAAGGCCAGGGTGGTATCTTCGATGAAGTCGCCCAAGTGGGAATCTTCATCATCACCGATGGGCGTCTCCATGGAGATGGGCTCCTTGGCGATCTTCAACACCTTGCGGATCTTGTCTTCCGGCATGCCCATGCGCATCGCCAGCTCTTCCGGGTTCGGTTCACGACCCATCTCCTGCAGCATCTGACGGGAGATACGGTTGAGCTTGTTGATGGTCTCGATCATGTGCACCGGGATACGGATGGTACGGGCCTGATCCGCGATGGAGCGGGTAATGGCCTGACGGATCCACCAGGTGGCATAGGTCGAGAACTTGTAGCCACGACGGTACTCAAACTTGTCCACAGCCTTCATCAGACCGATGTTGCCCTCCTGGATCAGATCCAGGAACTGCAGACCGCGGTTGGTGTATTTCTTGGCGATGGAGATCACCAGACGCAAGTTAGCTTCAACCATCTCTTTCTTCGCACGGCGGGCCTTGGCCTCACCGATGCTCATGCGACGGTTGATGTCTTTGATCTGGGCGATGGAGAGGCCGGTTTCCTCTTCGATCTGCTGCAGCTTGCCGATGGCACGCAGCACGTCTTCGTCCATCTCGAGCAGACGCGGAGACCAGGCCTTGCCAGCCTGTTTCTGGTATTCAAACCAGGCGGTCTCGCACTCGTTGTTGGTGAAGGCCGCGACGAAGGTTTTCTTCGGCATCTTGGCCTGCTCAACGCAGAGTTTCATGATGATGCGTTCCTGCACGCGAACCCGCTCCATCATCTCGCGCATGTTGTTGACCAGGCGATCGAACTGCTTGGGCATCAGGCGGAATTGACGGAACACATCGGCCAGCTGGGCGATAGCGGCCTGGGTGTCATCGTGGGCACGACCATTCTTCTGAATGGAGAGACGGGTTACTTCGTACTGGGCACGCAGCTCACCGAACTTCTCACGGGCGACTTCAGGATCCGGACCACCGTCCCCCTCGTCATCGGCGTCGTCGCCATCCCCATCTTCGTCTTCGTCTTCGTCTTCGTCTTCGTCAGCCAGGTCATCTTCGCTGAGCTCGGAGCCGATATGAGTGGCGGTTGGCGCCACGTCATCCGCTTCGTTCGGATCGATAAAGCCGGAGATGATATCGGACAGACGCAGCTGCTCGGCTTCGTACTTGTCGTACTGTTCGAGCAGGTAAGTGATAGCTTCGGGGTACTCGGCAACGGAGCTTTGTACCTGGTTGATACCGTCTTCGATCCGCTTGGCGATGTCGATTTCGCCTTCACGGGTCAGCAGTTCGACGGTACCCATTTCCCGCATGTACATGCGGACGGGATCGGTCGTGCGACCAATCTCAGATTCAACAGATGCCAGAGCCTGGGCCGCTGCTTCGGCAGCGTCTTCATCGGCGGTACCACCTTCAGCCATGATCAAGTCGTCGGCATCCGGGGCGTTCTCCACCACCTGGATACCCATGTCGTTGATCATCTGGATGATGTCTTCGATCTGGTCAGAGTCGACAATGTCTTGCGGGAGGTGATCGTTCACCTCGGCATAGGTCAGGTAGCCCTGTTCTTTACCTTTGGCAACGAGGAGTTTAAGCTGAGACTGCGGGGTTTGCTCCATAGAACTCATCCGGTTGGTGTTGCTAGGTTGCGCGTACAGTGCGCTGCTGCGCAAATAGCCAATTCTAATAGAAAACCGCCAGACATGCTATGTCTGGTTGCGGCGTCGGTCATGAGAAACCCCTGCCCGCAGTATTGTCGGGGCCAGGCGGTTATAAAATTTTTGCTTTTAATCCCGTCGATTCGGGCAACAGTAGACATATTGGGGCCCATCACTCAAATATCAAGCCCCGCTCTCATTTCTTTTCTCGGTCTGTACTTCTTTGATCAGCATCATCAGCTCCTGTGTTTCCTCAGAGCTTAGTCCCTCCTGAGCCACCTTAGCCTGCAATTCTTCAATTCGTTGCTTCAGGAACTGATTGATGAATCCGACGAAGGTATCCTGCAACTCCCCCAAAATATCCGGCTCCTGGTCGAGCTTGATATCTTCAAACAGGTCATGCATCGCTAGCTGAGCGAGGATCTCCCCCTCCCGAGTACCGCGCCAATGCTCCAGCAAGATGCCGGTGGTGACAGCGGGTTGGGACAAGATCTGTTGATGCAGTTGCAGCAGGAATTTGATGCCCTGCACTCGCAATCCGGCCAGCTCCGGCATGGCCGGCAGCTCGGCCGTCACCGCCGGATATTGCAACATCAACGCCAGCGCGCGGCGGATCGGCGTCAGCTTGGCGGCCTTGGGTTTGGTCAGCTCGGTCTTTGGCTGACTGTTGCGGGCAAACAGCTCGGCGATCCGCTGCTTGTTCTCTCCCCAGCGCATCATGCTGGAGAGTCGGGTGATAAGTCCCTCCCGGGTGAAACCTTCCGGCACCCGGCGAATAAGCTCGGCCGCCTTGTTGGCGACTTCGAACTTGCCCGCCTCACCGGAGAGGGCGGCATCCCGTCCCAGACGCTCGAACATGAAATCGGCGAAAGGTTGTGCCTCGTCCAGCAGGGCTTCGAAGCCCTCCTTGCCAATCTGGCGCACCAGGGAATCTGGATCCTCACCATCCGGCAGGAACACAAACTTGAGCTCCCGCCCGTCCTGCAGGTGAGGCAGCGCATTGTCCAGCGCCCGCCAGGCCGCTTCACGACCGGCATTGTCACCGTCATAGCAGCAGACCACTTCGGCCGTGGTACGGAACAGGGTGTGGATATGGTCGCTGGTGGTGGCCGTACCAAGCGCAGCCACCGCATAGTCGATGTCATACTGACCGAGCGCCACCACGTCCATGTAGCCTTCCACCACCAGGATCCGGCGAGGATCCTTGTGTGCCTGCTTCACCTCGTAGAGGCCAAACAGTTCTCGTCCCTTGTGGAAGATGGGCGTTTCCGGCGAGTTGAGGTACTTGGGCGTGCCGTCCCCCAGCACCCGGCCACCGAAGCCAATGACCCGGCCGCGCTTGTCACGGATCGGGAACATGATGCGATCGCGGAAGCGATCATAACTGCCGGGGCCGCTATCACGCGTGATCAGCATACCGCCCGAGATGAGCAGTTGCTCGTGATCCCGGCTGGCGCCAAAGCGGCGTCTCACCTGATCCCAATCTGCAGGGGCATATCCGATATTGAAACGCTTGACCACTTCCCCGGTCAGACCACGGCCCTTCAGATATTCAACAGCTTGGGGGGCATTCTTCAGATTGCTCTCGTAGAAGCGAGCAATCTGGCTCATCAGCTCAAAAAGATCCTTGCTGACAGCAGGCTGTGCCTTGCCCGTCCCGCCCACATTCTGCTCACGGGGCACCTGCATGCCCTGCAGGTTGGCAAGCTCTTCGATGGCATCGGGGAATTCGAGTCCGTCGTACTCCATGACAAAGCCGATGGCGTTGCCGTGGGCGCCACAACCGAAACAGTGATAAAACTGCTTCTCCTGGCTGACGGTGAAAGAGGGGCTTTTTTCGTTATGAAAAGGGCAGCAAGCCTGATAGTTCTTGCCGGCTTTTTTCAGACGCACTCGTGAGTCGATCAGCTCGACTATGTCTGTGCGTACGAGCAGATCATCGATAAAGGATTGTGGGATCCTGCCTGCCATAACCGTCCTGTTTCATGACTCGGAAAATAAAAAAGCCGCGCATTCACAGGGAAGCACGGCTTCTTTCGACTAACAAGAGAAATGCCTGTTATGCCAAGCGGGTTTTCACCTGAGCACTGACAGCGCCGACATCGGCACGCCCCTGAATCTTCGGCTTCAAAACAGCCATGACCTTGCCCATATCAGCCATGACGGCAGCACCACTTTCAGCGATGGCTTGCTCGATCAACGCGGCAATTTCGTCTGCGGTCAGCTGTTGCGGCAGGAATTCCTGCAGAACCAAGATCTCGGCAGACTCTATGTCGGCAAGATCCTGACGACCGGCAGCTTCAAATTGGCTGATGGAATCGCGGCGCTGTTTGACCATCTTGGTCACGACAGCGAGGATATCCTCATCATTGAGCTCGATACGGGAATCAACTTCACGCTGCTTGATTTCTGCCATCAACAAACGGATCGTCCCCAGGCGAGCCTTATCTCTGGCAAGCATGGCGAGTTTTTGTTGATCCTTGAGTTGATCCTTCAGAGACACGGCATTACCCCCAATTAGTACAGGCGGATACGACGTGCGTTTTCGCGGGACAGCTTCTTGGCGTGACGCTTAACGGCAGACGCTTTGGCGCGCTTACGGATGGTAGTCGGCTTCTCGTAGAACTCACGGCTACGAACTTCAGACAGGATACCGGCCTTTTCGCAAGAACGCTTGAAGCGACGCAGAGCAACGTCAAACGGCTCATTTTCACGGACTTTGATTACTGGCATGTGCCTTTCACCTCAGTGATATATTGTTAGCTGACCATCAGTCGATCAGCATGTCTTAAAATGGTGCGAAATTATACTCTGGACAGGGAATGAAAGTAAACCCGTAGAGATCGCTCTGGTTTAAAAAACCCGCGAAGGTTACCATAGCCGTCTCATTTTAGCAGTGAAATTTTTTAGCAATGCGTGTATTGGGCATAGAGACATCCTGTGACGAAACCGGGATCGCGATCTTCGATGATCAAAAAGGGATCCTTTCCCATCAGTTATACAGCCAGGTCAAGCTGCATGCGGACTACGGTGGCGTCGTCCCCGAGCTTGCCAGCCGGGATCATGTACGCAAGACGATCCCCTTGATCCAGGCCGCATTGCAAGAAGCGGGGCTGGGTAAAGATGATATCGACGGCATCGCTTACACTGCCGGTCCAGGTCTGGTTGGCGCCATTCTGGTCGGTGCCACCATAGGCCGCTCGCTTGCCATGGCGTGGAACAAACCGGCCATTGCCGTGCATCACATGGAGGGTCATCTGCTGGCCCCCATGCTGGAAGAGAAAGCCCCCGAATTCCCCTTCGTGGCGCTACTGGTCTCCGGCGGTCATTCCATGCTGGTGCGGGTCGATGGTATCGGCAGCTACCAGCTGCTGGGAGAGTCCATCGACGACGCCGCTGGTGAGGCCTTCGACAAGACCGCCAAGCTGATGGGGCTGGACTATCCAGGTGGCCCCCTGCTCTCGCGCCTTGCCGAGAAGGGCACTACCGGACGATTCGTCTTCCCGCGCCCCATGACCGACAGACCCGGCCTCGACATGAGCTTCTCCGGCCTCAAGACCTTTGCCGCCAATACTATCGCCGCCAATGACAACGATGAGCAGACTCGTGCCGACATCGCCCGCGCCTTCGAGGATGCGGTGGTCGACACCCTAGCCATCAAGTGCCGCCGTGCCCTGAAAGAGACGGGTCTGCAGCGCCTGGTTGTCGCCGGTGGCGTCAGCGCCAACCGCCATCTGCGGACCCAGCTGGCCGAGCTGATGGAGAGCCTCAAGGGCGAGGTATTCTATCCCCGCACCGAATACTGCACCGACAACGGCGCCATGATCGCCTACGCCGGCATGCAACGCCTCAAGGCTGGCGTGTTTGAACCCCTAGTCATCAAGGCGGTGCCACGCTGGCCGCTGGACACCCTGGATCCGGTGTGATCCACAAGATCCATTGCAATATAAAAAAGGGGCCTCAGGCCCCTTTTTGTTGTTTCTGACTGCAAAGCTTAGTTTGTGCGGAACAATGCCTCGATGGAGAGCCCTTGCCCCATCAGGATCTCCCGCAGACGGCGCAGCCCCTCCACCTGGATCTGGCGCACCCGCTCCCGGGTCAAGCCAATCTCGGCCCCCACGTCTTCCAGGGTGGCAGGTTCATAGCCGAGCAGGCCGAAGCGACGAGCCAGCACCTCACGCTGCTTGGGATTAAGCTCCTCCAGCCAGTGCACAATACTGGCACGCATGTCGTCGTCCTGGGACTCCAGCTCCGGGCCCATGCCGCGCTCGTCGGAGAGCACATCCAGCAGCGCCTTGTCCCGATCGCCGCCGATGGGGGTATCCACCGAGGTGATCTTCTCATTGAGCTTGAGCATGCGATTCACGTCATCGACCGAGCGATCCAGCGCGTGGGCAATGTCCTCGGCGGTAGGTTCATGATCGAGACGATGAGAGAGCTCGCGAGCGGTGCGCAGGTAGACGTTCAGCTCTTTGACCACATGGATGGGCAGACGGATGGTGCGGGTCTGATTCATGATGGCCCGCTCTATGGTCTGGCGGATCCACCAGGTGGCATAGGTGGAGAAACGGAAGCCGCGCTCGGGATCGAATTTTTCGACCGCGCGGATGAGACCGAGGTTGCCCTCTTCGATGAGATCCAGCAGCACCAGGCCCCGGTTGTTGTAGCGTCGGGCGATCTTGACCACCAGACGCAGGTTGGATTCGATCATGCGCTTGCGGGCGGCTTTGTCACCGCGCAAGGCACGACGGGCGTAATAGACTTCTTCTTCGGCCGTGAGCAAGGGGGAGAATCCTATCTCCCCCAGGTAGAGCTGGGTGGCATCCATTACCTTGTTCAGTTCGGGCACCATGAGCTCGTCGGAGATAGTCTCCTCAGCCTCGGCGGTGACTTCCTGAACTTCTTCTTCCTCTTGGGACTCCAGCTCCTCGTCGAACTCTAACTCTGCATCCTGCATTACCAGTTGTTCTTGGCTCATGATATGTCTCCCTGACCTGAACCAGAGCAAGACTCAGCTCTCTGGGTTAACGCTTTGGCAAATAGCCCATCGGATTGATTGATTTGCCTTTGTACCGGATTTCAAAGTGCAAGCGCACATCCGGCGCATCCGTGCTACCCATATTGGCGATGACAGCTCCGCCCTTGACGGAGTCTCCCTCCTTCACCCTCAACTCGTCGTTGTGGGCATAAGCCGAGAGGTAGTCATCGTTGTGTTTGAGAATAATCAGCTTGCCATAACCCCGCAGTGCGCTACCCGCGTAGACCACCTTGCCACCACTCGCGGCGTAGATGGGTTGCCCCTTCTGGCCCGAGATATCGATACCCTTGTTACCCTGTTCCGCAACAGAGAAACCTTCGACGATCCGGCCTTGTGTCGGCCAGTGCCACGAGAGTGTCGACTGGGAGTTGCTGTTTTTTTGTTCTGTCGACTGAGCGTATGCTGTTGAAGATGCCGGAGCAATGCTTTTTTGTGAGATGAATGGGGTGGTCGTACCTGCTGGTGCAGTCGCCAGCGGTTTGGGGCCGGAACTGGCCACAGCCGGTGTCGTCACCGCCACCATCTGACCGCCGCTCGCCGCACCGGACGACGGCACGCTCAGCACCTGGCCGACATGCAGCCCATAGGGTGCCTGCAGGTTGTTGCGCTGTGCCAGCGTCTGATTGGACACATTGAACTGGCGGCCAATGCTGCTCAGAGTGTCGCCACGGCGTACTTCATAAGTGCCGTTACTGGCCCCGCTACTATGGCTGACAGCACTAGCTGTGCTCACCACAGTACCGGATGATGCGCCATCCAACCTGAGTTGCTGGCCCGGATAGATGTTGTAGGGAGGGCTGATGCCGTTGAGGCTGACCAGGGATGCGACATCCATGCCCGAACGGAATGCGATGGAGTACAGGGTATCCCCCTTCACCACTGTGTAACTGCCACCCTGCATGCCCGAATTGGCCATGTTTTGACGAGTCGGGATGGTCGAGGCAATGGGGTCATTGCCGAGACTCTGTACCGGGGCAGCAGTCTTGCTGGAAGAGCAGGCAAGCAGCAGCCATGACAACACGACGACACTACTTCCTTGCCAAACACGCGAACGCATAGTGGATCCTTAACGACTAAACCAGAAATAGGCCGCAATGGCCAAACCAATACAGAGCCAGCCGAGCACATCCACATAGTGCATCAGCTTGCGCTCCATCTTCTCACCGCCCCAGCGCATCAGGCCCGCCACCAGGAAGAAGCGCATACCACGACCTATCAGCGAGGTCAGGATGAAGGGCAATAGCGCCATGTGGAGCAGGCCCGCCGTGACGGTAAACACCTTGTAGGGGATCGGCGTGAAACTGGCAATAAAAATCACCCAGATGCCCCATTGTTCAAACCACTGCTCGGCCAGAGCAATCTTGTCTTCATAGCCGACCGAGACCACCAGCGGCTGTACCACGGGCTCCCATAAGGCGTAGCCAAGCAGGTAACCAAACAGTGCCCCCAATACCGAGCACAGGGTCGCCAGGGCGGCATAGTGCCAGGCCCGCCGGGGCTTGGCCAGCGCCATGGGGGCCAGCATCACATCCACCGGGATGGGCCAGAACACCGACTCGATAAAGGCAGTGATCGCCAGATAATAAGGTGCGTACTGATGGCGGGCCCAGCGCATCACCACGACATAGAGTCGGGAGAACAGCGTCACTCAACATCTCCGTCGATAAGAGGAACGAAACGCACCGGCTCCAGGACCCGGCTGGTCAGCTGGGAACCGGAGCGTTCGATCAGCTGCAGCGTCTGCTGGCTGTCACCCACCGGCAACACCAGACGGCCGCCATCGGCCAGTTGATCGGTCAAGGCCTTGGGCACCTCGCTCGCCGCCGCCGTCACCAGAATCGCATCGAACGGCCCCTTATTTGGCCAGCCCAGCCAGCCGTTACCATGCTTGGCCGAAACGTTGTGCAGATCGAGCTGACGCAACCGGCGCCGGGCCAGAAATTGCAGAGACTTGATCCGCTCCACCGTATAGACATGCTCCACCAGATGAGCCAGCACCGCAGTCTGATAACCGGAACCCGTGCCTATTTCCAGCACATGGGCCGGATTGTTCTGGATCAGCAGCTCGGTCATCCGCGCCACCATGTAAGGCTGCGAGATGGTCTGGCCCTGACCGATGGGCAGAGCCGTGTTGTCCCAGGCTTTGTGCGCCATGGCTTCATCTACAAATAGCTGGCGCGGCACTTTCGCAATCGCCGCGAGCACGCGGAAATCGCGAATGTCCTGGGCGATCAGCTGGTTCAACAGGCGCTGTACGATCACCGCGTCATCCCTGCAGATCCAACCAGGCTCCCAGACTCGCCAGACTGCCGTAGGCCGTCATGTCGATGGTCAAGGGGGTGATGGAGACATAACCCTGCTCGATGGCGGCGAAATCCGTACCCTCCCCCGCATCCTGCTGGCTGCCCGGCGGGCCTATCCAGTAGATGGGTTGACCACGGGGATCCTCGGTGCGGATCACCGCCTCGGCCCGATGGCGATTGCCAAGACGGGTCACCCTGATCCCCTTGATCTGCTCGATCGGCAGATCCGGCACATTGACGTTGAGGATCTGGTCGGCAGGCAAGGGGTGCACCATCAGGCCTCGCACCAGCTGGGCCGCATAGTGGGCGGCCGTGGCGAAGTGGGTCTTGCCCACCAGGGAGATGGCGAGCGACGGGAAGCCGAGGTGACGTCCCTCGGTCGCGGCCGCCACTGTGCCCGAGTAGATGACATCATCCCCCAGATTGGCACCGTGATTGATGCCGGCCACCACCATGTCCGGCTCGGGGCGCACCAGCTCATTGACCGCGAGGTGCACGCAGTCGGTCGGCGTCCCCTTGACCGCATAGCTTTTGATCCCGTGAAAGGCAGCGTCGCTGATGCGGGTGACCCGCAGCGGCACCTCCAGCGTCAGAGAATGACTGGCGCCACTGCGGTTGCGATCCGGCGCCACCACAATGACCTCACCACAAGCCGTCAAGGCCGTGCTGAGGGCAAGGATCCCCTCGGCATGTACTCCATCGTCATTACTGACCAGAATTCGCATCGGTTGGGTTCCTGAAACCGTGATCGGCCTCTTCGGCCTGCATTAACTCGCGTACCACGCTGGTGGCAAAGGCACCGGCCGGCAGGAAGAACGACAGGGTCAGCGCATCGGCGCCCAGCTCCCAGCTCATTCCTTCCGGTTGCAGCAGCAGCGGGCGTCTGTCCTGATCCAGCCCGGCCTTCTCCAGGCCAGCGCACCAGTCGGGGTAAGCGGCCAGCACGCCCAGCTCGAATTCGGCGGCGGCGCCCTGACTGGCCAGCCGGCCACGGCCCCACTGGGGAGCGGTCAGCTGCACGTCACCGGAAGCCAGCCGCGCCTCCAGCTCGGGGGTCACCGCCTCCTCGCTGAAGATGGAGTGGCTGCCCTTGAGCATCAGGCAATCGCCGGCCAGCAGCTGCTGAGCCAGGCCCTGCTCGATGCGGGCGCTGACGATGGCGTTGAACAGCATGCTGCGGGCGGCGGAGAGATAGAGGGAGCGCTTGTTGCGATCATTGATCCGCTTGCCGGCGAACATCGCCTTGGCCGCCTCCAGGTTGTTGCCACCGCGACCGAAGCGCTGTTCGCCGTAATAGTTCGGCACCCCCTGGCTGGCGATGGCGTGCAGACGGGATGCCAGCCCATCGGCTTGCTCTATGCCGGTCAGGCGCAAGGTGAAGTGATTGCCCTTGAGGTAACCGACCCGCAGCTTGCGGTTGTGGCGCTTGGCCTGCAGGATCTGGATGCTGTCGCTCTGGATGACCGACAGATCCGGCTCGCCCTTGCCCGGCAAGTGAATGCCGAACCACTGCTCGGTCACCGCATGGCGATCCTTGAGGCCGGCCCAGGTCACCGCATTGCGGTTGACCCCGGCCGCATCGGCCAGCAGGCCCGCCACCCAGGCGGTGTTCTCACCGGTCTTGCGCACCCGCACGAAGATATGTTCACCCTCGCCGCAGGGTTCGAAGCCGAGATCCTCGACCACCACGAAGTCACTGGCCTCGGCCTTGAGGATGCCGCGGGCGGTCGGCGCCCCGTGCAGATAGCTAAGCTGTTCCAACATTATTGTTTCACCAGTAAGACGACGGCTTCGGTGGCAATCCCTTCCTTGCGCCCCGTAAAACCAAGCTGTTCGGTGGTGGTCGCCTTGACGTTCACCCGATTCAAATCACATTGCAGATCCGCCGCCAGCACGGCGCACATGGCATCGATATGGGGCGCCATCTTGGGAGCCTGGGCGATGATGGTCACGTCCAGATTGCCGATGGCATAACCCGCCTGCAGCACCCGGGCATAGACGTCCCGCAGCAGGATACGGCTGTCGATCCCCTTGAACTCGGCGGCGGTATCAGGGAAGTGGCGGCCGATATCACCGGCACCGATCGCCCCCAGCAGCGCATCGCTCACCGCGTGCAGCACCACATCACCGTCGGAGTGGGCCAGCAGCCCCTGTTCGTACGGCACCGCTACCCCGCCCAGCATGCAGGGGCCGACCCCGCCAAATCGGTGTACATCAAAACCATGTCCAATGCGGATCATGATGGCTCCTTGAACGATGAATTCTGTTGATCTAAAAACAGCCCCGCCAGAGAGAGATCCTCCGGCCGGGTCACCTTGATATTGTCGGCGCGCCCCTCCACCATCCGCACCGGGAAACCGGCCCGCTCCATGGCGGAGGCCTCATCGGTGATGCTGGCGCCGAGCGCCAATCCTTCTTCCAGCGCCCGCTTGAGGCGGACGGTGGGAAACATCTGCGGGGTCAGTGCATGCCAGAGCTGTTCGCGCTCGACGGTCGCCACTATGTTGCCAGCTGCGTCGGTGCGCTTCATGGTGTCCCGCACCCGACTGCCGAGGATGGCGCCATCGCAGGCCAGGGCCGCCGCGATGAGCGCATCGAGATCGCTGTGGCAGAGGCAGGGACGGGCGGCATCGTGCACCAGCACCCAGTCCGAGCTCGCCACCTGCAGGGCATTGAGCACCGAGTAGGCGCGCTCCGCGCCGCCTTCGACCCGCAGGATACGTGGATCGGCCGCGATGGGCAGGGCATCAAACCAGCCATCGTGGGGCGCCAGCGCCACTATCACCTGGGCGATGGCCGGGTGGGACAGCAGACAGCCGAGGGTATGCTCCAGAATGGTCTTCCCCGCCAGCGGCAGGTACTGCTTCGGGCACTCGGCGCCCATGCGGCTGCCGATACCGGCGGCCGGGACTATGGCGGTCAGCCCGGTTGGCAGATCAATCATCGTAGGGCGCACCGTCCGGCTCTGTTACTTGGTCTTTTTCCTTGGGAATGATCCGGTAGAAGGTCTCGCCCTGCTTGATGTAACCAAGATCGTTGCGCGACAGCTCCTCGATGGCCTCGAGGCCCGAGGTGAGATCGTCGATCTCACGATAAATCAAATTGTTGCGATCCTTGAGAGTCAGATTGTCCTGCTGCTGCCGGTTGATGGCATCGGAGAGTTCCCGATAGTCGGAGAGGCCGTTCTTCCCCAGCCAGAAATCATACTGCAGCCCTCCCAACAGGAAGAGCAGGATAAGAGTGAATAGCCGCATGCACTGAATCTCCTTCAAGCGGCCTAGTTTCCCATATTCGCAGGCAAGACAAAAGGAAGCCGGTGTGCCAGACGGGTAAGGGGGAATAAAAAAACGGGCGGGATCCGGGGGGCGGATATGAAAAAACCGAGATAGAGAAGATGGTGAGGCTTTGTACCGCCCAGGCAACAGAGACGAAAAAGCCCCGCCACAAGGTGGCGGGGCTTTGCGCAGCTCAAGTGAAACTCGGCATTAAGCGTGGTTTTTCACTTCTTTCAGACCGCGGAACGGAGCCTTGGCACCCAGGGCTTCTTCGATACGGATCAGCTGGTTGTACTTGGCAACACGGTCAGAACGGCTCATGGAACCGGTCTTGATCTGGCCAGCAGCAGTACCCACGGCCAGGTCGGCGATGGTCGCGTCTTCGGTCTCACCGGAGCGGTGGGAGATGACGGCAGTGTAGCCAGCGTCTTTGGCCATCTTGATGGCAGCCAGAGTCTCGGTCAGGGAACCGATCTGGTTGAACTTGATCAGGATGGAGTTGGCGATGCCGTTGTCGATACCGCGCTTCAGGATGCTGGTGTTGGTTACGAACAGGTCGTCACCCACGATCTGGATCTTGCTACCCAGTTCCTTGGTCTGGTAGGCAAAGCCATCCCAGTCGGATTCGTCCAGGCCATCTTCGATGGAGACGATCGGGAACTTGGTGGTCAGATCGGCCAGGTAGTCAGAGAACTCGTTGGAGGTGAAGATACGACCTTCGCCCTTCAGGTTGTACTCTTTCTTCTCTGCGTCGTAGAACTCGGAAGCAGCGCAGTCCATGGCCAGGGTGATGTCGGTGCCCAGCTTGTAACCGGCAGCGGCAACGGCTTCGGCGATCACTTCCAGCGCTTCGGCGTTGGACTTCAGGTTAGGCGCGAAGCCACCTTCGTCACCAACGGCGGTAGCGTAGCCCTTGGACTTCAGTACCTTGGCCAGGTTGTGGAACACTTCGGCACCCATGCGGATGGCTTCTTTCAGAGTCTTGGCGCCAACCGGCTGGATCATGAACTCCTGGATGTCGACGTTGTTGTCGGCGTGCTCACCACCGTTGATGATGTTCATCATCGGCAACGGCATGGAGTAGACACCCGGGGTGCCGTTCAGCTCGGCGATGTGAGCGTACAGCGGCAGGCCCTTGGAGGCAGCAGCAGCCTTGGCGGCAGCCAGAGAAACGGCCAGGATGGCGTTGGCGCCAAACTTGGATTTGTTCTCGGTACCGTCCAGATCGATCATGATCTGGTCCAGAGCGGCTTGGTCCTTGGCATCTTTACCCAGCAACGCTTGGGCGATCGGGCCGTTGACGGCGGCAATGGCTTTCAGTACGCCTTTACCCAGGAAACGGCTCTTGTCGCCGTCACGCAGTTCCAGCGCTTCGCGGGAACCGGTGGACGCGCCAGACGGAGCGGCTGCCATACCAACAAAACCACCTTCCAGATGAACTTCGGCCTCAACGGTCGGGTTACCACGGGAGTCGATGATTTCACGACCGATCACTTTAACGATCTTGGACATGTGTATTTCCTCAGGTTTCGTAAAAAAACAACAAAAATATGCCAAAAAAAGCGGCTGCGGCACAGAGCCTCAACCGCATTTATTTTAAATTACTTCAAATTACGCTTCTGATACTCGCCGGCAGCCTTCACGAAACCGGCAAACAGGGCGTGTCCATCGCGGGGAGTCGAGGTGAACTCCGGGTGGAACTGCGCCGCTACAAACCAAGGGTGATCCGGAATCTCGATAATTTCCACCAGCTTCTTGTCGGCGGAGAGACCGGTGACCTTCAGGCCGGCCGCTTCGATCTGCGGCAGCAGCTTGTTGTTCACCTCATAGCGGTGACGGTGGCGCTCATAGATGGTCGGGCTGCCGTACATCTGACGCACCTTGGAGCCTTCGACCAGGTGGCAGAGCTGGGAACCCAGACGCATGGTGCCGCCCAGATCGGATTTCTCGGTACGAGTCTCGACGTTGCCTTCTTCATCCACCCATTCGGTGATGAGGCCAACGACCGGATAAGCGCAATCTTTCTTGAATTCGGAGGAGTGAGCGCCAGTCATGCCGGCCACGTTGCGAGCGAACTCGATCATGGCTACTTGCATGCCGAGGCAGATGCCCAGGTAAGGGATCTTGTTCTCACGGGCATACTGGGCGGCCAGGATCTTGCCTTCCACGCCGCGCTCACCGAAGCCACCCGGCACCAGGATCGCGTCCAGACCTTCCAGCAGCTCGGCGCCACGGGTCTCGATGTCCTGAGAGTCGATGAACTTGATGTTGACGGACAGGCGGGTTTTCAGGCCACCGTGCTTGAGCGCCTCGTTGACGGACTTGTAGGCATCCGGCAGGGACACATACTTGCCGACCATGCCGATGGTCACTTCCGCGGTCGGGTTGGCCTCTTCATAGACAACCTGTTCCCACTCGGACAAGTCGGCTTCGTTGCACTTCAGGCCGAAACGGGCGATGAAGTAGTCATCCAGATTCTGGGATTTCAGCAGCGCCGGGATCTTGTAGATGGAGTCGACGTCCTTCATGGAGATGACGGCGCGCTCTGGCACGTTGCAGAACAGGGCGATCTTGGCACGCTCGTTGGCCGGAATGGCGCGATCGGAGCGGCAGATCAGCACGTCTGGCTGGATCCCGATGGAGAGCAGCTCCTTGACGGAATGCTGGGTCGGCTTGGTCTTCACCTCGCCGGCGGCGGCCAGGTAAGGAACCAGCGTCAGGTGCATGAACATGGCATTGTCGCGGCTCACTTCGGCGGCCAGCTGACGAATGGCTTCGAGGAACGGCAGGGACTCGATATCGCCCACAGTACCGCCCACTTCGACGATGGCCACCTGATGGCCTTCGGCACCGGCAATCACCCGCTCCTTGATGGCGTTGGTGATGTGCGGGATGACCTGGATGGTGGCGCCCAGATAGTCACCACGACGCTCTTTGCGCAGCACGTCGGCGTAGATACGGCCGGTGGTGAAGTTGTTGCGACGGGTCATCTTGGTGCGGATGAAACGCTCGTAATGGCCCAGATCCAGATCGGTCTCGGCCCCGTCCTCGGTTACGAACACTTCACCGTGCTGGGTCGGGCTCATGGTGCCCGGATCCACGTTGATATAGGGGTCCAGTTTCATGATGGTCACATCCAGACCACGGGCTTCCAGAATGGCTGCCAGAGAAGCTGCGGCAATGCCTTTGCCGAGGGATGAAACAACGCCACCAGTTACAAAAATATATTTTGTCGTCATGCTGAACCTGAAAGAAGTTTAGGGATTTTTAAGGGGTGCTTCGGGGATGAAGCAGGACGGGGAAACAGTATACCAAAACCCCCTCTCCCAAACAATGAACAAAAATCTATCAGGCTCGCCGCGCCCCCGTCTTGCGCCAAATCAACTTTGCTCGGTTTCCTTGGCCTTGTCCCAGGCCGCATCCAGCTTCTCCAGAGTACAATCGGTCATTTTCAAGCCTTCCGCAGCAATAAACTGCTCAACCTGACGAAAACGACGTTCGAACTTGGCGTTGGCGGCCCGCAGTACCTGCTCCGGATCCTTGCCCAGATGCCGCACCAGATTGACGGTGGCAAACAGCAGATCCCCGAGCTCGTCGCTCACCCGCTCCTCGTCCACGTCGACCATCAGCGCCTCTTCCATCACCTCCTCGATCTCTTCGTGGATCTTGTCCACCACGGGGCCGAGGGTCTTCCAGTCGAAACCGACGGTGGCGCAGCGCTTCTGGATCTTGGCGGCCCGGCTCAGGGCCGGCAGCGCGAGCGGAATGTCATCCAGCACGCTCTCTTTATCGAGGGCGGCCCGCTCTTTGGCCTTCTCTGCCTCCCAGTTCTGCTTCACTGCCTGCTCGTCCTCGAGGTCCGCCTCGGCGAACACATGGGGATGACGGCGGATGAGCTTCTCGCTCACGGTATCGACGATATCGGCAAAGTCGAACAGCCCCTGTTCCTTGCCCAGCTGGGCGTAGAACACCACCTGGAACAGCAAATCGCCAAGTTCACCCTTTAATCCCTCCCAATCCCGGGTTTCGATGGCGTCGGCCACTTCGTAGGCCTCCTCCAGGGTGTGGGGGACTATGGTCTGGAAATCCTGCTTGAGGTCCCAGGGGCAACCGCCGTTCGGGTCGCGCAATTGAGCCATGATATCGAGTAGCTGGGGCAAGTCGTAATGCGAGGACATAAGCGGTTCACTTCATCAAAGGGGTCAAAGAACAACCGGCCACTGAGGCCGGTCGGTTGATGTCACAGGCGCTTGGCGCTGATCACGTCGTTGAGCTGGCTGAGCTTGGCCAGCGCCCGGTTGAAGGCGTTGATGTTGTAGATCTCCAGCTCCATGTCGATCTCCGCGGTCTGCTCGCGCACGTTGGAGCGCGAGCGCACCCCCATCACGTTGATCTTCTCGTTGGCGAGCACCGTGGTGATGTCACGCAACAGGCCGGATCTGTCGTTGGAGAGGATCCGAATGGTGAGGCCATAACCGCCGGAGTAGTTCTCCCCCCAGACCGCCTCGATCAGCCGCTCCGGGTTGCGGCGGGACAGCTCCTTGAGCTGCTCGCAGTCCTCCCGGTGGATGGAGACGCCGCGCCCCATGGTGATGAAGCCCTGGATGCCGTCCCCCGGAATGGGCTGACAGCAGCGGGCGATGTGGGTCATCAGATTGCCGACCCCTTCCACTACGATGTGATCCTTGGGCTTGGGCCGGAACGGCACATTGGCCTTCTGCTCCAGCTTCGCCAGCAGGCGGCGATCCTCTTCCTCCGCCGTCGGCTTGTTGTAGCGGGTGTCCAGGTAGTTGAGCAGTTGGTTGATGCGAATGTCGCCGCTGCCGATGCCGGCAAGCAGGTCGTCCAGCTCCTCGGCATGGAAGCGCTCCAGCACCACCTTGTCCACCTTGGAGAGGGTCAGGTTGTGCCTGTCCAGCTCCTTCTCCAGCAGCTCCTTGCCAGCGGCGATGTTCTTGTCCCGATCCAGCTTTCTGAACCAGGTCGCCACCTTGGCCCGCGCCCGGCTGGAGCGCAGGAAGCCGGCGTTGGGGTTCATCCAGTCGCGGCTCGGGTTCGGCTCCTTCTGGGTGATCACCTCCACCTGATCGCCGGTCTGCAGGGTGTAGGTGAAGGGCACGATGCGGCCATCCACCTTGGTGCCGATGCAGCGGTGACCGATCATGCTGTGCACGTGGTAGGCAAAATCCAGCGGCGTGGCGCCGGCCGGCAGATCGATGACATCGCCCTTGGGGGTGAAGACATAGACTCTGTCTTCGAACACCTGACTGCGCAGATCGTCCAGCAGAGAGCCACTTTCCGACAGATCCTCCTGCCAGGCGAGGAGCTTGCGCAGCCACTCGATCTTGTCCTCGAAGGTGCTGGTCTTGGCGGCGACCTGGGCACCTTCCTTGTAGCGCCAGTGGGCGGCGACACCGAGTTCGGCGTCCTGGTGCATCTGATCGGTCCGGATCTGGATCTCGACCGTCTTGCCCTCCTCCCCTACCACCACGGTGTGGATGGACTGGTAGCCGTTGGGCTTGGGGTTGGCGACATAGTCGTCGAATTCACGGGGAATATGGTGGAAATGGGTGTGCACTATGCCGAGCGCCGCGTAGCAATCCTGCAGCCGCTTGGTCACCACCCGTACCGCGCGCACGTCGAACAGCTCGTTGAATTCGAGGTGCTTCTTCTGCATCTTGCGCCAGATGCTGTAGATGTGTTTAGGCCGGCCATAGACCTCGGCCTCGACTCCGGCTTCGGCAAGCGCATCGCGCAGGGACTGCACGAACTCACGGATGTAGCGCTCCCGATCGAGACGCTTCTCGTCGAGTTGCTTGGCAATCTGCTTGTAGGTGTCCGGGTGCAGGTAACGGAAGGCGAGATCTTCGAGCTCCCATTTCAGCTGACCTATGCCGAGGCGGTTGGCCAGCGGCGCATAGATGTTGGTGATCTCCTGGGCCATCAGCACCCGGGTCTCCTCATCCGCCAGCTTGGCCTCCCGCAGGCAGGCGATCCGCTCCGCCAGCTTGATGACGACGGCGCGCACATCCTCGACCATGGCGAGCAACATGCGGCGCACGTTGTCCACCTGCTCCGGCGAGGTTTCGCTGCGGTGCAGGGTCTGCAGGGAACGGATGGCCTCCATCTCCAGCACCCCTTCCACCAGCTTGGCGATTTTGGGGCCAAAGTCCTCTTCAAGCTTCTCCTGCTGGAGGAGGCCGGCTTCCACGAAGGGGTAGAGGATAGCTGCCTTGAGGGTGGCGAGATCCATGCTGAGCATCAGCAGTATGCCGACCATCTCGACCCCGCGCACCAGCAGGCGGCTGGTGAGCGCCTCGTCACCGAGGGTCAGGCAATACTGGTAAGCGGTTCGCAGCTGATTCTTGTCGCCTTCACTCAGGGAGAGGGAACTGACCCACTCTTCCAGAGTGAAATTGTCTTTCAAATGAATATCGCGCACCGCAACCATGGTATCAATCCTTAAAATTGTGGGGTCGAAAGCCGGTGCTTTCCTGCCCCTCATCAGCTGATGAATGCCTCAAATGGGGATAAACAAGAGACTTTTCAAGGCATGTCATCCTCAAAGGTGACAGGAGTCTCCAACAAGCCTTGCCGATCCCTGCGGGCCTAGATTACCCCAATCATTTTCTCTCAAACAGCACCCTGGATGCCAGATGGCCAGCATGAAAGCGCTCGCTGCCGGGGCTGGATTACCTTGTCCATTTTCTCTCGAGCAGCTCCCTGGATGCCAGATAGCCAGTATGAGAGAGCACATCCAGCCCCTACAACAAGCCAACTGTCGGGGCCGGATTACCTTCTTTATTTTCTCTCAAACAGCGCCATGGATTCCAGATGGCCGGTGTGAGGGAACATGTCCAGCATCCCCAGGCGGGTCAGCCGGTAGCCCTCTTTCACCAGCACCTGACTGTCCCGCGCCAGGGTGACCGGGTTACAGGAAACATAGACCACCCGTTTCGGGGAAAGTGCCGCCACGTGGCTCATCACCTCCAGCGCACCTGGCCTGGCCGGATCCAGCAAGACCAGGTCAAAGCCTTCCCGCGCCCAGGACATGCCGACGATGTCACCGCTCAAGTCCGCCTTGTAGAAGCGGGCGTTGTCGATGCCGTTGCGACGGGCGTTTTCTTCGGCGCGCGCCACCATGGCCAGCTCCCCCTCGACCCCCACCACCTCGCGGGCCTGACGGGCCAGCGGCAGGGTGAAGTTGCCGATGCCGCAGAACAGATCCAGCACCTTGTCATCCTTGGTCGCCCCCAGCCAGGACAGCGCCTGGGCAACCATGCTCTGGTTGATGGGACCATTGACCTGAATGAAGTCACCGGGGGCGAATGCAAGAGCCAGGCCATCGAGGGAATAGCTCGGCTGGAATTGCTGACGCAGGGGTTCTATCTGCTCGTCCGCGGCCTGCAGGTAGAGATCGATGCCCTGAGCCTCGGCAAACTCCACCAGCAGGGCGCGGTCCATCTCGTTGGGGCGGCCGGTGTGGCGCAGCAGCATCATGATGCCCTGCTCGGCCTGGATGAACTCGGCATGACCCAGCTCACGCTGGCTCTTGAGGCGATTGAGACAGTCGCGCAGCGGGTTGATGAGGGCAGACAGGGGCGCGCTCAGCACGGGACAACCGCTGATCTCCACCAGGTCATTGGACTGGCGACGGCGGAAGCCGACCCGGGTGCAGCGACCGTTCTTGTCAAACTTGATGGCCAGGCGGCAGACCCGGCGATAGGCACGGGACTCGCCGGTCAGCACGGGCTCCAGCGTCGGTGCCTGGATGTTGCCGAGCCGCTCGAACAGGCTGACCAGCCCGGCCTCCTTGACCGCCTGCTGATCCGCTTCGCCGAGGTGCTGGGCACTGCAACCGCCGCACTCGCGATAATGGGGGCAGAAGGGATCGATGCGATTGGCCGCCGGGGTCACTATCTGTTGCAGGGCGGCGTGGGCATAGTGCTTCTTGTCATCGACGATGCGAGCCTTGATCAGCTCACCGGGGAGTGCCCCTTCGACGAAGATGGCCTTGCCCTGATGACGGCCGACACCGACACAGTGGTGGTCCAGACTGTCTATCGTAAATTCAATACGTTGGGGCTGGGTGGATTTCTTTTGGGGCTTGAAAAACTGGGCCATAAAACTTGGTGCCTATAGGTGGCTATGTCATGATTGTGGAATCTGCAGCAGGCCATTGTCCCACAAGAATAATAGTATGACCAAATACGGTCTGAGGGCCCGGGCTGTGGCATTCAACCCTATCGCCAATGCTGACCATAAGTGGCCCATGGATATGACCCGATACGGCCCCCAAGCCCGTGCTGCAATGACCCTTATCTTCCTGCCCATCTTCATCATCGCCGGTGGTTTATCAGCATGACTAGATACGGTCTGCGGGCCCGTGTGCTGGCTTTTACCATATTGCCAACCCTGATCATCGGCGGCCTGATTGCCGGGTATTTCACCTTCCACCGCTATCATCAGCTGGAAAACAACCTGATCGACCAGGGCATCAACATCATCGAGCCCCTGGCCATCGCCAGCGAATACGGCATGACCCAGCACAGCCGCGAGTCCCTCAAGCGGCTGATCGGGCTCACCCATCGCAAGAATTCGCCCTTCATCAAGTCCATCGCCGTCTTCACCCAGGACAACCAGCTGTTCGTCACCTCCAACTACCACAGGGACTTCGGCCAGTTGCGCCTGCCCGATGGCAGCGCCATCCCGGAGTTGACCAGCGTCTCCTTCAACGGTGATGACATCATCCTGCGCACCCCGATCCAGGCCGAGACCAGCCTGGACGGCTTCCCCCTGCCGAGCGATCTGGAGCCGCCGGTGATCGGCTACATCTCCATGCAGCTCGCCACCGACAGGGCCATCGTCCTGCAGTATCGGGATGCCTTCTTCGCCGTGCTCATGGTGCTCATCGGCCTCGCCATCAGCACCCTGTTCGGCTTCCGGTTGGTCAAGAGCGTGACCCAGCCCATCACCGACATGGTGCAAGCGGTGCACCGGATCAGGGAGGGGCGGCTCGATACCCGGGTCAGCGGCCAGCTCACCGGTGAGCTGGACATGCTGAAGAACGGCATCAACGCCATGGCCAAGGCGCTGTCTGAATACCATGAGGAGATGCAGCAGAACATCGATCAGGCCACCTCTGACTTGCGCGAGACCCTCGAACAGATAGAGATCCAGAACGTCGAGCTCGACATGGCGAAGAAACGGGCCCAGGAGGCGGCCAGGGTCAAGTCGGAGTTCCTTGCCAACATGTCCCACGAGCTGCGCACCCCCCTGAACGGCGTCATCGGCTTCACCCGCCAGTTGCTCAAGACCAGCCTGACCCCGAACCAGGCCGACTACATGCAGACCATCGAAAAGTCGGCGCGCAACCTGCTCGGCATCATCAACGACATCCTCGATTTTTCGAAACTCGAGGCCGGCAAGCTGCAGCTGGAGCACATCCCCTTCAGCCTGCGCGACACCCTCAACGAGACCATGCACCTGCTGGGGCCCAGCGCCCACGACAAGCAGCTGGAGCTCTCCTTGCAGGTGGATGCCGCGGTGCCGGACTATCTCACCGGCGATCCCATGCGCCTGCAGCAGGTGCTGACCAACCTCACCGGCAACGCCATCAAGTTCACCGAGCACGGCAACGTGGATGTCCGCGTCGAGCAGACCGGCGGTGCCCATGGCAACAAGGTGCGCCTCAAGGTGCTGATCCGCGATACCGGCATCGGTATCTCCGAGGAGCAGCAACGCCAGCTGTTCCAGGCCTTCAACCAGGCCGACTCCTCGATCTCGCGCCGCTACGGCGGCACCGGTCTCGGCCTCGTCATCACCCAGAAGCTGGTGCAGCAGATGGGTGGCCAGATCCGGTTCGAGTCCGAATTCGGCAAGGGCTCCGTCTTCTCCTTCAACCTGGAGCTGGACGTCTCCCCCCTGCCCCAGACCGACAGACTGCCGCTGGATGGGATCCAGGGCAAGCGGGTCTGGCTGCTGGAGCCGGATCCCTTCGCCCACGCCTCCCTGCACGTCCTGCTGGCCGAATGGCAGCTGGATGTGCAATCCCTGTCCATCGACGCCGACTGGCCCGAGATGAACAGTCAGGACATCGTCATCATCGGCAGCAGCACCCTGCACACTCCGCAGCAGGTGATCCGCCGCCTCGATGCCCTGAGCGGACAACACAACGCCATAGTGGTGCTCAGCAGCCACGAGCCCGCCCTGTATGACGCCATGCAGGCTCACGGCGCCCAGCACTGCCTCTCCAAGCCCATCAATCACCGCAAGCTGCTCAACGCCCTGCTCTCCCCGGACGCCGTCCGGAGCATCCCGCTGCCGGCCCCGTCACAGCGCCAGGTGCAGGACGTCAAGGTGCTGGCGGTGGATGACAATGCCGCCAACCTCAAGCTCATCGCGGCCATGCTCAAGGAGATGGTGAGCCAGGTGGTAGTGTGCAAGAACGGCAAGGAGGCAGTCAGCCTGGCCCAGAGCCAGCCGTTCGACATCATCTTCATGGATATCCAGATGCCGATCATGGACGGCATCAGCGCCACCCAGGCGATACGCCACCACTCCCTCAACACCGAGACCCCCATAGTCGCGGTCACCGCCCACGCCATTCCCGGCGAGCGGGAGCGACTGATCCGCCAGGGCATGGACGACTATCTGGCCAAGCCCATCGACGAGAGCATGCTGGCGCAGCTCATCACCGACTTCGCCCATCGCCGCCACCAGAATCACGGGGATCAGCAGATAGACTGGTCACTGGCAGTGCGCCAGGCCGCCGGCAAGACGGATCTCGCCCTGGAGATGCTGCGCATGCTGCTGGCCAGCTTCGATGAGGTGGAGCCCGTGCTGGAGGCGGCGCTGGCGGGTGAGGTGGACGATGCCGAAGTCCTGGCTCAGCTCCATCGCCTCAACGGCGGCTGTGCCTACTCAGGGGTGCCAGGCCTGCAACGTCTGCTCTCCCAGCTCGAGCAGCAGCTGCGCGACGGGGTGCCGGTCAGCGAGCTGGAGCCCGAGCTGCTGGAGCTGCAGGATGCGCTGGAGCAGGTGCGCCAGGAGGCCCCCCGCTACCTCGGGGCGACCGAATAAGCCGTCGTGATGAAAGGCGACAGCAGGATGAGCGGCCCATCGGCGCGGGCGGCATCCACCAGGGATCGGGCAAAGCAGCCGCTTTTTATGGCGGTAAGCTCGGCAGATGGTAAAATCGCGCCGTTTCCACAGGAGTCAACATGACGAATAACGATATTCTGCGCCGTCTGCGCTACGCCCTCACCATCAGCAACGACCAGATGGTCGATATGTTTGCCAAGGGCAACCTGACCGTCGATCACGCCCAACTGCACAGCTGGTTGCTCAAGGGCGCCGAGGAAGGGGAAGAGCAGGAAGCGGGCTTTGTCGCCTGCCCCGACGCCGCCCTGAGCCAGTTCCTCGACGGCTTCATCATCGCCCGCCGCGGTGTGAAAGAAGGCGCCCCCGCCCAGGTGGTCCCGAACCGGATCAACAACAACCTGATCCTGCGCAAGCTGCGGATCGGCCTGGACTACAAGGAAGAAGACATGCTCAGCACCCTGAAGCTCGCCAACTTCAACCTGTCCAAGTCCGAGCTCAGTGCCCTGTTCCGCTCCAAGGATCACAAGCACTACCAGGATTGCGGGGATCAGATCCTGCGCAACTTCCTCATTGGCCTCACCGCCAAGCATCGCGCTTGACATAGGCACCGCGCCTAAGCCATGGACCAGCGCCACTCACCGTCAGCCCGCATCAGGATGGCCGGTGAGCGGTGCTGGTCGCTCTGTCTTCTTGTTCTGCTGCTGACCGCCTGTCAGCCCGCGCCCGAGCCCGCCCCCTACCGCCTCGATACCCGCCATGTCAGCGCCAACCAGAATGAGCGCATCGCCTTCCTGATCCTGCACTACACGGATGAGGACGACGCCCACTCCCTGCGTCTGCTGACCGAGCCCGAGCACAAGGTGAGTGCCCACTACCTGGTCCCGCGCGACACCGAACAACGCCCGCTCCCCGTCTATCAGCTGGTGCCCGACAGCCAGCGCGCCTGGCACGCAGGCCGCAGCCGCTGGCAGCAGTATGCGGGGCTCAACGCCAGCTCGCTCGGCATCGAGATAGTCAACCTGGGCTACGACGAGCAGGAGGCCGATCTCCCCGTTCACCTTCGCCACTGGCAACCCTATACCCCCGCCCAGATCGCCGCCGTCGGTGCCCTCAGTCGGGAGCTGGTCCAGCGCTACCGGATACCGCCAACCCAGGTGCTGGGGCACAGCGACGTCGCCCCCGAACGCAAGCAGGATCCCGGCCCACTCTTCCCCTGGCGCGAGCTGGCCCTGACGTACGGCGTCGGTGCCTGGCCGGACGAGGCCAGGGTCGCGACCCTGCAACAAGCCCCTCTACCCGCCTGGGATGCCCTCCAGTGGCAGCAGGGGCTCGCCCGCTACGGCTATGGCATTGCCCCCAGCGGCCTCTGGGATGAGCAGAGCCGCGCCGTGCTGCGCGCCTTCCAGCTCCACTTTCGCCCCGCCCTGGTCAATGGCGAGCCGGATGCCGAGAGCCAGGCCATCTTGATGGCACTGCTGGAACGTTACTTCCCGGCCCACTGAATTCCTGCACTGAAAAACAACAAGGGACGCCGTGGCGTCCCTTGTTCGTGCGATCCCGATAATCCGGC
Organism: Aeromonas aquatica; assembly: GCF_000764655.1. Classification (GTDB taxonomy): domain Bacteria; phylum Pseudomonadota; class Gammaproteobacteria; order Enterobacterales; family Aeromonadaceae; genus Aeromonas; species Aeromonas aquatica. Next base: position 86,490 of record NZ_JRGL01000007.1, read on the forward strand.
ATCAGATCCCCTGGCGGGCTTCCTGCATCAGCAGACGCATGTCGCTGACCGCCTTGGCCAGGCCGTCGAAGGCGGCGCGACCTATGATGGCGTGGCCGATGTTGAGCTCATAGAGCTCGGGGATGGCGGCGATGGCCTTGACGTTGTGATAGTGCAGGCCGTGGCCGGCGTTCACTTTCAGCCCCTTGCCGGCGGCATAGGAGGCACCGGCGGCGATGCGCTTGAACTCGGCGTTGCGCTCCGCATCCGTGGTGGCATCGGCGTAACGGCCGGTGTGGATCTCGATGAAGGGGGCGCCACTCGCGGCGGCGGCGTCGATCTGCAGCGGATCGGCGTCGATAAACAGCGACACCTGAGCGCCGACGGTGGCGAGGCGGGTCACCGCATCGGTGATCTTGTCGAGCTGCCCGGCCACGTCCAGGCCACCCTCTGTGGTCACCTCGGTGCGTTTCTCCGGCACCAGGCAGACGAACTGGGGCTGGATCCGCTGGGCGATGCCGATCATCTCCTCGGTCACCGCCATCTCCAGGTTCATCCTGGTCTGGATGGTCTGGCGCAGGACCTCAACATCGCGGTCGGTGATGTGACGGCGATCTTCCCGCAGGTGAATCGTGATGCCATCGGCACCGGCCTGCTCGGCCACGAAGGCGGCCTGTACCGGATCCGGGTACTGGGTGCCGCGGGCATTGCGCAGGGTGGCGATATGGTCGATGTTCACACCCAGGTAGATCTCGCTCATTGCTTACTCCTTGATACAGGTCATCTGTTCACTGCGGGTTGGCGAGTGCGCCAGCCTTGTCTGTCCATGGGCCGCCACCTGTCAATATTTGCACGCAGATGGCAGTGTTATATTCTTTAAGTGATCATTTTATATACATAAAAGATCACTAAATTCATCTAATTCAGCCTGAAACACTGCCTCTGCGTTTCAGAAACAGCTCACGACTCTTCAACTGGCGTTTCCCGAAACATGAGAGGTTGCAGCGCCAGCCGATACTAGCCTCATGCACTCGCCTTACGCTTTAAAAACAGCTCCCGGCTCTTTAGCTGGCGTTTCCCCAGATAGGGTTGCAGCGCCAGCCGGCTGAAACGCTTGGCCGCCTGCAGCAAGGGAGGGCTGTCGAAACGCCCCTCGGCGAAGGCCAGCAGGTGGGCACCGAGGAACAGGGTACGGGGATCCGGCGCCCGCTCGCAAGCAACAAAGCCGAGTTCGCGCTCGAAGCCGTACAGCAGCTCGGGCCGGATCGCGGACTCGTCATCGGCGGCATATTCGAAATCCACCGCGTAGCCGAGGGCCTGCAACAGCAGGAACTCGAAGCGGCGCAACGGCAGCTCGGGGGTCTCGCCATCTGCCAGCGCCATCAGGGCGCGGGCATAGGCGTCGAACACCTCGGGGAAAGGGGTGTGAGCTTCGAGCAGGTAGTAGACCAGCTCGTTCAGGTAGAGGCCGTAGAACAGGCGGTCGCCGCCGAGACGCAGGGAGTGATCCGGGCATTCGACCTGGGCGAGATTCTTGAGATCGCCCTTGCCGCGCCAACTCAGGGTGAGCAGGGTGAAGGGTTGCAGCAGCCCCTTCAGAGGGGAGCGTGGCCCGCGAGAACCGCGAGCCACCAGGGTAAAGCGGCCACTATCCTGGGTGAATACCTCGACCAGCTGGCTGGTCTCCCGATAGGGCCGACTGTGGATGACGAAAGCCGGACTCAGCAATCGCTCAGCGCCACTTAGTCATCGCCATAGCCGAGACTGCGCAGGGCGCGCTCGTCATCGGCCCAGCCCGATTTGACCTTGACCCACAGCTCCAGGTGCACCTTGTTCTGGAACAACCGTTCCATGTCGAGGCGCGCCTCTGTGCCTATGGTCTTGATCTTCTCACCCTTGTTGCCGATGACCATCTTCTTCTGGCCTTCACGTTCAACCAGGATCAGGCCGTGGATGTGGTACAGACCGTTTTCCTCCACCTTGAAGCGTTCGATCTCCACCGTCACCGAGTAAGGCAGCTCCTCACCGGTGAAGCGCATCAGCTTCTCGCGGATGATCTCGGAGGCCATGAAGCGGGACGAACGGTCGGTCACGTAATCTTCCGGGAAGAAGTGGTTGTTTTCCGGCAGCAGATCCTTGGCCCACTCGCGGATCTTCTCCACGTTGGTGCCCTTCTCGGCACTGATGGGCAGGATGTGGGAGAACTTCATCTGCTGACCGAGCCACTCCAGGTGCGGCAGCAGGTCTTCCTTGTCCTTGACGTTGTCTACCTTGTTGACCGCCAGCACCACGGGGCAGGGCAGATGGCGCAGCTTGCCGAGCACCATCTCGTCATCCTTGGTCCAGTGGGTACCGTCGACCATGAATACCACCATGGCCACGTCCCCCAGCGAACTGGTGGCGGCGCGGTTCATCAATCGGTTGATGGCCCGCTTCTCCTCGATGTGCAGACCCGGGGTATCCACAAAGATGGTTTGATAGTTGTCCTCGGTGTCGATCCCCAAGATCCGGTGACGGGTGGTCTGGGGCTTCTTCGAGGTGATGCTGACCTTCTGGCCGAGCAGCTTGTTGAGCAGGGTGGACTTGCCAACGTTGGGGCGCCCCACGATGGCGACAAAGCCGCAATAAGTCGTATCTGTCATGACAGTTTTTCCAATGCCTGTTGTGTTGAAAGACCGTGGCCTCTTGCATCAATAGCAGTCATGACAGTCTTTCCAATGCTTGCTGCGCCGCGGCCTGTTCGGCCTTGCGACGGCTGGTGCCGACCCCGACCAGCGGACCCGCCAGGCCATCTACCTCACACTGGACGGTAAACTCCTGGTTGTGGGCTTCGCCCTTGACGTTGGTCACTGTGTAGGTCGGCAGGGATTTGCGGGTTCCCTGCAAAATTTCCTGTAGCCGGGTCTTGGGGTCCTTCTGCTCTATGCCTGGCTTGATCTCGTCCAGGCGGCTGGCGTACCAGCTCAGCAACAGGGTCCGCACCGTCTCCAGATTGGTATCCAGATAGACGGCGCCGATCACCGCCTCGACCGTGTCGGCCAGGATCGACTCGCGGCGGAATCCGCCGCTTTTCAGCTCGCCCGGTCCCAGGATCAGATGATCGCCGAGGTCAAATTCCCGGCCGAGCTCGGCCAGGGTCTTCTCGCGCACCAGGGTGGCGCGCATCCGGCTGAGATCCCCTTCCGCCGCTTGCGGGAAGCGGTGGAAGAGTTCATCGGCAATCACCAGACTCAGGATGGAGTCACCCAGAAATTCCAGTCGCTCGTTGTGACGGGAACCGGCACTGCGGTGCGTCAAGGCCCGGGTCAGTCGTTCCTGATCCTGAAAGACATGCCCGAGACGGGACTGCAGTCTGTTCATCTTGATATTCATTTACTGTATTCCGCCGATGCGGTTGAAGCGCACGCCAGTCGGCACCCAGCTTGGCAAGCTGGAACCTTCCTCGCGCTCAAATTCGAAGCTGATCCAGATGGCAACCGCCTTGCCCACCAGATTCTGCTCGGGCACGAAGCCCCAGAACCGGCTGTCGGTGCTGTTGTCGCGGTTGTCGCCCATCACGAAATAGTGGCCTTCCGGCACCACCCACTCATCCGGGTAGGTGCCCGGCTGGCGGTAGTAGCGATCCACCAGATCCGGCATCAGGGGATTGCGCAGGGTTTCGTGAGGAACGTTGCCCAGCTGTTCGGTGTAGCGATCCAGCGGGATCCCCATCTGGCTGAACTCGCCCCGCTGTTCAAACTTGACGTCGAGCTTCTTGAAGCCCGGGCACGTTTTCCCTGCCTGCTCCTCGCACTTGGGCCGGATCATCAGCTCCTTGTTGCGATAGATGACCCTGTCCCCCGGCATGCCGACTACCCGCTTGATGTAGTCAATCCGGGTATCCAGCGGATACTTGAACACCACCACATCGCCGCGCGCAGGCTTGCCTGTCTCGAGGAACTGGGTGTTGGTCACGGGATCCTTGAGGCCGTAGGCAAACTTCTCCACCAGGATGAAGTCACCCACCAGCAGGGTCGGCATCATGGAGCCAGAGGGGATCTGGAATGGCTCGAAGATGAAGGAACGCAGGATCAGCACCAGCGCGATGACCGGGAAGACCCCGCCGGTCTGTTCGATCCAGACCGGCATGGGGGCCACACTGGCCAGCGTCTTCTCGTCGACATTCGGGCCGGCATTGGCGCGGGCCGCCGCAATCTTGGCCGCCCGTTGCTTGGACCAGACCAGCTTGTCGACGGTCCAGATGATACCGGTCAGGACGGTGACAATCGCCAGGATCAGGGAAAAGGTGCTAGCCATCGATTAGTCCTTGCCTACGTGGAGGATAGCGAGGAAGGCCTCTTGCGGCACGTCGACACGGCCGACAGACTTCATCCGCTTCTTGCCTTCTTTCTGCTTGTTCAACAGCTTCTTCTTCCGGCTCACGTCACCACCGTAACACTTGGCGGTCACGTCTTTGCGCAGGGCCTTGACGGTGCTGCGGGCGATGATCTGGTTGCCGATAGACGCCTGAATCGCGATGTCGAACATCTGGCGCGGGATCAGCTCACGCATCTTCTCCACCACCTGGCGACCGCGATACTGGGCGTTCTCCTTGTGGGTGATGATGGCCAGAGCATCGACGCGCTCGCCGTTGATCATGATGTCGAGGCGCACCATGTCGGAGGTCTCGAAGCGTTTGAAGCCGTAATCCAGGGAGGCGTAGCCACGACTGGTGGACTTGAGGCGGTCGAAGAAATCGAGCACCACTTCCGCCATCGGGATCTCGTAGGTCAGCGCCACCTGCTTGCCGTGGTAGACCATGTTGGTTTGCACGCCACGCTTCTCGATACAGAGGGTGATGACGTTGCCCATGTACTCCTGCGGCAGCAGGATGTTGCACTCGGCGATGGGCTCGCGCATCTCCTTGATGTTGTTGACCGGAGGCATGGCGGACGGGCTGTCGATGTGGATGGTCGAGCCGTCGTTGAGCTCGATTTCATACACTACGGTCGGCGCCGTGGTGATCAGATCCAGATCGTATTCCCGCTCCAGCCGCTCCTGGATGATCTCCATGTGCAGCATGCCGAGGAAGCCACAACGGAAGCCGAAGCCCAGCGCGGTGGAGCTTTCCGGCTCGAAGAACAGGGAGGCATCGTTGAGGGACAGCTTGTCCAGCGCATCGCGGAAGGACTCATAGTCGTCGCTGGAGATGGGGAACAGGCCCGCATACACCTGCGGCTTGACCTTCTTGAAGCCCGCCAGCACCTTGTCGGCACCGTTCTTGGCCTGCGTCAGGGTGTCACCCACCGGCGCACCGTGGATGTCCTTGATGCCGCAGACGACCCAACCTACCTCGCCACAACCCAGGCCCATGGTGTCCACCTGCTTGGGCGTGAAGATACCGATGCGATCGACACCCCACACCTGACCGGTGCTCATCACCTTGATCTTGTCGTTCTTCTTGAGCGAACCGTTCTTGATGCGCACCAGGGAGACGACGCCCAGATAGGAGTCGAACCAGGAGTCGATGATCAGCGCCTGCAGCGGTGCATCGGGATCACCGACCGGCGCCGGAATGCGGGCCACTATCTCTTCGAGCACCAGATCGACACCCAGGCCGGTCTTGGCGGAGCAGCGCACCGCCTCCATGGCATCGATACCGACGATGTCTTCGATCTCTTCGGCGACCCGCTCGGGTTCGGCAGCCGGCAGATCGATCTTGTTCAGGATTGGCACTACTTCCAGCTCCATCTCCATGGCGGTGTAGCAGTTGGCCAGAGTCTGTGCCTCAACCCCCTGACCGGCATCCACCACCAGCAGCGCCCCTTCACAGGCCGCCAATGAGCGGGAGACTTCGTAGGAGAAATCCACGTGGCCGGGGGTGTCGATAAAGTTCAGCTGGTAGGTGTTACCGTCTTGTGCCTGGTAGTTCAGGGTCACACTCTGTGCTTTGATGGTAATGCCGCGCTCGCGCTCCAGATCCATGGAGTCAAGCACCTGAGCCTGCATCTCGCGGGAGGACAGGCCGCCGCAAGTCTGGATCAGACGGTCCGACAGGGTCGATTTACCGTGGTCGATGTGCGCAATAATCGAAAAGTTACGAATGTATTTCATCGAGCAAGAATCACTCAAAATTAAGTTAGGGTCGGATATGAGGGCAGGATTTTACTGGATAACCCGGTCGACGGCCAATCTTTAGTCGACGGGCACCAGAAATAGCACCTTGCCAATCACGCGTGCTGGCTGGCATAGAGCGCCACGCCGAGCATGAAAGAGCCAGAAATCGAATCTGGCCAGTGTCAGGAGAGGTGGCGGGTACTGAGGACCACACCGAGCATGCGAGGACCATATTCCCCTTGCTCTAGCCTTGCGGAAAAGTAACGAACCAGTAAAAAACCCAGGGTGCCACCGAGCAGGCAACTGAGAATGGTCACCCCTTCCCCCGCCGACAACAGCGGTGCCAGCCAGAGCTGACCCAAAATGGCACCGACAGCAGGCAGAACAGCGGCAGCACATACACCAGCGCCGCACCGCGCAATATGTTCGCCTGGGGAATGCCGAGGCGGATCTGCTGGCCAACATTCACCTCACCGGTGAGGGCAACCCGTAGTCGCTGCGATTTCATGGGGAAGGCCTTGGCGACAGTGCCGGTACCGCAGTTGGACTGCTGATGGCAGCCACTGCAGGCGGAGCGCCGTTCGCACTCCACCCAGGCATGGGTCCCCTCGATGGCGACCACGGTCGCCAGCTCTTCGCTCATGTTACTCACCTGACGGCTCCAGACTAACAGCAGTGGATTTATCCAATCTGAACACGCCCATTCCGCCGCGGCAAGCCAAATAGGTGTATCTCGGAGGGAACTTTATTGCACCGCCTCGTTGCGAGCCAGCGGCTGCACCGATTCGGCGATGCGTTTTGCGGTCTCGGCCGGGACCTCACCTACTACGGTGATCTCCACCCCGACCTCGTTGACATAACTCACCAGCGAGGTGGCGCCCTGGCGTATCAACTGCTGGCGCACCGCCTGCTTGGGATCGACTCGGGAGACATAGACTGAGAGATCCACCAGGCCATCGGAGAGCATCATGTAGTCCACCGGCTGGCTGGTGCTGACAAGCTGGTGCCGATCCTGAGAGAGTACCTTGAATCCAACCGGCAACCAGGTCAGGTGCCAGCTCAGGGTCTGCTGGGGCGTGGGATAGGCGTCTTCCAACGCCAGCGCCTCGGGCAACTTGCTGTTGGCCAGGGTCACCAGCCAGGGAGCCGGGGTCGATTGCCTGTCCAGATCCACGCCCAGCACCTGTTCCACCAGGTTGCCTTCCCGATCCACCATGTCAACCCGCAGCAAGAGATGGCTCTGCTCATCAACCCAGAGCACGAAGCCGTATTTGTCCGCTTCTTTGGGCACCAGCCTCACCACCTGGGCCACCAGACCGGCGACCCGGCTGCGGCCAGCCAGCACGGGGTCATAGCTCTCCAGCACCCTCGGCAACGGCATCTTCACCAGGCTCGACCAGACACCGGGGAAACGGGCGCCCTTGAGCGTATAGGGTTCATGGGTATTTTCGAAGAAGGTGTATTCGTTCTGGCGTTGCAGGTATTCCACCGTCTTGCCATCGAGATAGCTCAGATGAGCGATCTCCTTGCCATCTATCACTCCGTGACTGAAGCGGATGGGCTCGAGGCGCCCCTGACGGGCCTTGACCATGGATAACTCGAAATTTTGATGTGAAACGGCACTCTGCATCTGCTGCAACAAGGCCTCGGCCGACAGATCGTCGGCCGAGGCCTTGGCACAAATTAGCAGGAGAGAGGCCAGCAGGACACGGCTGGACTGGCGCACGATCTGATCCCTAAAAATGCGTTATTCCTGGATCTGCTTGTCTTGCAGCAGACGTTGTTGCAATTGGTGATCTCGCAAGAAGGCATTGATCCGCTCGCGCTGCTCTTGCATCTGCTGCTCACTCAACCCTTGCTGGCGAGTGGTGGCGCGGTTGCCATCTTGCGGATAATGCACGCTCACCGGGGTGGCACTGCCGCCCACCGGTATGGTATTGAGCACAGGATTGACCGGCATACCGTCGTGCCCCTGATACTGCTGCACACCGAAGATGACGGCGGCGGCGACCGAGGCGGCGATGGCGTACTGCCCCATCTGTTGGCCGAAGCGGCGGATCAACGGCAGCACCTTGCCGGTGGTGTGAACCTGCGGCGCTGTGGGTTGTACCGGCTTGGGAGCCAGCACTGTTGGTTCGTCTTCCAGCGCCAGCATGATGCTGTCACTGAGATCCAGTTGCAGATTGACCGACAGGTCGCCCCGCATGGCATCACCGATCAGATGGTAACGAGCCCAGGTATCCTGCAGAGCCGGATCCATTCCCAACTCATTCAGTACCTCAACATCGCTCAGGTCGCCATCCATCAGGGCTGAAAGTTGCTCTTTATTTGCCATAAGTTTGCCTGTCTTTCCCCAGTTTTAATTCTCGATCAGAGGTTGCAGCTTTTTGTCGATTGCTTCCCTCGCCCGGAAGATGCGGGATCTCACCGTACCCACAGGGCAATCCATGATCTCCGCAATCTCTTCGTAGCTCAGCCCTTCCATTTCACGAAGGGTGATCGCTGTTCTCAAGTCTTCAGGCAAGGCTTCTATGGCGGTAAACACGGTACGCTTGATCTCGTCGGTCAGCGCCAGGTTTTCCGGGGTAGCCACCTCTTGCAAGGCTTCGCCCCCACCATAGTATTCAGCCTCATCTGCTTCGACATCACTGCTGGGCGGTCTGCGCCCCTGTGAGGTCAGGTAATTTTTGGCCGTGTTGACGGCGATCCGGTACAACCAGGTGTAAAACGCGCTCTCGCCACGGAATGTCGGCAACGCACGGTAAGCCTTGATAAAGGCCTCCTGCGCCACATCCGGTACATCGCCCGGATTGTTGACATACCTGGCCACCAGGTTGACCACCTTATGCTGGTATTTTTTTACCAGCAGGTTGAATGCATTTTTATCGCCACGCTGGACCCGTTCAACCAGCTGTTCGTCCAGTAGATTCTGGTCGCTCATCAGAGCCGTAAAACCCCCATCAGGTTATCGTTCTTCTTTTCCGGCCCTTTCTAAGCGCACAAGTTCAGACAGGAGGAATCAGAGAAAGTTCGCTTGCATTGAAAAAAATGTGATGCGAGCTGCATCACAACCCCCCTTGGGCTACCATGGGGCCAGTTCTTAATCCAGGCCAATGATACTTATGAAAGCAAGTGTTGAATACCTTTGCGACGTACTGATCATTGGCAGCGGTGCCGCCGGTCTGTCCCTCGCATTGCGATTGGCGGACCAGGCCAAAGTCCTGGTTCTGAGCAAGGGGCCCATCAGTGAGGGGGCCACTTTCTATGCGCAAGGAGGCATCGCTGCCGTGTTCGACGAGACCGACAGCATCGAATCCCACGTGAGCGATACGCTCAACGCCGGCGCCGGGTTATGTGACCCGGCCGTGGTGGAGTTCACCGCCCGCAACGCCCGTGGATCCATCCAGTGGCTGATCCAGCAGGGGGTCCCCTTCGATCAGGAAGAGGATGCCGAGGGCGAATCCCACTACCACCTGACCCGGGAAGGGGGTCACAGCCATCGCCGCATCTTCCACGCGGCCGATGCCACCGGCAAGGCGGTGCAGCTCACCCTGATCGATCAGGTGCGGGCCCACCCCAACATCCGGCTGATGGAGCGCTTCAACGCGGTGGATCTCATCACCACCCGCAAGCTGAACCTGCCAGGCAACAAGGTGCTCGGCGCCTACGTCTGGAACCGCAACGTCGAACAGGTCGAGGTGATCCGCGCCCGCTTCGTGGCACTGGCCACCGGCGGCGCCTCCAAGGTGTATCAATACACCTCCAACCCGGACGTGAGTTCCGGCGATGGCATCGCCATGGCCTGGCGCGCCGGCTGTCGGGTGGCAAACCTGGAGTTCAACCAGTTTCACCCCACCAGCCTGTTCCACCCCGACGATCCCAACTTCCTGCTGACCGAGGCACTGCGCGGTGAGGGCGCCTATCTGCGCCGCCCCGACGGCAGCCGCTTCATGCTGGACTTCGACGAACGCGCCGAGCTGGCACCGCGGGACATAGTCGCGCGCGCCATCGACCACGAGATGAAACGCCTCGGCGCCGACTGCATGTATCTGGACATCAGCCACAAGCCGGCGGACTTCATCATAAAACACTTCCCGACCATCTTTGAGCGCTGCCTCGCGGTCGGCATCGACATCACCAAGGAGGCCATGCCCATCGTGCCGGCGGCGCACTACACCTGTGGCGGCGTGATGATAGACAACAACGGCCAGACCGACATCCCGGGTCTCTACGCCATCGGCGAGGTGACCTATACCGGCCTGCACGGCGCCAACCGCATGGCGTCCAACTCGCTGCTGGAATGCGTGGTCTACGCCCATCAGGCGGGGGCCGACATTCTGGCCAAGCTGCCCATGAGCGTGGAGCCGCCCAAGCTGCCAGCCTGGGACGAGAGCCAGGTAGACGACTCGGACGAGCAGGTAGTGATCCAGCACAACTGGCACGAACTGCGGCTGATGATGTGGGACTACGTGGGGATAGTGCGCACCAACAAGCGTCTCGCCCGCGCCAAGCGCCGCATCGACCTGCTCAAGCAGGAGGTGCAGGAGTACTACGCGAACTTCCGGGTCTCCAACAACCTGCTGGAGCTGCGCAACCTGTTGCAAGTGGCCGAGCTCATCGTCAACTGCGCCCTGCAGCGCAAGGAGTCTCGGGGCCTGCACTACAATCTGGACTATCCGGACCTGCAGCCGGACTCCAAGCCAACGGTGCTGACCCCGGACAGGGATTGATCCTGCCCACTGCAAATGACCAAGTGAACCCCGCCCCGGCGGGGTTCACTGTTTATGGGCGACGGAACAATGTGGTCAGCGGGGCGGCGCGAGATGGATGGCGCGGGCCAGCAGGCGGTAGTGTGCCGGCGCCAGCGCATCGGAGAAGAGCCAGAGCTGGAGCCTTGGCCCCTCCCCCTGCAGTTGTAGCCAGAGCACACCGGGCAGGATGCGGCTGCGGGAACCCAGCCGGTAACGCTTCCCCTGCCATTCCAGCCATTCGCCATCCCAGATCAGCTCACCGCGAATGAGCATGACACGACGCCAGGCAAGCCAGAGGCCCGTCAGCCAGCAAGGCAGAAACAGCCCCCACTGCCAGCCCTGGATCAGGCTGGCGGTAGGCCAGAGCAGCAACAGAAACAGGAGGCACAGCAGGCAAAGTTGCTGGCGGGAGACGATAACGGGCATCTGAACCCGCGTCCGGGAAGCTGCGCCGTCAGTCATGATGGCCCTGGGTGCGCGTCAGGTGCGAAGCATTAGCGCAGATTGTCGTGACGGGCCTGGTTACGTTCCAGGATCAGCGGGATCATGGCGGCGAAGGCGGGATCTTCCGGCACGCCGTGGCCCATGCTCCAGCGGAACAAATCCGGATCCTCGCACGCCAGCAGGCGGATGAAGGTCTGCTGCTGCTCGTCGCTCAGGCTGTCGAACTCGTGTTCAAGAAAAGGCATAAAGATCACATCCAGCTCGAGCATGCCGCGACGGCAGGCCCATTTCAGGCGGGACTTTTCAATTGGGCTCAACATGGAACTCTCCTTACAAAGACGCGGGAATGGTAGCAGCTGGATTTTCCGGCTGACAAACATTCCTTACGTCTTTACCATGCAGGTCACATACTTTCTGTCTCTGGAATACCATCGTGAGCCTGCTGACCCCTGTTTTTCCTGCCGAGCCAACCCTTTTCCCCCTGACGGATCTCGCCATCACCAGCCTCACCGGTCAGGACCGCGCCAAGTATCTGCAAGGCCAGGTCACCTGTGACGTCAATGCGCTGCTACCGGGCCAGAGCAGCCTGGGAGGTCATTGCGATCCCAAGGGCAAGTTGTGGAGCGATTTTCGCCTGCTCTGCCTGGAGGATCGCCTGCTGCTGCTGACCAAGCCCTCGGTGCTGGTGCACCAGCTGCCGGAGCTCAAGAAGTTTGCGGTGTTCGCCAAGGTCGAGATCGGCGAGAACCACGGTCAGGCGGTCGGGGTGGCCGGTCAGGGCACGGACGGCTGGGTTGCGACGCGTTTTGGCTTGTCACAGACGGCGCTGATCGAAGGCGGCATGGCGGTGCGGGTCGAGGCGGATCGCTGGCTGCTGGTGAGCGAGCAGCCCCTCGCCATCGACTTGCCGGCCGGCAACGAGTCACTCTGGTGGGGGCTGGAGATCAAGGCGGGCATGCCGCATATGGAGGCGGTGCATCAGGGGGAATACATTCCCCAGATGTTGAACCTGCAGGCGCTGGATGGCATCAGCTTCACCAAGGGCTGCTACATGGGGCAGGAGATCGTGGCCCGCGCCAAGTATCGTGGCGCCAACAACCGCGCCCTGTTCGTGCTGGCCGGGCAGGCCAATGCCCCCGTCGCCAGCGGCGATCCCCTGGAGATCCGCCTCGGTGACAACTGGCGCCGCAGTGGCATGGTGCTCAACGCCTGGCAGCAGGAGGGACAGCTGTGGCTCACCGCCGTGCTGCCCAAGGATACCGAGGCCGACGCCCAGTTCCGTCTCAAGCAGGACGAAGGCTCCAGCCTCGGCCTGCAGCCCCTGCCCTATCCCCTGATCGACTGATCCCCGATCGGCGGATGCCGATCGCTAACGAGGCACCCGCGCCAGCAGTGCCTCTTTCAGCCAGCGCCCCGCCAGCCCCAGCGGGCGGGCGCGATGCCACTGCAACTCCAACCCCAGCTCCTGGCTTGAGAGAAAGTCGGGGGTCAGTATCACCACCTCCCCCCTGGCCAGGGGCCGATGCAGCAAGAAATCGGGGACGGCCGACCAGCCCAACCCCAGTTTTACCAGCTCCAGGATGCCCAGATCCCCCTCGACCCACCACACCTGGGACGAGAGGCGGAAGCGATGGCGCTCCGTCCCCTCCCGTCGTCCCGTCACCATCAGCTGGCGAGCCCCTTGCAGGTCGCTCTCCCGCAGCGGCGCCTTGTGGGCCAGCGGGTGATCCGGGGAGACCACCAGCGGCATGCTGACGACCCCGAGGGAGCGCGCGACTATCTCCCGCTCCGGCTGCTCCTTCTGGTAGCTGATGCCAAGCTGGGCGCGGCCGCTCTTGAGCAGTTCGGTCACGTCCTCCATCAGCGGGAACAGCAGCTCCAGCTCCACCGTCGGGTAACGGGTGGCGAACTCCTCCAGCAAAGAGCCGAGCCAGGGAAGATGGGAGTCGTCGTCGATGGCCAGGGTGAGCCGGGATTCGATGCCGGTGGCCAGCTCCCCGGCAATCGCCTGCAGCCGCTCACTCTGGGCCAGCAGTATACCGGCCTCCTGGCTGATGCGGGCCCCCGCCTCGGTCAACACGGGATAGCGGCCGGTGCGATCGAACAGCTCCAGCCCGAGATCGATCTCCAGGTTGGCGATGGCAGTGCTGACCACCGACTGCGCCTTGCCCAGCTTGCGCGCCGCCGCCGAGAAGGAGCCGGTTTGTGCCGCCGCCAGCAGCGCCTTGAGTTGTTCCAGAGAGGGGTTCATCGGCCTGTTCCTGTCATTGGTGGGCGTTCTATCCATCTATTTTAGCGATAGATACTAACGTGAATCTATCCAATATAAGCGGTACATTGACCGCCATAGAGATTCAGCCATCAAGTAAAGGAGACTGAAGATGCGTAATACTCGTGATCGTCTGCGCCATGCCATTGGCTTCGAACTCATTGGCCTGCTGATCGCGGCCCCGCTGGCAAGCTGGGTCACCGGCGTCGGCCTCAATCACATGGGCCCGCTGGCCCTGTTCTTCTCGGTGGTCGCCACCGTCTGGAACTATGTCTACAACATCGGGGTGGACAAGCTGCTGCTGCGCTACCAGGGCCATACCCACAAGACGCTGTGGCAACGGGTGCTGCATACCTTCGGCTTCGAGGGGGGCCTGCTGATCGTCGCCCTGCCGGTGATGTCCTGGTGGCTCAACATCGGCCTGCTGGAGGCGCTGGTGCTGGATCTGGGCTTCGTGCTGTTCTATCTGGTTTATGCCTTCGTCTACAACTGGAGCTATGACAAGCTGTTCCCCATCCCGGCTCGGGTGCAGCAGAACGCACTGGGTTAAACGATAGAAAGAAGTGATAAGTCATGCGAGGCACCATCATGCGAGAGACATGATGGTGCTGGGAGGACAAGGCGCCGGGCCTGCCGGGCGATCAGGCTTGCGCCTTCACCTCTTCGGCCGGGGCTTCTGCCTCGGCTGACTCTTGGGCCAGCAGGGCCTCGAGTTTGCTCTGGTACTGGTTCAGCATGCGCTGGGCCGCCACCATATCCCCCTTGTGCAGACGCTCGAACAGATGGTGTTGCACCACGCCGTTGAGATACTCCACCGTGACAGGTTGATCCAGGGTAGCCAGCAGCTCCTCTTTTTCCAGCTCGGCATTGATTTCATCGGCACTGGTACGCAGCAGACCGGCCAGTTGCACCAGCATACGGCGCTCACCTTCGCGCAACAGGCTCAACATGCGGTTTCTCTGCTGCTCATTCTGTTGGGTCATACATTTCCTTACGTCGAATGGGAACAAGCCCGCTCATTCTGCCCTGTCCTTTTCACAGCGTCTATCTCGGGCGCATCACTTATTTGGCGGCTTGGCAGGACATGCACGGCGGGTGCTATTTATGCGGCCCCTAGGGTATAGTAGCCTCTGGTTTATGGGTCTGTTTCAGCCCATTCTGACGAGATTTTCACGCCATGACCGACGCTATTTTGGTGCTATGCACCTGCCCGGATGAAGCCAGTGCGGATCGCATCTGCGAACAGCTGCTGACCGAACACCTCGCCGCCTGTATCAATCAGCTGCCGGGGCTCACCTCCGTCTATCGCTGGCAAGGCAAGATTGAACGCAGTCGTGAAATCCAGCTCATCATCAAGTCGAGGAGCGGGCTGTTCGAGCCCTTGCGCCGGTGCATTCTCGATCATCATCCCTATGAGGTGCCGGAGATCCTGGCGCTGTCCGTCAGCCAGGGTCATCAGCCCTATCTCGACTGGTTAACACAGGAGACCTCATGACCTTGCCACGCCTGCTCTCCCCTCTGCTGCTCCTGCTCAGCCTGCTGGCGTCCCCCGTGCACGCCAGCGGCAACGATCTGCTCGCCAGCCTCGGCATCGCGACCGGTGCCCAGCCCACGTTTCTGACCGTCGACGAGGCCTTCGTGCTGGACAGCGAGCAGCGAGGGGACAAACTGCTGCTGACCCTGCGCATCGCCGATGGCTACTATCTCTATCGCCATCGCTTCAGCTTCAAGGGGGAGAACCTCGCCTTCCGCGAGCCCGAGCTGCCCACCGGGACCGAGCACCAGGACGATTTCTTCGGCAAGACCCGGGTCTTCTACCAGGAAGTGCAGATCCCGCTCACCCTGACCGAGGTGGGCCAAGCCGCCAGCATCAAGATCAGCTATCAGGGCTGCACCGATGGCCTCTGCTACCCGCCCACCGACAAACAGATTGCGGTGCAACCCCTGGTCGCGGCGCAGTCCGCTGGCGAGGCGGCAGCGGCGGCGAGTTCAGAAACGGCCGCCACCCCGGCCAGCAGCCAACAGGATCAGCTGGCCGCCGCCCTCGGCAGCCAGGGCTTCTGGCTCAATATCGCCGCCTTCTTCGCACTGGGGCTGGGGCTCGCCTTCACCCCCTGCGTCTTCCCCATGTACCCCATACTGACCGGCATCATCGCCGGTGCCGGCCAGCATCTCTCCACCCGCCGCGCCTTCCTGCTCTCCTTCGTCTATGTGCAGGGGATGGCGGTCACCTACACCCTGCTCGGGCTGGTGGTCGCCTCGGCGGGCCTGAAGTTCCAGGCGGCGCTGCAGCACCCCTATGTGCTGATCGGCCTCTCCGTGATGTTCGTGCTGCTCGCCCTCTCCATGTTCGGGCTCTACAGCCTGCAACTGCCGAGCAGCCTGCAGACCCGGATCGTAGGCCTGTCCAACCGCCAGCAGAGCGGCTCCGTGGTAGGGGTCGCCATCATGGGGATGATCTCCGGCCTGGTCTGCTCCCCCTGTACCACGGCGCCGCTCTCTGGCGCCCTCATCTACGTGGCCCAGAGCGGCGATCTCTGGCTCGGCGGCGCGGCCCTCTATGCGCTGTCACTCGGCATGGGGCTGCCACTGCTACTGCTCGGCACCTCGGGAGGCAAGCTGCTGCCCAGGGCTGGCGCCTGGATGGATGTGATCAAGCAACTGTTCGGTTTTGCGCTGCTGGCGGTGCCCGTGCTGCTGCTCTCGCGGCTGTGGGGCGATCAGATCACCAACCTGGTCTGGCTGGGCTGGGGTCTGGCGCTGTGCGCCTACCTCTATCACCACAACCAGCACAGGCCCCATTCGGTAGGCCGGAGTCTGTGCGGCTTCACCCTCTTGCTGGTGATGATAGGGACCGTGGTAGTGGGCAAGGAGCTGCTGTTGCCGGCGCCAGGGGTCAGTGCCAACACCCAGACCCAGACGCCCCAATTCACCCGCATCAAGACTCTCGACGATCTCAAGAGCCAGCTCACCGCCGCCCGTGGCAAACCGGTGTTGCTGGATCTCTATGCCGATTGGTGCGTGGCCTGCAAGGAGTTCGAACACAAGACCTTCAGCGACCCCGCCGTGCGGGCACGCTTCGCCGACATGGTGCTGCTGCAGGCGGATGTCACCGCCAACGACGATGCCGATGTCGATCTGCTCAACGGCCTGAACGTGCTGGGACTGCCGACCCTGATCTTCTTCGACAGTGCCGGCAATGAGGTAAGCGGCCAGCGGGTGACCGGCTTCATGGGGCCGACCGAGTTCCTCGGTCATCTGGACAAGCTGCGCTAAGACTTCGGCTCGGGGCCGCAGCCCCGGGCCTGCCGCGATCGGCGGCTGATTTTTCTGACCATCCCTTGTATCTGCGAGACGCCGTGGCAAACTTTGCCCTTTCCCGTCTCGCATCATCCGGAGTTTTGATGAAAAAGTGGTTCATCCCCCTGCTGGCCTGCTGGCTTTATGGCTGCGATGCAGGTCCAGGTGAAGAGGCGATCCAGACTCAGGTCACCGCCAGACTCCAGGCAGACACAGACGCCAACCTGTTTGAGATCAGCGACTTCGCCGTGCTCGGCAAGGAGGAGCGGATGGAGGGCGTCTATCTGGTGAAGGTGGGCTACCAACTGCACTTCAAGCAGAGTCTGGATCAGCTGCAGATCCTGCAGGATGAAGACCTGATCTACGACAGGGTGGGCCCCTTCCAGCAAGAGATGGGGCTGATGGAGCTGGAGCGCAAATACGGCGAATTCGAGGCCGGCCAGGCGCTGGCCCAGGAGACCGAAGTCTGGATGATGAAGACCGAACAGGGTTGGCGCCTCGCCGAGCCAGGCCAGACGCAAGCACCGGACTCCCCCGCCTCCTGATTGCCTCGGGGCCTGGCAGCGCCTGGCCCCGACACCATCCCTTTGCGACCCATCCCTTGCCGCTTTAACCCGGCACCTCCCAGGCGCCGGTCAAGTCCTCACAGCAGATCCTTCATCCTGTGCCACAACATCCCCAGCGCCAGCAGGGGGGAGCGCAGGGAGGGCCCGCCTGGGAAGGTCATGTGAGGCACGGTGCTGAACAGATCGAAGCCCCGACTCTCCCCCCTGATCACCTCGGCCACCAACTTGGCGGCCATGTGAGTGGCATTGAGGCCGTGTCCCGAGTAAGCCTGGGCATAGAACACATTGGGGTACTCTTTGAGACGCCCGATCTGCGGCAGCCGGTTGGCGCCTATGCCGATCATCCCCCCCCACTGAAACTCGATGGCGGTGCCCGCCAGCTCAGGGAAGACCCGCAGCAGCTTGGGCAACATGAAGGCCTTGATGTCCGTGGGATCCCGTCCCGAATAGTTGCAGGCCCCGCCAAACAACAGCCGGCCATCGGCTGACAGCCGGTAATAATCGAGCGCCACGTTCTGATCGCAGACCGCCATGTTCTGCGGCAGCAAGCGCTGGCGCAGCCGCTTCTCCAGCACCTCGGTAGCGAGGATATAGGAGCCCGCGGGCAGCACCTTGCCCCCCAGGTCGGGATTGAGATCGTTCAGATAGGCGTTGCAGCCGATCACCAGGTAGTCGGCACTGACCCGGCCGTGGGCCGTGGTGACCTGCACCCGATCGCCGTAGTCGATGTGGATCACCCGGGATTGCTCGAACAGGGAAGCGCCCAGACTCGCGGCGGCGCGCGCCTCGCCCAGCGCCAGGTTGAGGGGATGCAGATGGCCTGAGCCCATGTCGATCAGGCCACCGAGGTAGCGATCCGACCCCACCACCGATTTGATCTCGCCGCCGGGCACCAACCTGACCTCATGCCGGTAGCCCAGGCTGGCCAGGTGCTCGGCATCCTCCTCAAATCCCTTGAGATGGCGCGCCTTGGTGGCGAGATCGCAATAGCCCCAGCGCAGATCGCAATCGATGTTGAACTGCTCGATGCGCTGGCGCACCAGCTCCACCGCCTCCAGTCCCATCAGATCCAGCTCGCGCACCCCCTGCTCGCCGATCCAGCGGGCAAACTGGCTGGTGTCGTGGCCGATGCCACGAATGAGCTGGCCACCGTTGCGGCCAGACGCCCCCCAGCCGATACGGTTCGCCTCCAGCAGCACCACCTTGTAGCCCGCCTGTGCCAGGTTGATGGCGGTATTGAGGCCGGTGAAGCCGCCGCCTATGATGCAGACGTCGGCATCCCGCTCACCGCTGAGCTCGGGCCACTGCTGATGGTCGTTGCGGGTCGCCGCATAGTAGGAGGCGACGTGCTCCTGATGTCCCTGTCTTCCTGTGTGCATGCTCAGCATCCTGCCTTGGTCGCATTCGTTTACTAAATTAAACGATCTGTTATCGATAATACCCAGCCCATGGGCACGGATCCAGCCTGTCGGGATCACAGAAATGCAAAAGGTGCCCCGAAGGACACCTTATCTACGCGATACCGTCACCGAGATGACATAAAAAAGGCGCCCCGTGGGGCGCCTCTTTATGCATGCAAGGTACGGTAACGAATTACAGTACGTTGATGGCGTTCAGGTCGGAGAAGGCTTTCTCCAGACGGGCGATCATGGAAGTCTGACCGGCACGCAGCCATACGCGCGGATCGTAGAACTTCTTGTTCGGCTTGTCGGCGCCTTCCGGGTTGCCCAGCTGACCCTGCAGGTAAGCTTCGTTGGTCTTGTAGAAGTGCAACAGACCTTCCCAGGTAGCCCACTGGGTGTCGGTGTCGATGTTCATCTTCACGACGCCGTAGGAGATGGATTCACGGATCTCTTCCAGAGTGGAACCTGAGCCACCGTGGAACACGAAGTCCAGGGACTTGGCAGGCAGACCGAACTTCTCGGAAACGTACTTCTGGGAAGCGTCCAGGATGGACGGGGTCAGCTTGACGTTACCCGGCTTGTATACGCCGTGCACGTTGCCGAAGGAGGCAGCGATGGTGAAACGCGGGCTGATCTTGGACAGACGCTCGTAGGCGTAAGCCACGTCTTCCGGCTGGGTGTACAGGGCGGATTGATCCATGTGGCTGTTGTCCACACCGTCTTCTTCGCCACCGGTGCAACCCAGTTCCAGCTCCAGGGTCATGTTCATCTTGGCCATGCGAGTCAGGTACTCACAGCAGATGTCGATGTTCTCTTCCAGCGGCTCTTCGGACAAGTCCAGCATGTGGGAGGAGAACAGCGGCTTGCCGGTCTCGGCGAAGTGCTTCTCGCCCGCGTCCAGCAGACCGTCGATCCACGGCAGCAGCTTCTTGGCGGCATGGTCAGTGTGCAGGATAACCGGAACCCCGTAGGCGGCAGCAACGGCGTGCACATGCTTGGCACCGGAGATGGCACCCAGGATGGCGGCTTGCTGACCTTCCAGCTTCAGACCCTTACCGGCGGTGAACACGGCACCACCGTTGGAGAACTGAACGATGACCGGCGCTTTGACCTTGGCAGCAGCTTCCAGTACGGCGTTGACGGAGTCGGTACCGACGCAGTTGACGGCTGGCAGAGCGAAGCCGTTCTCTTTCGCGATGGCGAACACTTTCTGAACGTCATCACCAGTGATCACGCCGGGTTTTACGAAGTCGAAAATTTTCTTAGACATGTTAAATCGTCCTGTTCTCGTATGCCGTTAATAAAAAATGGGGGGTTCATCATGAACTGGCACAGCGGTCACATGATAAACGAAACGGGAGGCTTTTGCCCCCCGTCCCGGGTCAATTAGGCTTTGGCGCGCTGTTCCAGCATCGCAACGGCCGGCAGTACCTTGCCTTCCACGAACTCCAGGAAGGCGCCGCCGCCGGTGGAGATGTAGGAGACCTTGTCGGCGATGCCGAACTTGTCGATGGCGGCCAGGGTGTCACCACCGCCGGCGATGGAGAAGGCCGGGGACGCGGCGATCGCTTCGGCGATCACCTTGGTGCCTGCCGAGAACTGGTCGAACTCGAACACGCCGACCGGGCCGTTCCACAGAATGGTCTTGGCGTTCATGATGATGTCGGCCAGGGCCTTGGCAGAGTCAGGGCCGATGTCGAAGATCATGTCGCCGTCGGTCACATCGGAGACGGACTTGATGGTCGCCGGAGTGGATTCGGAGAACTCGGTACCCACGACCACGTCGGTGGTGACCGGAATGTTGGTCTCGGCGGCCAGCTTCTTGGCGGTGTCGAGCAGGTCGTGTTCACACAGGGACTTGCCGACGTTGTGACCGGCAGCAGCGATGAAGGTGTTGGCGATGCCACCACCGACCACCAGCTGGTCAGCGATCTTGGAGAGGGATTCCAGCACGGTCAGCTTGGTGGAGACCTTGGAGCCGCCCACGATGGCAACCATCGGGCGCTCGGGCTTCAGCATGGCCTTGCCCAGGGCTTCCAGTTCACCGGCCAGCAGCGGACCGGCACAGGCGACGGGGGCGAACTGAGCCACACCGTAGGTAGAACCTTCGGCGCGGTGAGCAGTACCGAATGCATCCATTACGAAGATGTCACACAGGGCGGCGTATTTTTTGGCCAGCTCTTCGGTGTTCTTCTTCTCGCCCTTGTTGAAGCGGCAGTTTTCCAGCACAACCAGCTCACCGGCGGCGACGTCTACGCCATCCAGATAATCCTTGGCCAGGCGGACCGGGCAGGACAGAGCGTCTTTCAGATAGTTGACAACCGGGGCCAGGGAGAATTCTTCGTTGTACTCACCCTCGGTCGGACGACCCAGGTGGGAGGTGATCATCAGCTTGGCGCCCTTTTCCAGAGCCAGCTTGATGGTCGGCAGCGTTGCCACGATACGTGCGTCGGAAGTGACCTTGCCGTCTTTTACCGGTACGTTCAGGTCAGCACGGATCAGAACGCGTTTACCCGCCAGATCCAGGTCGGTCATCTTGATAACAGACATATTCAGTCCTCTATATTTTCAGGTAATGTTAAAAACAGTAACCTTGCGCCCGGTGCACGCTCTCAGCATGCGGCCATCATGGCCCGGGTGGTATCCAGCATACGGTTCGCGAAGCCCCATTCGTTATCACACCACATCAGCATCTTGACGAGGTTGGCATCGCTCACCCGGGTCTGGGTACCATCAATGATGCAGGAGTGTGCATCATGATTAAAGTCTACGGAGACCAAAGGCTCTTCCGTGTAGTCCAGGATACCGCTTAATGTACCTCTGGATGCCCGTTGCAGGGCTTGATTTACGTCACTAACTGTCACTTTTTTACGAACAGTAATGCTCAGATCCATGGCGGTGACGTTGATGGTCGGCACCCGTACCGCGATCGCTTCGAACTTGCCGGCGAAGTGGGGCAGGATACGCTCCAGCCCCTTTGCCAGCTTGGTATCCACCGGGATGATGGACTGGCTGGCTGCCCGGGTTCTGCGCAAGTCACTGTGGTAGGCATCGATGACTTGCTGATCGTGCATGGCCGAATGAATTGTCGTAATAGTACCACAATTTATCTCGAATTCTCGATGCAATGTTTCGATGACAGGCACCACGCAGTTGGTGGTACAGGAGGCATTGGAGACGATCCGCTCCCTTCCTGTCAGCACCTGGTGGTTCACCCCGAAAACGATTGTCGCGTCTACGTCCGCCTCGGCCGGATGGGAGAACAATACCTTGCCCGCCCCCGCCCCCAGATGACGCTCGGCATCGGCTCGCGAGCCGAACACCCCGGTGCAGTCCAGCACCACATCCACCCCCAGCGCCCGCCAGGGCAGATTGGCCGGATCCCGCTCCGCAAACAGGGAGATGAGATCCTCCCCCACCAGCATGCTGTTGCCCGCGAGCTGCACCGGATGGTGGAAACGGCCGTGGCTGGTGTCGAAACGGGTGAGGTGCACCATGGCCTCGGGCGCCGCCAGCTCGTTGATGGCGACTATCTTGATGTTCTTGTCACGCCCGCTCTCGTAGAGGGCCCGCAGCACGTTGCGGCCGATGCGCCCGTACCCGTTGATGGCAATCTTGATCATGGAAAAAGTGTGTCCTTAGCGACGACAAAAGGGGCCTGTGGATGGCTCACGACAGCAGGGCATCCTGGAAGACGCCTCTGGCCAGCAGCGCCGCTCCGAAGACGCCGGCGCTGTCCCCCAGCGCCGGCGCTATGATGGGCGTGGCGAAGCGGGGGTTGAACAGGAAGGGCAGCACCGTCTGCCGGCCTGCGGTGTAGAGGCTCTGCACGTTGCCGACCCCGCCACCGATGACGATGACGTCCGGATCCAGGATGTTGACCACGTTGGCCAGGGCCTGACCGAACAGCAGGTGCAGGCGGTCTATGGTGAGCTTTGCCACGTGATCGTGGGCGCTGGCCGCCGCAATCTGGGCGAGGGACAGGTGGCGCTTGGCCTTGGCCTCGTACCAGGCCTCCAGTGCGGGGCCGCTGATGAAGGTCTCGACACAGCCGCGCTTGCCGCAGTAGCACTCGGGGCCATCGGGAGAGAGCACGTTGTGACCCCACTCCCCGGCGATGCCGTGGTGGCCGTTGAGGATCCGGCCGTTGATGACAATGCCGGAGCCGACCCCGGTGCCCATGATGATGCCGAACACCACCTTGGCCTCGGGATGATGCTGACGCACCGCCCCCAGATGGGTTTCCGCCAGGGCAAAGCAGTTGGCGTCGTTGGCGATCAGCACCGGCACACCCAGCTTGCGCTCCAGATCTTCCTTGAACGGCTTGCCGTTGAGCTCGGTGGTGTTGCAGTTCTTCATCAGACCGGTCTGGGGATCCCGTGCCCCCGGCGTGCCCATGCCGATGACACTGGGGCGCTGGCCGAGTTTCTCAGCACATTCCTCCACCAGCTTGGCAATCTGGCCGATCATGTGCTGATAACCACCGTGGCGTTCGGTGGGGATACGATGGCGCAGCAGCACCTCATCACCCGCCAGCACCACGCACTCGCACTTGGTCCCGCCAAGGTCGATGCCCCAATCCCACGATGTCTTGCTCATTCTGCCTCCTGCATGGCGAGCGAGTCGGCCGAGACGCGTCCCCACCGGCTGTCGCTCATCTTGTGTGTGGCCACCGCCACAGATGGCGCAGTGTAACCCGAGCCGGGGCCCCTGCGCAGCTCCCAAACAGTGCAGCCCAGGCGACAGGCCCTCAACGCCAGATCGCCAGAAACGAAACGGGGCCAGCAGGCCCCGTCGTCATACAGATTTTGTCGCCTTAGCGGCCGTGATACTGGGCCGACAGCTCGTGCACCGCGTTCACAAACACCCCTGCGTGCTCGGGATCCACATCCTGATGGATGCCGTGGCCCAGGTTGAAGACGTGGCCGTTGCCCTGACCGAAACCGGCGAGGATGGAGGCAACTTCTTCGCGGATACGCGCGGGCGCGGCATAGAGCATGGAGGGATCCATGTTGCCCTGCAGCGCCACCTTGTCACCCACCCGGCGCTTGGCATCGGCGATGTCGGTGGTCCAGTCCAGGCCCAGCGCATCGCAACCGGTGGCGGCGATCTGCTCAAGCCACTGGCCGCCGTTCTTGGTGAACAGGGTGACAGGGACGCGGCGCCCCTCATTCTCACGGATCAGGCCGTCGACGATCTTGTGCATGTATTGCAGGGAGAAGTCGCGGTAGTCGCGGGGGGTCAGCACGCCGCCCCAGGTATCGAACACCATGACTGACTGGGCACCGGCCTTGATCTGGGCGTTCAGATAGGCGATCACGCTGTCCGCCAGCTTGTCCAGCAGCAGGTGCAGGGTCATGGGCTCGGCGTACATCATCTGCTTGATCTTGGTGAACGCCTTGGAGCTGCCCCCCTCCACCATGTAGGTGGCCAGGGTCCAGGGACTGCCGGAGAAACCGATGAGCGGCACTTCGCCCTTGAGCTCACGGCGGATGGTGCGCACCGCGTTCATCACGTAGCCGAGTTCATCTTCCGGATCCGGAATGGGCAGCGCCTGCACGTCGGCCATGGATTTGATAGGGCGCTCGAAGCGCGGGCCTTCGCCGTGCTCGAAGTAGAGACCGAGCCCCATGGCGTCGGGCACGGTCAGGATGTCGGAGAAGAGGATGGCGGCATCGAGGGGATAGCGGCGCAGGGGCTGCAGGGTGACCTCGCAGGCCAGCTCGGCGTTGCGGCACAGGGACATGAAGTCCCCCGCGACGGCGCGGGTCGCCTTGTATTCCGGCAGGTAACGGCCAGCCTGACGCATCATCCAGACCGGGGTCATGTCCACTTCCTGGCGCAGCAGGGCACGCAGGTATCGATCGTTCTTCAGCTCTTTCATCCCAGTTCCTGAGTCATATCCAGCATAAAATGGCGGATATGATACCACTTTGTGTGGGGAGAAGGGCGGCCCAAACGCACGGCCTGACCGGTTCGAGTGCAAAGATGTGAGGGGGCGCAAACAAGGGACCCGCTTTCCTGCCGGCATGGGCTCCGTCAGACCCCGTCGCCGAGGCACAGCGCGATCAGTCGCCGCGCTATGGTGCCCTGGGGCGGCAACCGGGGCAGCGCATTGGCCTCAAAGAAGTCGGCGGCTACCAACTCCTCGTCCTGCACCTTGATCTCGCCGCTCAGGTAGTCGGCGGTGAAGCCCATCATCAGGCTGTGGGGGAAGGGCCAGGGCTGGCTCGCGACGTAGCGGATATTGTCGACCCGGATGCCGCTCTCCTCGAACACCTCCCGCGCCACGCACTGCTCCAGGTTCTCACCTGCCTCCACGAAGCCGGCCAGCACCGTATACATGGGATCCTCCGCCTGATAGTGACGGCGATGGGCCGCCAGCAGCACGGCCGGTCCCTTGCGCACCGCCACTATGATGCAGGGAGAGATGCGCGGGTAGACCAGATGGCCCTGCTGGCATCCCAATGCCCACTCCCCCGCCTTGGGGGCCATGGGGGCGCCACACTCGCCACAGAAGCGGTGACTGCGCCTAAAGGTGGCCAACTGCCAGGCGCGACCGGCAAGGCGAAACCCTTCCTCATCTCCCGCCACCATCAGCTGGCGCAGGCCCGCCATGGCCTGGGTATCGGCATCCTCCCCCAGATCCAGCAGGTAGCAGGGCTCGCCACCCCAGTCGTCGAAGCGCTCGAACGGGGCCTCTTGCAGCGGCGGTGGCAAGCATTCACGCGAGCCCTGCGGGATCTGCCCCTGCGTATCCAGCAGGACGAGGTGATCGCCCCCCAGCACGAACCAGCGGGCCTGTTCGGTCGATGACATAAGATGAAAGCTCTTGTTGAGAAGGGCGTGCGAGGCACGGACAAGTGGGGTTTATCTTACGATCGGGCCAGCCCGGAGGCGACCCCAAGATGGTCACGGCATCGACTATCTCGCCGCCCAAAAGCAGAGGGGCCGCCTTGGCGACCCCTCTCTCTTTCAATCGATCGTTCGATCAATTCATCCAGCGTTCGCTGCTCTTGCGACGGCGAGGCAGCATAGGCAACAGAATCCCGAGCAGGATGCCGCCACCCACCATGGCACCACCGCGGATGAACCAGTCCATCTGCATGTCGTGCTCCTGGTTGTCATAGCTCTGGGTCAGGGCGTCGTTCTGCTCCTTCAGACTCCCCATCTCATCGCTCTGGCTGGCGAGCTGGGCCTTCAGGCTGGCGATCTCCTTGGTCTGTTCGGCGATCTGGCCATCCTTCTCGGTGAAGCGTCGCTCGTTGTCGCCGTTGAGATTCAGCAGGCGGGCCTTGGCCTCTTCCAGCGCTTTCTCAACCTGGGGCAGCCGCTCGCGCAGGCTGATGCCGGTTTGCAGCTCGGCGTTCTTGATCCAGCCTTCACGGCCGCGACCGTCCACCACCTGGGTGAAACCGGCCTCGTTGTTCACTGCCTTGACCTCCAGCGGTTCACCGGCCTTGACGCTGCCGAGAATCCGGTACTGGGTACCAGGACCGTTGTGGATATAGGTAAATATGTCGTCTGAAACATAACGGGTATCGGCCAGTGCCTGTTGGGCACACAAGCAGATCAGGATCCCGAGAAGGGCGCGCATGGTCGATCGATTCTCTTCGTTGAATTAGGTGACAGGCCGAATGTTAAGCTGCTGGCGGGTCAAAGGACAAGCAAAGAAAAGCGTCTTCCCCCTCCCTGAGAGCTGTCTCGCATCTTCTCCCCTTTGCCACGCGACCATTCCAGACGCCGGAGGCTAAGGCTGGCGCAGGGACTGCACCTCTTCGCGCAGCGCCTTGAGCTCTTGCAGCAACAGCGCCTGCTGTTCATTGTGCTGGCGTCGCCACTGGGCATCGTCGTCGTTGGTTCGCCCGGGATGAACGAACAGGCTGGCCATGAAGCCGCTGAGGGCACCGAACAGCCCGACCCCGAACAGGATCAGCAGGCTGGCGACGAAGCGCCCCTCCTCGGTCTTGGGCACCAGATCCCCGTACCCCACGGTGGATAACGTGACGAGCGTCCACCAGAACGCATCATAGGGGGTCTGGATCAGGCTGTCTGGCTGGCCCGTCTCGAGCCAGTACATGACACCCGACCCCAGCCCCAACAGCAGGAAGAACAGGAACAAAATGCCGGACAGGGTCGTCTCGTTGCGCTCGCGGCGAAACATGGAGAGCAGATCCGGCCTGTCCCGCAGCAGTTGATAGACCCGCCACAGCTGGATGAGCCGTGCCCAGCGCAGCTGCTCCACCATGGGCAGGCTGCCCGGCAGATAGAACCAGTTTGCCTTGAGAAAGGCCAGCTTGTCGGAGGCCCGCACCCAGCCATAGGCGAAGTGGGCGAGGAAGAAGTAGCAGATCAGGCTGTCGATGTCATAGAACAGTTGCAGGGTTTGCGGGCTCCATTCGTTATGCCCCCACCAACGGGCAGACACCAGACACACGGAGATCACCGACAGAAACGCCATCAACAGATCCATGGTGCGCAGATGAGTTAAGTGATGTCGCATACATTTTCCTACTTCAAGCACAGTGCGAATTAATAAAAAGGAAGATAATGCCGATAGTCCTGAGGACAAAGGAAAACCGCCATCAAAGAAGGAGAAAGATTATGCAGTTAAACCCGCTGGAACGGCGAATGAGCAATATCCGGCTGGTGCCCAAAGTGGTACTGCTCATGGTGTTCAGCACACTGCTGTTGCTGGCCAAGCTCTGGTTTGATGCCAGCAATCTGGAGACCACTTTGCTGGCGGAAGGGATAGAGGCCACCAAGGCCAATGCCATCGCCGATCGCCTGCTCTGGACCGGCGTCATGGAGACGGCGCTGATGGGGGTCGTCTTCGTCGTCCTGCTGCTGACCGGCTCCCGCCTGATGGTCAAGCAGGTGCACTACCTGGTGGGGCTGCTCGAGCGCTTCGCGCGCAAGGATCTCAGCCACAGCGTGTTGCTCAAGTCCCGCGATGAATTCGGCGACATCGCCAAGGCGGTCGCCCACTCCCAGGAAAATCTCAAGCAGGTGTTCGGCACCCAGCGGGTCGCCTGCAAGGAGCTCAACGACATCGCCTCCCAGGTCACCCTGTGCATGGAGGAGGCCAACGAGGCCATCAACGAGGAATTCACCCAGATAGAGCAGCTGGCGAGTGCCATGAGCCAGATGGTCGGCGCCATTCGAGAGGTCGCCAATCATGCGGAGCAGGCCTCCCACGCCACCGCCGACGCCAGCCAGCTTGCCCGGGAGGGCAGCCGCTGCGTGGCCGACACCGTCAGCACCATAGACACTCTGTCCGGCAACATCCAGCGCTCCTCGGACGTGGTCAATGCGGTGGAACAAGGGGTCGATCGGATCGGCTCTGTGGTGGACACCATCCGCAGCATCTCGGAACAGACCAATCTGCTGGCGCTGAATGCCGCCATTGAGGCCGCCCGCGCCGGCGAGGCGGGCCGTGGCTTCGCCGTGGTGGCCTCGGAGGTGCGCGAGCTCGCGAACCGGGCCCAGGCCGCCACCGTCGAGATCCAGAAGATGATAGAACTGCTGCAGGGCAATGCCCGCCAGGCCGTCGATCTGATGGCCCAGAGCGTGCAGCAGGCCGACAAGGGGGTGGAGCAGGTGACCCAGGCCGGCAATCAGCTCGCCACCATAGTGCAGCGAGTGCAGGGGGTGGCCGACATGAACCGCCAGATCGCCACCGCCTCAGAGCAGCAGAGCTCGGTCGCCGAGGAGATGAACACCAACCTGGAGCAGGTCAAACAGGTGGTGGAAGGATCCGTGGTGGTGCTGCGGGAACTGCGTGAGGCCTCCGAACTGGTGGAGCACCACAGCCAGACCCTGGACTCCCATATCCAGGCCTTCAAGCTGGCCTGAGGTCGTGATTTGAGTAAACTGGAGGGCCCCGCGAGGGGCCTTTCTTATTCATGTCACGGCAAGGAGCCAGGATGCAGACAGCACAACACTCTCCCCAACTGGAGATCAGCGACGACAAGGGGCGGCTCGACGTGTCGCTGATCCACCAGTTCCTGTCCGAGGAGGCCTACTGGTGCCTCGGTATCCCGCGCTCGACCCTGCAGCGCGCCATCAACCACTCCCTCTGCTTCGGCGGTTATCTGGCGGGCCAGCAGGTCGCCTTCGCCCGGGTCATCACCGACAAGGCCACCTTCGGCTACCTGGCTGATGTGTTCGTGCTGCCCGCCCATCGTGGCCAGGGCCACAGCAAGGCGCTGATCGCCGCCATCCTGGCCCACCCCGATCTGCAGGGGCTGCGTCGCCTCTCCCTGGCTACCTCGGATGCCCAGGGCCTCTACGCCGGCTTTGGCTTCACACCACCGGCCAGTCCCGCCAGCCTGATGGAGAAATACGATCCCGAGATCTATCGGCGCACTTAAGCCCTTGCCGCCCCGAGCGACCATTTTCCTTGTCGGATCATGGTTCTTTTCCTCGACCTGTGACGAGGCGGGGCGGCAGTGATAGATTGGCTGCCGATATTTCTACTCAATGTGCAGATCCGTTAATCACAAGGACGGCAACCGTGGCCCAGCATCCCTCTTCTCTCTCGTCTGTTTCCCCCGCTCTTCCTCCCTTGTTGCAAGATCAGGCCCGGCGCCAGTGGCAACGGCTGCTCGCCTTGGCCCCCGACTATGGGGATCTGCCCCTGGAACAGCAGCAAACACTGCTCACCCTGTTCGGCCTCTCCGACTTCGTCTCAGATTCCCTCATCAAGCAGCCTGAACTGCTGTGGCAGACCCTGGCGTCGGGGGATCTCGCACGGCAAGCGCGCTGGCCCGCCTATGAGCCGGATCTCGCGACACTGCTCGCCGGGGTGAACGACGAGGAGACGCTCAAGTGCGCCCTGCGTCAATTCAGACGCAGCCGCATGCTGGTGATCGCCTGGCGCGAGCTGCTGGGTCATGCCGAGGTCGAAGAGAGCTTTATCCATCTCACCAAGCTCGCGGATGCGCTGATCTGCGGCGCCCGCGACTGGCTCTATGCCAAACAGTGCGGCGAACTCGGCACCCCGGTGGATGGCAACGGGGATCCCCAGCCGCTGCTGATCCTCGGCATGGGCAAGCTCGGCGGCGGCGAGCTGAACTTCAGCTCCGACATCGACCTCATCTTCACCTTCCCGGAGAACGGCTACACCGTCGGCGGACGGCGGGAGCTGGCCAACCAGCAGTTCTTCATCAAGCTCGGCCAGCGGCTGATCAATGCCCTGCACCAGCCGACCCAGGATGGTCAGGTGTTTCGGGTCGACATGCGGCTGCGCCCCTTCGGCGAGGCGGGCCCGCTCGCGATCTCGTTTGCCGCCATGGAGGATTACTACCAGCACCACGGCCGCAACTGGGAGCGCTACGCCATGGTCAAGGCGCGGGTGCTGGGCGCCCAGTGTGAACACGCCCAGGCCCTCACCGAGCTGCTGCGCCCCTTCGTGTTCCGCCGTTATATCGACTTCGGGGTCATCGACGGCTTGCGCCAGATGAAGGCGATGATCGCCGCCGAGGTGCGCCGCAAGGGGCTGGAGGGCAACATCAAGCTCGGTGCCGGCGGCATTCGCGAGGTGGAGTTCATCGCCCAGGCGTTGCAGCTCATCCGCGGCGGCCGCGAGCCCGCCCTGCGGGTGCGCCACCTGCCCGAGGCGCTGGCGGCCATCGACGCCTGTGGTGCCCTCGACGGTGAACGCTGCGCGCGGCTGCTCGGTGCCTACCGCTTCCTGCGTCGGGTCGAGAACATACTGCAGGAGATAGGGGATCAGCAGACCCAGACCCTGCCCATAGAGCCGCGGGATCGCCAGCGGCTGACAGCCTCCCTCGGCTTTGAAGACTGGGGTGCCTTTATGGCCCATCTCGACGAGGAGATGTCCGCCGTCCATCAGGAGTTCGTCGCCGTGGTGGGGGAAGAGAAGGAAGTGCCCTCCCATCTGGATCAGCTCTGGCTCGATCTGTGGCGCACCGAACTCGACGCCGCCGAGCTGGAGAAGCTGCTAGGGGCGCAGGGGGTGAATGATGCGGTCCCGCTGTGCGCCGCCCTGCTGCGCTTCAAGGAGGAGTACCGGCGTCGCCAGGTCGGCCCCCAGGGACGCGTCGCCCTGGACGCCCTGATGCCAGAGCTACTGCGGCTGGTGGTGGCCAGCGAGCAACCGGCACGGCTGTTCGAGCGGGTCTGCACCCTGCTGACCCGCATCTTCACCCGCAGCGCCTATCTGCAACTGCTGGCGGAAAACCCCGCCGCCCTGCGCCAGCTGGTGCGACTGTGCGATGCCAGCCACCTGGTGAGCGAGCAGCTCGCCCGCTACCCCATCTTGCTGGACGAGCTGCTGGATCCCCAGCACCTCTACCACCCGACCCCGCTGGATCAGTACAAACCCCAGCTGCGCCAGTTCCTGCTGCGCATCCCCGAGGAGGACGTGGAGCAGCAGATGGAGGCGCTGCGCCAGTTCAAGCAGGTGCAGCTCTTGCGCATCGTCGCCGCCGACATCGCCGGTGCCCTGCCGCTGATGAAGGTGAGCGACCACCTCACCTGGCTGGCGGAGGCCATCACAGAGGAGGTGGTCAACCAGGCCTGGGCCCAGATGAGCGAGCGCTACGGGGTGCCCCCCGAGGTGACCCTGAGCGGCCGGCGCGGCTTCGCCGTGGTGGCCTATGGCAAGCTCGGCGGCATCGAGCTCGGCTACGGCTCGGATCTCGATCTGGTGTTCCTGCACGGCGGGGATCCCAACAGCTATACCGATGGCCGCAAGCCCATCGACAGCCGCCAGTTCTACCTGCGCCTGGCCCAGCGCATACTGCACCTGTTCAGCACCCGCACTCCGTCCGGGATCCTCTACGAGATCGACATGCGGCTGCGCCCCAGTGGCGACGCCGGCCTGCTGGTCTCCTCCCTCTCCGCCTACGAGCAATACCAGCAGAACGACGCTTGGACCTGGGAGCATCAGGCGCTGGTGCGGGCCCGTCCCATCTACGGCGATGACGCCATCCAGGCCGCCTTTGCCGAGGTGAGGCGCGCCGTGCTCGCCAGGGAGCGCAACCTGCCCACCCTGGCCCGCGAGGTGCGCGAGATGCGCCACAAGATGCGGGATCACCTGCTCAAAGCGGGCGAGGGGGAGTTCGATCTCAAGCAGTCCCCCGGCGGCATGGTGGACATCGAGTTCATCGCCCAGTACCTGGTGCTGGCCCACGCCAATGGCGAACCGGACGCCCTCACCCGCTGGTCCGATAACGTGCGCATCTTCGATGAGTGCGTACTGGCGGGGGTACTCAGCCTGGAGCAGGCGGAAAACCTGAAGCAGGCCTATCTGGAGATCCGCAACCTGGGCCATCGCCTCAACCTATCGGAGATCTCCCGCAAGGTGAGAGACGATCAACTGCTGGTCGAGCGGGGCCATGTGCTGGCAGTCTGGCGACAGCAGCTCGGGGAATAAGTCACTGGGGAAGTTAAAGAGAAGGGGCGCCGCGGCGCCCCTTCTTCAATACTGAACTATCCCCTAACACCTTTCTATATATCTAACATGTTCCTCAATAGTGGTGAGCTGGATCTTGTTTCCAACATTCATACCTTGGCTTCCTATGGAACTTTGCTGAGTATTGAGTCGAGATGAAGATCTCCCATGTTTATCGGGGAGCCACAGAAAAACAGTTACGAATAACAGTACCCACACTGAACAGCTATGTAGAGAGACAGATATGGACTTTTCAGAACAACTTCAGAGCCTCGCCAAAAAAATCAGCCAGCAGTCTTCCATGATCGCCACCGAAGAGGCGACAAAAAATGCATTCGTCATGCCATTTCTCAGCCGCGTGCTCGGTTATGACGTTTTTGACCCGACAGAAGTGATCCCAGAGTTTACTGCTGACACGGGTATAAAAAAGGGAGAGAAAGTTGACTATGCCATTCTGAAGGATGGGCAGGTTCAAATTCTGGTTGAATGTAAAAAATACAGTGAAAAGCTATCAATGAAGCACTCTGGTCAGCTTTTCCGATATTTTTCGGTCACCAATGCACGGATTGGTATATTGACCAACGGTGCTCAATATGAGTTTTATACCGATCTCGACGCTCCCAACAAAATGGACGAAAAACCATTTCTCACTCTGGACTTGGAAGATATTGATGAGCATGTGGTGCCAGAGGTTCTCAAGCTAACAAAGACAGCCTTTGACGTCGAGTCAGTGGTCGATGCGGCAGGTGAATTAAAATATCTGAGCCAAATTAAAAAGCTATTAGCTGAACAATTTAACTCACCAGAGGAAGATTTTGTAAGGTTCTTCGCGTCCCGGATATATGATGGTGTGCTTACCGCAAAAGTGAAGCAATCCTTTACGGATATAACTAGAAAGGCTCTTATTCAATTCCTTAACGACAGTATCAATGCCAGGCTGAAATCGGCCATTGGTAGCAGCGTTAGTGCTTCGGCGGTTCAGCATATGGCCGACAACATTCCGCAAAATGATGATTCCGAGTCAACCAATGACAATACTGAAAAGTCAAAGGTGGATACAAGCATTGAAGAGATAGACGGTTTCAATGTCGTAAAAGCCATTCTAAGACAACAATTTGATGTTACCAGAATTGCGGCGAGAGACACTCAGAGCTATTTCGGCATTCTGCTTGATGACAATAACCGTAAACCACTGTGTAGGCTGCATTTCAACTCTAAGCAGAAATATATTGGGTTGTTTGATACCGATAAAAAAGAGACTAGGCATCCCATCGGTTCAATCGATGAAATCTTTACCTTTGCGGATCGGCTACTGACGGCCACAGCTGTCTACGAATGATTCAGATCTGGGGAGGGCTAGCCCTCCCCAATATTTTTATCGTCCGCCGGCCACGTCGATAAAGGTGCCGGTGGCGTAGGAGGCTTCGTCGGACAGCAGCCAGGCGATGGCGGCAGCGACTTCCTCCGGTTGGCCACCCCGTAGCAGCGGAATATTTCCCTTCACCCGCTCCACCCGGCCGGGTTCACCGCCATCGGCGTGCATCTCGGTATGGATGAAGCCGGGGCGCACCCCGTTGACCCGGATCCCCTGGGCCGCCACCTCCAGGGACAGGCCCCTGGTCAGCACATCGATGGCCCCCTTGGAGGCGGCGTAGTCCACGTACTCCCCCGCCGAACCGAGCCGGGCGGCGGCGGAGGAGACGTTGACGATGGCGCAACCCGGCACCATGCGGCGCACCGCCTCGCGGCAGCAGAGGAAACAGCTGGTCACATTGGTGGTCAGGGTCTTGTTGATCCGCTCGGCGCTCATCTCCAGCACTCTCATCTGGGGCTGCAAGATGCCGGCGTTGTTCACCAGATGGGTGATGGGCCCGAGCCGGGCGTCCATCTCGTCGAACAATCGCACCACCTCGGCCTCGACGCTGACATCGGCCTGCACCGCGATACAGGAGACAGCGAAACCCTCGCGGATCTCGGCCACCAGCGCCTCGGCTGACCCCTTGTCCTGGCGATAGTTGATGCAGAGCCGGTAGCCCTGCCTCGCCAGATGGCGAGCGGTCGCCGCCCCTATCCCTCTGCCACCCCCGGTGATCAGTGCAATCCTGTTCATCACGCCTCCTTGTTCAGCACCCTTGCTGGCTCTCGATACTACCCCATGATCGGCCAACTGCAACGGCGGCCATGGTCTGTATTCCTTGTCGTGAGGCGCCCCAACAGGTGCATTTTTCATGAACGCGAGCGGTCATCACACCGGTCTTGTTGAATGAGCGTCGTCGGCGCGACCCGGAATGATCCAGTTGCACCAGCCGGATCGTAATAGGATCCGTGAGTCACCGCCTCCCCGAGAGCAGTGCCGGAGGTCAGCTTCTCACCAAGATGACGTCATGCGGACACCCGACCAAGATTGGCCGGGTGCCGAAATGTCCAAGGAGTAGAAGATGCACGCAATCCGCAACACCCTCAACCGTCTGGCCGTCGCCGCTCTGGCGATGGCGGCTGTCTCCCTCTCCGGCGCAGTCATGGCCGCCAACACGGGGCAGCATGGCGAGGATCAGGTTCAGTGTATGGCGGCGAACAGCTGCACGGGTCAGTCCGTCTGCAAGGATCAGAGCACCCGCAGCATGACCCGGGAAGAGTGCAACGCCAAGGGTGGCAAGGTTCGCTAAGAGGGCGACGCCACACTTGCATGGCCGGTGCCTGACAAGGCAACCGGCCTGTTTTTTTGGGCTCTTTTCCGCCGATGCCTGGCTGCGTAATCGCCTTTGACGGCAATCTCCGCTCGAGGTTGCAAGGACCGGATCACCGCCTGACGGATAAACAAAACGGGCCCGATGGGCCCGTTGTCATGACGATCACAGCTGACGACGTTTACTTGAACAACCCCTTGAGCAGTTGATCCGCCACCCCCTTGATCCCCTCATCGTCGGCCTTGTCCCCCAGCAGCTTCTTGAGGCCGCGCTCGGCCTCCTTGCGGGCCTTCTCCTCCAGCACCTTGTTGTCGCTGAGCAGCTCCTTCACATCGAGCCGGTAGCTGGGAGCTTGCCAGTGGCCGCCGATGCGCACCGGTATGCTGATGTCCTTGAGCTCATCCACCGTCTTGCCCCCCTGCCCCTTGCTGCTCTCGACCACCGAGGTCAAAAACAGGAAGTCGAGGGTCTCGGGCACCAGCGCCGTCTGCCCCTGCCCCTGCACCCGCAGGGCCGGAGCGGCCAGCTGAATGTCGTTGCTGCTGGCGATCCCGTTCGCCAGCTGGAAGCTGGCGGTGAGGGCGCTGAAGTCGGTCTTGCGCACCTCCTTGACCTGCTCCGCCCCCTTGCCGGTCAGGGTAGCCCGCGCCTCGCGGATCATCTGTGCCAGGTTGACGCCGTGCAGGGCGCCATCGTGCAGGGCCAGGCTGACCTTGCCCTGCATCTGGCTGCGCAACGCCTGCTCGGACAGGCCATGACCCTGCACCTGTACCTCGAGATCCCCCTTGCCTTCCAGCAGATCGCTCTGGGCCAGGGTCTGCAGCAGCGGGCGCACATCCACCCCTTGCACCCGTTTGTGGACCTGATAGCTGGCGGGCTGCTGGCGGGCATCGAGCACCCCGTTGGCGCTCACCTGGCCACCGGCCACCCCGGCATTGAACTGGCTGAAGCTGAGCTGACCCCCGGCCAAGGCGAGCCGCAGATCGACGGCGCTGAGATCCAGCCCCTTTACCCTCAGGTTGCCCAATTGCAACCGCCCGGCCAGATCCACCAGCTTGAGCACACTCAAGTCAGGCTCCACCGAGGAGAGAGCCTGTGCCCCCTGAGCGGGCGCAGCGGGTGCCGGGCTGGCGGTCGCCAGCGACGGGGCGGCAGCCTTGGCCTCGCCCTGCTTGCCGAGCCAGCCGTCGAGATCCAGCTTGTCCCCCTTGAGATCGAACTCCACTCTGGGCACGGCCCCCAGTCGCACTGTGCCGTTGCCGCTGAGCAGGGCATCATCCGCCCCCATCACCAGGTTGCTCAGGGTGATCAGTTGCTTGTCCAGCTCGGCGCGGGCAAAGCCCGCCAGCTTGAGGGCCAGCTGCGGGCGCGGCAGGGACTCCCCCTTCAGGTTGGCGCTCAGCACCGCATCCGAGACCTCCAGCAGTTGCAGATCCTTGTCGAGCCGCGCCTTGAGGGTACCCTCCAGCGAGCCGGCCAGGGCCGGCTGATCCCCAGCCCCCTCGGCGCCGTTCAGGCTCAGGATCAGGCTGCTCCACTCCCCCAGCGCCAGTCGATCGGCCTTGAGGCTGAAGCCATCCAGTCGCTGCGCCGGCGCACTCAGGCTGCCACTCAGGGTCAGCTCTTTCAGCGCGCTGTCCCGTGCATCCTCGGCCAGCTTGATCTGTGCCTGCCCCTTGAGCTCGAAGGCCAGCTTGCCTTGCTCTCCCTTGGCGGCCAGGGTCACTGGCACCCACTGACCCAGGGTCAGCCTGCCCAGATTGAGGTCGAGCCGCTCGAGGCGAGACTCGGTGCCCTTGTGATCGTCCCGCACCAGGGCGCTGGCCTGCTCAAGCACCACCCCCTGCAACTCGATCTGCCAGGGTTGGCCCTCCTTCCCGGTAACCGGGCTGGCCGGCGCCGGGGTGTCGCCCGCGGGCGGTACGTTCTTGCTCCGATCCAGGACGAGATCCTGCAGGTTGGAGCTGCCATCGGCCCGGGTCTGGATGAAGAGATGGGCCCCGTTCAAGGTGATCTCGCCTATCTCCAGCCGGTGAGAGAGCAGCGGCAGCAGGGCGACCGAGGCGTCCCCCCGCTCGACCCGGATGAGATCCGGCTCGGCAAAACCGGCGGGGTTGCGCAGCGCAACCTTCTCGAGAGAGAGGCCGAGGCTCGGCCAGAAGCGCCAGCCGATATCCCCCGCCATCACCAGCTCGCGGCCCGTGTTCTTTTTCACCTGCTCCGCCAGCTGGGGTTTGAACTGGTTCGGGTCGATCAGGCTGACCAGGGCGGCGATGGCGATCAGGGCGGCCAACGCCAGCCCCAGCAGTATGTAGATGATCTTCTTCACGATGGCTCCTCAATGCAGATCCTGTGGCTGACTATACCACCGGGGGGATGACAGATGGCGCACTGCCGCCAAAACGGGGAAATACCGAGACAGGGATGGTCGCGGCCGTCCCCTCTGGCCCCCTCCCGGAGACCCCGAATTCATGGCCCTGGCGGCCGCCGACGCCCTCCCCAAAAAGCGATGCCACCGGACGCCGGGCCAGCCACCCGCCCCGGCATATCAGGTTTTTCACTTTGGTTTTGCGCTTTATTTTGTTTGTTATCCGGCACTTGGGTCACAGGATGGCATAACTGACTGACCACAGCGACCCGCTCAGGATATTCCATGCCGTACAGCTATCTCTCACATCTGCGCTGCAGCAAGACAGGCGAGATCCATGATGCCGATCAGCCCCAGCAACTGAGCCGGGTCGGGGCACCGCTGCTTGCCAGCTACGATCTCGAGGCCCTGAAACAGGTCTGGCGGCCGGCCGATCTGCTGGGGCGCCCCGCCACCCTGTGGCGCTATCACGAGCTGCTGCCGGTGCGCGATCCCGCCCAGGTGGTCACCCTGGGAGAGGGCTTCACCCCGCTGTTGCCCCTGCCGACGCTGGGCAAGCAGATAGGTATCCCGGATCTCTGGATGAAGGATGAGAGCATCATCCCCACCGGCTCCTTCAAGGCCCGTGGCGCCGCGGTCGGCGTGTCCCGAGCCCGCGAGCTCGGCGTCACTCACTTCGCCATGCCCACCAACGGCAATGCCGGCGCGGCATGGGCGCTCTACGGTGCTCGCGCCGGACTGCGCAGCACCATCGTCATGCCCCAGGCGGCACCCGCCATCACCCGGTTGGAGACCTCCCTGGCCGGTACCCGCCTCTATCTGGTGGACGGCCTCATCAGCGATGCCGGCCGTCAGGTGGCCCAGGCGGTGGCGGAGCAGTCTCTGTTCGACGCCTCCACCCTGAAGGAGCCTTACCGCATCGAGGGCAAGAAGACCATGGGGCTGGAAATCGCCGAGCAGCTTGGCTGGACCCTGCCGGACGTGATCCTCTACCCCACCGGCGGCGGGGTCGGTCTCATCGGCATCTACAAGGCGCTGCGGGAATTGCAGGAGCTCGGTTGGATAAAAGGGGAGCTGCCCCGACTGGTGGCGGTGCAGGCGAGCGGCTGCGCCCCCATAGTGCAGGCCTGGCAGCAGGGAGCCAGCGAGTCGACGTTCTGGCCGGACTCCCAGACCCTGGCCTTTGGTATCAATGTGCCCAAGGCGCTGGGGGACTTTCTGGTGCTCGACGCCCTCTACAGCACCAACGGCTATGCCATCGCCGTGGACGACAGGGCCATCCAGGCGGAGATCCGCCAGCTCGCCTCCCGTGAGGGCAGCTTCGTCTGCCCGGAGGGAGCCGCCGCCTTCGCCGCCGCCCGCCAATTACGGGAAGCGGGCTGGATCAAGGAGCACGAGCGGGTGGTGGTGCTCAACACCGGCGCCGGCATCAAGTATCCGGACGCCATCACTGTGCTGCCTCAGCGGCTGCGCCGTGACGGGAGGATCCCCGCATGACCTTCGACTGGGCCTTCATCCTCTCCACCCTGCCCGCCTTCGGCAAGTCGGTCTGGGTCACCTTGCAGCTTGGCACCATCGTGATCCTCACCTCCCTCGTGGTGGCCCTGCTCAATGTGACGCTGCTCGGGCTGCACAAGCCAGCGCTCAGTGCCCTGGTGCGCGGCTATGTGGAGCTGGCCCGCAACACGCCGCTGCTGATCCAGCTGTTCTTCCTCTACTTCGGGCTGCCGGCGCTGGGGCTGTCCCTGTCGGGCTTTGCCACTGCGGTGATCGCCATGACCTTCCTCGGCGGCGGCTACCTGACAGAGGCGCTGCGGGCCGGGGTGCAAGCTGTGCCCCACAGCCAACTGGAGGCGGGCCAGGCCATCGGCCTCTCCCGCTGGCAACTGCTGCGCCACGTGCAGTTGCCTCAGGCCTGGCTCGCCAGCCTGCCGGCGCTGTTTGCAAACTTCATCTTCCTGCTGAAAGAGACGACCGTGGCCTCCGCGGTGGCGGTGCCGGAGCTGCTCTACACCACCAAGAACTACATCGCCCTCTACTACAAGACCTACGAGATGCTGGCGATGCTGACCCTGATGTGCGTGCTGATCTTCCTGCCGCTGTCCCTCGCCCTGCGAGCGCTGGAGAGGAGGCTGCAACATGGTCAGTTCGGTTACTGAGTCGCGGATGCAGGCGCGGATCCCGATATGGACACTGATCTTTCTGCCGTTGCCATCGTCCACCCTGCACGCATGGGAAAGGAGGGTTCAATATGGTCAGTTCGGTCACTGAGTCGCTGATGCAGTCACGGCTCCCTATGTGGGCACGGATCATTCGACCGCTGCCGTCACCCACACTGCGCACATTGGAAGGGAGGGATGAGCATGGCCACTCCGGTTTCTGAGTTGCTGAGTCAGGCGCTGCCCCTACTGGCAATTGGCGCGGGCCAGACCCTCGCCATCTCCCTGCTCGCCATCCTGTTCGCCACCCTGGGCGGCGTCGCTTACGGCGTGCTGGCGCAGCAAGGGGGCAAACTGACCCAGGGTGTATTGCGGCTGTATCTCGAGCTGTTTCGGGTGGTGCCGGTGCTGGTGTGGCTCTATCTATTCTTCTTCGGGCTGCCCATCGTCTTCGGCCTCGACATCCCGGCCTTCTGGTGCGCCGTGCTGGTGCTCTCTCTGTGGGGGGCGAGCGAGGTGGGGGAAGTGGTGCGCGGCGGCCTGGGATCCCTGGCCCGTGGTCAGCAGGAGGCCGGGCTGGCCCTGGGCCTCTCCCGCTGGCACCTCTATCGTCACGTGTTGCTGCCCCAGGCACTGCAACGGCTGACGCCGCCGACCATCAACATTCACACCCGCATCATCAAGACCAGCTCCCTGGCGGTGCTGATCGGGGTGGTGGAGGTGATCAAGGTGGGCCAGCAGATCATAGAGCGCACCTATGCCTCGCTGCTTATCTACGGCCTGTTGTTCCTGTTCTTCTTTTTGGTCTGCTATCCGCTCTCGCTCGCCTCGCGCCGGCTCGAGCAAAAATGGGGTAATGCGGTATGACACCTCTGCTTGAACTCAATGCTGTCAGCAAACAATTCGGCCAAAACCGGGTACTGGACGAGGTCAGCCTCAAGGTACAGGCCGGCGAGGTGATCGTCATCCTGGGGCCGAGCGGCTGCGGCAAGAGCACCCTGCTGCGCACCCTCAACGGGCTCGAGCCCATTCAAGGCGGCGAGATCCGCTTCGATGGCCAGCCCCTCGATGCAGATACCGACTGGCAGCGGCTGCGCCAGCGCATCGGCATGGTGTTCCAGAGCTATCACCTCTTCCCCAACCTGAGGGTGCTGGAGAACGTGCTGCTCGGCCCCCTCCAGGTGCAAAAGCGGGAGCGGCAGGAGGCCCTGCAGCAGGCGGAACAGCTGTTGACCCGGGTGGGCCTCTGGGAGAAGCGCCACGCCTATCCGCGCGAGCTCTCCGGCGGCCAGCAGCAACGCATCGCCATAGTGCGGGCCCTGTGCATGAATCCCCAGGTGATGCTGTTTGACGAGGTCACCGCCGCCCTGGATCCCGAGATGGTGCAGGAGGTGTTGGAGGTGATCCGCGATCTCGCCGGCAGCGGCATGACCCTGTTCATCGTCACCCACGAGCTGGCCTTCGCTCGGGCGGTGGCGGATCGCATCCTCTTCATGGAGGAGGGCCAGATCCTGGAGCAGGCTCCTCCCCGCCAGTTCTTCGACAACCCAAGGAGCCCGCGTGCGCGCCAGTTCCTCGCCAAGTTTTCTTATACAACTGTCATCAAACGAAAGGAGTCAGCATGAAAATAATCACTTCGGTTCTGTTCAGTGCACTGATAGGCCTGGGTATCGCCAGCGGCGCCGCCCAGGCGGAGGACGGTTCCCTCGCCAAGATCAAGGCCCGCGACAAGCTCATCGTCGGCGTCTTCACCGACAAGCCCCCCTTCGGCTATGTGGACGAGAAGGGCAACTACGTCGGCTTTGACACCGATCTGGGTCGCCGTTTCGCCAAGGACCTGCTGGGGGACGAGAACAAGGTCGAGTTCGTGGCGGTGGAACCCGCCAGCCGCATCCCCTTCCTGCAGAGCGACAAGGTGGATCTCATCCTCGCCAACATGACGGTGACCCCGGAGCGGCGCGAGGTGGTGGACTTCACCAACCCGAACCTGCGAGTGGCGGTACAGGTGCTGGTGCCGGAAGGCAGCGACGCCAAGAAGCTCGACGATCTGGCCGGCAAGCGGCTTATCGTCACCACCGGCACCACGGCGGACATCTGGCTGACCCGCAATCACCCGGACTGGAAGCTGCTCAAGTTCGAGAAGAACTCTGAATCCCTGCAGGCCCTGGCCCAGGGCCGTGGCGATGCCTATGCCCAGGACAACCTGGTGCTGTTCAGCTGGGCCAAGGAGAATCCGGGCTATCGCGTGCTGCCCCAGAAGCTGGGCTCGGAAGATCCGATCGCGCCGGCGGTGAAGAAGGGCAATATCGAGCTGCGTGACTGGGTCAACGACCGTCTCGCCAAGCTGGGGGAAGAGAAATACCTGCTCAAGCTCTACGACCAGTATGTGCGCGACAAGTTGAGCGCCGACACCAATCCCAACGACGTGATAGTGGAAGGAGGCAAATGGCAGGGTTGAGCCCCGCCACCCCGAGGAAGTGCTGAGTGTGTGAAGTCTGTGATCCTTTGGTTCCGTTGGTCCGCCAGCCGCGAGGTTTGGCTTTACAGGCGTCCCCTGCATGGGGGGCGCCTTTTTTTTACTTGTCGGAACAGGGGCAAGTCGCCGTACTCGCGCTGTGAGCCAGCTCCCCCTGTCCGCCCGGCGCCTGTGCCATCCTGACAGGGACAGCAACGAGAGGAGAACCCCATGTGGATCGAGGCGGAACCCGTCTACGGCGCCCTGGTGTCACTGGCCATCGGGCTCATCATAGGGCTGGAGCGCGGTTGGCAGGTACGCCAGCTGGGGGACAACCAGCGCATCGCCGGGATGCGGACCTATGGCCTCATCGGCCTGCTCGGCGGCGTCTGCGCCCTGCTGCTGCCGGGCCTGGGCCCCTGGCTGCCGCTGCTCGGCCTGCTGGCGGTGGTGGCAGGCTGCGGCCTCTCGGTCTGGCTGGCCCAGCGCTGGCAAGGGGAATTTGGCCTCACCAGCTCGGTGGCCATGGTGCTCACCTATCTGCTGGGGCTGATGTCGGTGCTGCAAAGCCCGCGCGAGGCGGTGGCCTGCGCCGTGCTGGCCGCCCTGCTGATGGGGCTCAAGGGCAAGATCCAGCAGGGTATGCTGTTTTTAAGCGAGACCGAGTTTCACGCCACCCTGCGCTTCCTGCTCATCTCCCTGGTGCTGCTGCCCGTGCTCCCCGACGTCGAGATGGGCCCCCTCAATGCCTTCAACCCCTTCAAGATCTGGCTGATGGTGGTGGTGATCGCCGGCATCTCCTTCTCGGGCCACTTCGCGGTGCGCCTGCTCGGCACCCGCTCCGGGCTGGTGCTCACCAGCATGCTGGCGGGGTTCGCCTCCTCCACCGCTCTCACCCTGCAGTTTGCTCGCCTCAACAAGGCGCAGCCCGGGCTGGAGCGGCTGCTGGCCACCGGCATACTGCTGGCGGGGGCCACCATGTGGCTGCGCTTGCTGGTGCTGGTGCTGCTGATCCACAACGAGCTGGCGCTCCGCCTCGCCCTCCCCCTGCTGCTGCTGGCCGCCACCGTCTACGGCTTCGCCTTCTGGTTCTGGCGCCAGCGCGAGGAGATGAGCGACAACCCGGTGCAGCCGGAAACCAGCAATCCGCTGGATCTCGCGACCGCCATCAAGTTCGGCCTGCTGCTGGCGCTGATCGGCTTCATGGCCACACTGCTGCAGAGCAGGGTGGGCGACTCCGGGGTCTACCTGCTCGCGCTGGTCTCCGGCATCACCGACGTAGACGCCATCACGCTCTCCCTCTCCCAGCTCGCCCACAAGGATCTGGCGCTGGAGGTGGCGGCTAGAGGCATCCTGCTGGCCGGCCTGGTCAACTCCCTGGTGAAGGGGCTGCTGGCCCTGGTGATAGGAGGGCGCCGGCTGGGGATGCGGGTCATGCTGCCCTACTTGGTCTCGGCGCTGCTGATCCTGCCCCTGCTCTGAGCGGCCAAACCTGGCCAAGGGCTCCTGACGGACCCCGCCAACAGGGGTATACTGGCGCCTCTTGGCACAGGAGGAGAGACGAGCATGGCAAGCGATTGGGACAAGGTACTGGCGGGCGGCGCCCTGGACAGCCAGAGCGAGGAGATAGCGAACGACCGCATTCGCGGCCAGGCCCTGCTGGCCAGCCTCAACGCCACCCCGGCGGGGGATCATGAGACGCGCCAGCGCCTGTGCGGCGAGCTGTTCGGCCAGTGCCCGAGCTCCTGCTGGATAAGCTCCCCCTTCATCTGCGAGTTCGGCCGCAACATCCATCTGGGCGAG
Source organism: Aeromonas aquatica (assembly GCF_000764655.1). Lineage (GTDB taxonomy): Bacteria > Pseudomonadota > Gammaproteobacteria > Enterobacterales > Aeromonadaceae > Aeromonas > Aeromonas aquatica. Next base: position 130,190 of record NZ_JRGL01000007.1, read on the forward strand.
AAGACCTTCTTCAACTTCAACGTCACCATACTGGACGTCGGCGAAGTGCACATCGGCAACAACGTGCTGCTGGCCCCGAACGTGCAGATCTACACCGCCACCCACAGCATGAACCACCTGGAACGCCGCAACTGGACCGCCTACAACAAGCCGGTCCACATCGGCGATGACTGCTGGATCGGGGGCGGCGCCATCATCTGCCCCGGCGTCACCATAGGGCCACGCTCCATCATAGGGGCCGGCGCCGTGGTGACCCGCGACATTCCCGCGGATTCGCTGGCCGTGGGCAACCCGGCCAAGGTCATCCGCACCCTCAACCCGGATGAGCCCCGGGATCCGGCGCTCGTCTCATGATCTGGCTCGCCCTGCTGCCCCTGATCTGGACCGGCTGGCTCGGCATTCAGGACGCCAACTGGTGGCCGCTGGCCCTGGTCACCACCATGAGCCTGCTCACCGCGCTCGCCTACGCCCACGACAAGCGCCAGGCCATCCGTGGCGGCTGGCGCATCCCGGAATCCCGCCTGCACCTGCTGGAGCTGCTCGGCGGCTGGCCCGGCGCCCTGATCGCCCGCCACTGGCTGCGCCACAAGACCCAGAAGGGAAGTTATCGGCTGGTGTTCTGGTTTATCGTGCTGCTGCACCTGACCCTGTGGGGGCTCTGGGTCGGCCGGCCGCTCTGGCAGGGAGGCTGAAGGCTCATCTTCCCCTTATGGCTCTCCTTGGGATAGCTCTGCTTGGGGCAGAACAGTGCAGGCCAATATGACCACCGTTTTTCCCTTCCCTTCTGGCGGGAGAAGGGCCGAGAATGAGGGTGATTACTCAGTCACGCACTCGTGAACGAAAGGAGTCCGTTATGACCATGTGGACAGGCATAGTCCTGATCGTCTTTATCAGCGTGCTGTTTGGCTACCTCGGCAAGCGCGCCCGCTACCAGCTGGGGGATGCCCGTATCACCGACCGCCTCGGCAAGCAGGACATGATCATCAAGGAGTTGCAGGATCGGGTCGCCAACCTGGAGGCCATCGTTATCGAAGAGGAAAAGCGGCGGCCATTCAAGGAGCTTTAAGCCTCAGGAGCTGACGACACGGCGCCAGCAGGCAGCGAAATATTTCGTTTAAACGGCAACCAACAGGTTGCCGTTTCGCTATATGTAGCAGGGTTGGTGTTTATCACTGCCTTTAGCGGGATGGTCCACGTTGCATCGCCTCTGCCAGCGCCCCATGCCCACGTTCCTGCAAAGCATCTATGGCTCCCAGCCGGTCCCCCTCCTCCTTGTTCTGACTCAGCTTGAACTTGCCCACCAGCTGGCTGACCGCGATCTCTATGCCCACCACGGCCTGCACCATGGCCTCGATATAGTCTCTCGGTGCATCCGCCATCTTCCAGGGCGCGGGCTCGGCAGCCTCATGGACCCGGGTCAGGCTCGCCAGCAGGCGACGCACGAAGCGGGCATCGTCCCGCACCCGGATACGGCCGTGAGCATGGACCACCGCATAGTTCCAGGTCGGCACCTGCTGGTGATGTGCCTGCTTGCTCGGATACCAGCTGGGGGAGACATAGCCGTCGACCGCCTTGAAGATCACCAGCACCTCGTCCCCCTCCTTCACCTCCTGCCAGAGCGGGTTGTTGCGCGCCACATGGGCGCGCAAGACGCCATGTTCCCCCTCCCCGGCATCGAACTCGAACGGCAGGTGATTGGCATCCAGCCCCTGCTCGCCATGGGTGACCAAAGCCCCCAATGGATGGGCTCGAACAAGCTGATGCAGCGCCTCGGGATCGGCGGCGGCGAAATGGGATGGCAGGTACATGCAGACTCCTTGTGCTGTGGTGGTGCTTCCGTGCAAGGGCACCAGGCTGGATGCCCATTCTCACCCGTTCGAAGGCGACGCGCGATAGCCCAACGAGGAATAAAAAAAGAGGGCCTGGGCCCTCTCTTTCTCATCCAGGTCTGCCGTCAGCTGCGCTTGGCCAGCCAGGCTTCGGCGGCGTCGAGGGCCGCATCCACCAGCTCGCGGGCGACGCCACCCTTGGCGACCCGCTTGGCCAGGGTCGCTTCCAGCTCCAGGTTGGGATAGACATCCTCGCCGACCACCGGGCTGAAGCGCTGGAATTCTGCCAGCGACAGCTCCTCCAGCGGCTTCTTCACGCCGATGGCGTGGACCACCACCTCACCGACGATATGGTGCGCCTCGCGGAACGGGATCCCCTTGGCCACCAGATAGTCCGCCAGCTCGGTGGCGTTGGCGTAGCCGCCCTGCGCCGCCGCCTTGGTGCGCTCGACGTTCACCTTGAGATCGATCAGCACCAGCGCCGCCATGTCGAGGCAGTCGTGCCAGGTGTCGAGGGCATCGAACAGCCCTTCCTTGTCTTCCTGCATGTCCTTGTTGTAGGCCAGCGGCAGCGCCTTGAGGCTCATCAGCATGCCCATCTGGGCGCCGACCACCCGACCGGTCTTGCCACGAATGAGTTCCAGCGCATCGGGGTTTTTCTTCTGCGGCATCAGGGAAGAGCCGGAGGTGACCGCGTCGGACAGCTCGACGAAGCCCGCCTCGCCAGTGTTGTAGAAGATGAGATCCTCGGCAAAGCGCGACAGGTGAGTCATGGAGAGGGACGCCACGTGCATCAACTCCACCACATGATCCCGATCGGAGACCGAATCCAGGCTGTTGCGGGTCGCCCCGGCGAAGCCCATGTCCAGCGCCAGCGCCTCGCGGTCGATGGCGTAGGCGGTACCCGCCAGGGCGCCACAGCCGAGCGGGCTGGTATCGAGGCGCTTCAGGGCATCCTGCAGACGGGAATAGTCCCGCTCCAGCATCTCCACATAGGCCAGCGCCCAGTGGGCGAAGGTGACCGGCTGGGCCCGCTGCAGGTGGGTGTAACCGGGCAGCACCGCGGCCTGGTTGGCACGCGCCGAGGCCACCAGCCCCTGTTGCAGAGCGGTGATGGAGCCGAGCAGCAGCTCACCCTGCGCCTTGCACCAGAGCTTGAGATCGGTGGCGACCTGATCGTTGCGCGAGCGGCCGGTGTGCAACTTCTTGCCCAGGGTGCCGGCGGCATCGATGAGCTTGCCCTCGACCCAGGAGTGGATGTCTTCGGCATCCGAGCTCAGGATCTGCTGGGGATCCTGCTGCACCGAGGCGAGCAGCACCTCCATCGCCTGCTGCAACTGCGCCTGCTCATCGGCGGTCAAGACGCCCACCTTGACCAGGGCGCGGGCCCAGGCCATGGAGCCCTGGATATCCTGCTCCGCCAGCCGGTAATCGAACCGCAGCGAATCGTTGAACTGCTTGAACCTGCTATCGGCTCCCTGACTGAAGCGTCCACCCCAAAGTGCCATACTGCTCTCCTTGAATGCGTTGCCGGCGGCGCCTGTGCGCCTGCCGAACTTGAAATCTGGCCTTGTTTATCTGCGAGCCTGTTATCTCACAGACGCGGCCAAGGCGCTGCCGCTGTCATCACAACCCGCTGCTTACCCGCCTGTTATAAGTGAGGGGGCCAAGCCGCCGCTTATAAACGAGGGGGCCAAGCCCCCTCACCGGTATCAGCGGGTCAAGCCAGGGCTTAACCGTGGGTATGGTCGCCGCCGATGGACTGGTGCTGTTCCTTCATGGCGCGGATACGGCTGGCCAGGGTGTAGAGACGGATAAAGCCTTCGGCGTGGCTCTGGTCGTACACCTCGTCGGCGCCGAAGGTGGCGAAGTCTTCGGAGTAGAGGCTGTTCGGCGACTTCTTCTGCACCGCGGTGACCTGGCCCTTGTACATCTTCAGCACCACTTCACCGTCGAGATCCTCGGCGATGGCGTTGGCGGAGGCGACGATGGCTTTGCACAGCGGGGTGAACCAGCGACCGTCATAGACCAGGTGGGAGAACTCGGCACCGAGTTTCTCGCGCCAGGCGCGAGTCGGTCTGTCCAGCACCAGCTCTTCCACGGCGCGCAGCGCGGCGACCATCACGGTACCACCCGGGGTCTCGTAGCAGCCACGGGACTTCATGCCCACCATCCGGTTTTCGGTGATGTCGATGCGGCCCACGCCGTGCTTGCCGGCACGCTCGTTCAGGGTGGTCAGGATCTGGTGCGGGCTCAGCGGCTGGTCGTCAACGGCGACCACTTCACCCTGAGCCACGGTCAGCTTGACGTATTCCGGCTCGTTCGGTGCCTGCTCGGCGGAAACGGTCCACTGCCAGACCGCTTCGGACGGCTCGTTCCAGGTGCTCTCCAGCTCGCCACCCTCGGTGGAGATGTGCCAGGCGTTGGCATCACGGCTGTAGATCTTCTTCAGGGTCGCCTTGCAGGGGATGTCGCGGGCTTCCAGATAGGCCAGCAGATCTTCCCGGGAGCGCATGTCCCACAGACGCCAGGGGGCGATCACCTTCAGCTGGGGTGCCAGGGCGGCCACGGCGCCTTCGAAACGCACCTGATCGTTACCCTTGCCGGTACAGCCGTGGGAGATGGCGTCGGCGCCTTCCGCCAGGGCCGCTTCCACCATCGCCTTGGCGATGATGGGACGGGCCATGGAGGTGCCCAGCAGGTAGGTGCCTTCGTAGACGGCACCGGTCTTCAGGGTCGGATAGACGTACTCTTTGACGAACTCTTCGCGCAAGTCTTTGACGATGCACTTGGTGGCACCGGAGGCGATGGCTTTCTGCTCGATCCCTTCCAGATCGTCACGCTCCTGACCGACGTCGGCGACGAAGGCGATGATCTCCGCGTCATAGTTCTCTTTCAGCCAGGGAATGATGGCCGAGGTATCCAGTCCGCCCGAGTAAGCCAGTACGATCTTGTTGATTCCGCTCATTTACTTCTCTCCATGATGATTCGATTAAATAGGTAATTCAGGGTCGGTCGCCGGCTTACTTATGACCCTGACCATGTCCAAACAAGGTCAGCAGCACGGCATTCTGGATATGCATACGGTTTTCTGCCTCATCCATGATGAGGGAGGCTGGTCCGTCCATGACCTCCGAGGTGATCTCCAGCTCCCGGTGCGCCGGCTGGCAATGCAGCACATGCTGGATGCCGGTGCGGTCGAGCAAGGCCTGGTTGATCTGATAAGGCATGAAGATATCTTTTACCTGCTCCATTGGTGTGCTGTCACCCATGGAGACCCAGGTATCGGTGTAAACCACGTCAAAGCCTTCGATGGCGCCCACGTCATCGCTGATGTGGATGTGCGAACCGGACTGGGCCGCCAGCGCCTGGGCCTGCAGGAAGATCTGGGTATCAGGGCCGTGGCCCTTGGGGCAGACCAGGGTCACGTCGGTGCCCAGGGTGGCCCCCAGCAGCAGCAGGGAGTGGCTGACGTTGTTGCCATCGCCGAGGTAGGCGAGCTTCACCTTCGACAGATCCGCATACTGCTCGCTGATGGTCATGAAGTCCGCCAGCCCCTGGCAGGGGTGGTAGAGGTTGCACAGGCTGTTCACCACCGGCACTGTGCCATGTTCGGCCAGTTCGACCAGGGTCTGGTGATCGAACACCCGGGCGACGATGGCATCACACCAGCGCGACAGGTTGGCGGCGAAGTCCTTCACCGATTCCCGCTTGCCGAGCGCGCCGTTCTGTTGATCCAGATAGACGCTGTGGCCGCCGAGGCGGGCGATGCCGATGTCGAAGGTGACGCGAGTGCGCAGGGAGGGTTTCTCGAACAGGGTGACCACGCTCTTGCCCGCCAGCGCCTGGCCGTACTTTATCGGATCCGCCTTGACCGCCTTGCCCAGCGCGATCAGCGCCAGGATCTGGGATTTGTTCAGATCGCTATCTTTCAGAAGATGTTGCATCGGATGTTCCTTTTTCCGGCCAGGGTTAGAGGGTGACTTGGGTGCCGACTGCACCGCCGGCCAGCAGCTTGAGCAGTTGATCCTGGTAGCGCCAGCTGGCGACGCAGACCGGCTTGCCCAGGGTCTCGGCGGCGTGCAGCGCGGCCTTCACCTTGACCGCCATGCCGTCGCTGATCACCCCCTTCTCCATCAGATCCAGCGCGGTCGCCTTGTTCAGCTGCGGCACCAGCTTGCCCTTGCCATCCAGGATGCCGCTCACGTCGGACAGCATCACCAGATCGGCGCCGAGCGCCTCAGCAATCGCCGTGGCCGCCTGATCCGCGTTGACATTCATCAGCTGGCCGGCAGCGGTGATGCCGATGGAGCTCACCACCGGCAGGAAGCCCTGACCCAGGATGCCCTGCACCAGCGCCGAGTTGCCCGGCTGGCAATCACCCACGGCGCCGAGATCCGGGTCGAGCTGGGTCACCTGGCACAGGCCGCCATCGGCCAGACAGAGCCCCACCGCCGGGATGCCGGTGGCAATGGCCTTGGCCATCATCATCTTGTTGGCGGTCCCCGCCAGGGCGCCGGCGATGAAGGGGATCTGCTCGAAGGGGGTGACCCGCAGGCCGTTCTTCTTGCTGGAAGTCAGCCCCAGGCCCTTGAGCAGGTCATCCACCAGGCAGCCGCCGCCGTGCACCAGCACCAGGGGGCGGTGCTGCTCATCCAAGAAGCTTTTGAGGGTGGCGAACAGGGCGGTCAGCGCCTCGTCATTCTCGATCAGCGCCCCACCTAACTTGATTACCAGCGTCTGCTTGTCCATCTTCTCGATCCTTCCTTAAAGCGTTAAATCAGGCCGGTGGCCGGTTCAAAACCAAACTTGATATTTATGCACTGGATGGCCTGGGAGGCGGCCCCCTTGAGCAGGTTGTCGATGGCGGAGACTACCACCAGCATGTTGCCCTGCTGCTGCCAGGCGATGTCGCAATAGGGGGTGCTCGCCACGCCGCGGATGGAGGGCATCTGGCCGGTGAGACGCACCAGCGGCTTGCCCTCGTAGGCCTTGAGGAAGGCCTGATCCACCTGGGTCGCCGTCACGCCGTCCGCCAGCTGCACATAGATGGTGGCCAGGATGCCGCGCACATAGTTGCCGAGGTGGGGCTGGAACAGCACCTCCTTGCCCAGGTGGTGGCTGATCTCCGGCTGGTGTCTGTGGTTGAAGGTGCCGTAAGGATTCAGGCTCACCTCGCAGAAGCTGGTGCTGATGGCAGCCTTGCGACCAGCCCCGGAGACCCCGGAGACCGCGTTGATGATGGGCTGCCACCCCTTGGCAATCAGCCCGGCCTGCTGCAGCGGCTTGAGGGCGCACAGGGAGGCGGTCGGGTAGCAACCGGGCACCGCAATCAGCTGGGCGGCTTTGATGGCATCGGCATTCCACTCAGCCAGACCGTAGGCGGCCTGATCCAGCCACTGCTCGCTCTGGTGGGTGAAGCCGTAGAAGGAGGCGTAGAACTGCTGATCCCTGACCCGGAAGGCACCGGATAGATCGAACACCGGCAGCCCCTTGGCCAGGAACTTGGGCGCCAGCTCGGCACTCACCTCGTGGGCGGTGGCCAGCAGCACCAGATCGGCCTGGGTCAGGATCCGGGTCATGCCGTCATCGTCCAGCGGCAGCAGCGGCTGATCCAGCGCACCGACCCACTGGGGATGGAGGGAAGAGAAACGCTTGTGCGCATCCTGGCTGCCGGCCGACACATAGAGGCCGAACAGCTTGAGTTGTGGGTGGTTCTGGACCAGTGCGGCCAGTTCGGCTCCCGCGTAGCCACTGGCACCGACGATAACGGTGTTAAGCATTGTTGAATATTCCAAGTCTGAGTTCGAAGTTCACAGCATGGTGCTGCGGTGCAAGGGGTGAGCTATCGCCCCTTTGATGCAACGAGTGCGGAGGGGCAAATCAGGCGGGTGTGTGTCGTCGGTTATAGATCAGGTGACAGAACATTAACTTTCCCTTACAACTAGAAGCCTTGTCGATGAGTACTCGAAAAGAATATTCATGCACTCACTTTGCATTTGTATTTTCTAACAGAAACATTCCGGGGACGCAAGGAGCAGCTGATGGCCAATCTGGATTTTTTTTCACTTTATAAGAATATTATTGCGATTCCCTCTATCAGCAGCACGGATCCCCGCTGGGATCAGAGCAACGAGGCGGTGATCCGGCTGCTGGCCGACTGGTTCGGCCAGCTCGGCTTCCACTGCGAGGTGACGGCGCTGCCGGAGCTGCCCGGCAAGTTCAACCTGGTGGCGACCTATGGCCAGGGGGAAGGGGGCCTGCTGCTGGCGGGCCACACCGATACGGTGCCCTTCGATGAGGGGGGCTGGAGCAAGGATCCCTTCAAGGTGACCGAGGAGGGCAACCGCCTGTATGGGCTCGGCACCATCGACATGAAGGGCTTCTTCGCCTTCATCGTCGAGGCGCTGAAAGAGATCGACCTGACCACCCTCAGCAAGCCGCTGCGCATCCTGGCCACCGCCGACGAGGAGACCACCATGGCGGGCGCCCGCGCCATCGCCGCGGCGGCCGAGCTCAAGCCGGACTACGCGGTGATCGGCGAGCCGACCGGGCTGGTGCCCGTGGTGGCCCACAAGGGCCACATGTCGGAGGCGATCCGCATCACGGGCAAGAGCGGCCACAGCTCGGATCCCGCCAACGGGGTCAACGCGTTGGAGATCATGCACCAGGCCATGGGCCAGGTGCTCAGGCTGCAGCAGGATCTCAAGGAGCGTTACGCCGACCACAGGTTCGCGGTACCGCAGCCCACCCTCAATCTGGGCTACATACATGGTGGAGACAGCCCGAACCGTATCTGTGGCTGTTGCGAGCTGCACATCGACATGAGGCCCACCCCGCAGGTGGGGCCGGACGAACTGATGGGCATGCTCAAGGAGGCGCTCGCCCCCATAGAGGTGCACCAGCCTGGCTGCCTGCACCTGCAACACCTGCACGAGCCTATCCCCGCTTACGCCTGCGCCGATGATTCCGTGCTGGTGCGCGAGGCCGAGAAGGCGAGTGGCCGCGCCGCCGAATCCGTGAACTATTGCACCGAGGCCCCCTTTATCCAGCAATTGGGATGCCAGACAATAGTGATGGGACCCGGCCATATCGCTCAGGCGCACCAACCGGACGAGTATCTGGATCTGTCGTTCGTCAAGCCGACCACGGCGGTGCTGCAGCACCTGATCCGGCGTTTCTGCCTCTGAATCGAGGGGAATGTAAGTAAGTTACATGACATGGCGCCCAGGGACAGGTGAGGGAAATACATGTTCTGAATCGGCCTGTTATTTGACCTTGCGCAGACAATCCGAGTAGATTGTCCCCCTAAGATGACGGAGCATATGTTGTAATCACACAACAATAAGTGAGGCTGCCTCTCACCCCGGAAGGTAAGGAGGCACCAACAAAATAAGGATGTGGAATGAACGAAAAGTACGCCGCGCTACGCGCCAACGTAGGCATGCTGGGCCAACTGCTGGGCAAGTCCATCAAGGATCATCAGGGACAGGCCTTCCTCGACAAGATCGAGACCATTCGTCAGCTGGCCAAGTCCTCCCGCAAGGGCAATGAGGCAGACCGTGAGTCGCTGCTCGAAACCCTGCGCACCCTCTCCGATGACGAGCTGCTGCCGGTGGCCCGTGCCTTCAGCCAGTTCCTCAATCTGGCTAACGTGGCGGAACAGTTCCACACCATCTCCCGCCGCAGCGAAGAGCAGGAGAGCACCCCGGATCCGCTGGAGCAGATGTTCGCCAAGCTGAAAGCGTCCAACCTGTCCCAGGAGGCCATCATCCAGGCCGTGCGCGAGCTGGATATCGATCTGGTGCTGACCGCCCACCCGACCGAGGTGACCCGTCGCACCCTGATCCACAAGCATGTGCAGCTCAACGACTGCCTGGAAGCGCTGGAACTGTCCGATCTGCTGCCCCGCGAGCGGGACAAGATCCTCAATCGCATCGAACAGCTGGTCAATCAGGCCTGGCACACCAACGAGATCCGCGAACAGCGCCCGACCCCGGTAGACGAGGCCAAGTGGGGCTTCGCCGTGGTGGAAAACAGCCTCTGGCCCGCCATTCCCGAATTCATGCGCACCCTGGACGAGCGTCTGCAGCAGCACCTTGGCGTGCGCCTGCCGCTGGATGCCGCGCCGGTCAAGTTCACCTCCTGGATGGGCGGCGACCGTGACGGCAACCCCTTCGTCACCGCCAAGGTGACCGCCGAGGTGCTGGAGCTGGGCCGCTGGATGGCGGTCAACCTCTTCTACAAAGACATCAAGGAGCTCACCTCCGAGCTCTCCATGGCCGACTGCACCGACGCCCTGCGCGAGCGGGTGGGCGATCAGCCCGAGCCCTACCGCGCCCTGGTGCGCGAACTGCGCGAGCAACTGCGCGAGACCCAGGAATTCCTCACCGCCAAGGTGCAGGGTCAGGTCAGCGAGAGCCGGGATCTGGTCAAGACCACGGCCCAGCTGCGCGAGCCGCTGGAGCTCTGCTACCACTCCCTGCACGCCTGCGGCATGGGCAACATCGCCGATGGCATGCTGCTGGACGTGCTGCGCAAGCTGGCCTGTTTCGGCATCCATCTGGTCAAGCTGGACATCCGCCAGGATGGCGAGCGCCACGGCCAGGTCTTCTCCGAGCTGACCCGCTACCTCGGCATGGGCGACTACGCCGAGTGGAGCGAGGACGACAAGCAGGCCTTCCTGCTCAATGAGCTGAACTCCCGCCGCCCGCTGATCCCCACCGACTGGGAGCCGAGCGCCGAGACCCGCGAGACCATAGACACCTGTCGGGTGATCGCCGAGCACGACCCGGATGCGTTCGGCATCTACATCATCTCCATGGCGGGCGCCCCGTCCGACGTGCTGGCGGTGCAACTCTTGCTGAAAGAGGCTGGTTGTAAGTTCCGCATGCCGGTCGCCCCGCTGTTCGAGACCCAGGAAGACCTGATGGCGGGCACCGCCGTGATGGAGCGCCTGCTGTCGGTGGACTGGTATCGCGGTTACATCCAGGGCCGTCAGTACATCATGATCGGCTACTCGGACTCAGCCAAGGATGCGGGCATGATGGCCGCCGGCTGGGCCCAGTACGCCGCCATGGAATCCCTGGTGGCGCTGGCCGAGGCCAACAACCTGCGCCTCACCCTGTTCCACGGCCGTGGTGGCACCGTCGGTCGCGGCGGCGCCCCCGCCCATCAGGCAATCCTCTCCCAACCGCCGGGCTCCCTGCGCGGTGGCCTGCGGGTGACCGAACAAGGCGAGATGATCCGCTTCAAGTTCGGCCTGCCCAAGGTCGCCATCCACAGCCTGAATCTCTACACCAGCGCCGTGCTGGAAGGGAACCTGCTGCCGCCGCCCAAGCCCAAAGAGAGCTGGCGCGCCGTGATCGAACAGGTGGCCGAGGCCTCCTGCGAGCACTACCGCTCCATCGTGCGCGGTCATCCTGACTTCGTGCCCTACTTCCGCGCCGCCACCCCGGAGATGGAGCTCGGCAAGCTGCCGCTCGGCTCCCGTCCCGCCAAGCGCAAGCCCAACGGCGGCGTCGAGAGCCTGCGCGCCATCCCCTGGATCTTCGCCTGGACCCAGAACCGGCTGATGCTGCCGGCCTGGCTCGGCGCCCACAAGGGGCTGCAGCAAGCCATAGATGACGGCCACAAGAGTGTTCTGGACGAGATGAGCCGCCAGTGGCCCTTCTTCCGCACCCGCCTCGAGATGCTGGAGATGGTGTTCCTCAAGGCCGACCTCTGGCTGGCGGAGTACTACGACACCCGTCTGGTGCCGCAAGAGCTGTGGGCCCTCGGCAAGCAGCTGCGTCAGGAGCTCTCCGACTCCATTCAGGTGGTGCTGGAGCTGCGCCCACAGGGCGACTTGCTCGACGACCAGCCCTGGATCAAGGAGTCCATCAAGCTGCGCAACCCCTACACGGATCCCCTCAACGTGCTGCAGGTCGAGCTGCTTGGCCGCTCGCGCAACCACGCCGAGATCCTGCACCCCGAGCTGGATCAGGCGCTGATGGTGACCATCGCCGGTATAGCGGCAGGTATGCGCAACACCGGTTGACAGGCGGGCTATCAAGCTCTCCTTCCATCAAGTCAAAGGGCGCCACAATGGCGCCCTTTCTATTTCCATGATTGTCTCGTCTGATGTCCTGATATCCCTCTCCGTTGGAGATGAAAACCCAATCTACCGACAGGTGTATAGATGCTATGCCCATCTTACTCACTCAGTAGCACATCAGCGTTTTTTATAAGAGATCACGGCATATGGCAATGACACATATTTTAAAGCATTAACATAACCAGAACTGAATATGATTGAATTTTATGTGTTGAAGTATCCATATAACACATGATGCTGTATGAAAACTTAACGTCCATGTAACGAATACGATCGAATTTGTTTTTTTGTGATGCGAATTAAAAACCTATAAACATGACTCTCATTTTCGTTGCTTGGACTCAACTGCGCAATTATCGTGAATAGGCACGATAACAGTGCCAAATAAAAATACTGTAAGACGAGATAACCACTGGGATAAAACTATGAAAAAGATTCTGCTGACAGCTTTGCTTTCCGCATGTATCGGCAACGCAATTGCTGGTGAAAATAATGATGTGGTATCAACTGCCGCTGGTGCTCAGCAAACGAGTAATACTCCAGGCTCACAATTTGATCCTACTCAAAATGTGTATTTCAATAAGGCAGACATAAGGTATGTTAAACTTATCAACAATATAGGCACCATACCTCTCAAGGTTCGCTTAGAGGATGTGGGTGATCCTGGTACCATAACCTTTGCCATGGGTGATGAATTCATCTTCGACTGGGATAACGGACAAGCTCGATTCGAATATACCGGTGCTAAAATTCAGATGCTGGACTTGAATGATGGGGGGAGCTCTGATGATTTGTTCCCTTATGAATCAAACGGCAATGATTATTTAAAGTATGAATACGGTGGCGAAAGGCAAGCCATAGTTGTCGACATGACCTCTGGTTCTGTTTCCACTGTTAATGACACTGATGGCATTAGCGGCCATAAGAACTCCAGACTCAGAGGGTATTACGACCCGGCAGTCACAGGCCAAGACACGATATTTATCTATCTTGAACCTATGTAATAAAAATAGTATCCAACATGTAGCCACTTAGCCGTGGCTACATTTTTATGGCTATTAAAATTCAAGCATTAAATATCAGCCGTCGCCCTACCCCTTGCAGAAGCAGACTGTTGGACCTTGCTCAGGCTCGAGTAAATCTGATTACCCAGCTATCAATCTGCTGAAAAAGCTCAAGATCCCCCCACAAACTCTACCCCTTCGATTACGAGGCTCCCGGCGATGTTGACAAGCATGCCGCAACTCGACTCAGGGTGCGTAACACCAATTGATCCGGCGCGACTTCCCCACACAAAAGGGCGCCACAGTGGCGCCCTTTCTATTTACGCACATATCCCTCCCTGTGTCCGACAAGCCTTATGCGATGCGGTTGCGGCCGAGGCGCTTGGCCTCGTAGAGACGCAGGTCGACGCATTGCAGCCAGTCGTCCACCCGCTGATAATCCGGCTGATAGGGGGTGACCCCCACGCTGATGGTGACGGCAAGCTCGCGCTCCTGATACAGAAAGGGATGACGCTCTATCTGCTGGCGGATGTGATCCATCAGGGATCGGGCATCGCCGAGGGTAACGCCGCGCAGCAGCATGATGAACTCCTCCCCGCCGAAGCGGGCCACCAGATCGCTGCCGCGCACTGCCTGCATCAGCAACTGGGCCAGCGTCTCCAGCACCGCATCCCCGGCAAGATGACCATGTTCATCGTTGATCTGTTTGAAAAAATCGATGTCGATCAGAGCCAGGCAACAGGTATTCCCCTCGGCCGGGTGGCGCAAGAAACGATCGAGCAGGAGGTTGGCTTGGCTGAAGAAGCTGCTGCGATTGGGCAGTTTGGTGAGGAAATCGTGCTCGGCGTTGAAGCGCAGCTCCCGCTCCATCCGGCCGCGTTCGTCCTCCAGGTTGCGGGCGTGAACCAGGGTACCGAGGGCGGTGGTGAGCGGCTCGAGCAGGGTCACCAGGGTCTCGTCGAAGCCACCCGGACGGTTGGCCAGGGCGATCATGCCGATGGCCTCCCCCTTGTGACGAAGCGGGATGCCAAGGAAGCAGTCCAGATGCGGGTGACCGCGAGGGGAGGTGCCGCGGCTCGCCGGATGGCGCGGCAGATCGTTGCAGCACACCAGGGTGTTGTGGGTCACCACATGACCAAACAGGTTGTCGAGTTTGCTGAAGATGAGCCCGCCTCTGCTCTGGCGCTGTTGCTCATACCAGGCATGGGTGGCCTCGTCCCAGGAGAGATTGGAGATGGAGGGGACGTAGAGGCTGGGTTGCTCGTCCTCGTACTGGACTATGCCGATGAATCCATAGGCACTCTGGCTGACGCTGAGCAGCCGCTCGAACACGGTGTCGCAGGCGGAAGCGAGGTTGCGATCCAACAGAAAGCCCTGATGAGCGGCGACTATGATGTCGAACAGCTGGCTCTGCTGTTCGACGCGCTGCTCGGCCAGCACCTCGGGAGTGATGTCGTGGGCCAGCTTGATCACCCCGAGCAAGGCACCCGCCTCGTCGGTGATCGGGGTGTAGGTGGCGTGGATCCAGACGCTCCTGCCTCCCCGCGCAATGCGGTGAAAGGCGCCGGTATGGATCTTGCCGCAGAGCACCCCCTGCCAGAAGCGGTCGTGCTCGCCATGTTGCTCGGGGGGCAGCAGCAGCAGATGGGACTGGCCGATCAGCGCCTCGGGGTGATAGTCGAGGATGGCGCAGAACAGCGCGTTGACCGAGACGATGTGGCCAGCGAGATCGAACTCGACGATGCCATAGGCGCGATCGAGGGCGGTCAATCGGGCGAGGCCGTCATAACGGCCGAGAGCGCCAATATCGAGAGAGCTGGACACCGGGATATTCATGGCCACGATTCCTTTCGTATCGCCAACAGATAGCCACATCCAGTGTAGACATGGGGGATCAAGAACTCAGGTCATCGGCCCACGCATTTTCAATCTGGCCACGCCCGTCATGTCCGGGAGAAGAGCCGAATCTGGGCACCTCTTGCCACGCCAGCCGACTGGGCGCAGACTGTCTGGCCTTGTTCCGGCTCGAGGAAATCTGATGACCCCCGCTATCAACCTGCTGAAAAAGCTCAAGATCCCCCACAAGCTCTACCCCTATGAGTGCGAAGCTCACGACGATTTCGGCAAGCATGCCGCGACCCAGCTCGGCCTGCCGGAGGCCCAGGTGTTCAAGACCCTGATCGCCCATCACGACAAGCAGGCGGTGGTGGCCATAGTGCCCTCATCGGGCCTGTGCAGCCTGAAGCAGCTCGCCAAGGCGGCGGGGCTGAAGAAGGTGGAGATGATGAAACCGGCGGAGGCCGAGAAGCTGACCGGTTACAAGGTGGGGGGCATCAGCCCGCTGGCCCAGAAGAAGCTGCTGCCCACCGTACTGGACGACTCCGCCATGGCGTTTGACGAGATCCTGGTGAGCGGCGGCAAGCGCGGCCTCTCGGTCGGGGTGGCGCCGCAAGACATGCTTCGCCTTCTGAAGTGGATCGCAGCGCCCATCGGTGAACACTAAGGGACGAGCACCATGACTAAGCAGTAGCGTGAATAGAAGAGGCCCCGCATCCGGGGCCTCTTTCGTTTTGTCGATCGGCGGGTTCGAGTCACGTCATCGGACCTAGGATATGGCGACCCGACAACCCGCTGCCCGCGTCACTCCCCCTCGGGGTGGCAGGCGGCGGTCAGATCCGAGAGCCGCAGCCGCTGGCGCCCTGCCCCATCGAAGTTGTCATCCGCCAGCCATCGCTCGAAGCAGCCTTGCAGGGCGGGCCATTCCCCATCGATCACCGAGAACCAGGCGGTATCCCGATTGCGGCCCTTGTCCACCCGCGCCTGACGGAAGGTCCCCTCGTAGCTGAAACCGAGCCGCAGCGCCGCCTGGCGCGAGGGCCAGTTGAGATCGTTGCACTTCCACTCGTAGCGACGGTAGCCGAGCGCAAAGGCATTGGCCATCATCAGCGCCATGGCCGCGGTAGAGAGGCGGGTACGCTGCATGGCCGGTGAGAAGTGCAGCCAGCCCACCTCTATGCTACCCGCGGCGGGATCGATGCGCAGGTAGCTGGCGAGCCCCAGCGCCTTGCCGCTCGCCTCGTCGACAATCGCATAGAACTGGGGATCGGCCTTGGCGGCGACCCCTCGCAGCCAAGCCAGCATGGCCGCCTCATCCGCGAAGGGACCGCTGGTGAGATAGGTCCACATGGCCCCATCATCGGCACCGAACGCCTGCCAGAGCGAGGTGCCGTGGCTCTCAGGGTCCAGCGGCTCCAGCCGGCAGCCCCAACCGCTCATGACCGCCTTGGGGGGAAACTCGGCGCCCGCCCAATCCGCCACCTCGGCCCCCAGGGGTTGATTGAATTCGTTGGTGATGTGAGCCGTCACTCGATTAGCAGCCACAGGCGATCCCCCCCTCTTGCAACACACCGGCCTCGCCGCCGGTGGCGACGGCGAAACCGTCCTGCCGCCACCAGTGCAGGCCACCGATCAGCTCCTTGACCCGAAAGCCCTGCGCCGCCAGCTTATAAGCCCCCTGGGTCGAGCCGTTGCAGCCGATGCCGTCGCAGTAACAGACATAGACCTTGTCCCGCGCCAGCCCGGCCGTGGTGGCCGGACTCATGGTGCTGTGGGGGAAGGAGATGGCCCCCGGGATATGGCCCTTCCCATAGTGATCGAAGGAGCGGGTGTCGATGACAACGATGCCGGGCTCACCGGCCAGCAGATCGGCGGCGAGATCGGCCGGATCGGTGCGAAACGCCAGCTGGGCCTCGAAGAAGGCGCTGGCCTCCTGCGGACTGGCCACCCCGGTGCTCAATACATGACTCATACGGACTCCTGATATAGCGCGACTTCTGTGGTGATCTCGGTTCTGACCGAGTTGGCGATGAAACACTGCTCGTGGGCCTGGTGGTGCAACCGCTCCAGCTCGACCAGGGTTGGCTGGCGATCACCCCCGAATACCACCCTGGGGCGCAGGGTGACGCGGGTGATGGACTGGCGGCCGCGCTCGTCCGCCTCCATGACGCCGACCGCCTGGTCCCGGTAGCTCTCCACCAGATAGCGCTCCCTGGCCGCCAGCCAGAGGAAGGTCAGCATGTGGCAGCTGGAGAGCGAGGCGACGAAGGCCTCCTCCGGATCGACATTTTCCGCCACCGAAAAGGGCAAGGGCACCACATGGGGGGAGGAGGAGGCGGGCACCCTGACGCCGCCGTCAAACTCCCACTCATGGGCCCGACTGTAACGCTGATCGACGAAGGGCTCGTCGCTCCCCCGCTGCCAGCTGATCACCGCACCAAATTCAGACATCCCGACTCCTTGTGGTGGTTACACTCCATTCTCTGACCCTCAATGTAGCGTCATAATGGCCTTGCCACGCCGACCAATTTTGCCAATATAGGCAGACCAATTTTGCGGGCACAGTGCCCCACCCGGAGGCCGCATGACCGCCCTGCCCACCCTGTTTGCCGACCGGCAACAGAACGATCTGCCCCTGCACGAGCAGCTGGTGCGCACCTTGCGCGACGCCATCTTGGTGGGGGTTCATCTGCCCTGGTCCATGAGGAGCCCAATATGACCGCCCTGCCGACCCTCTTCGCCGACCAGCAACAAAACGACCTGCCCCTGCACGAGCAGCTGGTGCGTACCCTGCGGGAAGCGATCCTGGCCGGTCACCTGCCCCAGCACAGCCGCTTGCCCGCCAGCCGCATGCTGGCCCGGGATCTCGGCGTCTCCCGCAGCACGGTGGAGCTGGCCTATGGCCGGCTGGAGGCGGAGGGCTACCTGGTGCGCAGGGTGGGGGCTGGCAGCTTCGTCGCCCTGGCGGCGGTGCGCCCCGCCCCCAGGCCGCCCCAGTCGGCGGCCGGGCTGTCGCGCCGCGGTCAGGAGATGGCGGCGGGCGGCGCCTGCCATAACGCGCCCCTGGTGGGTGACTCCTTCGCCTCCAGCCAGCCGGATCCGCGCCTCTTCCCCCAGGCGCTCTGGGGGCGGCTGATGCAGCAACAGTGGCGCCAGCGCGCCAGCGACTGGATGAACTACGGGGATCCACAGGGCTTGGCTCCGCTTCGCGCCGCCATCAGCAGCTATCTGGTGCAGTCGCGGGGGGTGCAGTGCGAGCCGGATCAGATCCTGATCCTCACCAGCTCCCAGCAGGGCATCTTGCTGGCGACCCAGCTGCTCATCGATGCCGGCGACAGCGTCTGGGTGGAGGATCCCGGCTACCCGGGGGCGCTCACCGCGCTGGAGAGTGCCGGGGCCCGCGTCCATCCGGTGCCGGTGGACGAGGAGGGTCTCAACCCGGCAGGGGAACATCCACGGCCAAGGCTCATCTACTGCACCCCGGCCCATCAGTATCCCCTCGGCGTACCCATGAGCCTGCCGCGGCGGATGGCCTTGCTGGCCGAGGCCGAGCGGCACGGGGCCTGGATTTTGGAAGACGATTACGACGGGGAATATCAGTACGATCAGCGCCCGCTGCCCGCCCTGCAGGGGCTGGATGGTCAGGGGCGGGTCCTCTATGTTGGCACCTTCAGCAAGGTGCTGTTTGGTTCCTTGCGCCTCGCCTACCTGGTGCTGCCGCGCCCCCTGATGGAGGCCTTCAGCCGGGCCCGCGCCGCCTTCGACGGTCACAGCAACCAGCTGCAGCAGGCGGTCACCGCAGACTTCATCCGCGCCGGCCACTTCGCCACCCACCTGCGCCAGAGTCGTCTGCTCTACCAGAGCCGGCGGGATCTGCTGCTGAGCGAACTGGCCGAGCACTGCCCCCTGCTCACCCCCATCCACAGCGGCGCCGGGCTGCAGTGTGCCGTGCTGCTGCCGCCGGGTGGCGAGGCCCGCTGGACCGACGCCGCCAACGCCCTGGGGCTGGGCCTGCGCCCCCTCGGCCAGTTCTACCTCGGCGAACCCGGGCTGGAGGGCTGGCTGCTCGGCTTTGGCTGCCTCGACAACCAGACCCTTCGCAGACTATGTCGCCAACTGGGCGCCCTGCTGCGCGGCTGAGGCTCAGCCGTGGCTCTCGCGGCACAGGGCCAGCCAGGCCTCGGCGGTGCGGGAGAGGTAGCGCCGGCTCGGCCAGATCACCCCGAGTCGCCAGCTCAGCTCCGGCAGCAGGGGGCGCAACACCAACCCGTCCGGGGTCAGCCGCCGGCAGATGGGCTCGGGCAGGAAGGCGACTCCCATGCCGCTGCGCACCATGGCGGTGAGAAAGTCCCACTGGCTGCTGCGCGCCGCCACCTGGGGCACGAAGCCCGCCTGCTGGCAGGCCTGCTCCAGCCGCTCGCTCAGGGTGAAGGCCTGGGTGTAGAGCAGGAAGGGCTCCTCCTGCAGATCTTCCAGCCGGATCTCGTTGCGCTCACGCCAGCGCGGCAGATCCGGCAGCACCACCTGGATCGGATAGCAATCCAGCTCCAGCGCGCTCAGGGCGCCCCCCTCCCTGGTCGGCAACATGGTGATGGCGAGATCCAGCTCCCCCTCCAGCACCGCCTGCTCGATGCGGCGGCCGCCATATTCGACGATGGAGAGCTCCACCCTGGGGTAGCGGCTGCGGTAGGTGCGGATCAGATCCGCATAGACGTGGCCCACCATGGGCGGGATGCCGAGCGCGAGGCGCCCGTGCTGCAGGCTCTGCAGATCGGCGAGCTCCGCCTCCATCTGCTGCATCTGGGCCAGGATCAGCTGGCCACGGGCAAACAGCACCTGGCCGCTGTCGGTCAGGGTGAAGCTGTGCCCCTCCCGGTTGAGCAGGGGCTGACCCAGCTCCTCCTCCATGTTGCGGATCATCTTGCTGATGGTGGGTTGGGTGACAAACAGCTTCTCGGAGGCGCGGGTGAAGCTCTGCTCCCGCACCAGTTCGACAAAGTAACGCAGGGCTCGGATATCCATGGGACGCTCGTCGGAGGGGTTCGCTAAATAATGCCAATTTGGCATATTTTTCATAATTTAAATTCATTTTTTGCAGGTTTGGCCCACCCTTATACTGTGACCAGATTCACAAAAAGACGCCCATCATGAAAGCCTTCTGCCTTCGCTGGCTACAAACCCCCTTCCAAATCGCCCTGCTGGCCGCCATCTGGCTGCTGGCCGACACCGCGGTGCGCACCTTCCACCTGCCCCTGCCCGCCAACCTGACCGGCATGCTGTTGCTGCTCGCCTGCATCCTGCTCGGGGTGGTCAAGGCGCAGTGGTTCAGCGCCGGTGCCCGCTGGCTGCTGGCGGAGATGCTGCTGTTCTTCGTGCCCGCCGTGGTGGCCGTGATCAACTATCAGGATCTGCTGCTTCAAGAGGGGTGGCGCATCATGTTGGTGCTGGTTATTAGCACAATCTTGGTGCTTGGTACTACCGCACTGGTGGTGGACAGAGTCTATCGCTTCGAACTGATGCTGGCCCGCCGGAGCCGCCGCCATGTCTGACACCCTGCTCGGCCTGCTCTGCTTCGCCCTCACCCTGCTGTTCTACTACGCCAGCAAGTGGCTCTATGGCCGCAAGCGCATACTGCCGCTGATGCCGCTGCTGCTGGCGCCGGCCCTGCTGGTGGCGGTGGTGATGCTGTTCCACATCCCCTATCAGGACTACATGGCCCAGTCGCACTGGCTGCTGTGGCTGCTGGGCCCGGCCACCGTCGCCTTCGCGGTGCCGGTCTACGAGAACCGCCAGTTGATGCGCCGCCACTGGCTCTCCCTGTCGGTGGGGGTATTTGCCTCCGTGCTCATGGCGGTGGGCAGCACTGTGCTGCTGGCGCGCTGGCTGCACCTCTCCGAGCTGCTGCAGCGCAGCATGGCCATGAGATCCATCACCACCCCCTTCGCGGTGGAGGCGACCCGCTCGGTCGGCGGCAACGCCGATCTCACCGCCCTGTTCGTGGTGCTGACCGGGGTGATCGGCATGGCGGTCGGGGAGAGCGTGCTGACGGTGCTCGCCATCCGCAGCCGCCTCGGCAAGGGGGCGGGTTTTGGCGCCTCGGCCCACGGCGCGGGCACCGCCAGAGCCTACCAGATGGGCAACGAGGAGGGGGTGGTCTCCAGCATGGTGATGATGATCGCCGGCATGGCGACCGTGCTGCTGGCCCCCCTGCTGGGCAAGCTGTTCTGGTAAGGCATTGCGACCACTCAACGAGAAGAGGCGCCCAGGGGCGCCTCTTCTGTTTTCCTCACTTTAATACGCTTTAGAACCTTTCTACGATCTGTCGCGAGAGGCCGTCAGCAAGGTAAAGAGCAGCGCAGGAACCGGAATGTATATGAATACATGAGCCCTCTTGGTTACAAACAAGCGAGCAGCACATGAGCCTTGATCACGACCTCGCAGTAAGATCGTGAACAGGTTCTTACAGGCTGGCGCAGATCTGCCACAGATCGTACTGAATGGCGGCCGCCGTCACCTCGCGCCCCGCCCCCGGCCCCTGAATGACCAGCGGGTTGGTGCGATAGCTGTCGCTCTCGATGGCGAACACGTTGTCACAGGGCAAGAGGTTGGCGAACGGATGGTGCGGCTCCAGGGTCTCAAGCCCGACCCGCGCCTTGCCGTCATGCTCGAAGCGGGCCACGTAGCGCAGCACCTTGCCGACCCGGCGTGCCCCCTCGAACGCGCTCTGGATGGGATCATCCAGCTCCTTGAGCCTGTCCATGAACTGATCCGTGCTGACCTTGCGCAGGGCCACGGGCACCAGATTCTCCAGCTCGATATCGGCGGAATCGAGCTCGAAGCCCGCCTCCCGCGCCAGGATCAGCAGCTTGCGGCGCACGTCCTGGCCGGAGAGATCCTCGCGGGGATCCGGCTCGGTCAGGCCGTGCTGCCAGGCCTCGTCCACCAGCTCGGAGAAGGGGCGCGTGCCGTCATATTGCTGGAACAGCCAGGAGAGGGTGCCGGAGAAGATGCCGGAGACCCCCTGGATACGGTCGCCACTCTGGCGCAGCATCTGGATGCTGGACTGAATGGGCAGGCCCGCCCCGACGGTGGCGTTGTAGCGCCACTGCACCTGGTGATCGCGACAAGTCTGCTTGATGCGCTGGTAGAACTCGCTCTCGGCGGCGCCGGCAAACTTGTTGGCGGCGATGATGTGAATGCCGAGCTGGGCGAAGTCCGGGTAGTAGCGGCTCACCGTCTCGCTGGCGGTCATGTCGAGGGCTATCAGGGCATCGAAGCCGTGCTGCTCCAGCTGACCCAAGAGTTCGGGCCAGATCAGCGGCTTGGGATCGAACCTGTCACGCACCTTGAGGGGATCCAGCCCCTCCTCGTCCAGCAGGCCGCCCTTGGAGTCGAACACCCCGTAGAGAGTCAGCGCCAGATTGAGTTCATGTTCGAGGCGCGCCTTCTCGCGGCCATAGAGGCTGAGCCAGTGGCCGCCGATGTTGCCCTTGCCGAACACCACCAGACCGACCCGGGTCGGGCGGCTGAACAGGGCGCTGTGCAGGGCGATGAGCAGGGGCTCGAGCACCACCTGGCGCAGCACGGCCACCAGGCTCAGGCCGTCTCTGGCCACCTGCACGAACTCCAGGGGTTGATCCGCCAGCAGCTGATAGAAGCGGTGGCACTGTTCGGCATTGTCGGTCACCCCGGCGCCGACCAGGGCCACCAGGCTGAAGCCCTCCTTCTGGATCAGGCCGGTGAAGCTGCCCTGCAGCTGGAAGTCCCGCAGCACCTCGAAGGCCCCTTCCGCCACCTCGAGGGTGTAGGCCAGACGCAGCACCCGCCGATCCGGCTGGCGCTGCAGGGTGAGCGGGTGGAGGCGATGGCGGGCCAGATGGGCCTCGATGGTCGCCACCGTCTGATCAAAGCTGGTCTGGGGCAGCACCTTGAGTTCGATGAGCGCTATCTGATCCACCGAGGAGACGATGCGGGCGCCGCCGGAGCGCGGTGCCCGGCGTAGTATGTGGGTGCAACCCTCGTCCGGGTTGTAGCTGCAGCGCAGGGTGAGGCGCTGGCGGCTGTCGGCCACCGGCTGTAGGGTGCGAGAATGCAATACAGAGGAGCCGAGACGGGCCAGCTCGTTGGCCTCCGACAGGCTCAGGCGCTCCAGCAGGCGCGCCTCCTTCACCCGGCGCGGATCCGCGCTGTAGACCCCGGCCACGTCGCTCCAGATGGTGGTGGATTCCCCATCCGCCAGCGCCGCCAAGAGGCTCGCGCTATAGTCGGAGCCGTTGCGGCCGAGCAGCAAGGAGCGCCCCTCCAGATCCGCGGCGATGAAGCCGGTCACGACGATGCGGCCGGGATGTTCCGCCAGACGGGCCTTGAGCAACTCGCTGGAGATGGCGGTATCCACCTTGACCAGGGCGCCGTCTTCCGCGCGCAGGAAGCTGCGGGCGTCGAGCCAGATGGCGGGCTCACCACGGCTGCTGAGCAGGGCGGCCAACAGGCGCGCCGACCACACCTCGCCGAAGGCGAGCAGGCCGTTGCGCTCGAAGCGATCGAACTGCCCCTCCAGGGTCTTGGCGATCAGCTGGGTATCGTCGGCGAGCTGCTTGCTCAAATCGAGCTGCAGTTCCCCCTCCAGCAGGCCGTCGATCAGACTCTGCTGATAGGCGTGCAGGGCGGTGATGGCCTCGCCGGCGGCCTCGTCCCCGGCTTCCGCCAGCTCCACCAGCTGGATCAGCCGGTTGGTGGTCTTGCCGGCGGCGGAGACCACGATCAGTTCATGGCCGCCGACCTGCTGCTCGACGATGGCCGCGACCCGGCGATAACAGACCGGATCCGCCAGACTGCTGCCGCCAAACTTGTGCACATGGCGCCGCTTCAGTACCGCTTCTGCTGCCACTGCTACCTCTCCTTGCTGCTGTTCCATTTAGATCACCACCTGTTCCTGCGTCTTGCTGCCGGCAGCACGCCCTGTCCGTGGGTCGGCGAACCTGCCGATACCCTCTCCCGTGCGGCTGGCTGCCGTGCCGTTATTAGTTTGCCTGTTGCGCCAACTGCGCCTGTTCAAAAGCCTGGGCCAGATCGGCCACCAGGTCGTCACCGTGTTCTATACCCACCGACAGGCGCAGCAGCTGGGCGCTGATGCCCGCCGCATGTTGCGCCGCTGGGGTCATGGCCCTGTGGGTCATGCTGGCGGGATGGGCCACCAGACTCTCCACCCCGCCGAGGGATTCCGCCACGGAGAAGAGGCGCAGCGCATCCAGGAAGGCGCGCAGCCCCGCCTCATTGCAATCGAGCTCAAAACTTAGCATGGCGCCGAAGCCGGACTGTTGACGGCGCGCAATCTCGTGGCCCGGATGGCTCGGCAGGCTGGGGTGATAGATGGTTTTCACCAGCGGCTGCTGTTGCAGGAAGGCGAGGATCCTGTCCGTGTTCTCCTGGTGGGTACGCAGGCGCGGCGCCAGGGTACGCAAGCCCCGCAGGGTGAGGTAGGAATCAAAGGCACCCGAGGTCAGCCCCAGACAGTTGGCCCACCACACCAGGGAGTCGGCCAGTGCCTGCTCCTTGGCGATGGCGACCCCGCCCACCACGTCGGAGTGGCCGTTGATGTACTTGGTGGTGGAGTGCACCACCACATCCGCGCCCAGCGCCAGCGGTTGCTGCAACAGCGGCGAGAGGAAGGTGTTGTCCACCGCCACCTGGGCGCCCACCTCGTGGGCCGCGGCGGCGATGGCGGCCACGTCCACCACCCGCAGCAGCGGGTTGGAGGGAGTCTCCACCCACACCAGCGCCGGTTTCTGGGCGAGCGCCTCGGCCAGGGCCGTCTCGTCCCCCTGATCCACGAACTGCACCCTGTAGTGGCCCTTGGCCGCCAGGTATTCGAACAGGCGCCAGGTGCCGCCGTAGCAGTCGTGAGGGGCCAGCAGCAGATCACCGGCCTTGAGCAGAGCCGTGGTCACCAGATGGACGGCGCCCATGCCGGTGCCGGTCACCACGGCGCCCGCCCCCCCTTCCAGCGCCGCCAGCGCGTCCGCCAGGTTGGAGCGGGTCGGGTTGCCGGAGCGGGCATAATCGTATTGACGGGGTTCGCCAAAATCGGCAAAGGTGTAGTTGCTGGAGAGGTAGATGGGCGGCACCACGGCACCGTGTTGCTGGTCTGTCTCAATCCCGGTACGTACCGCCAGGGTGGCCTTGTGGGTCATTATTCTCTCCTTGAATCTCTCTTGGGTCGCGCCGGACAGACAGCCCGGCAGGCATCCCCCGCCATTGCTGGCCATATTGCTGGCCTATGGTGAATCACCTTACGCCAGTGCAAAAAAGCCGTCAACACTTCTAGACGTCTAAATGGCTTTGCTGTTGGATTGCCATCTAATTCCGTAAGGGTTAAAATCCGCGCTCACGGCCAAATGAGAACAGGTGAATCATGGGTACAGAGTGGAACGGCGACTACGTCAGCCCCTATGCGGAACACGGTAAGAAGAGCGAACAGGTCAAGAAGATTACCGTCTCGATCCCGCTCAAGGTGCTGAAGGTGTTGACCGATGAGCGCACCCGTCGCCAGGTGAACAACCTGCGTCATGCGACCAACAGCGAGCTGCTCTGTGAGGCCTTCCTGCACGCGTTTACCGGCCAGCCGCTGCCCGGTGACGACGACTTGCGCAAGGACCATCCGGACAGCGTCCCTGCCGAGGCGCGCGCCATCATGGAAGCGCTGGGCAAAGAGATCGAAGATTTCGACGTCGAATAATCCTCGCTATATGGCAAAGAGTGATCCTTCTTCGATGACGCGGCCCCGGGCCGCGTCATTGCCATCTGCCCCACCCCCTTTCAGCCTGCGCCGCTACCAGAGCGACATCAGCAGCCATCGCCACGACTTCGCCCAGCTGGTGATCCCCCTCGACGGCCCCATCGAGATAGAGGTGCAGGGCAAGGGCCAGCGCCTCCTCCCCGGCTTCGCCTGCGTGATAGCCCCCGGCGAGCGGCACGACTTCGCGGCCGATCCGGCGCTCTCCTTCCTGGTGCAGGAGAGCCACTGGCTGCCGGAGGCGCTCGCGGGCCACCCCTTTATCGAGCTGGATGAACCCCAGCGCCACTACCTCGCCTTCCTGCACCGGATGGTGGCAGAGGGTCGGCAGGTGGCCGGCATGGAGCAGGTCTGGCTCGGGCTGCTGGCCGAGTCACAGGGCGTGGGCCCCGCCATGGCTCCTCCCATAGCCCCCCGAATCGCCAGAGTGCAGCGCCATATCGAGGCCCACCTCGCCGAGCCGCTCGACAACGAGCGACTCGCCGGCGTTGCCTGCCTCGGCCAGAGCCAGTTCAAGCACGCCTTTCGCCAGCAGCTCGGCATGAGCGTCTCCCATTACATCCGGGGGCGGCGTATGGCGCTAGCGCGCACCCTGTTGAGCCAGAGCGCCCTGCCCATCGGTGACGTCGCCTGCCGGGTCGGTTACCAGAATCAGGGGGCCTTCGCCGAACGCTTCCTGGCCGAGACTGGGCTGACCCCCTCGGCCTGGCGCCAGCAAAACGGCCGGTTGCCGTAACGCGCCGGCTCTGCGCCGAAGACAAGCCGGACCCGGATCGGGCATGCTGGCGGACATGGACGACACGCGAGGAGAGCAGATGCAGACCATAAGCTGGCAGCAGTTCGAGATGGTGGAGCTGAGAGTGGGCACCCTGGTGCGGGTCGAGCCCTTCCCCGAGGCGCGCAAGCCCGCCTACAAGGTGTGGGCGGATTTCGGTCCCGAGCTCGGGGTGCGCAAGAGCAGCGCTCAGATCACGGACCTCTACCAACCGGAAGAGCTGGTGGGGCGCCAGATCGTCGCGGTGGTGAACTTCCCGCCCAAGCAGATCGGCCCCATCCAGTCGGAGTTTCTGCTCACCGGTTTCTACCGGGCCGACGGCGCCGTGGTGATGGCCATCCCGGAGCAGGCGGTGGATAACGGCGCCAAGCTGGGCTGAGCGCTCAGTCAGAACGCAAAGAGGCGACCCCGGGGTCGCCTCTTCTTTTTCTGGCCGCAGCGCCGCTGTTACTTAAGCAGGCTGAAGACCAGGGCCGAGACCGCCAGCGACCCGGTCAGCAGGATGAAGCCGTTCACCCAGCCCTGACGGAAGCGGGCCAGCGCCTCCACCCTGTAGATGGCCACCACCGGCATGATGAACAGGATCATGGCGATGACGGGGCCGGAGAGGGTCTCCATCAGGCCGAGGATGCCGGGGTTGAGCACCGCCGCCCCCCAGATGGCGAAGAACATCAGCGCGATGCCGAGCCTGTCCGCCTTCGCAATCGACAGGCCGGTGGGCTTGGCGATCAGGCTCTTGAGGCTCTCCCGCGCCCCCAGGAAGTGGCCGAGGAAGGAGGAGCTGATGGCGATGAAGGCGATGAGCGGCCCCAGGGTGATGATCACCGGGTTATCGGTGATGTTGGCGAGATAGGAGAGCACCGAGACGTTCTGGGCCTTGGCCTCGGCCAGCTGCAGCGGGGAGAGGCTCAGCACGCAGGAGAAGACGAAGAACAGCACGAAGCCCACCAGCATGACGGTGGTGTTGCGCAGGATCAGGCCGCTCCTGGCCTCCGCCTGCTCGCCATATTCACGGCGCTGCACGTTGGCGAAGCCGGAGATGGCGGCGGCATGGCTGAAGGCGAAGACGGTCACCGGCAGCGCCAGCCAGACGGTGTTGAGGAAGCTGGCGCCGTCGAAGGCGGTCACCTCCGGCCACTGCCACTGGGGGATCAGGTAGCAGGAGAGCGCCGCCAGGATGGCCGCCAGCGGATAGACCATGAAGGCGAAGGCCCGCAGCATCGCCTTCTCGCCGGCCATCATCACCGCGATCATGGCAAACACCAGCAGGCCGGAGAGCATCACCCGGTTCGGGGTCGCCATGCCGAGCTGGTTGACCATGAAGCTCTCCACCGTGTTGGTCAGCCCTACCCCGTAGATGAGCAGGATGGGGAAGATGGAGAGGAAGTAGAGCGCCGAGATGAGGCGGCCGGCCATCTTGCCGAAGTGCTCCTCCGCCACCTCGGTGAAGTCGGCCTGGGGACGGGAGGAGGACAACACGAAGCGGGCCAGCCCGCGGTGCGCCAGGAAGGTCATGGGACCGGCCAGCACGGCCACTATGAGCAGGGGCCAGATCCCGCCGAGACCCAGGTTGATGGGCAGGAACAGGATGCCCGCGCCGACCGCGGTGCCAAACAGGCTGATCACCCAGTGGGTGTCGTGACGACGCCAGCCGGTGTGGGCGATGACGGATTGGGAACCGGACAGCTCCCGGGTGACCTCTGCAGATAAACTCATCGTTAATTCACTTTTTGTCAGTATTTAAATCTGCAGTCATTGTGCTATCTCAGCATTTAATTCTCAAAACTCGGCACTGGCAGATCCCACTGCCAAAGCTCGCGTCGACCAGTGAGATTGGGAACAGGATCTTGCCCTCCTAATTCATAAAATCTGCATATTGGCAGTATTATGATATATAAAACCAAAATATCATTGCTGGTTAATTTTTTATTTTGGAAGAGGTGTAATTATCAGAATTACACGATTAATCATCTTGTGCGAAGCAGGCTGACGACGATGATCCACTGCGGATGTCGCGCCTTGCCAGCGGATATCCCTATCCACCTCCACAAGGCCAGCGGATAACACCAAACAATAAGGCGACCCTGAGGCCGCCCTATGATGTCGGGACAATGAAATGTCAGCCTGCTCAGTGAGTCAGGATCTTGCCCCAGGCGAGATCCGGGTCCCCCATCACGATGAAGTCAGGGTTCTCCAGCGACTCCGTCTCGTTGTAGCTCAGCGGCTGCAGGGTCAGGCTGAGGATGCGACCACCGGCCGCCTCGACGATGCACTGGGCGGCGGCGGTATCCCACTCGCCGGTGGGGCCGAGGCGCACATAGCAGTCGGCAGCCCCCTCCGCCACCAGGCAGGACTTCAGCGAGCTGGAGCCGAGCGGGATCAGCTCGTAGTTGATGGCCGGGTTGAGGCGGCGGGTCAGCATCTCCAGCTTCTGGCGCCGGCTGATGGCCACCACCAGCGCATCCGGCTGATCATGCTCGTGATGCATGGCGCTGATGGGATAGATCTCGCCGGCGGCCTCCTTGAAGGCGCCGTGACCGCGCACCGCCCAGTAGAGCACGTCGGACTCGGGGGCGTAGATGACCCCGAGCACCGGCACGTTGTCCTGCACCAGGGCGATCAGGGTGGCGAAGTCGCCGCTGCCGGCGATGAACTCGCCGGTGCCGTCCAGAGGGTCCACCAGCCAGTACTGCCGCCAGTTGGCGCGCTGGCTGAAGGGCACATCGGCCGCCTCTTCGGTCAACACAGGGATATGGGGAGTGAGCGCCGACAGCGCCTGCTTGAGGTAGGCATCGGCAGCAAGATCGGCACTGGTGACCGGGGTCGCATCCTCCTTCAGCTGACGCTCGAACTGACCGCCGTGATAGATCTCGTGAAGGATCCGCCCCGCTTCGCGGGCTATCTCCTTGACCCCAGGCACCCAGGCCAACAACTCCTGCATATTGCTACCCTCTGTCTTTGATTATCTTTGCGCCCTCGAGGGGCTATTTTTCCTGCTCCGCCAGCCATTTCTGGGCCAGCAGCAGGGCACTGATGCTGCGCGACTCGGTGAAGTCCGGACGCGCCAGCAATTCGTCGATGCGGTTCAGTGGCCAGGGGATCACCTCGAGCGGCTCCGGCTCGTCCCCGATGCGCTGCTCCGGGTAGAGATCCCGGGCCAGCAGTATGTCCATCCGGCTGGAGAAATAGCCGGGCGCCAGCGACACCTGCTTGAGGGGGATCAGGCTGTTGGCACCGAAGCCCGCCTCCTCCATCAGCTCCCGGTTGCCCGCCTCGAAGGCGTTCTCGCCCGGATCGATCAGCCCCTTGGGGAAACCCAGCTCATAAGAGTGGGTGCCCGCCGCGTATTCGCGCACCAGCAGCAGGTGATGGGCGTCATACAGCGGCACCACCATGACGGCCCCCCGGTTGCCCCCCCGCATCCGCTCGTACACCCGCTCTTCCCCGTTGCTGAATTTGAGATGCAGGGATTCCACCTTGAACAGGCGGCTCTCGGCCACGATCTCGGCCTTGAGGATCTCCGGCTTGCTCTTGTCCTGAGCCAGGGTCTCGACACTGAGGTGTACGGGTTTGCGCTTGTGGGGGTCACTCATCAGGGGCTGACTGCTCGTTAAAAAATCGTGCTTCAAGAGTAAACGACTCCCACCACGAACACCACGGGGCCGGGGCGGGAAAGCGGTCTTAAAGATCCGCTGGAATGCCGCCTCCCCGTCGATGACTCAGGGCGCCAGGCGATCTACTCATTTCCCGACCAGCCGCCAAGCGGCGCCCTCCGGCAGGGGGCGCTGGCTATCAGGGACGTTGCACCAGGTGGTACTGCTTCTTGCCCCGGCGCAGCAGCAGGAAGCGGCCGAAGCGCCAGTCGGTCTCAGCCAACTCATTCCCCTCGACCAAACGGCCGTTAAGGTTGATGGCGCCGGCGGCCAGCAGCTCGCGGGCGATCCGCTTCGAGCCGGCGAGACCGGTCGCCACCAGCAGCGCCACCAGACCCCCCTCCCCCTGCCATGAGGTGGTCGGCAGGCCGCCGCCCGCCAGCTGCCGCAGCTGCGCCTCGTCAAGCTCCCCCACCCGGCCGCAAAACAGCAGCTCGCCGATGCGCCGCGCCGCCGCCAGTGCCCCCTTGCCGTGCACCAGTTCGGTCAGCTCGTCCGCCAGCACCTGCTGGGCCTGCTTGCGCCCCTGCCGCTTGGCATCTTCCGCCTCCAGCGCGGCAATCTCGGCCAGCGGCATACAGCTGTAGTAGCGCAGGAAGCGGTAGACATCCTCGTCTGCGGTACCGAGCCAGAACTGATGGAAGGCGTAGGGCGAGGTGAGCGCCGGATCCAGCCAGATGGCGCCCCCCTCGGTCTTGCCGAACTTGGTGCCGTCCGCCTTGGTGATGAGGGGGAGTGTCATGCCGTGGACCTGGGCCTGATGCAGCCGGCGGGTGAGATCCATGCCGCTGGTGATATTGCCCCACTGATCGTTGCCGCCGATCTGCAGGGTGCAGCCGAGACGCTGGTTGAGCACGGCGAAATCCTGGGATTGCAGCAGGGCATAGGAGAACTCGGTAAAGGAGATCCCCTGATCCGGGCGGGCCAGCCGCTGGCGCACCGATTCCCGCGCCAGCATGGCGTTGACCGAGAAGTGCTTGCCTATGTCACGCAGAAAATCGAGGGCGGACATCTGCCCCATCCAGTCGGCGTTGTTGACCAGCACAGGGGCCGCCAGCCCCTCGCTCGCGGGCAGCAGCGCCCGGATCTGGGCAGACAGGCTGGCCACCCAGCCCTGCACGGTTTCGGCGCTGTTGAGGCTGCGCTCGGTCGCCTTGAAGCTAGGATCGCCGATGAGGCCGGTGGCTCCGCCCACCAGGGCCACAGGGGTGTGGCCCGCCAACTGGAAGCGGCGCAACATCAGCAATGGCACCAGATGGCCGATGTGCAGGCTGCCGGCGGTGGGATCGAAGCCGCAATAGAGGGTACGCGGATCGCTCAGGTGGGCGGCCAGGGCCTGGGGATCGGAATTCTGGGCGATGAGGCCACGCTGGGTCAGCTCATCGAGCAACTGGGGGTCTGTCATGGATTCTCCGGGGTGCGGGGGAAAAGCCCCCATATTCCCGTTGGGGCCGTCCCACGGCCATGTCCCTCCGGGGACAGTTTTGCCACCTTCGTGCTAGCATTCCCGCTCTGGGGGCAATGCCGCCCCTCGACGGGAGCCAAGCCACCATGTCCAACCCCTCGCTCACCCGCGCCCTGACCGCTGCCGTCGATGCCCTGCACGGCAGCGCCTTTCCGGCCACCCTGGTGCGGCTCATCCAGCAGCAGGTCCCCTTCGATTGCGCCCTGCTGCTCGGGGTCGGTCAGCGTCCCGTCTATCTCTACGACAACCTGAACCATCAGCGGGCGCTGCTGTTCGATCGCTACCTCGCCGGCGACTTCGGTCAGGATCCCTTTATGCTAGCGCTAGCCAATGGGCTGACCACCGGGGTCTGGACCCAGGCAGAGGTCGGCCCGCTGGATCCGGACTACCAGAGGCGCTTCTATCAGGCTACCGGCTGGCAGGAGGAGGTGGGGCTGATCCTGCCCATTCGAGCCGGGCTGACCCTGGTGCTGTTTCTGGGGCGCCTCGGCAAGCGCCGCCCCTTGAGCCCGAGCGAACGGACCCGGCTGGAGGAGTTGTTCCCGCTGGTACATTCCCTCTGTCGCCAGCATTGGCTGCAGGCCCAGCCTTCAGCGGAGACCCGGCCCTTGCTGGCGGAGAGTGACGCCGCCGGACTGGAAGGGGGCGGCTTGAAAGAGAGGGTGGCGCAGGCGATGGCCAGCGTCGGTGGGGATCTGCTGACCCGCCGGGAGCGGCAGGTGGCCAGCCTGCTGCTGCAGGGGCTGGATACCGAGGCCATCGCCACATCGCTGGGGATTGGCGGCGGCACCGTGAAGAACCACCGCAAACACCTCTATGGCAAGCTGCGTGTCGGCTCACAGGCCGAGCTGTTTGGCTTGTTCCTCAATCACCTGATCACCGCGCCCGCCAGTGCCACGGCCCCTGATGACCGCCCCCCCTCCCAATAACAGAACACCCCGCCAAAGCGGGGTGTTTTGTTATTCAAGTCGGCCTCAGATCCGGCCCTGATAGCGTAGCGGGAAGCGACCCTGACCATCGGGCTGGCCGAGGAAGGGCAGCCCCTGCTTCATCTGATCCGGCAACTCGGGACCCGGCTTGAGGGTGCCCTGGAACAGGTACTGGCGGTTGCTCTGCAGCTCCAGCTTGCCCTGTACCTGCACCGCCTCCGAGCCCTGCTTGAGCTCGGCCACCAGCTTGGAGTCGAGGCAGGTCAGCTTGACCTCGGGATCCCCCAGCGTCAGCTTGCCCGCCGGGGTATCGGCCTCGGCACCATACCAGTAGAGGTTGCCGTAGAGGTTGTCACACCAGGGGTTGCCCTGGGCGAACTGATCCACCTTGAGCTGCAGCTGGCCCGCCGCCTGCAGCGGGAACGGCAGACCCATGGGTACCCGCTCCAGCAGCCAGGGCGCGGGCACATTGAGGGTGATGTCCCGGCCGAAGGCCGCACCATTCCAGCCGACTACCCCCAGGCCGTTGAGGCCGCTGCGCTCACCGAAGCGCACCGAGGCTTCCGGGGCAAGACGCAGCAGCGACCAACCGTTGAGATCCCAGCGCACTTGGGTCAGCGACTCGCTGGCGTATTGCAGGCGCGCCACCTGACCGCTCCAGAGGGTGCCGCTCACCCCCTCCAGCCGCACCATATTGGCGGGCAGCGGCAGATAGCGCACCACCAGGGAGGCGGGCAGCTGCACCAGCAGGAAACCCAGATAGGCCACCAAAAACAGGATTGCTATCAGAATGTTACGCTTCATTGGGGACGACTCAGTTGCAAACGTCTGACCTTGACCAGACCCGGTGCCAGATTCTCACGGGCCACTTCGATGACTTGAACCTGCACCCCGTGCTGATCGGAGAGGGTCGCCAGCCAGAGCAGCAGCGCATCGAACGGCACTGTGTCGATCCATACCTGCAGCTCCTGCCCCTGGGGTTGCAGGCGGGCGATCTTGATCTTCTGGTTGAAAGCGGTGCGATTCACCACCCCATCCAGGGTGCCGCTGGTGTCTATCTGGCGTCCGCTGCTGCCCTGCATGGCCAGCACTTCCTGCCCCTTCTCCTTCAGCCAGGCGAGCGTCTGCTGTTGATTGACAACCTGGCGCTCCCGCTCGGCGATGCGATTGGCGACGGGCTGCCAGATGGCCCAGTAGCAGAGCCCGAGCAGCAGGCAGCTACCGCCCACCGCCACCAGCCGTTGTTCACGGATGCTGATGCCATGCCACCAGCCTTGCAGTTTGTCCATCATGATGATTTACCCTTGAGCACCAGCGCCCCCTCGACCTTGCCCTCGGTGCTGCGCACCTCCCCCTGTTGCACCTCGAAGCGCTTGCCCGCCAGCTCGCGGAAACGCTCTATCTCGGTGAAGCCGGGCGCCGTGACCTGCAGCCTGAGCTCCCCACGCGCCGCGTCGAAACGCAGCACCTCTGGCTTGAGGCCGGGCACCTCGGCAAACACCGGCGCCAGCTCGGTCAGCAGCAGCAGGACCCCATCCTGGGGCGCCTGGCCCAGCTGCTTGAGGTGCTGGGTCATCTGGCTGCGCACGTTGACGATGCGGGTCTCCCCCGGGAAGATCCGGGTGTAGACCTGCCGGATCTCGGTCTTGAGCGCCTTGTCCTGCTCCGCCAGCTGATAGAGGTGCACGCCGCGCTGGGTCAGGGCGACCAGCAGCAAGAGCCCCGCCACCACCGCCACCTTGCGCCACTGCAACCAGTAGCGGGAGTATTCGGTCTGGGGTCGATAAGGCCCCTGCAACAGGTTGGCATGACAGCCGAGCGCCCCCTTGGCCAGCAGCAGCATGGGTAGCTCGGGATCCGCCGCCTGCCAGTTGGCACCGGCCATGGCGGGAGGCGGCGTATGGCTGTGGATGGTGACGGGCTCGGGCTGGGCCGCCAGCAGCATGGCCAGCAGGGATTCCTCGGCCACTATGCCCTGGCGAGGGCCCTGGCGCAGCAGCCACTCTTCACCGAGCTGCAAGGCAGACCAACCCTCGCTGGCCAGCGGCAGGGTCAGCACATCGGGCAGCAGCTGCAGGCTCTTGAGACCGGCCTGCTGTAACCAGCCGAGCCAGATCTGCATCTTCGCCTTGTCCACCGCCATCAGATCCACCTCATTGCCCTGGTGGCCCAGTACCACCAGATGCAGGGCGTCCACGTCGGAGGCTATCTGCTCTTCCAGCAGATAGGGCAGCGCCGCCGCGGCCTGACGGCTGTATTTGCCCGGCAGGCTGACCCGCCGGAAGATAAGATCGCTGCCGGGCACCAGGGTCACCACGGGGCGACCACCGGCACGCTCCTGCAGCTCGCCGAGGGCATGGGCCGAGGCCAGGGTGCCGGAGGCGATGATCTCCTGCTCCTGCGTCGACCACACCAGCCACTGCACCGGCTGCTGCGCATTGGTCCCCAGCCGGATGACCAGACTCTCGCTCACAAATAATTCTCCTGCCATGGCCGCCAGCATCCATGTCGATGGGCGGGGTCGCAGCCTCGGGCTGCTATTCAGATAAGGGGGCGGACAGGCGGGGCCTTGGGCCGGCCGTCTCCCTGTTATTCGGCGCCATCGTTCAGACGGCGCAGCATCACCAGCTTGTTGTCCTTGCCACGCTGGAACACCGTCTTCAGACGGGCCCGCGCATCCCCCACTTCCGCCAGCAGGCTGGCCTCGAAGTAGTTGCTCGTGATATCCAGCGCGGCCTCGAGTCCGGTGATGGTACCAGGTTGCACCGGCAGCTCATCCGTCATCTCCTTCTTCTCCTTCCACCCCTTCTTGGGGCGACTGGTCAGCACCTGCTTGGCATCGTCGAGGGATATCTTGCCCTGATAGAGCCCCACCAGCAGGGCCGCCCGCTCCGGCTTGATGGTGTTGATGTTCACCACCAGCTTGTCATTTGGCA
This sequence comes from Aeromonas aquatica, assembly GCF_000764655.1. Taxonomy (GTDB): domain Bacteria; phylum Pseudomonadota; class Gammaproteobacteria; order Enterobacterales; family Aeromonadaceae; genus Aeromonas; species Aeromonas aquatica. The sequence continues at coordinate 165,505 of NZ_JRGL01000007.1, forward strand.
GGGCGCAGACGTAGGGGGCCAACCGGGCGTAGAGCTCACCGCTCATCCCGCGCACCGCCCTCAGTTCATCCGTCCCCAGCATCCACTGGTTGGCCGTCAGATAGGGGGGATTGAGCCCCTCGTAGTAGGCATCCTCGGCCCCGCTGCTGGAGACCAGCTGGGTGTCCTTGTCGGTCCAGTCGCGGATGGCATCGGTCAGCTGCACCGCCTCGTAATCCTCGACCTCCAGCGCGCCCAGCAGGGCCCGGAATGCCTTGACCGCATAGGGCTGTTTCTCAAGATCGTCGCCGTCTTCCCCCTCCTTGAGGGGCACGCTCAGGCTGTTGAGGTTGAAACAGGACTGCAGATCCCGCACCCGTCCGGACAGGATGCCGTCATCCACCGGGAAGACCCCGTCCTCACGGGCCCAGTTCTGATTCAGGTTCACCACGTCCTTGTCGTCCTTGAAGTCCTGGTTGAGTACCTTTATCACCAGCGCCTCCGCCGACATGGCATACCACCAGGCCTGCTTGCCGATGGTGAGGTTGCTGGTGCGGCGCAGCTCGAGCTGCAGCCGGCCGCTCATGTTGCTGGCGACGATCACCATCACCGACAAGATGAGCAGCACCACCAGCAGCGCCATGCCCCCCTGCCGGCCGGGGCGAGTGCGACGATCAGCTGCCATTCTCGACCCTCTGGCCACTGGCCCCGATCAGGCACTGATGACGACGCAGGGCACCGTCATCCTCCGTGACGGTCAGGGGAAAACGACGATCAGCTACCATTCTCAGCCCTCTGGCCACCGGCCCCGATCAAAAACTGCCGGCGTATGGTACCGTAGTCTTCCAGATCCAGCTCCACCGCCAGCCCATGGGGCAGCAAGTCGCGCTGGGTCCACTCCTCCTTCCACTGCCCCTTGTCGTAAAAATAGAGCCGCAGCGCCGTCACCCCCGTCAGCACGGGCTGGATGCGGGGCTCGGTGCCGATCACCGGATCCGGATAGAGGTAACTCATCCGCTCCAGGGTCTGCTCCTTGAGCCGCCAGCCGACCCGCTGCAAGCCGGAGCGCGGCAAGATACCGTCCGGGTTGAGCCAGCCACCGCGAATGAAGGCCATGCCCCAGTCATCGCTCTGCTGGCCGAAGCGGGAGGCCGCCAGCAACACCTTGTTGTTTTCACCGTCGATGCGGCCGCTGCGGGGCACCATCTGGCTGACGTCCCGCTCCAGCAGGCTGAAGGCGAGCTGCAGCTCGGACAGACGCGCCTCTTTCTTCTTGGCCACCTCGTCGCTGGTGAGCACCCCCTGCAGCACCTGATAGGCGCCCATGCTCAGGCTGGCGAAGATGGCGATCGCCACCAGCATCTCCAGCAGGGTAAAGCCCGCCTGACGAATGCGCTGTCGTTGTGCCAGCGATGGCCTCGTCGGCGTCTCCAGCGGGGTAAGGTCCGCTTGACGGGTGCCTGAAATCAAATAAGCTCTCATCGACTGACACAGGCTCCGAATTTTAAGCACAAGCAAGGTCCCGTTCATCGACTGATATAGGTCCGGATCATGGTCACGGGGCTCTCTGCCTTGGGTGCGGTGCGCACCTCCATGTCCAGGGCCTTGAAGTTGTTATCACTGGTGGCGACGCCACGATAGCGCCAGTACCAGGTCTGCCCGGCCAGCTCCTCTTCCCCTTCCACCCAGCTGTCCCCCGGCCACTTGGCTTCGAGCTTCTGCTGCACCAGCTGGTTCTCCACCACCCAGGTTGCCAGCGTCTTCTCTTCCAGGTAGTTGAGGCCGGACAGGTGCTCGCTGGCAGTCTTCATCACCGCGAGGCCAGCGATGGCGAACACCGCCAGCGCCACCATCACCTCCAGCAGCGTCATGCCACGGGCGTTCATGGCTCCCATGCCGCGGCCGCTCATTCTTCTTCCTCTTCATCTTGCAGCAGGGTCAGGCGACCGAACTCGTCCCCCTTGACCGTGCGCAGGTAGGGGGTCTCGTCATCCTGCTGGGTCAGGCTCAGCACGAAGGGGGTGAGTTCTCCCCCCGGGAAGATGAAGATCTGGGGGGTACGCTCCTTCTCGTCACGTCCCTGCTCGGTCTTCTCGTCCGAGTCGGTACGCCAGCTAAAGCCCTCCAGCTCGACGCTCAGGGTCATCTCCTCCGGCAGCTCGACCGGCCCCAGGATCTTGTCACCGGTCAGCGCCTGCCATTTTCTGTCTTTGGCCGCGCGGGACATAAATTGCCAGCCGTGATCCTCGAGCCGCAGCCCCAGCAGACGACCATCCATCACCGCATACTCCTGCGCCTGCTGCAGAGTCGCCATGAAGCGGCGCGCCTGCTTGTCCAGCTCCCGATCGCCCTTGACGCCCCCCATGCTGAGGACGACGGCGGTGGCCACCAGCCCCATCAGCATGGCGACCAGCAACACTTCCAGCAGGGTAAAGCCGGACTGGCGAGACAGGGCCCGCCTCATAAAGGCAGGCCCTGCAAGGGGCGATGGACCAGAGTGCGATCAAGCACTTATTGGAAGTCCTTCAGATTCCAGTTGCCGATGTCATCGTCGGTACCGGCTTCGCCATCCAGCCCGGTGCTGAAGATGTCGATCTTGCCGAACTGACCCGGGCTCAGCAGTTGATACTGGTTACCCCAGGGATCCTGCGGCAGACGCTTGATGTAGCCCCCTTCCCGGTAGCTGCGTGGCTCGGGTGACGCGGTCGGTTTGTTGACCAGGGCATCCAGCCCCTGCTCCGTGGTCGGGTAGCGGTTGTTGTCCAGCTTGTACATGTCGAGGGCATTTTCCAGCGCGACTATGTCGGAGACCGCCTTCTGCTGATCCGCCTTCTCCTTGTTGCCCATCAGGTTGGGCACCACCAGACTGGCCAGGATCCCCAGGATCACGATGACCACCATGACTTCCAGCAGGGTAAAACCGGCTTGACGACGCTTGTGCATTGCTATGACTCCCTAACGAATGAGATGGCGCAGGCCATCGAAAATTGACCATGTTATTGAATTCAAACCGACAGCAGGTTCACCCCGAGGATGACAGCCGCGACCTGTATCAGAGATTGACCATGTTGTTGAGCTCGAGTGAGTTGACTGCAGGATCGATCGGCTCATGACGACTACAAGTTGCATCACAAATTCACCATGTTGTTGAGCTCGAGGATCGGCTGCAGGATCGACATCACGATAAACAGCACCACCCCGGCCATGGAGACCACCAGCATGGGCTCGAATACCCCGAGAGCGATGTTCACCTGGGTTTCAAACTCCCTGTCCTGGTTGTCCGCCGCCCGCTCCAGCATGCTGTCGAGCTCGCCGCTCTGCTCGCCGGAGGCGATCATGTGCAGCATCATGGGCGGAAAAATCTTGGTTTCAGCCAGCGCCTTGCGCAGGCTGGTGCCCTCGCGCACCCGCTCACTGGCCTCGCCGATGCGGGTACGAGCGAAGTCGTTGGAGAGCACTTCCCCCGAGATTTTCATCCCCTCCAGCAGCGGCACAGCACTGGCATTGAGGATGCTCAAGGTGCGGGCGAAGCGGGCGGTGTTGAGGCCACGACTGACCCGCCCTATGACCGGCAGGCGCAGCAGTATGCCGTGCCAGTGGCGGCGCCGCGTCTCGTCGGTGAGCCACCAACGCCAGACGACGACTCCCAGCGCCAGCGCCAGCAGGAACCAGAGCCCGTAGTGCTGCATCAGTTCGCTGGTACCGATGAGGAAGCGCGTTGTGCCCGGTAGCTGCTGGCCCATGTGCTCGAACTGGGCAACCACCTTGGGTACCACGGCGGTCAGCAAGATGGAGATGACGCCGATGGCCACACAGGTGAGGACGATGGGGTAGATCATCGCCTGCAGCAGCTTGGTGCGCATGTGCTGGCGCTGCTCGGTGTAATCGGCGAGCCGGTTCAACACCTTCTCCAGGTGGCCGGACTTTTCCCCCGCCGCCACCATGGAGCGAAACAGCTGATCGAACACATGGGGGAAGGCACCGAGCGAGTCGGCAAGGGAATAACCCTCCACCACCTTGCTGCGCACCGTCGCTACCAGGCTGCGCAGATGGGCCTTCTCGCACTGCTCGGCCACCGCCTTGAGCGCCTCTTCGATGGTGAGACCGGCGCCGACCAGGGTCGCCAGCTGGCGGGTGATCAGCGCCAGCTCCGAGGTGGAGGCACCACGCCTGAACAACACGAAGCGATTCGCCTCCCGCTTCGCCTTCTCGGTGGTCTCGTTCACCTCGAGCGGGGTCAACCCCTGCTCGCGCAGCAACTGGCGCACCTGGCGGGCGGAGTCGCCCTCCATCACCCCGGATTTGTTTCTGCCCCGGCCGTCGAGGGCCTTGTATTCGAACGCTGCCATCTTAGTCTTCCCGGGTCACGCGCAGCACTTCTTCCAGACTGGTCTGGCCCTTGAGCACCTTGTCGATGCCGTCGCGACGAATGCTGGGGGTATGGCCGCGGATCAGCCGCTCGATGGCGAGCTCGCCGCTGGCGCCGTGAATCGCCTCACGCACCGCATCGTCGATCACCACCAGCTCATGGATGCCGGTCCGGCCGCGATAACCGGTGTGGTTGCACTGCTCGCAACCGACCGGGCGCCACATCTGCTGATCCGGCGCCAGCTCCATGCCCATGGCGATCCGCTCCTGCTCCGTGATGGGGTGCTGGGCGCGACAATCCGGACAGAGGGTGCGCACCAGCCGCTGGGCCAGCACGGCGAGCAGGGATGAGGAGAGCAGGAAGGGCTCGATCCCCATGTCTCGCATCCGGGTGATGGCACCGATGGCGGTGTTGGTGTGCAGGGTCGACATCACCAAATGACCGGTGAGGGACGCCTGCACCGCGATCTGGGCGGTTTCAAGATCCCGAATCTCCCCCACCATCACCACGTCGGGATCCTGACGCAGAATGGCGCGCAGGCCGCGGGCGAAGGTCATGTCGACCTTGGCGTTGACCTGGGTCTGGCCGACCCCTTCCAGGTCATATTCGATGGGATCTTCGACGGTCAGGATGTTGCGATCCCGCGAGTTGATCTCGGACAGCGCCGCATACAGGGTGGTGGACTTGCCCGAACCGGTCGGGCCCGTCACCAGGATGATGCCGTGGGGCTTGCGGATGAGCTCGCTGATGATGTTGCGATTGGGCAACGTCATGCCGAGCTGCTTGAGCTCGAGCCGCACGTTGTTCTTGTCGAGCAGCCGCAGCACCACCCGCTCGCCGTAGCTGGACGGCATGGTCGATACCCGCACATCCACGGCGCGGCCGCCGATGCGCAAGGAAATGCGGCCATCCTGGGGCACCCGCTTCTCGGCGATGTCCATGCGGGACATGACCTTGATGCGCGATACCAGCAGGGAGGCGAGCTTGCGATGGGGCCGCAGTATCTCCCGCAGCACGCCGTCGATGCGGAAGCGGATCACCAGCACCCGCTCGAAGGTCTCGATGTGGATGTCGGACGCCTCTTCCTTGATCGCCTCGCTCAGCATGGCGTTGATGAGGCGAATGATGGGGGCATCGTCGTCGGCGTCGAGCAGATCCTCGCTCTGGGGCAACTCCTCGGCCAGGGCGAAGAAATCCATCTCGTTGCCGAGATCCTCCATCAGCTGGCGCGCCTCGGAGGAGTCGCGCTGATAGTGAGCCATCAGCAGTTCTTCGAATGCGTCACCGTCCATCTGTTCGATGGCAAAGCCGCAACCTGCCACCCGCCGCACCTCCAGCAGGGCCTGGGGTGCCACCCCCTGGCGACACAGCAGCACGGGCGCCCCCTGCCGCTCGGTCAGGATCACCCCGAAGTTGCGGGCGAAGGCAAACGGCAGCTCGGGCAGCTCAGTCGGCAGCTCGCTGTCGTCGAGTTGATAGGCGGCCATCAGGGCTGCCCCTGTACGAAGGGTTGCACCGGGGCCTGGCTTTGCACCTGGGGCTTGACCCCGTTGGCGGTCGCCTGCTGCTGCGCCTTCATCTTCTCGATCTGCTGTTGCACCTCGGGGGACATCATCACGTCCTGACCATAGGCGGGCAGCACCTGACGAGCGGGCGAGGTGGCATAGCCCTCCTCGGCGGCCAGGTTCAACTGCTCGGCCCGGAACAGGGTGTACTTGTTGCTGGAGACCCCGGAGTAGACGTTGGCGTCACGCAAGATGGTCGGCCGGATAAATACCATCAGGTTGCGCTTGGAGGTGGTGTTGGAGGTGGAACGGAACAGATAGCCCAGCACCGGGATATCGCCGAGCAAGGGCACCTTGGAGACCTGCTCCTTGGTCTGTTCGTCCATCAGGCCGCCCAGCACCACGGTTTCGCCACTCTTGACCAATACGGCGTTCTTGACGGTACGGGTGTCGAAGGTGGGGCCGAGGTTGGCGGTACCGGCCGCCTGGGCCTGAGCCACGCTGGAGACCTCCTGCTCGATATTGAGCAAGACGGAGTCCCCTTCGTTGATCTGGGGCGTCACCACCAGCTTGGTGCCCACCGTCTTGCGTTCTATGGTGTTGAACACCTGATCGCTGGTGGTGGAGCTCTGGGAGCCGCTCTGCACCGGCACTTCCTGGCCGACGTTGAAGGAGGCTTCCTTGTTGTCCATGGTGACGATGCTCGGGGTCGACAGAATATCGTTCTTGGTGTTGGTCGACAGCGCCGTCACCAGCATGGCCCAGTCGCCCTTGTAAAAGCCGGCAGCCATGCCGCTGAAGTTGCCAAGCAGGTTCTCGAGCCCGTCGGTGTTGCCGTTGTCCTTGTAGTCCTTGCCCGCGATGATCGCAGGGCCTATAGGCAAGCCGGTGTTGGTGAACTGGGTGCCACCGCCGTTGGCATTGGCCCACTGCACCCCGAGGTTCAGGCCATCACCGTCCTGGATCTCGACGATGATCGCCTCCACCAGCACCTGGGCGCGGCGGATGTCGAGCTTGGCGATGACCTGCTCCAGCTCGGCCATGACGTCCGGCTGGGCGGTGATCACCAGGGCGTTGGTGGTCTCGTCGGCGGAGATGGCCAGCTGGCCTCCACCTATGCTGGCACCGCCACCGGTGGCAGCCGCCGCTCCACCGCCCTTCTTGTCGGCCGCGATGCTGGAGCTGACCCCCTTGAGCACATCCACCAGATCCTTGGCCTTGCCATATTTCAGGTAGAAGACCCGGGTGTTGCCCTGACTCTGCAGATCCTTGTCGAGCTGACGCACCATCTGGATGATCCGGGCCCGCGCCTTGGGTTCACCGCTGATCACCACCGAGTTGGTGCGTTCGTCCGCCACCACCTTGGGAGAGAGCAGTATGGAGGCGTTGGCGCCCTGGTTGCTGCCATCCTTGTTGAGGTTGGTCACCAGCCGCACCATCTCGCCGGCCGAGGCATATCTCAGCTTGATGACATCCATATCCTGATCGCCGGCCCGGTCTACCCGGCGCACGACCTCGACCAGACGATTCACCACGGCGGCACGGCCGGTGATCAGCAGCACGTTGGAGGGCTCGTAGTGCACCACGTTGCCGCCGCCGGCGTTGTCGTTGAGTTGGCGCAGCAGGGGCGCCAGTTCGCGCACCGAGACGTTGCGCACCGGCACCACCCGGGTCACCATCTCGTCGCCCACGCCGGGGTTGCTGTCATCCACCACCGGGATGGCGGAGGTCTTGGCATCCTTGGCGCGCACCACCTTGAGCACACCATTGTTCATGGGCACCACGGCAAAACCATAGACATCGAGCACGCTCAGGAAGAACTGATAGTACTGATCCTCATTGAGCAGATCGTAACTGCGGACGTTGATCTTGCCGCGCACCGAGGGCTCGATGATGATGGTCTTGTTCAGGTTTTTGCCGACGGTGTTGATGAACTCTTCGATGTCGGCATTTTTGAAACTGGCGGCATACTCCGTGGCCCAGGCTGAGCCTGCCATCATCAAGGCCGCCGCGACCGTGGCAAAGCGCCAGCCCTTCCCTTTATTTCTCATTCTTGGTGCTACTCCAATTCATTATTCTGACAAGCCGATATAAACGTCATAGGACTGTCCTTGCCGCTCTACGGTGACGGTCATTTCCGTGGCGCCAGCCATCTGTTGCATGGCTTGCATGGCCTGGGCGTTATCTCGCAAATCCAAACCATTGATGCTGATCGCCAGATCCCCTGCGACCAGCCCGAGTTGATTGAACAATTCAGGATTGCTGCCCGGGTTGAGGCGATAGCCGACCATGCGACCATCCACCCGGACCGGGGAAATATTGAGGTAATCGGTGATCTTGCCCGGGTTGCCCATCAGCTCGCCGCGCACCGAGGAGAGCTTGTTCTCCTTCGGCGGTGCCACCTTGGGCAAGGGTTTGCCGTACTCTTCCCCGTCCAGCATCAGGGTCTCGTCACGACCATCGCGCTGTATGATGACCCGGTCGGCAAATACCTGGCGGATCTTGGCCTGGGTACCGTCGATGTAATCGCCGATGCCGTAGGAATTCTGCAACCCGTTGTGGGCGATGATGGCGATAGACTTGGCAGGATCCGAGCTCGCCAGCACCCCGTTGAGCTGGGCACTGAGCTGAGTCTTGGGGGCATCGGCCGCGACCGCCTGGGCCACCTGCTCGGCCTGCAACTGTTGCGCCTTGCCAAACAACGAGAGACGACTGAGGCCGCTGAGATCGAGACGGGAGGAACCCGCCCCCTGACTGGCCGCGATCGACGGCTGCCAGGGTTGGCTCTGGGTGGTTTGGGTCAGACTGAATAGGCGCCAGGTCAGCCCGGCGCACTGGTGAGCCAGCAGCAACAACAATAGCCAGAACAGAGGCTGGCTGAAACGGGAGAGTGGCACGCGCTTGCAACGGGCCAGAAGGGAGCTCAACAAGTCATCCCTGAACGGTAGCGGCATGGTTATCAACATGTTCTGGCATCCAAATCGGTTGGCTATTGTGTACGGCAATCCCCCCAGAGACAACCAACCGGATGGGATGAAGCGGCGAAAATCCAGATCCCGTCACACCATCAGGCCCCCTGTTTCTATCCCGGGGCCCGCCTCTGGTATAATCAGGCTCCCCTTTTAGCCATCCCGGAGCCGATTCATGCCGAATCCAGCAGAAAGCAGCACTCAGGTCCGCCTCGACAAATGGCTGTGGGCGGCGCGTTTTTACAAGACCCGCAGCCTGGCCCGCGATCAGATCGACGGTGGCAAGGTGCACTACAACGGTCAGCGCAGCAAACCGGGCAAGATCGTCGAAGCGGGCGCCCTCATCCGTCTCTGGCAAGGTCAGGACGAGCGAGAGGTGAGAGTGCTGCAGGTCAGCGAGCAGCGCAAGTCCGCTCCCCTCGCCCAACGGCTCTACGAAGAGACCGAGCAGAGCCTGAAGAAGCGGGCCGAGAACAGCGAAGCGCGGCGCTTCAACAGCCAGTTTGCCCCAAGTCCCGAGCGTCGCCCCGACAAGCAGGAACGGCGCCAGTTGCTCAAGGTCAAACAATACTGACTCGCCCAAGTGGCCATTTTATGACGACAGCTGGGGGGATAAGTTCCTAACTAGCTGTTAAACAATGTATTTGTCTATTTCCCCCAAGAAAACCCTAGGAATGCATGATGAGTAACCAAGATCTCTTGTATCGCTATCTGTTCGAAGAGTACGAAGTGCGGGGGGAGCTGGTCCAGCTGGACAGCACCTACCGTCACATAGTCGAAGCCCAGAACTACCCGGTACAGGTGCAAAAACTGCTGGGTGAGCTGCTGGTCGCCACCAGCCTGCTGACCGCCACCCTCAAGTTTGAAGGCTCGATCACCGTGCAGTTGCAAGGGGACGGGCCCGTGCGCCTGGCAGTGATCAACGGCGATCACAACCAGCAACTGCGCGGCGTGGCGCGCTATGAAGGGGAACTGCCGAGCGACGGCAAGCTGCAGAGCCTGATAGGCAATGGCCAGCTGGTGATCACCATCACCCCTGAAGAGGGTGAACGCTATCAGGGCATCATCGCCCTCGAGGCCGACACCCTGGCGGCCTGCCTCGAGCAGTATTTCGCCCAGTCCGAGCAACTCGCCACCCGGCTCTGGATCCGCACAGGCCACCACGAGGGCCAGCCCCGCGCCGCCGGCATTCTGCTGCAGGAGTTGCCCGCCCGGAGCGAGGATCACGGCGCCGACTTCGACCACCTGATCCAGCTCACCAGCACCATCAAGGACGAAGAGCTGTTCGGCCTGGAAGCCGAAGAGATCCTCTATCGTCTCTATCATCAGGACAAGGTACGGGTGTTCGATCCCCAGGCGATCGAGTTCCGCTGCACCTGCTCCCGCGCCCGCTGCGAAGGGGCCTTGCTACAGATAGAAAAGGAAGAAGCGGTGGCCATGGTGCAGGAACTCGGCAAGATCGACATGCACTGCGACTATTGCGGCGCCGAGTACCAATTCGATGGGACCGACATCGAAACCCTGTTCAGCAGGGCTCCCGATAATGATGCAAACAAGTTACACTAAATGAAGGCGGGCAAAACCCGCCTTTAACTTAAATAACAAAAAAATACCCTATTTTATAAAGTTTGATGGCGATCGCTAAAAACTACCACCTAGGTAGTAGTATGGACGTCAGATAGAACCCTACAAACCTCTGAACCCGGGAGAATATAATGACTATCGTGGTAGAACCCGCCCTGGCCCAACAATTGAAACTGGACCAGTACGGCATCAAAAACAGCCAGGAAATCATTCGAAACCCCTCCTACGAGCAGCTCTTCGCGGAAGAGACCCGTCCCGACCTGGAAGGATTCGAACGTGGCGTCGTCACCGAGCTCGGTGCCGTTAACGTCAATACCGGTATCTTCACCGGTCGTTCTCCGAAAGATAAATATATCGTCAAAGACGCAACTACCCAGAATACTGTGTGGTGGTCTGACCAGGGTAAAAACGATAACAAGGCGATCACCCCGGAAGTCTGGTCACATCTGAAATCCCTGGTGACCAAACAGCTCTCCGGCAAGCGCCTGTTCGTGGTGGATGGCTACTGCGGCGCCAACCCGGATACCCGCCTGGCGGTGCGCATCATCACCGAGGTAGCCTGGCAGGCACACTTCGTGAAGAATATGTTCATTCGCCCGAGCGAGGAGGAGCTCAAGAGCTTCAAACCGGACTTTGTGGTGATGAACGGTGCCAAGTGCACCAACCCGGACTGGCAGGCACAGGGTCTCAACTCCGAGAACTTTGTCGCCTTCAACATGACCGAGAAGATGCAACTCATCGGCGGTACCTGGTACGGTGGCGAGATGAAGAAGGGCATGTTCTCCATGATGAACTACTTCCTGCCCCTGCGCGGCATCGCCTCCATGCACTGCTCCGCCAACGTGGGTCAGGACGGTGATGTGGCCATCTTCTTCGGCCTGTCCGGCACCGGCAAGACCACCCTCTCCACCGATCCCAAGCGTCAGCTGATCGGCGATGACGAGCACGGCTGGGATGACAACGGCGTGTTCAACTTCGAAGGGGGCTGCTACGCCAAGACCATCAAGCTCTCCGAAGAGGCCGAGCCGGACATCTACCACGCCATCCGTCGCGATGCGCTGCTGGAGAACGTGACGGTGGCGGCCGACGGCACCATCGACTTCGACGATGGCTCCCGCACCGAGAACACCCGGGTCTCCTACCCCATCTATCACATCGAGAACATCGTCAAGCCGGTCTCCAAGGCGGGTCATGCCACCAAGGTGATCTTCCTGACCGCGGATGCCTTCGGGGTGTTGCCCCCGGTCGCCAAGCTGACCAAGGAGCAGACCAAGTACCACTTCCTGTCCGGCTTCACCGCCAAGCTGGCCGGTACCGAGCGTGGCATCACCGAGCCGACGCCCACCTTCTCCTCCTGCTTCGGGGCAGCCTTCCTCAGCCTGCACCCGACCAAATACGGTCAGGAGCTGGTAAAGCGGATGGAAGCGGCGGGCGCCGAAGCCTATCTGGTCAACACCGGCTGGAACGGCACCGGCAAGCGCATCTCCATCAAGGACACCCGTGCCATCATAGACGCCATCCTGGATGGTTCCATCGAGCAGGCACCCACCAAGGTGTTGCCTATCTTCAACCTGGAAGTGCCGACCGAGCTCCATGACGTGAACCCGGCCATCCTCGACCCGCGCGACACCTACGCCGACAAGGCACAGTGGGATGCCAAGGCGGTGGATCTGGCGGGACGCTTCATCAAGAACTTCGAACGCTTCACCGACAACGACGAAGGCAAGGCGCTGGTCGCTGCGGGTCCGCAGCTCTAATCCGACCCGCCATTTCGTTGCATTGCATACCGGTCAGCCCTGCTGGCCGGTATTTTTTTGGCCGATACGCGGCATATGGCTCCCCCCAAGCCTTGCCTTGCGGGCGGTTGCGCGATAGATTCAGCCAAACTTTATACAATATACAATTTTGCAACCTGCCCCGTGACCCGAGCATGAACCCACCCTACAAGACCCGCACCCAAATGGTGATGGAGAACCTCCGCAGCCGGATCCTGCGCGGCGAGTTTGCCGCCGGCGCCCCCCTGCGCCAGGACGCCATCGCCAAGGCGCTGGCGGTGAGCCGCATCCCGGTGCGCGAGGCCCTGATGCAGCTGGAGGCCCAGGGGCTGGTGAAGTTCGAGGCCCATCGCGGCGCCGTGGTCACCATGCTGGACGCCTCGGCCATCGAGGAGCTCTTTTATTTGCGAGCCTTGCTGGAAGCCGATACCCTGTTCCACGCCGTCGATCTGATGACGGAGGAAACCTTCGCCCAGGCGCAAGCCATCCTGGCCCAGTTTGATCTGGCGCTCGAGTCCGGCACCCAGATCGAACACTGGGCCGAATTGAACCACCGTTTTCACGCCACCCTCTATCAGGCTGCCAATCGCCCTCAGGCACTGGAGCTGATCGCCCAGATCAATCTGAGCTGTGATCGCTATGTGCGCTTCGAGCTGCTGTTTGCCCAGGACGGGGTGGACAAGGCCGAGCGCGAACACGCCAAGCTGCTGGAGCTGTGCCGCGCCCGCCGCAAGCACGAGGCGGTGGTCCTGCTCAAACAACATATCGAGGCGGCCGGCCAGTCGATCCGACAGATCCTGGCAGGCAGCCACCATCAGTGAACACTCACATCACCACAATCTGGCAGTAACGACATGAATCATCTCGAGATTATTGAAAGCCGCGTCGCCCAGGTCAGGGTCACTCTGGCCAGTCAAGAACTGGACGCCTTCATCGTTCCTCACGACGACGAGCACCTGGGGGAGTACATTCCCGCCCATGCCGAGCGTCTGAACTGGATCACCGGTTTCAACGGTTCCGCCGGGCTCGCCATCATCATGGCGCAGCGGGCGGCCCTGTTCATCGACGGTCGTTACACTGTGCAGGCCCGCCTGCAGGCGCCGGCCGATCTGTTTGAGTTTCTCCATCTGAACGAAGATCCCCATGTGCAGTGGCTGGCGGAACAGCTGCCATCCGGTGCCCGGGTCGGCTTCGACGCCCGTCTGCACAGCCTGGCCTGGTATCAGAATGCCAACGCCGTCCTCGCCGATCGCGGCATCGAACTGGTGCGAGTGGCGCAGAACCCCATCGATCTGCACTGGACAGATCGCCCCGTCCCCACCAAGACCCCGGTCATCCTCTACAGCGAAGAGCTGGCAGGCCAATCGAGCCAGGCCAAACGCGAGCTGCTGGCGAGCAATCTGCGCAAGCGCGGGCTGGATGCGGTGCTGCTGACCCAGGCTGAGCCCATCAACTGGCTGCTCAACCTGCGTGGCCGCGACGTGGAGCGTCTGCCGGTGGTGCTGGGCTTTGCGGTGCTCTACGCCAACACCAGCATGGATTTCTTCGTCGACACCGACAAGGTCGACTGCATCGCCTTCAGTCGTCACGTGGGGCAGGATGTCTCCGTCTACCCCATCGACAAGCTGGGTGACGTGCTGCGGCGCATCGGTGAGGATCAGCAAAAGGTGCTGGCCGACCCGAACACCGCCAACGCCTGGACCCAACTCATCATGGAGGAGGCGGGCGCCATCCTGGTGGCCGGTCAGGATCCGACCATGCTGCCAAAGGCCTGCAAGAACGAGATTGAGCTGGCCGGCATGCGTGCCGCCCACCTGCGCGACGGTGTCGCCGTCACCCGCTTCCTCGCCTGGCTGGACCGACTGGTCGCCAGCGGCGAGTACCAAGGGGTGGATGAAGGCACCCTGGCAGATCGGCTGGAGGCCTTCCGCCACGAGCAGGCTCACTATGTGGAGCCGAGCTTCGACACCATCTCGGCGCTGGGCCCCAACGCCGCCATGTGCCACTACCGTCACACCAACGGTGTGCCGCGTACCTTCGGCCAGGACAGCATCTATCTGGTGGACTCCGGCGCCCAGTATCTGGACGGCACCACCGACATCACCCGCACCGTCAAGGTCGGAGAGGTGAGCGAAGAACACAAGGCCATGTTTACCCGGGTACTGCAGGGTCACATCGCCCTGGATCAGGCTCGCTTCCCCCGCGGCACCGCCGGCATCCAGCTCGACGTGCTGGCCCGCATGCCGCTGTGGCAGGCCGGGTACAACTATGACCACGGCACCGGCCACGGCGTCGGCCACTTCCTGAGCGTGCACGAAGGTCCCCAGCGCATCGCCCCCAAGGGCAGCCTGGTGGCACTGCAACCGGGCATGGTGCTCTCCAACGAGCCGGGTTACTACCGGGAAGATGCGTTCGGCATCCGCTGCGAGAACCTGGTGATAGTGACCGAGCAGGAGTCGCGCGGCGAGCTGCCGATGCTGGGCTTCGAACGGCTGACCTATGTGCCGTTCGATACTCGCCTCATCGATCGCAGCCTGCTGAGCCAGGACGAGTTCCGCTGGATCAACGACTACCATGTCGAGGTGTTCCGCCGTCTGAGCCCGCTGCTGGAGGGCGAGGATCTCGCCTGGCTGGAGCAGGCGACCAGCCTCATCTAATCGCAGACAATCGAGGTTGTCCGCTGAAACAGGGCCCAAGGGCCCTGTTTTTTGTCCCGGCCTTTGACCTGTATCAACACCCCTGCCCCTCAGGTCAGGACAATGACCGCCATGAACATCGAACGACCCGGCACTCGTCGCAGTGCCCGTGCCAGCCAGGCACCCGAGCACCCCAGGCTCAGACGGGAGCAGCGGACGGTCAGCGCCATGATCCGCCTCTACTGTGACCACCATCATCAGGATCCCGACTGTCGGCACTGCCAGCAGTTACGCGAATTCGCCCACCAGCGGCTGCGCCGCTGCCGTTACGGTCAGGCCAACAAGCCGACCTGCGCCAACTGCGACATCCACTGCTATGCCCCCGCCATGCGCAAGCAGATCCAGCAGATCATGAGCTGGAGCGGTCCGCGCATGCTGTGGCATCACCCCTGGCTCGCCCTGCGCCACCTGCTGGATGGCCGCCGCAAGGCACCCAGGCGACCCCAGGGCAGACCACTCCCGCCCTGAGTCATCCCCCCTTGCATCGACCCGCCTCGCTCACTACCCTGTGGCTCCTTTGACTGCCAACCGGCAGTCCCTATCCAATGACAGGAGCCCGGATGCACCCGCCCCCCGTTTTGAGAGTGGCCCGCCACGCCGACATGCACGCCATAGGGCGACTCGACGCCGACGTCTTCGGGGAGCAGGTCTATCCCGCCTTCTTCTTCCGCCAAGCCATGGATCTCTGGCCCGAGCTGCTGATCGTGGCGGAGCTGGAGGGCAGGCTGCTGGGCTATGCCCTGGGGGGAGTGGGACAGGATCGGTCGCAGGGCTGGCTGCTCTCCCTCGCCGTGCTGCCCGAGGCGCGTGGCTTCGGCCTGGCCGAGCGGATGATGCTGCAGGTAGAGCAGGGGCTGAGTGCGCTGCAGACGGCGCGCGTCAGGCTGACGGTGGATCCCGCCAACCCCGCCCAGCGCCTCTACTTCCGCCTCGGTTATGGGTTGCTGGCCGAGGAGCCGGGCTATTTCGGTCCGGGGGAGGATCGCCTGCTGCTGGAAAAACCCCTGGCCTGACTCCATTAAGGACCTTCTCGACTCCGAGATTTTATAATTGGTTACACTTTGCGGGTTTAATGCGCAATCCGGTTGGCGTAGAGTTGAACGCAACAACCAGATTAACCCGATGCCCGCCCAGGAGGCTCATCATGTTGAAACGTATCACTCTCGTCACCCTGCTGGCCGCTACCACCGCTATCACGGGCTGTGCCAACAGCGACGTCTACTCCGGCGACGTCTACACCAAGGATCGCGCCAAGCAGGTACAGACCGTCAGCTATGGCACCATCGTCTCCACCCGCCCGGTCAAGATCCAGGGTGAGGACAACGCCATTCTCGGCACCATAGGTGGCGCCGTGGTCGGCGGCCTGCTCGGCAGCACCATAGGCGGTGGCCGGGGCAGCGACATCGCCGCCGCCGGGGGCGCCATCGCCGGCGCCGCGGCCGGCAAGGCTGCCGGGGACAAGCTCAATCAGGTCGACGGGGTCGAGATCGAGATCAAGAAAGAGAACGGTGAGGCGATCGTGGTGGTGCAAAAAGCCAGCCCCACCTTCGTGCCGGGCGCCCGGGTGCGCATGACCCAGGGCAATGGCAGCATCAACGTGGCCGTGGTGAACTGACCTCAGTTAGCGGTTCCTTTCGAGCACAAAAAAGGTGAGCCGAGCTCACCTTTTTCATTTCCGTCACCCGATGGTTTCGGGTCTCAGGCGTCTAGATGTAACCAGGCCGCGATCGCCAGTTGCAGTCGCACGAACGCCGCCTGCTGGAACAGCCCCAGCAGTCGCTCGTCTCCCCCCTCAGCCGCCTGCACCAGCGAAGCCTGCTGGGCTAGCAGTTCTGGCAGCCAGAAGGGAACGGCCGCCAGAGTGCCTGCCGCCTCCGCCACCAGAGCACAAGCCTGCAGGATCCCAAGGCGGGCCTGTCGCCGCGTCGACCCCTCGCTCTCCAGCCAGAGCTGCTCGTGATGCTGCCAGTGCTGCAGGCCCAGACTGATGCAAGCGCTGGCGTCGAGCCCGCTCACATCCGGCAGGGGGTACGGCGACAGCGCCTTGCCAAGCCCCGCCAGCCGGTAGCCGCGCTGGGCCTTGGATTGCGCCCCCAGCCTGATGCCGCCCAGCTCCGCCAGCCGGGTCGCCAACCCGAACAGGGCGCGGGCGTCTCCGGTCTTGAGCTCCAGCTCCAGCTCGTCGATGGCGGTACGACCCAGGGAGCCGACGATCTCCCCCCGATCCCAGGCCAGCTCAATCTCGGCGCCCTCGAAGGCCACCAGCCAGTGCTGGCGCACAAAGTCGGTCCTGAACTGGGCCACAAGCCTGGACTGGATCTCGTCACGCACGGCAAGAGCCGGCCAGATGTCGGCCGGGAAGCTGGCCAAGGTCGGTAATTCCCCCATCACGGGGGCGTTGTACTCGGGGCGGGCGTGCAATCCACCCACCGCCTGACCCCGACATTTAATCGTCTGCTCGGAAAAATTGTCGCTGCGGCGGATCCGCAATCCCATGTCGAGCCGACGCAGGGCAAGATCAGGCGTGTCGAAATAGACATTGCCGAGATCGAGTCGACCAGAAGATATAATGTCGAGTTTATTCAGTAAGTTGGATGTTTTCTCTTGAATGTCCCGTACGACAAAAAATTTTATCTCGATCTCAGTTTGCATAGTTATTCCGGGCGGCAGGCAACTTTGGGGGGCATGATCTCGATTGCGAGGATATAATGCCAGCGAATCATCTAGATTAATTCACGGTTTTATTAAGGGCATAGTTCGGTTATCCTGCGCCCCTCCTAAAATCGTATCGAGTGTTTTTTCACCGACACAGGTTTGGCCATGCCAGTAAATACTATCCTGGGGCTTTTCGCCAAGTCCCCCATCAAGCCGCTGCAGAAGCATATCGTCAAGGTTCACCAGTGCTCCCAGCAGTTGGTTCCCTTCTTTGATGCCGTTGCCGAAGACCGTTGGGAAGATGCCGAGAAGATCCGGCAGCAGATCGCCCAGCTGGAAAAAGAAGCGGATATCCTCAAACGTGAAATTCGTCTGAAACTGCCTCGTGGCCTGTTCCTGCCGGTCGCCCGTACCGACCTGCTGGAGCTGCTGACCCAGCAAGACAAGATTGCCAACCGTGCCAAGGATATCTCCGGCCGCATGCTTGGTCGTCGAATGGAATTCCCCGCCGAGATGCGTGCCGACTTCATGGCCTATCTCAAACGTTGTATCGATGCGACCGCCCAAGCCGAAAAAGCCATCGGAGAACTCGATGAGCTGCTCGAAACCGGCTTTAAAGGACGTGAAGTTGAAATGGTTGCCGAGATGATCCACCAGCTGGATCTCATCGAGGACGATACTGACACCATGCAGATCGGGCTGCGCCAACAGCTGCAAGCCGTTGAGCAGAAATACAATCCGATCGACGTTATGTTCCTCTACAAGATCCTCGAATGGGTAGGTGACCTGGCTGATCAGGCCGAGCGCGTTGGCGCCCGTCTGGAATTGATGCTGGCTCGTTCGTAATCGACTGACTGGGTAAACACTACTAATGGACATTATCGCAAATTACGGCACCACCCTGGTGCTCGTGGCGGCCTTGTTCGGCTTTTTGATGGCCTGGGGCATAGGGGCGAATGACGTCGCCAACGCCATGGGCACATCGGTCGGCACCAAGTCTCTGACCATACGTCAGGCGATCATCATCGCCATGATCTTCGAGTTCGCCGGCGCCTATCTGGCCGGTGGCGAAGTCACGGCGACGATCCGTAACGGTATCATAGATACCAATGCCTTCACCGATACCCCGGATCTGCTGGTGCTCGGCATGATCGCCTCCCTGCTGGCGGCCGGCCTCTGGCTGATCCTGGCCTCCTACTTCGGCTGGCCCGTCTCCACCACCCACTCCATCATCGGCGCCATCGTCGGCTTCGCCGTGGTGAGCGTCGGCCCGGAAGCGGTACAGTGGAGCAAGTTTGGCGGCATCGTCGGCTCCTGGGTGGTCACCCCGGCCATCTCGGGCATCATCGCCTACTTCATGTTCATCAGCGTGCAGAAGCTCATCTTCAACACAGACAACCCGCTGGCCAACGCCAAGCGCTATGTCCCCTTCTACATGTTCCTGACCGCGCTGGTCATCTGCCTGGTGACCATCAAGAAGGGGCTGACCCACGTCGGTCTGCACCTGAGCGACGGCGAGGGCATACTGCTCTCCATCGCCATCTCGGTGACCCTCTCCATCGGCGGCTGGTTCTACATTCGCGGTCAGCAGTACAACCCGCAGGATGACAACAAGATGCACTTCGCCAACGTGGAGAAGGTGTTCGGCATCCTGATGGTGATCACCGCCTGTGCCATGGCCTTCGCCCACGGCTCCAACGACGTGGCCAACGCCATAGGTCCGCTCTCCGCCGTGGTATCCACAGTCGAGAGTGCCGGCCAGATCACCGGCAACTCCCACATCGCCTGGTGGATCCTGCCGCTCGGCGGCATCGGCATCGTCATCGGCCTCGCCACCATGGGTGAGAAGGTGATGGCGACCGTGGGGACGGGTATCACTCACCTGACCCCGAGCCGTGGCTTCGCCGCCCAGCTCGCCACCGCCGCTACCGTGGTGATCGCCTCTGGCACCGGCTTGCCCATCTCCACCACCCAGACTCTGGTGGGTGCCGTGATGGGGGTAGGTCTGGCCCGCGGCATCGCGGCCCTGAACCTCGGCGTGCTGCGCAACATAGTGATCTCCTGGGTCATCACCCTGCCCGCCGGCGCCATCCTGGCCATCGCCATCTTCTACGTGCTGCAGGCCTGCTTCTCCTAAAGCCCAAGCGCCCGATGACAAAAAGCCCGAGTCACTGACTCGGGCTTTTTTATGCGTGGCATTCGAGACCGGCATCACTCCTCGATAAAGGTCCAGTCATCGCGCACCCGGCTGATGGCATCGAGCCGCCGCCTGGCGAGTTGCTCGCGGATCTCCTCCCCCTTGAAGCCAGCCGCCACTATCTCCTTGACCGGAACGGCCTGGGCCGCCTCGAGCGCCTGGGCCACGTAGTCAGGCTGGCTGTAGACCTTCTCCTCGAAGCCGGTACGGCCGTGGAAATCGGCACGGCAGGCATCCAGCAGCTGGGCGAAACGCTCGGGCCTGCGCCAAGCATCCGCCTTGTCGAACAGCTTGAGCAGGGTAGCCGGCTTGAGCTCGAAGGCGATGTGGATATGGGTGTGCAGATCGCTCACCAGCAGCGCCAGATCCCGGCAGTCGTTCGGCACCCGGAAACGCTCGCAGAAATCGCGGATGAGCGGCAGCCCCTTCTGGCCGTGGCCATGATGGCTCGGCCAGAACGCGGGCGGGGTCAGCCCCTTGCCGAAGTCGTGGCAGAGGGCGGCGAAGCGCACCGGCAATTCGGGGGAGCGCTGACAGGCCTGCTCCAGCACCATCAGGGTGTGGATGCCGGTGTCGATCTCCGGGTGCCACTTGGCGGGTGCCGGCACCCCGAACAGGGCATCCAGCTCGGGGAACAGCGCCTTGAGGGCGCCGCACTCGCGCAATACCTCGAAGAAGACCGCTGGGGTCTGCCCCAGCAGCACCTTCTCCAGTTCCTTCCAGACCCGCTCCGGGGTCAGGTGGGCGAGCTCACCGGCCTCTGTCATCTCCCGCATCAGCGCCAGCGTCTCAGGCGCCACGGTGAAACCCTGGGCATGAAAGCGGGCGGCAAAGCGGGCGACCCGCAGGATGCGCAGGGGATCCTCGGCAAAGGCCGGGGAGACGTGGCGCAGCAGCCGCGCCTCCAGATCTTGGATGCCGCCATAGGGATCGTGCAGTTGCCCATGCTCGTCTTCGGCGATGGCGTTGATGGTAAGATCCCGGCGTAACAAGTCTTGTTCGAGCGTCACCTCGGGCGAGGCGTGGCACACGAAGCCGGTATAACCCTTCCCCTGCTTGCGCTCGGTGCGCGCCAGGGCGTACTCCTGCTGGGTCCTGGGGTGGAGAAATACCGGGAAGTCGCGACCGACCTGGGTGAAGCCGAGCGCCAGCATCTGCTGAACTGTGGCACCGACCACCAGATGGTCTCTGTCCCCCTGTGGCAATCCCAACAGGCGATCCCGGACCGCCCCCCCAACCAGATAAGTCTGCACGCGCACTCTCCCTCGATAAATCGGCCTCGATAACTTGCCTCCATGATACCGCTTTTGACCGCCATACACGACGATCCCCTCGCTCATCCCCCCTCAGATCAGGCTGGCGAACCGGGCCATGGCAGAGGGACAGCACCCCCTGGCCAGCCACTTTTTCTCGCCATAATTCGATCCCGACCACCCCCGCCGTTTCAGCCATCGGGCAGGAGACTCCTCTTATGGTATCCGGGTCTTTGACATCCCTGTGGGGAGGCTTTAACCTGCCGCCATAACAATGGAATGGATCCTTATGTACACACAGTTCTTCGGTCTGTCGGAGCCGCCGTTCTCCATCTCGCCCAACCCCAAATACCTCTATATGAGCGAACGTCACGGGGAGGCCCTTGCCCACCTCAACTACGGGTTGCAGGACGGAGGAGGCTTCGTGCTGCTCACCGGTGAAGTAGGCACGGGCAAGACCACGGTCTCCCGCTGCCTGTTGCAGCAGTTGCCGGCCGACACCGAGATCGCCTACATCCTCAATCCTTCCCTGACCGAGCGAGATCTGCTGGCGGCCATCTGCGACGAGTTCCAGCTGCCGTACGACAAGGACGCCGGCCTCAAGCTGCTGTTCGATCTCATTCGCGATCACCTGCTGGCCAACCTGGCGGCGGGCAAGCGCAGCGTGGTGCTGGTGGATGAAGCCCAGCATCTGCTGCCCGGCGTGCTCGAGCAATTGCGACTGCTCACCAACCTGGAGACCGACGAGAAGAAACTGCTGCAAGTGGTGCTCATCGGTCAGCCCGAGCTGCAGCAGATGCTGCGCCAGCCCCTGCTGCGCCAGCTTGCCCAGCGCATCACCGCCCGCTATCACCTGCTGCCGCTGTCACGCCAGGACGTGGACGCCTATGTGCGCTTCCGGCTGCAGGTGGCAGGCTGCATCCAGCCCATCTTCAGCCCCAAGGCGATACTGACCCTGCATCGCCTCTCCGGCGGTATCCCGCGGCTCATCAACCTCATCTGTGATCGCGCCCTGATCGCCGCCTTCGCCCGTGGCAGCCACAAGATAGTGCACGGCGACATCAGCCAGGCGGCCTATGAGGTGAGCGGCATTCGCGACGAGGGCAGTTGGCAGTCCGGCCTGACCGTCGCGCTGGTGGGGGCCCTGCTGGTCGCCGCCGGCTGGTGGGGCTGGCAGTTGTTTGGGGTCTTCCCCGCCCGGCCCCTGGTCAAGGTGGAGGTACCGGTCAAGGTGGATGAGACCCCGGAGCAGCAGGAACAGCTGACCCGCGCCATCAATCAGGCGCTCGAACCCGATAGCGCCATGCAGAATCTCTACAAGGTGTGGGGCTACCAGACCGAGCCGGAGGAGGCGACCTGTGACAATGCACCGCGCGCCGGCCTGCGCTGTCAGGAGGGCGACGCCTCCCTGGCGGAGCTGCAAGCCTTGCAACACCCGGCCTTGGTCAGCCTGACCGATGAGACCGGCGGCCTCTACTACGCCACCCTGGTGAACCTCGGTCCGGACAAGGCCAACCTGCTCATCGGAAACCAGAGCTGGCAAGTAGACCGGCAGTGGCTGTCCGATGTCTGGGGGGGCAGCTACACCCTGCTGTGGCGCATGCCCAAGGGCGGGGTGACCCTGATCGGCAACAATGCCGGTGCAACCCAGGTGCAGTGGCTGGACAATGCGCTGAGCCGCGCCATGCAGCAGCCGGATCGCAAGGTGAGTCGCTTCGATGCCCAACTCAAGAACAAGCTGCAGCAGTTTCAGCGCGAGCAGGGGCTGACCCCGGACGGGATCGCCGGCAGCAATACCCTGCTGCGGCTGAACGTGCAGGCCGGTGAACCCATGCCCAGACTGGAAGATGATGCCCTGCGCAACAGCGTCCCGGTCGATTTGGATACCATGGCCGCCGAGCCCATGGATCCCCAAGTGGATGAGGCTTCCTGATGTCTACCCTGCTCAAAGCCCTGCGCCGGGCCGATCAACCCCAGTTCACTCCCCACATGCCGCTCATGGGCCTGCCCGTGAGCCAGGAGGAAGAGCCGAACCGCCGCTGGATCTGGTGGCTGCTGGCCCCCCTCGCCCTGCTCATGGGCGCGGGCGCCAACTACGGCTGGCACCTCTATCACCTCAAACCCATAGAGCAGAGGGTCGAGATAAAGGAGCTGGTGACACCGCCCTTCGTGCGGGTCGAGCCCAAACCCATGGTCACGCGCCCCCTGCCCCCGCCGCTGCCGGAGCCCGTGGTCGTTCCCAAAGCCGCCGCACCGGCCCAGGCGACCCCGGCTGCCAGCAATGATGGCCAGAGCCTGGCCGAACGCATCATGCAGGCGCTCAACAACACGCCACTTCAGGAAGAGTCCAGCCCGGCACCGGCGGCCAGCAGCCCGCAGGCCATGCCCCTCAGCGCCCTGGATCCTGCCCTGAAACAGCAGGTGCCGCCCCTGTCCTACGGGGCTCATAACTACTCCTCCGACCCGGCCAAGCGAGCCGTGGTGATCAACGGGCGGGAGCTGCACGAGGGCAGCGAGGTCGCCCCCGGGGTGACCCTGGTCGCCATCGCCCAGGATTACATCATCCTGCAGGTCGGCAACCAGCACGCCAGCCTCAAGGCACTGCAGGACTGGCGCGGATAATCCGACTGGCCGGCCTCGCTGGCCAGTCGCCTATTGCAAGAGGGAGCCCGAGAGCTCCCCTTTTTAATCGACAAAAATGAGCAGAATGTGAGCAACTCAGACAACGCGACTTTCGCCACTAGGATCCTGGACTGGTACCAGATCCACGGCCGCAAGACCCTGCCCTGGCAGCAGGACAAGACCCCCTACCGGGTCTGGATCT
The DNA here is from genome assembly GCF_000764655.1 of Aeromonas aquatica. Lineage (GTDB taxonomy): Bacteria > Pseudomonadota > Gammaproteobacteria > Enterobacterales > Aeromonadaceae > Aeromonas > Aeromonas aquatica. The sequence continues at coordinate 189,311 of NZ_JRGL01000007.1, forward strand.
CCGAGATCATGCTGCAGCAGACTCAGGTCGCTACTGTGATCCCCTATTACGAACGTTTTATGGCCCGCTTCCCCGATGTACTGGCCCTGGCCGACGCCCCCGTCGACGAGGTGCTGCACCATTGGACCGGGCTCGGTTACTACGCCCGGGCCCGCAACCTGCACAAGGCCGCCCAGACTATCCGCGATCTGCACGGCGGCCTGTTTCCGGAACAACTGGATGAGGTGATGGCGCTGCCCGGCATAGGTCGCTCCACCGCGGGTGCCGTGCTCTCCCTGTCCCTGGGCCAGCCTCACGCCATTCTGGACGGCAACGTGAAGCGGGTGCTCACCCGCTGGCTGGCGCTGCCGGGCTGGCCCGGTCAGAAGCAGGTGGAAACCGATCTCTGGGAGCTGGCGACCCGCCTCACCCCGCGGCTCGGGGTGGCCCAGTACAATCAGGCCATGATGGACATGGGGGCCACCGTCTGCACCCGCAGCAAGCCCGCCTGCGAGCGTTGCCCGGTACAGGCCGATTGCCAGGGGCTGTCGCAGGGCAATCCCACCGCCTATCCCAACAGCAAGCCGAAGAAGAGCATTCCGGCCCGCGCCGGCATCATGCTGCTCATTCGCCACGGCGATCAGCTGCTGCTGGAGAAACGGCCACCGCAGGGGATCTGGGGCGGGCTCTACTGCTTCCCGCAGGTGGAGTCGCTGGCCGAGGTGGAGGGACGATTGCATTCGCTGGGCCTGGGCGAGACCGATTATCGGGAATTGACTGGCTTTCGCCACACTTTCAGTCACTTTCACCTCGATATCCGGCCTTTGCTGATCGAAATGGCTGCCCCGCCGCCCCCGCTGCTCATGGAAGCGGATTCCCGACTCTGGTATAACTTACGCCATCCTGCCGAGGTGGGGCTGGCGGCCGCCACGGCCCGTCTGCTCGCCTACCCGGACTTACAACCCTGAGTTGCAACCATAGAGGTCAACATGAGCCGTACCGTATTTTGTCAGCGTCTGAAGAAAGAGGCGCCGGGTCTGGATTTTCAACTCTACCCCGGTGAGCTCGGCAAGCGGATCTTTGACAACATCAGCAAGGAAGCCTGGACCGAATGGCAGAAAAAACAGGTGATGCTGATCAATGAAAAGAAGCTGAACATGATGAACGTCGAGCATCGTCAACTGCTGGAAAAGGAGATGGTGAGTTACCTGTTCGAAGCGGGTGAAGTGGCCATCGACGGCTACACCCCTCCCAGCCAATAAGCGCTATCGGCGGGCAAGACTGAGGGATCCAAGACGTGGCCGTGAACCGTCATCCCGCTCCAGGCGCAGCCGATGAGCGGTGAAAACGCCAGGCTGTGGCTATGGACGGCAATCCCTCTCCTCACCCGCGGCCAGTGAATTTTATCTGTGAGCAGGGGACGCATTCTCACACCGGGCCATCAATGGCCCATCTCCCCTGGCCCACAGCCGTTGAATGACGGGCGGCCCCACCGCCCAGCTTGAGGATCTTATGGGTCGAATTTTTTGGCTGCTGTGCGCCTTGCTGTTTCTCTCTGCCTGCTCCTCCTCTCCCGAATCCGGTGGAGAGGAGGAGGATCTGGTCGACGGCAAGGACGTGCGCGGTTTTGAACACATGATCAGCGCGCTCTCCCATAACGTGAACGAGATCTGGGGGCGTGAGGCGCTGTTCGCAGGCAAGTTTGACTACGTCAAATACACGGATCAGTACAAGAGCCGGGCCCACATCGACTTCTCCAACGGCCACATCATGGTGGAGACCGTCTCTGGCATCGATCCCCGCGCCCATCTGCGCCGTGCCATCATAGAGACCCTGCTGACCCCGGACGATCCGGCGGAAGTGGATCTCTACTCGGATCGGGAGATCATGCCCGGCGGCGAGCCCTTCCTCTATGGCCAGGTGCTGGACAATCAGGGTCAGCCGATCCGCTCCGACTGGCGCGCCGAGCGCTATGCCGACTACCTGCTCAGCACGGCGATGAAGAAGCGCACCCTCGGCATCCGCACCATCTTCTTCGTCGACATGCCCATGGTGGCGAACCATGAGGACAGGCGCGGTTACAAGTACGCCAGCATCATCCGCGATGCCTCCCGCAAGTACGGGGTCGCCGAGAGCCTGATCTACGCGGTGATCAAGACCGAGAGCAGCTTCAACCCCTATGCGGTCAGCCACGCCAACGCCTATGGTCTGATGCAGGTGATCCCGGCTACCGCAGGACGGGACGTCTATGTGCGGGTCAAGGGCAAGAATGGCCAGCCGACCCGGGAAGACCTGTTCAACCCGGCCTACAACATCGACGTGGGGACGGCTTATCTGCACCTGCTGCAGACCGTCTACCTGGCGGATATCCAGGATCCCCAGTCCCGTCGCTATGCGGTGATCTCCGCCTATAACGGCGGCGCCGGCGGAGTGCTCAACACCTTCTCCAGCAACCGCAAGGCCGCACCGGACATGATCAACCGGCTCTCCCCTGAGGCGGTCTATCAGGTGCTGACCGAGCAACACCCCAAGGCGGAGGCGCGCCGCTACCTCTACAAGGTCAATCAGGCCGAGAAGGGATTCAAGCGCACCGTCGCCAGCCGTGCGGGTTAGGCTGACAGCATGAAAAAGGGCGCTTGATATCAAGCGCCCTCTTCACATCTGGCCAGCGGGTGTCGGGATTGGCCTTATTTGGCGATGAAGCCACCCTGGCTCTGCGCCGCCGCGCCCACCTTCTCCAGGCTCTCGACCTCCACCTCAGTCTTGTTCCAGCTGTGGTCAACCTCGCCACGGATGCGGATCAGATCGTCCGGGCCTACTTCGGTGCCCCGCCACACCTTCTGATCCACCTCCACTTCCACCTCGCCACTGCTGTCCTTGAACAGGTAATTCTCGCCACCCAGATGCTTGACCAGCTTGCCTTCCAGGGTGACCCACTGGTCATCCGCCACGTCTTTCAGCTGCGCGACGGATACCTTGTTCTGCTCCTGCGGGCCTGTGTAGGCCGCCATGGCGAAAGAGGATACGGACATCAGGGCCACCAGGCCGATTACGCTTGCTTTGTTCATTTCATGCTCCTGTTCGTTGCGGTATGAGCTCATCTTGCCCCTTCCTCCGTGAAACAAACGTGAAGCGGCCCCCATCTGGGGGAGTCGAGTGTGACCGTAATCGATTTAATCGACATCCCATGCTGCAGAATTTTATTCGGCTAAATACCCTGCAACATGGCAAAACGGGTACCCAGCCCGCGTTGTCCCATCGAGGAACAGCCCGCAGGTACCGCCTGCTTCCAATTCAATGAGAACGACAATATGAAAAAATGGCTTCTATGTGTAGTGGGACTCTTCGCGCTGAGCGTTCAGGCAGCCGACAGTCGCCCCGCCTTCTCCCGTATAGTGATGTTTGGTGACAGCCTGTCCGATACCGGCAAGATGTACGACAAGATGCGCGGTTATCTCCCCTCCAGCCCGCCCTACTACCAGGGCCGCTTCTCCAACGGGCCCGTCTGGCTGGAGCAACTGACACAACAGTTCCCGGGGCTGAAGATCGCCAACGAGGCGGAAGGGGGCGCCACCGCGGTGGCCTACAACAAGATCTCCTGGAACCCCAAGTATCAGGTCATCAACAACCTGGATTACGAGATCACCCAGTTCCTGGCAAAAGACAGCCTCAAGCCGGACGATCTGGTGATCCTCTGGGTCGGCGCCAACGACTATCTGGCCTATGGCTGGAACACCGAGCAGGATGCCAAGCGGGTGCGCGACGTCATCAGCGACTCGGCCAACCGCCTGGTGCTGAACGGCGCAAAGCAGATCCTGCTGTTCAACCTGCCGGATCTGGGCCAGAACCCGTCGGCCCGCAGCCAGAAGGTGGTGGAGGCAGCCAGCCATGTCTCGGCCTACCACAACGAGTTACTGCTGAACCTGGCACGCCAGCTGGCTCCCACCGGCCTGGTCAAGCTGTTCGAGATCGACAAGCAATTCGCCGAGATGTTGCGTGAGCCGCAGAACTTCGGCCTGAGTGACACCGAGAATGCCTGCTACGACGGCGGCTATGTGTGGAAGCCGTTCGCCTCCCGCAATGCCAACACCGACAGCCAACTCGCCGCCTTCACCCCGCAGGAGCGCCTCGCCATCGCCGGCAACCCCCTGCTGGCCCAGGCCGTCGCCAGCCCGATAGCCCGCCGCAGCGCAAGCGAGCTCAATTGCGAAGGCAAGATGTTCTGGGATCAGGTGCATCCCACCACCCTTGTACACGCCGCCCTGAGCGAGCGGGCCGGAGCCTTCATCGAGCAACAGTACGAGTTCATCCCCCAGTAATGACCCCATTGCAACAGGCCGACATCCGTCGGCCTTTTTTGAACCCCACGACAGTCTGTAAAAAAATAACTCATATGACGCCCATCACAAATTGGAGCCATACTAGCCCCTTCTTCTTTTAACTCCTCTATGATGCGAATAGTTATCACAATATGTTTTATATCAGTTGCTTGTGATTAAAAAGAAACGGTCTACGTTTAAACATGTTGTGACTGGTTACAGGCTCAACCCAAAGAGGCGATACGAGTTCGATCTCTCCACAGATAAAATTGCAGAGGCTTCATATGAAAAAAACACTGATTACCTTGCTGGTCTCAGGCTTGCTTGCGGCCAACGCTCAGGCGGCCGGACAAGACAATACCTGGTATGGCGGTGCCAAACTGGGTTGGTCCAACTTCTACGGCGTCGACGAGAGCAACACCATCATCACTGAAGACAAAGACGACGATGAAGTGGGTGCCGGTGCCTTCGCTGGTTACCAAATCAACCAGAATCTGGGAATCGAACTGGGTTACGACTACCTTGGCAAACTCAAGTACAACGGCACCAGAAATGCCGGTGTCTTCAACGACTCTGTCGAGGCGCAGCTGGCCCAGCTCACGCTGAAGCTGGGCTTCCCGGTTGCAGACAACCTGGACCTCTATGGCCGCATCGGTGGCGGCTATGGCTGGACCAGCAGCGACAATCTGGACAGTGACAATGACTTCACCTTCGTCGGGGCCCTCGGAGCCGAATACGCCTTCAACCTGGATTGGGCGGCCCGCCTCGAATACCAGTACAGCTCTCCTTACGGCAGCAGAGAGGATACTGGCCTGCGCATGGATAACGGCCTGCTCTCGCTGGCCGCCGTCTACCGCTTCGGTCAGGTAGCTGCAGCTGTGCCGGTCGCCGCCCCGGCGCCGGCGCCCGAGCCCGTGGTCGTCGACAAGCAGTTCACCCTGAGCTCTGACGTGCTGTTTGACTTCAACAAGGCCACCCTCAAACCGGAAGCCGGTCAGGCACTGGATACCCTCTACAACCAGATCGAGGAAGCCAGACCCAAGGATGGCTCCGCCACCGTCATCGGCTACACCGACCGCATCGGCTCCGATGCCTACAACCAGAAACTCTCCGAGCAACGGGCACAGACCGTGGCTGACTACCTGGTTGGCAAGGGTCTGCCTGCTGGCAAGGTCAATGTGGAAGGGCACGGTGAGGGGTCACCCGTCACTGGCGACAGCTGCACCAACACGTCCAAGCGCGATCTGATCGTCTGCCTGGCCCCGGATCGTCGGGTCGAGGTCAAGGTACAGGGGGTCTCGGAGGTTCAGCAATAATCCGAATCCGTCCACAGCAGATAACAAAACGGGAGGCCTTGGCCTCCCGTTTTTCATTGCGTCATCAGCTCGTCTTGCGCACTTCCGTAGCGATCTGGTCGAGCAGTTGCTGCCAGCCCTGCCCCAGTTCGTCCACCAGCACGCCATAACCATCGGCAGGCAACACCCGCTCCTGCTGGAAGGGGACATCCCGCAACACAGTGCCCTCCTCCGTCAGCAGCCGCCAGCGGCCGCTCAACAGGGCACGGCCATCCTCCCTACCCTGGAAACGTTCCACCGAGATGCTCAGCACAGGTCCCTTGCGGGCCCCATCCTGGCGCACCACCCAGCCCGGCAGGCGGCTGGAGAGGCCGTTCAGCGTCAGCTGGTTCAACTGGGCGTCAAGCGATCCCGCCCAGCGATGGTACTCGGCAAAATGCAGCTCATTGCCCGCCAGCTGATAGACCAGGCTCATCCGATCCAGCTGGCCGGACAGGGTGATGGGGCGCAGCACCAGCTGGTGTTGTGGCTGCGCCACCGTGGCGCCTGCCGGCTGGCTGCCGGTATCGAGCGAGTAGTAGTGCAAGCTGGTGGGAGCCGAACTGCAAGCCGCCAGCAGCCCCAGCATGGCCAGGGTCATCATCCGTTTTTTCATCATTTTCCTCGCTTGGGCTCAGGATCCCGGGGGCGGGAGCGATCGAAGATCAGCGAACTCGGCTGCTCATTCAGGGAATGGACCAGCGGTTGCAGCTCACTCATCAGCTGGTTGAGGGACTGCACCGACTGTCGCAGCTCCTGGTTGGTCTGGGAGCCGGCATCATAGGTCTGCAGCGTCTCCTGCAACTGCTTGAGGCTCTGATTGAGGGACGCCGGCAGCTGCTGGGTCGCACTCTGGCCGGTGAACTGCTCCAGATTGGCGCTCACGGCGCTGACGTGTTTGAGCGTCTTGTCCAGGGTCACCAGGGTGCTGTTGACTTGGGTCAGCGTGGTGGCCATGTCCATGTCGACGAACTTGTCGAGGATGAGGTTCACCTTGCGCTCTATCTGATCCAGCCCGGCCTGGGCGGTCGGGAACACCGGATAACCCGCCAGCTTGATCGGCTGGTAGGCGGGGGCATCCGGGTAGAAGTTCAGATCCACCACCTTGCCACCAGTCAGCAGGCTGGAGGTCTTGAGGCTGGCTCTCAGACCCTCCTTGAACTGCTTGCTGAACAGGGCGCGCCACTGCTCTTTCTCGGCGTTGGCATAGCGATGGGACAGACGCTGTACCTCGATCCGCGCCAGCACCGGGATCTGGCGGCTCTTGAACAGCTGTACACCCTGATCGTCGATGAGGTAAGGGGCCGAGATGACGGTGCCGACCCGGATGCCACGGTACTGCACGGCGGCACCGGGATGCAGGCCACCGACGTCATTCTCGAACAGGAAGACGTAATCAATGAACTGGTTCAGGCTACCGGCCAGCACGCTCGCCTCATCCTTGAACAGCACGAACTCGTCCTGCTGCTTGACCTGTTCCCCCGGCACCCAGCCCGGAGGCAGGCCCATGGTGATGCCACCGTTGATCAGACTCTCCAGGGAGTCCATCTTGACCTTCATCCCCTCGCTGCTCATGGAGACCTCAAAGCCCGGGGTCAACCAGAAGCGGGAGTTGCTGCTCACCAGGATGTCGTAAGGCGCGTTGATGAAGAGTTGATACTGCATCTCGCTCTTCTCCGGCAGGAAATTCGCCTCCTCCACCTGACCTATGGTGAAGCCCTGGTAGTTGATCGGTGAACCCACCCCCAGCGCACTCGCATCGCTGCTGGTGAGGGAGAGCCGCAGCCCCTTGGCATCCAGAGACGCCAGCGGCGGCCTGTCCAGCATGGCATATTCGCCGCGGGCCCGGCCCTTCTTGCCGGGGGAGAGCTCGATATAGGCGCCGGAGAGCAGGGTGCCGAGGCCGGAGACCCCTTCCCGGCCGACTCTGGGCTTGACCACCCAGAACTGGCTGTCCTTCTTGAGCATGCCAGCGGCGGCATTGGTCAGTCGCGCCTTGAGCACCGCATGGCTGTAGTCGTCGCTGAGCTCCACCGCCTCTATGCGGCCCACCTCCACTTCCCGGGAGCGGATCACCGTCTTGCCCGCCACTATGCCCTCGGCGGTGGCCACGGTCAGGGTGAAGCTGGGGCCCTGCGAATACCAGTGCTGGAACAGCATCCAGGCTCCGATGAATAGCGCCAGCATGGGCACCATCCAGATAGCGGCGGCCGAGCTCAGAAAATCCGAGCCGGGTTTCCACCTTTTCTTACGCTCACTCACGGTCGCGCTCTCCTTGTTGTAAATCCCAGATCAGGCGGGAATCGAAACTCATGGCGGCCACCATGGTGATCAACACGACCCCGGCAAAAGCAACGGCCGCGGGGCCCGGGTAGATGGTCATCAGATTGTCGAGCCGGATGAGGCCAGCCAGTATGGCCACCACGAAGACATCGATCATCGACCAGCGCCCCACAAATTCGGTCATGCGGTAGAGCTTGAGTTTGCCGAGAGGCGAGCTGACCTGGCCCCGCTGCACCATGAAGCAAAGCCACAGCAGCGCCAGTATCTTCACCATGGGCACCACCACGCTGGCAAAGAAGATAATGGCGGCGATGGGATAGGAGCCCATGGCCCACAGCAGGATCACCCCGCCCAATATGGTCGAGGGGCTGTCATCCCCCAGAAACACTGTGTCCATGATGGGGTAGAGGTTGGCGGGGATATAGAGGATCACCGAGGTGATGAGCAGCGCCCAGGTGCGGTTCAAGCCCCCTGGCTTGCGCTGATGCAGGTGATCGCCACAGCGCGAACAGGTGTCGGCGCCGGCCTCGCTCAGGGCACCGCAGATATGGCAACCCACCAGCCCGGATTGCAGGGCACTGGCCTCGGGAGCCAGATCCCTCGCCTCGGTCGGGCCGAACAGCCGCTGCCACAGCCACATTCTGTCCAGCGACGAGATCATCTTGATCAGCAGCAGGGTGTAGCCGACGAAGGCCCAAAACGACAGCCCCATCTTGATATCGGCCATGCCCATCAACTTGACCAGGGAGATAAGCACCCCTATCAGGAAGACATCCACCATCAACCAGGGCTTGATCCTGCACAGCAAACGACCGAGGGAGCGCAAGGCGTTGCTGTGCATCTCTTTGTCGAGCCGCCACAGCACCAGCATGATGGAGCCGATGTAGACCAGCGGCAGGCCGATCAGGGTCAGGCTCAGCACGGCCCCGAGAAACAGGTAGCCCTGATCCACCAGGGTGGTGATGCACTGCAGGAAACTCATCTCCTGCCCGAGCCCCTTGGCCGAGAACGCCATGAAGGGAAAGACATTCGAGAGCCCGAACATGATGAGGGCGGCAAAACCGTAGGCCAGTGGCCTGCGTTCCTGCTGCGGCAGGTGACGGCTCAGGACGTGACCGCAGCGCGGGCAGTCGCTCGCCTCCCCCACCGCGAGTGTCGTGGCCGGCACCAGCAGGTCGCACTCTTCACAGGCCGTCGCGTCATGGGTATAGGTGGTTGGGTGTTGGTGTGAAACCGAATGCAAGATAAGACCCCAGCAGGAGGCCGCGAACGGCCAGAGGCGCCAATTATTGCAGCCACCGCCGCTAACCACCAGCCCTGTTCATTAGCTCGTTCAGCTTCAGTAACGAAAGAGAATGGCTTTGACAAGCCAGTGGTCATTTAGCACAATCAAACGCCACTTTTTTCCGCGGGACAATAATTTATGACAACTGAATCCCCAAGCTACTCTACGATTGAGCAAGCCTTCTCCCTTGGGAACGGGCAAGATTCTGCCCTCAACTGGTTGCGCAAGAACCGCAGTCAGGTCGCCATCTTCCTGGTGAGCGGCATCAAACTGGAAGGGACCATCAGTGGCTTCGACCAGTACAGCGTGCTGCTGACCGACGCCCATGGCAATCAGCAACTGGTCTACAAGGCCAAGATTTCCACCATCGCCATGCACTCCGGTCGCCCTGCCGTCAGCATCCAGCGGGCTCGCAAGCCACGCGTCTCCATGGCACCGCGCCCCCACGGCGCCCCGGGCCGTTATGATGACAATCAGGGCGGTAGCAGCGAGCAATGATGCTCGCCCCCTCGTCGTCCTGCGCCAGCCGCTGACCGACGCCATCCCCACTCTCATGTTTATTGCCTGTCCCGTATGAGAGTGGGTCTTTTATCTGCCCCGACCCAGTGATCCACCTCGTCTGACTAATCTCAATAGCTCAATCCGACCGGTTTTCCTTCCTTGATCATGCATACCTGCATGTTGGCGGCCTGCCCGGCCTGGGCACCTATTCCCGTATCCTCGAACACCAGGCAGTTGCCAGGTGCTATGCCCAGTCGGCTTGCCACCAGCAGGAAGGTGTCAGGATGGGGTTTGTGCAGATCCACATCGTCGGCGGTCACCACCACGGGGAAGTAGCGATCCAGTCCGGTATTGCGCAACACGGCCTCGGCATTGATCCGAGGTGACCCTGTGCCGATCCCCATGGGGATCTGGCCGTGGTAGCGTTTGACCAGCTCCAGCATGGCGGGGAAGGGGGTTGCCTTGTGCAGGTTGGCCACATAGTGCTCGGTCTTGCAGCGCGTCACCATCAGGGGATCCAGCGCTATCTGCTGCACCTCGGCCACCAGCAGGGCTATCTTGCGGCTGGGCATGCCACCCAGCTCATAGAACCAGTCGGCATCGAACTGGAAGCCAAACTCACGGGCGGCATGCTCCCAGGCGGCCAGGTGCAGCGGCATGGAGTCCACCAGGGTGCCGTCGAGGTCAAAGACCAGGCCTTGAAATCCGGATAGGGTCATGGTGCGGGATCTGTCTGTCGAAAATGGGCCCCCATTCTAGCCAGAGCCATGCCTCATCGCCATGTATCAGATGACGAGAAACGCTTGCTCTCGCATTTATCACAGGCGCCCCTACCGATGGCCAACGCCCGTGACAAAACCCGCGAGTGAAGATGGCTGACCGCGCCCGAGGCGGGCTCAGCGATACGCCAGGGTGCAGGCGCGTCCCTGGGACTTGGCATGATAGAGCGCCTGATCCGCCTGCTCCGTCAGGGTTTGCCATCCCTTGTCCGCCGAGGGGATGAGATAGCTGAAGCCGATGCTGACCGTGAGCACCTCCGCTACCCGGGAGGCCGGATGCGCGATCTGCAACTCAGCAAGCGCCCGGTGGATCTGCTCCGCCAGCCGCTCCGCCTCCCCGGGCTGCGGGGCGCACAGCAGGATCACGAACTCCTCGCCACCATAGCGGGCCACCAGATTGGTGCGGCGTCGCTCCGCCTCCTGCAGCAGGGTTGCGACCCGTTGCAGGCATTGATCCCCCTTGCCGTGGCCGAAGTGATCGTTGTAGGACTTGAACTCATCCACGTCGATCATCAGCACCGCCAACACCCCCTGATGACGCCGCGCCCGCTCCCACTCCCGCTCCATGGTGAGATCCCACTGGCGACGGTTGGCGATCCCGGTCAGGGGATCCTCCAGCGACAGCAGGGAGAGGCGCCGGTTGGCCTCCTCCAGCGCCCGGTTGGTATCGGCCAGCTGCCGGGTCCGCTCCTGCACCCTTTGCTCCAACTCACGGTTGAAGCGCTCCAAAGTGGCCTGGGTGCGCTGGCGGATCAGCAACTGGGAGAGCATTGCGGCATATTGTTTGAAGATCTCGCTCTGATAGGCCTTGAGGGGGCGGCGCCAGAGCAGGTTGTCAGCGGCGATCCAGCCGATGGGCGTGGTCCCGTCCCACAGCGACACCATGGCATTCCAGCCACGGCCCACCTCCTGCTGTTCGTAATAGAGCGGGGCGTCCTCCAGCACCAGCACATAGTCCTTGCGCCGCAGCGCCTCCTGCACAGTGGGATGCTCCGGGATGGCGCTGACGAAGTGCCGCTCATCGACCAGCTCACCCGCCTCGTTGGTGCCCCAGGTGCCGTGCATGGTCTTGCATTCATGGTCGATCAGGAAGATGGCGATGCGATCGAACTGCAGCTCCTGGCGGGCAAGGGCCACCGCATCGTGCAGCAAGCGCTCTTCGCTGTCGCAGCGCGACAGCCGGACCCCGACCTGATGCAGCGCCTGCAACATGCTGAGGAAGGCATCCTGCAAGGCCTGGCTGCGGACGAGATCGGCCTGGGTGTGGAGCCGCTGATCCCGCTCCAGATCCACCTGGCTGGCGAGCCTTCTACCATCCAGTTCTGCTGCCAGATAGTGCATAAGCAGTTGAATGCTCTGCTGGTGGCGCCTTGGCAGGCGATCGAGGCGGCGCCTCGTCTCCAGATAGACCACGGCTTCCAGCCCCTGATGGCGTTTGAGGGGAAAACTGGCGCGCAGACGCGGCGCCTCGGGCTCGACGCTCTCCCAGAGCCCATTGGCCGGCGTGACAGGCTCTACCAGCAACTGGCAGAGCACGAGGGATCGTTCGATGAAGGCAAGGGGGAGATCCAGGCTGGTCAGGGCGTCGGCATGCAGGCAGAGCAACCCCAGCTCGGGTCGATAACAGTAGAGCTGGGGCGCAGGCGCCCGCAGCCACAGATAGATCTGTTCGGCCTCGGTCTTTTCTCTGACCGCGGCCAGCGTCACCTCACAGAGCTGTTCAAAACTGGTGAAGTGCTCCGGATCCCATTCTTGCATGCCAACTCATCCTTGAAATGTATCCAAGCGAGTATATCGGCAAAGCCCGGCCATTTACTGAGCGGACAATCAAAAGCGCGATCCAGAGCCCAGTTTTACAACAGATTCAACGCCTGCATGGCGGAGCGGATCCGCTCGCGGGTCGCTTCCGACAGCGGCATCACCGGCAGACGGCACTCCTCACTGCAGAAGCCAAGCAGGGAGACGGCATACTTGGCGCCGGCGGGGCTCGGCTCGGCGAACATGGCCTGGTGCAGCGGGATCAGCTTGTCCTGCAACTCGCGAGCGGCCTGCCATTCACCCGCCAGGGTCAGGTTCTGCACCTCGGCCACCAGCTTGGGGGCCACGTTGGCGGTCACCGAGATGCAGCCCTGGCCGCCGCCGATGTTGTAGGCCACCGCGGTGGCATCTTCACCGGAGAGCCAGGCAAACGGCTTCTTGATCAGCTGACGCTCGGTCCAGGGACGGGCCAGATCGCCGGTGGCGTCCTTCACCCCGGCGATCCGTGGCAGCTCGGCCAGACGGGCCAGGGTTGCTGGCTGCACATCGACGATGGCGCGCGGCGGAATGTTGTAGATGATGATGGGCTTGGTGGTGGCGTCATGCACCGCCTTGAAGTGATGGAACAAGCCTTCCTGATTGGGACGGTTGTAATAACCGGCCACGTGCAGGGTCGCATCCGCCCCCGCCTGCTCGGCGTGACGGGTATATTCGATGGCCTCGACCGGATTGTTGGAGCCAGCACCGGCGATGACAGGCACACGACCCGCCACCTGCTTGACCACCAGCTCCACCACCCGGCAGTGCTCGTCGTGGGTCAGGGTCGGGCTCTCCCCCGTGGTGCCGACCGGCACTATGCCGTGGGTACCTTGTTCTATGTGCCACTCCACCAGACGAGCCAGTGCGGCCTCATCCAGCTGGCCCTGTCGAAATGGGGTGATCAGGGCAACTATCGAACCTTGAAACATGGGATTTCCTTCTCCTGAATAGATGGATGGGTCAATAAAAAGCCCCGGTACGAGGGTCGCTACCGGGGCTGAATCGTCTCAGGGATGAGAGGTTACGCGCGCACGTCAGCAGGCCCAAGGTTCAGGCTGTGTTTATGCTTTCGTTTCGATACGCGAAGCCGCATTGCATCATCTCTGGCTAAATAAGGTGTCTGGCATATTTCGGGAACACGGCATAAATGTCAAGGCGAAAGCGGCCATGTATAATGGCCGCCCAAAATTGTGTGGAGAGTCCCAATGAGCCGTCCTGTCAGTGCTGTCAGCCAAATGCTGGAACGTAACCAAGCCCTCTTCGTCGGCAAGCGGCTGTTGGTCTGCGGCGCCCTGGAGGATGATTATCCCCGCCAGCTGGCCGAGCTGACCGACTCCCTGACGGTCTTCACCACCGATTATTGCTACTACCTCAGCCAGCAAGGGGCGCTGGGCGACAACATACTGTTCGATCACCAGCTCGGCGGCGCCCCCCGCTTCGATGCCCTGCTGCTGCTGATGCCCAAGGCCAAGGCCGAGGCGCAATACCTGCTCGCCATGATGGCCCCCCTGCTGGAAACGGGAGCCGATCTGCTGCTGGCCGGTGAAAACCGGGGCGGCATCAACGGCGCCGACAAGCTGCTGGTGCCCTACGGGGAGCCGCCCATCAAGCGGGACTCCGCACGCCGCTGCTCCCTCTATCACGGCGAGCTCAGCAAGCCGGTCGCCCCGTTCGAGCTGGAGGCCTGGTTCAGCCGTTATGAGTGCCAGGCCGGCGAAACGGCGCTGACCGTGATGGCGCTACCCGGGGTATTCAGCGCCGATGGGCTGGATCTCGGCAGCCAGCTGCTGCTGGCCAGCCTGCCAACCATGGCGGGCAAGCTGCTCGACTTTGGCTGTGGCGCCGGCGTCATCGGCTCTGTGCTGGCCAAGCGTAATCCGGCGCTGACCGTCAGCATGGTGGACATCAGCGCACTGGCGCTCGAGTCCAGCCGCCGCACCCTGGCAGTCAACGGCCTGCAGGGGCGAGTCTATGCCTCCGACGTCTACTCCAATGTGGCTGAAAAATTCCAACATATTGTCTCGAATCCCCCCTTCCATGCCGGGCTCAAGACCTTCTACACCGCCACCGAAACCTTCCTGGCAAGGGCCCCCGAATTCCTGACCGCCAACGGCGCCCTGACCATAGTCGCCAACGCCTTCCTGCGATATCAGCCTATACTGGACACTCACTTCAAACGGACCGAGATCATCGGCAGCGACACCAAATTCAAGGTGTATCTGAGCAAAGCGTAAATAAATGTAACGGTTGTAATAAAACGAGTAGAGAGTGCCATACGGGATCTGATAAGGTACCAAGAAAACGTTTACCACCCCTTAAGGGGTGTTTTTTTGCAGCAACATGAAAGCCTTTTCACGCAGGGAGAGAAATACGATGGCAGGCATATTGACCATGATTCTGGCCGGAGGAGAAGGCACTCGCCTCCAGCCGCTGACCACCACCCGCAGCAAGCCTTCGGTCCCCTTTGGCGGCAGTTACCGCCTGATCGACTTCGTCCTCAACAACTTCGTCAATGCCGACTTTCTGCGTATTTATGTGCTCACCCAGTTCAAGTCCCAGTCCCTCTATCTGCACATGAAGAAGGGCTGGAACATCGTCGGCATCACGGACCGCTTCATCGATCCCATCCCCGCCCAGATGCGGATGGGCAAGCGCTGGTATGACGGCACCGCCGACGCCATCTACCAGAACCTGCGCTTCATCGAGACCTCGGACCCCGAGCATGTCTGCATCTTCGGCTCAGACCACATCTACAAGATGGATGTGAGCCAGATGGTGACCTTCCACAAGCAGAAAGCCGCCGCCATGACGGTCGCCGCTCTGCGCATGCCCATCGAGGAGGCGAGCGCCTTCGGGGTGATCGAGGTGGATCAGGAAGGGCGGATGATAGGTTTTGAAGAAAAGCCCAAGCACCCCAAACACATCCCGGGGGATCCCACCCAGGCCCTGGTCTCCATGGGCAACTACATCTTCGAAACCGAGGCGCTCTATCGCGAGCTGAAACGGGATGCCGCCGAGGAGAATTCCAGCCACGATTTTGGCAAGGACATCATCCCCAGCCTCTATCCCCGCACCCCTGTCTATGTCTATGACTACAGTGGCAACCGGATCCCGGGCGAGAAGCCCAACGTCTACTGGCGCGATGTGGGGACGCTGGACTCTTATTGGCAGGCACACATGGACCTGGTCGCCGACGATGCCCCCTTCTCCCTCTACAATCGCAAGTGGCCGCTGCATACTCACTACCCGCCACTGCCCCCCGCCACCTTCATCGACACCGATGATTGCAAGGTCAAGATCGCCAACTCCTTGATCTCAGGCGGTTGTTTCATTCAAGGCAGCCAGATCCAGCGCTCCATTCTGGGCTTTAGCTGCAACATAGGCCCCTGCAGTCACATCAGTGAGTCCGTGCTGCTGGGAGACGTAAAAATAGGGGAAGGTTGCTCAATTCGGCGCGCCATCATCGATAAAAATGTTGAAATTGCACCCGGCACCGTGATCGGTGAGAATCTGGACCATGACCGAGAGAGGTTTACCGTATCTGAAGGCGGTATCGTCGTGGTACCTAAGGGAGCAAGAGTTGGCTATTAACCCACTGAAAATCCTGTTTGTTGCCTCTGAGGTTGAGGGGCTGGTGAAGACCGGGGGCCTGGCGGATGTGGCCAAGGCCCTGCCGCTGTACCTCGCCCGAGAGGGCCACGACGTTCGCATCATCCTGCCCTTCTATAAGACCCTCAAGCGACGGGACGAGGCCAAGCTCGTCGCCTCGCGCTGGCTGCCTACCCCGCCGGACAAGGCCGACATCAGTTATCGCATCCATCAGCTGGAGCTGGACGGGATCTGCGTCTACCTGCTGGATTGTCCGCAGTATTTCGACCGCGCCCAGCTCTATGCCGAGAACAATCAGGCCTACCCCGACAACGGCGAGCGGTTCGCCTTCCTGGCGGCGGCGGCACTGCACGCGTGCGAGCAGCTCGATTTTGCCCCCGACATAGCGCACTGCAACGACTGGCACACCGGCCTGCTGCCGCTGCTGCTCAAGACCCGCCATGCTCGCAACCCGTTTTTCCAGCGCACCCGCTCGGTGATCAGCATCCACAATGCCGCCTTTCAGGGCGTGTTCGATCGCGCCCAGTTCTGGGCCGTGCCGGAGATAGGTGACTACGAGCAGCGTATCAACTACGACTACGGTCACATCAACCTGCTCAAGTGCGGGGTCTTGTATGCCGACAAAATCAATGCGGTCAGCCCCAACTATGCCAGCGAGCTGCTGACCCACCTGGGCGCCCACGGCATGGCCAGCGTGTTCCAGCAGCGGGCGAGCGACCTGCGCGGCATCCTCAACGGCTGCGACTATCAGGACTGGGATCCCGCCACCGATGCCCTGCTGCCGACCACCTATGATGTCGAAAACCTGGCCGGCAAGCGTGTCTGCAAGCAGACCCTGCAGCAAGAGGCAGGTCTTCCTGCTGCAGATCTGCCAATCTATGGCATGGTATGTCGCCTGACAGAGCAAAAAGGGGTTCACCTGCTGATCCCTGTGCTGGACAAGTTCCTGCAGCATCAGGTCCAGGTGGTGATAGTGGGATCCGGCGATCCCTCTCTTGCCGCCCAGCTGCAGGCCATCGCCCAGCAACATCCTGACCGCTTCGCCTTCATCAACGCCTATGACGACCGACTGGCCCACCTGGTGGAGGCTGGCGCCGACTTCTTCCTGATGCCTTCCCTGTTCGAGCCTTGCGGCCTCAACCAGATGTACAGCCTGGCCTATGGCACCCTGCCGCTGGTGCGAGCCGTCGGTGGCCTTAAAGATACAGTGGTGGATTGGGATGCCGATCCCGAGCGGGCCACCGGCTTTTGTTTCAACGATCCCACCGCCAGCACCCTGCTCGATGCCATGCGCCGCAGCCTGCTCCACTACCTGCAAGAACCCGCCCGTTTCGCCAAGGTGCAGCACAACGCCATGCAGACCCGTTTCAACTGGGCGGACTCCGTCCCTCTGTACGAACAGATGTACCGGGATGCGCTGGCCTCTGTTTGACGCCGATTGCTGAAGTTTTGCGCCCTTAATACGGCTTTACCCGTCAACAGCGAAAAAAGTCCCCTTTGGCTGTTGACGCCCCCCCAAAACTCTATAGAATCCACGACCGCAGTGATGCGAAGGTGGCGGAATTGGTAGACGCGCTAGCTTCAGGTGTTAGTGTCCCACGGATGTGAGGGTTCGAGTCCCTCTCTTCGCACCATACTGCAACATGCTCCATCGATGGCATGTAAAACAAGATTGATGACAATGTGCGAAGGTGGCGGA